>CAYPET010000009.1:0-30992 GCA_964409905.1 uncultured Chitinophagaceae bacterium | reverse complement strand
TTTTGATATTGCTTATTTTCTGGGTAGGGAAGAGGTTTTGTATCGCATTGTTATTGCACCCTGACTAATTTGAAGTAACGAAGTTATAACGAAAAGGCCTAGGCAGCGGAAGCGAGTGAAAAATAAAAACGGCTACCTTCGCGCGTCAAAATTGTGAATTATGGGTACTTATGATTTAAGCAATATCAAATTATCCGAAATTGTTACTGTGAGTTTTGCATTGTTTGCTGTGATTGATGTGTTGGGTTCAATCCCCTTATTGATCTCACTAAAGAATAAAATTGGCTACATAAAAGCAAACGTGGTTACTTTAGTTTCCTCCGTACTCATACTGGCATTTTTCTTCTTTGGCGAAACTTTGTTAAATGTGATGGGCTTAGACGTCTCGTCTTTTGCAATAGCCGGCAGTATCGTCATTTTTATTTTGGCGCTAGAAATGGTTTTGGGTGTTGACTTTCACAAGGGCGATAATGATGCCAAAGCCGGCAGTGTAGTGCCAATTGCATTTCCGTTGATTGCGGGTTCGGGTACTTTGACAACCGTTATGAGTATGCGCACCATTTATCATGAATATAATGTACTAATAGGCATTGTCATCAACATGATTATTATTTACGTTGCCTTAAAGTCGTTGAGTAAATTAGAAAAGTTGTTAGGACCTGCAGGTGTATTAGTTATCCGGAAATTTTTCGGCGTAATACTGCTGGCCATTGCCGTAAAAATGTTCCGAACAAACATGAGTCTTTAGATAATTCTCCTGCGGCTAATTGGGGTTGGTAATCTAAAAATGGTTCCTTGATATGCCGTTGTCAATCCGAAAAAAGGATTGAAGAAGTGGCATGTAGTTGCACGAAAAACCAAAATATAGTTTTTGATGTGTTTCAATTTGACGAATTGGCTATTGGCAATAACAAAAACAATTATATTCCTTATTCTTTCCAAAGAAAAGGATAGAGTATAAAGCTTAATAGAATTACCAGCAGGTTCAGTGCCAGCAATACAAAATATAATTTCCACCACCCGGTTGTCAGCATGGGCTGTAACAATGGTTTGCTCAAATCACTTAATAAGATAAGCTGAGGAATAACAATGGGAAAGCCTAGAATGGCTATTAAAGCTGAGTTTCCGCCAGCCTTACCAGCAATTGCAGCTAGTAATGTAAATAGCATACTTAAACTGAGACCACCCGCCAATACGACCAACAAGAACTTTCCAAAATGAATTGCCGGGTTGCCCAAAAAAAGGATAAACAACCCCAATGCCAAAAAACTCATGAAAATCATTAATACAGCATTGTAAATAAGTTTGGATAGTATTACATCTTTGGGATTCAGTATACTGTAATAATAAAGTTGCCTTGCTTTATTTTCTTGTAAAAAACTTTTGGCAACGGCATTTACCGATACAAAAAGCAGAATAATCCAAAAGAGCACATTCCAGGTTTCCGCCTCGGGCAAATCCACCAATAAGTTGATTAAGAAAACGGCTGCAATCAGATAAAGTAATATGCCGTAAAAAGAATACTTCTTTCGCCATTCGAGCAAAACATCCTTCCGTATCAACTTTAATATTTGACTCAATCCGTTACTTTTGAAAACGAAATTACGAAATCAATAGCATGCAGAAGATATTAATCGCAAACAGAGGTGAGATTGCCTTACGTATAATGCGTACTTGCAAAAAAATGGGCATTCAAACGGTGGCTGTGTATAGCGAAGTAGATGCCGATATGCCATTTGTCACCTTGGCCGATGAGGCCTATTGTATTGGTCCGGCGCCTAGTAATCAATCATATCTGCGCGGAGAAAAAATAATAGCGGTAGCCAAGCAATGCGGAGCAGATGGCATTCATCCCGGTTATGGCTTTTTGAGCGAAAATGCCGATTTTTCAGAGGCTGTACACAATGCAGGATTGATTTTTATTGGTCCAAGTGCAGCCAGCATTCAAACTATGGGTAGTAAAATAGCGGCTAAACAGGCGGCTGCCACATTTGATGTACCAATGGTACCCGGCACAGACAAGCCATTGGCAAATCTTGCCGAAGCGCAACAGATAGCCCAAAAAACCGGATATCCTTTATTGATTAAAGCTAGTGCTGGTGGCGGAGGAAAAGGCATGCGGATTGTTGAGCAAGAAAGCGAGCTTGAGCAGCAATTAAACTCGGCCAAAACTGAGGCATTAAATTCTTTTGGTGATGATGCTGTTTTTATCGAAAAATATGTAGCCTCACCAAAACACATAGAAATACAGGTATTAGGGGATAACTACGGAAATTATGTACACTTATTTGAGCGCGAATGCAGCATACAAAGACGACATCAGAAATTGATAGAAGAAGCCCCAAGCTCATGCCTTAGTGAAGCAATTCGTACCAAAATGGGCGAGACAGCAGTAAATGTGGCGCGCAGTTGTAATTATAGTGGAGCGGGAACAGTAGAATTTTTGGTTGACGAAAAATTGAATTTCTATTTTCTTGAAATGAACACGCGTCTTCAAGTAGAGCATTGTGTAACCGAAGAGATTACAGGCGTAGATCTGGTAGAGCAACAAATATTGGTTGCTCGGGGCCAGCAGTTGGAATTGACGCAAGCCGACCTTACTATCAATGGGCATTCAATAGAGCTTAGAATATGTGCCGAAAATCCATTGGACAATTTTAATCCCGATGTCGGCATTTTGAAAACCTATCGTCGACCAAATGGTGAAGGGATAAGAGTTGACGATGCCTATGAAGAAGGTATGGAAATACCCATACATTATGACCCAATGATAGGAAAGCTGGTAGTTTGGGCGCCCACCAGGTCTGCGGCAATCGAAAAAATGAAAGAAGCCATCGAGCAGTTTAAAGTATCTGGCATTGCTACCACACTTTCATTCGGACATTGGGCTATTCAGCAAAAAGCTTATGTAGATGGGGCATTTGATACACATTTTATACAAAAGTATTACTCGCCCACCATTATGAATGAGGCCACTATCGAGGAGAAAAAGTTAGCAGCCTTGCTTGCCACTTTTGCATTTAACCAAAGTGAAGCCTTGCCGGAAAAAATAAAATCAAATAGCTCCAATTGGGTTATGAGACGCAGTTAGTATTATTTTTTAATGATAAGGGAACCAAAAAAGAAAAATATCGTTTACTTTAGTGCAATAAATCTTTTATGAAAAGAAATATTTTAGCAATTTTAGGCGTTTGTTTAATAGCGGTTGTACTTTCTTCATGTAGCAAGTACGAACAAGGCCCGGGTATGAGTTTTCGGTCAAAGACAAAAAGACTGGCAAACTCATGGAGGATTCAGAGTGTTACGGTGAATGGCGTAGAGCGTGCCAACGATCCTTTTTTTGCTAAACAGAAACACTATATTTATGAAAGTGGATCATATAATGTAACCATTATTGACCCGCTTACCCTAGTAGCCGAAAATGTTAATGGAACTTGGGAATTATATGATGACGATAAAAAATTGGCTGTAACCAGAACCAATGTAAATGGTGTAACAGATAGTGTGGATGAATATCACATTTTGAAATTAAAAGAAAAAGACCTTTGGCTTCGTACAATCGATAATACAATTGAATATCATTTTACACCATTTGACGAACCAGGAGAATAAGCTAATTACTTTCTTGATCTAATGGCTATTCGAAAGGCTATAAATTCATTCATAGAATTTTTTTATTTCCCTTTTCTTCGGTTTATACCGCTGAACACTTTCAAATATGCCGTGTGTGGAGGCACAACCGTGCTTGTCGATTTTTTTGTGTACTATTTTTTTCTCTATTTTATCTTCGAAACGGAGTTAATTAGTTTTTTTGGGATTGTCGAAATTAGCAAGGAGATTGCTGCCCACGTGATAGCCTTCTTGGTCAGTTTTCCTTTAGGCTTTGGCTTAAATAAATGGGTCGTATTCAAAGAATCGATGTTGCGTGGTCGCGTTCAGTTATTTCGATACGGCCTTACCGTGAGCAGCTGTTTTGGCATTAGCTATTTGTTTATGAAGCTTTTTATTTTTGGTCTTGAGTGGGATCCGGTAGTATCAAAAATTTTGACAACTGTACTCGTAACCTTTTATAGCTACTTTATGCAGTTGTATTTTTCGTTTCAGGTAAGAGGGGCGAATGCGCCAAGGTCAAGTGACTCTCTTGACCGTTAAACGATTACTGCTGCAAGCACATCTTCATACAAACGCTCATATTGGGGCACGATATTTTCAATGGCAAATTTCTTGGCTTGCTTAATGGCATTTTCTTTAAACTGGTTCAGTTTCTGTTCATTAAGCAATAATTCCAATGCAAATTTTGCCAATGAATCAACATCACCTACATCTACCAGGTAGCCTGTCTCACCATGAATATTGATTTCCGGAATGCCACCGGCATTGGATGATATCACAGGAACGCGGCAGGCCATAGCCTCTAGTGCTGCTAAGCCAAAGCTTTCGTATTCGCTTGGCAGCATAAATAAATCAGCTATGCTAAGCAATTCCTCCATTTTTTCTTGCTTACCCAAAAAACTTATATCACCACAGGTGCCCAAATCACGACAAAGTTGTTCCATATTTGGACGTTCGGGCCCATCCCCAATTAATAACATTTTGGCCGGCACCTCTTTTCGGATCATGGCAAAAGCTTGAATGGCATCTTGTACTCTTTTTACCTTTCTGAAGTTTGAAACATGGGCAATAATTTTTTCACCATTCGGTGCTATGATTTTTTTAAAGTGTTCTTTATCCGAGTACTGAAAACGTTTAATGTCAACAAAATTATTGATTACATGAATGTCTTGTGTAATTTCAAAATGACTTAGGGTTTCCTCCTTTAGGTTTTGCGATACAGCCGTAATAGCATTTGAATTATTCATAGAGAAGGTTACAACTGGTTCATAAGTTTTATCCTTACCAACCAAGGTGATATCAGTACCGTGTAAAGTGGTAATGAATGGTGTGTTGATGCCTTTTGTTTTAACTATTTGCTGTGCCATGAATGCGGCTGATGCATGCGGTATGGCATAATGGACATGCAGCAAATCAAGATTCTGATTTAGGATAATATCAACCATGGTACTTGCCAAGGCTATTTCATAAGGCGGAAAATCAAAAAGGGGATAGGTTGGCACAGAAACTTCGTGATAAAAAATATTCGGATGAAAAGTGTCCAACCGAACAGGTTGTTGATAGGTGATGAAGTGCACACAGTGCCCTTTATCTGCCAGAGCTTTTCCTAATTCGGTGGCTAAAACACCACTGCCACCAAAGGTTGGATAGCAAACGATACCTATTTTCATTGGCTGTAAATTTACTTGTAATAGACGTCTTACATCTCTTTAAATTTCTATTTAATTCATAAAAAAACCACCGAAACTGTTTCGGTGGTTTTTTTTCTAAAAGATTGGCTTCTATTCTGCTGCTGCTTCTTCTGTTGTGCCTTCTTCGCCTTCCATTTCGTCATCATCCATACCAACAGCTGCACCTCCGGCATTTGCAGCTTGTTTCAACACACGCGTTGTAACAACTGAACATACTGGGATACGCGATGAGTGCATAATTTCAGCATCTTCAAAAACGACATCAGAAATACGTAGATTTCTGCCGATTAATAAGTTTGTGATATCCACATTGATTTGTTCCACAAGATTTTTAGGCAATGTGCGTACTTTAATTGTATTCATTTTCACAACAAATCTACCACCTTGGCGTACACCTTTAGAAGTACCTACAAAGTTCAATGGGATATTGGCAATAACTTTTTTGCCTTCTACAAGCTCCAAAAAGTCAATATGGGATACCTTATCTGTAATCTTGTGAAATTGTAAATCTTTCAAAATACATTTATAAGACTTATCTCCAATTTCTATGTTTGCCAACATAAACTCGCTGGTATAAACAATATCACGAAATTCAAGTGGTGATGCATAAAAATGGATTGTTTCATTACCTCCGTAAATTACTGCAGGCACTTGACCCTCAGAACGTAGCTGGCGAGAGGCTTTTTTCCCAGTTTCGCTTCTAAGTTGTCCTTTAATAGTAATACTTTTCATTATTTAGATTTTTTAAATGGAGCGCAAAGATAGTCAAATATGACAATCTGCCAAGGATTCATGAGGTTTCTAACAGTCCAAAACGAACAATTAACGCTAGTTAGCTTATTATTTCGGCTTTTTTACTGCTGCTATGTATGAATAATGAGCTTATTGATTTATTCTCAAACATGTTACGAATGGCAACGGAGAAAAGGGCAGCAGTGCTCACCACTTTTATTTTGCTAGACTGTTTCTTTAGTGGAATGGTATCGCACACAACGAGTTCAGTAAGGACTGAGTTTTCGATGTTTTCGTAAGCATTGCCACTTAATACAGGGTGGGTACAAAATGCGCGAACGCTTTTAGCTCCGCGCTCTATTAACATAGCCGCACTTCGAGTAAGTGTGCCAGCTGTATCGCAAATATCATCTATCAATACGATATTTTTTCCGGTTACATCGCCAATTACAGTCATCGAGGCTACTTCATTCGCTCTTTTTCGTTGCTTGTCACAAATAACCATTTCCGCATTAAAATAAGTCGCAACCTCGCGAACGCGATTGGTGCTTCCAACATCGGGACTGGCAAAACATAAATCTTCTATTTGCAAATCTTCGATATAAGGGATAAAGATAGCAGAACTATCTAAATGATCAACCGGTATATCAAAAAAGCCCTGAATTTGCGGTGCATGTAAATCCATGGTCATGATGCGATTGGCTCCTGCTTTTGCTATCAAGTTAGCACAAAGTTTTGAGGCAATTGAAACCCTGGGTTTGTCTTTTCTGTCCTGACGAGCAAAACCAAAATATGGAATGACCGCTGTAATATAACCGGCAGATGCTCTGCGCGCAGCATCCATCATTAACAAAAGTTCCATCAGATTGTCTGAAGGGGCATAGGTACTTTGCACTAAAAAAACATAATCACCCCGAACGCTCTCTTCAAAAATTGGTTGAAACTCTCCGTCGCTAAACTTTTGGATTTGTAAGTTGCCTAATGGAATTCCAGAATGTTCAGCAATAGCCTTTGCCAACTCAGGTGTCGCATTGCCGGAGAATATTTGTATTTCAGAGCGCATATAGTAATGATTGTGTAATGGGGACAAATATAAAAGTATAAAAAGTTTATTTCGGTATTAAGCGGCCAATGTGTATAAGTCCTTAATTAATTCTAGCATTACATGCAGGAGTCAGTAGGTGCTTCTCTGGGTTCTGCTTTTGATTCGTACTGTATAGAATAGCTAATGGGATTTGTTTGTTTTAACCACTGCTTTTAAAATAACATTCGTTTTTGAACAGCCTATTTTTTACTTTTGGAATTACAAAGAGAGATATTATGAAAAGAATACCACAAATGTTATCCATTGCACTAGTCTGCATTGGCATGGCGGCTTGTCAGGAAGCACAGGTTGATCAGGCAGCGCTTGATCTTAAAGTACAGGAAAAATCGGCGGTTCTGATTGAAAAGGCCAATGAAGAATATGCCGCCAATTGTGAGGCGCGTATCACCACTGAATTAAAAGCTAAAACAGACTCTATATTGGCAGCTCGTAAAGCAGCGGCCGGAGCGCAATAATCTCCTAATATTTAAAACTTAAGTAATGAAAAAAAATAAACATATTTTGATAATAGGTGCAGCACTGATTTCTCTTGCTGCCTGCCAAAACGAAGCTAAACAACCTACTGATGCTGAAATCGATGCATTGGTAGAGCAAAAAGTTGCAGAAGTCAAAAACAATCTTCAGCAGGAATGTGATAATAGCATTATGACTATGGCAGCAGCTAAAGCTGATAGTATTTTGGTAGCTGAAGCAAATAAACCTGCTCGAGTAATTACAGCTCCGGCTCCAAAGCCTACAACTACTAAAAAAGCCACACAACCTACACCGGAACCAAAGAAGGAAACTATCGGGAATGGCAAACCTAAAATGGGTGGCGGCAACGCTAATACAGTTGGTGATGGCAAACCTAAAATGGGCGGTAACACTGATAATACCCAATCTGGTACTACCATTGGTGGTGGTAAACCCAAGATGGGCGATAAATAAATTACTGAAACACGTTTATAGAAAAGCTGCCGTTGAGGCAGCTTTTTTTATTGAACTAAAAAAGCCACCCATTATGGGTGGCTCTACATTTATAAATGCATAAAACTATTTTGTACCAGTATAGGTACAAGTATTAGTTGTAGTAGCATCGGTAAGTGTATAAGTAATGCTAATAGAATTGCCGGTAATAGATCCACTACCGCTGGCAGTCACACCAGCTCCTACAGTTTGACTAGGTATTGTGAATGAATTGCCATTGGCATCAGCAATAGCGGTAAAAGATTGATTGTAAAGATTAATAATATTAAATTTGATATCATTACTGTTAGCTGTAATCTGAATGCTATAAGTATCAGTGCCGATAGTGCAAGCTTCAGAACCGGTATATGTTCCAATAAACTTATCTCGAGATAAAGTAGCGCAAGTAGTACCTTCATAGCCTACAGGACAGTCGCAACTGCCATCAACTGGGTCACAAACTCCATTGTTTTCACAAACAACTTTTTCACACTCGTCAGTTTCACATGAAGTGAATACCATTGACAATGAAGCAACACCTAGCATTGCAGTCATTAAATAAATTTTCATTTTTTTCATAAATCCGTGTTTTTATAAACTAAATATAATTTTGTTTTGCTTAGTGGCAAGCACTATTAATGCATTGACATTTATTTTACACGAATTGGTGTAATACAGATACTGGTGGATTGGACGGAATTATGCGCTTAACTTCATACTTTTATTTTATGGAGGTGAAGATGGAGCAACTTTGGAAGCAGGTATTAGCTGAAGAGTTTGAGTGCCCCTATTTTATTCAACTCATTAAAAGATTAGAAGCCGAAAAGCAGGCAGGAAAAATTATTTACCCACCAGAAAAACAAATTTTTAATGCTTTTTATTTGACTCCCTTTGATGAGGTAAAAGTGGTTATCATGGGACAAGACCCATATCATGGTGAAGGACAGGCCAATGGCCTTTGCTTTAGCGTGAATAAAGGCATTACTATACCACCTTCTCTAAGAAATATTTACAAAGAATTACAAGTTGATATAGGATGTACAATACCCACTCATGGTGACTTGAGTCATTGGAGCAAACAAGGGGTGTTTTTGTTAAACGCCTCATTGACGTTGCTTAATGCAGCGCCTATGAGTCATGCGCAGATTGGCTGGGCTACATTTACAGATGCAGTGATACGGAAGTTGAGCGAAAAGAAGGACCATTTAATATTTCTTTTGTGGGGCAAATTCGCTCAAAGTAAACTGCAGCTTATCAATCAAGATAAGCATAAGATACTAACCGCCGCACATCCTTCGCCATTGTCGGCACATAATGGTTTCTTTGGTTGTAAGCATTTTTCTAAAACTAACGAATGCTTGGCTACCTTTGGATATCCGCCCATAGATTGGCAAATCAAGGAGTAATTATGAAAGAAATTATTGCAAGAGTTTATTTTATCTATATGGCAATATTGTTTGCATTCACGATGATTTGGGTTGCTATTGTCATTTTATTATTAAAGTTATTCCTGAACGAAAACCAATTCCCGTCGGCCCTGCATAAAACATATAAGATTTGGATGGCTATCTATATGCCATTGATTCTTTGCCCGGTTAGACGATACGGTCTTGAAAAATTTCGAAAGGATAAAAATTATATTGTTGTCATTAATCATAGTTCTTTTATGGATATCCCAGTTTCCTCACCAGGTATACCGGTTGCAACAAAAACATTGGCCAAGGCCGAATTAAAAAAGATTCCGATATTTGGCTATATCTATAGTCAGGGTTCGATATTAGTTGATAGAAGCGATCGTAAAAGCCGTTATGAGAGTTTTCAGCAAATGAAAGATGTATTATCAAGAGGTCTCAGTTTGTGTCTATACCCAGAGGGCACCAGAAATAAAAGTTCCGCACCGCTTTCCAGTTTTAAGGACGGTGCTTTTCGCTTAGCACTGAGCACTCAAACTGATATTATTCCTGCCGTTATTTTAGGTACAAAGAATATTTTACATCCTACTAAAAAAATGTACGCATGGCCGCATAAAATTGCTTTTCATTTTCTGGATGTCGTACAGGTAAAAAATTATGAGAATGCCGACGTGCTAAAAGATGAAGTTCGTAATAGTATGCTATCATTTATCATGCAAAATCAACCAGTATGACGGTGACAATATTAGGCAGTAATTCTGCCACGCCGGCCTATGGCAGACATCCTACTGCGCAGCTCGTTAACATTAAGGAGCAATTGTTTCTTGTAGATTGTGGAGAAGCAACACAAATTCAGATGCAACGCTTTCATGTAAAGCGAAATCGGATTCATCATATTTTTATTAGTCATTTACATGGCGATCATTATTTTGGCCTGATTGGTTTTTTGAATTCTCTGGCCCTGTATGGCAGAAAAACGCCGATGCACATCTATTGTCCTGAAGCTTTACAACAGATTATTCAAATCCAATTATTGCAGGATCTTTCGTTTACTCTGCATTTTCATTATTTAAATTTTGAAAGATCTGAGTGTCTTTATGATTCAGATACGCTGCGCATCGAAAGCTTTCCGGTTCATCACTCTATTGAGACTTGCGGGTTCTTATTTACAGAAAAGCAGCGAAAACGTATTTTATTGCCAGAGGAGGTTCGGCATTATGAAATTCCGAAATACTACTATGGCGCATTAACCGAAGGGGCTGACTATACACGTAAAGATGGGGAACTGATAAAAAATGAATGGCTAACCAAAACAGGAAAAAAACCGTTGCGGTATGCTTATACCGCTGATACGGCCCCCCATGAAAAATATTTTGATATTATTAAAGAAGCAGACCTGTTGTATCACGAAGCTACTTATGAGCATCAGCATTTGAGCAAGGCTGAAGCAAGACTGCATAGTACGTCAGTGCAAGCCGCCACAGTTGCACGCGATGCTAAGGTGAAGGCATTGCTTATTGGTCATTTTTCTTCACGGTATAAACAGCTCGACAACTTGATACATGAGGCAAAAGCTGTATTTCAGCCAACAAATTTAGCTTTAGAAGGCTCGACTTTTGAAGTTTAGACTAAGCTAAAAAATATTACTAAGTTGGCCACAAATGATTATACAACCAGCTTAGGGCAAAATTAATATTGGGCAAAAGTTTTTTACCCAAGTAAAAAGTTCATCTATTTCATGATCTGTTACGGCTATACAACCCAGTGTCCAATCCGTATTCATCAATTCACGTTCATCAGTTTTGCGGTGGCCATTAGGGAAGCCATGTATTTTTATTTCTCCACCCGGCGATTTGCCATATTGCGCAGCATAAATTGAATCTTGTTGGTTGGGGTAGCTGATTCCTAAATTTTTATGATAACTACTTATTGCTTCTCGTTCGTTAATAAAGTATAGTCCTTCCGGTGTTCGCATGTCACCTTCGAAGCGCTTAGGTCCTGTAGGTTCCATCCCTAGCGAAATCATGTAAAGCTTAACTTTTTGTCCCTTATGAAATGTTTGTAATGCTCTTTTTGATTTGTAAATAACCATGCTATCAATGAGGGTGTTCACTTCATTGAATGCTTCATAGTAAAAGGCTCGCCGATGAGGTTTTACAGAGTCTGTTTCAACCGCACTAATTTCGTCATCTTCGGAAGGATCAATTTCTTGACCTTGCACTATTTGAGTACTCATCAACCAGCAAATCAATAGCAGTATCTTTTTCATGTTAGTTACAAAAATTGTTGTCTCAATTTAGGGGAGGGTATAGGGCAATTTTCTTTTTTTCCAAATAAGCGATATCGTCTCTTGCCAATAAAATTATACATGGCGTCGCGGATTCTTTTTGGAATCAGCATTCCTAACTTGGATATTATTTTGAAAGGTAAGTTTAAATCAGCAGCAATTTTTAGTGCAGCTGTTGAGCTAGTAAATGTCTCACCAGCACGATAATAAACAACTGACTCTAGCAGCTTAGGGTTTATATGCTGTGGTAGGAGTTTAATTGCCCGTTCATCCTGAAGAGGCATGAAATAAATGTCTTGTTTACTGTTATACTTAAATATGAATCTGACCCAATAATTACAGAAGTTACAGACACCGTCAAATAGTACTATTTTCTTGTCTTGCATTTTACAATGAAGAGAGGAATTCACTAATGGCTAGTTCTGTCTTTGCACTGACACCGACAACTGGCAGCCTAAACATATTTTGACAGATGTCCATTTGACTTAATACATATTTTACGCCAGGTGGGTTTCCATCGGTAAATAGTAATCCTATTCCGTCAAGCAATTTATAATGCAGTTTCCGGGCGTTTGCAAATTCGTTTTGTAAGGCATAGTTTACCATATTACAAAAATCTTTTGTCCAACAATTAGCTGCGACAGAAATCACTCCATGAAATCCTGCGGCTATTTGTGGCAGTACTAAATCATCATCACCGCTGAGTATGCTGAAACCTGCGGGTAAATGTTGTACAAGTCGCATACTCTGCACAAGGTTGCCTGCAGCTTCTTTTATACCAACAATATTCTTATGTTGCTGTACTAGCCGCAATGTCGTTTCTACAGGAAGATTGGTGCCGGTGCGACCTGGTACATTATATAAAATGATATCCTTTTCTGTAGCTTGTGCTATGGCGCTAAAATGTTGATAGACTCCTTCGGGGTTTGGTTTGTTGTAATATGGCACCACGCATAATATACCTGCCACCTTTGTCAATGGAAATTCGTTTAAATCTTTAATAACCGCTGCAGTGTTGTTGCCACCTATACCACACACGATTGGCAGTCGATCGTCATTTACCTGTATAATGTACTCAAGCACAGATATTTTTTCTACGACGCTAAGTGTGGGTGTTTCGGCAGTCGTACCTAGGGCTACCAGAAAGTCTACACCATTTTCTATTACATGATTCACCAGCTTCTCTAATGAGGGGAAGTCAATATTGCCGTGCGAATCAAAGGGAGTGACAAGTGCCACGCCAGTTCCACTATATTTGGGGTCTGACATAAGGTTGTAATTTAAGTGTTTCGTTTATGTTGGTTAAGAGCTGTTGAAAGTTACCCGGATCAGTTATTGGTATCATGATATCACTGTACGGGATTACAAAATCTAGATATGGACTAACCCGACAACGGGCATTCGATTCTTTGGCAAGGTAAAGCAGCTGTTTACATGGGTCGAAAAAAAGATTGAGTAATAAATCGAATCTTTTTGCCATAAATCTATCTGTCCTCAGAGAGTTGGGAAATTGCTCCTTGTTTACATCGGCTAGGCAAAATGATGGTAATATGAGCTTAGGGTCATTTTCTTTGGCATTGTTGAATAGCAACACCTCGCATTCAAAACCTAATTTTTCAAGCTTCTTCTTATATTCTGAAATCTTGTTTTGTATTTCGTAATCACCTTGAAAGTAGCCTAAAATGCCAATATTGTAGGCATTGCCAAAATCTAAAAATTCATGCTCGATAATTTTTTTCTTAATACTTGTCGGGGCTACTGTGGGCACGTTCATAGTCCTTTTCGGCTTGGCCGGATCGCGCAATGATTCTCGTATTTTTTTTAGAAAGGACAATTTGTTTCGTTAGTTTTTCAAATGTAATTCAACAAAATAAAATAGTTTATCAAGCTTCTGCAGCTTCTTCAAAAAAGCCCATAGAAGAAAATTTTTCAATGCGACTTGTAATGCGCTCTTGTGGCTTCAAGGCTTTTAGTTCTTCGATTGTTTTTTTAATGTATCGTTTGATTGTTTTAGCCATTTTTTCAGGTTGAGAATGCGCTCCTCCTTCGGGCTCATTCAACACGGTATCCACCAGCCCAAACTGATACATGTGTTTTGGTGTTAGCTTTAATTGTTCGGCTGCCTGCTCCTTATAGTCCCATGAATGCCATAGAATACTGGAGCAACTTTCTGGAGAGATGACTGAATACCACGTGTTTTCCAACATTACAACGCGATCTCCGATACCGATACCTAAGGCGCCTCCACTAGCACCTTCGCCAATGATGATACAGATAACTGGTACTTTTAAGTTCATCATTTCGTAAATATTTCGGGCAATAGCCTCACCTTGTCCACGCTCTTCGGCTTCAAGCCCCGGATATGCACCTGGGGTATCTATAAAACACACAATGGGTTTATTAAATTTTTCGGCAAGCTTCATTAATCGAAGTGCTTTGCGATAACCCTCAGGATTCGCCATACCAAAATTTCGATATTTTCTGAGCTTGGTGTTTTTACCTTTTTGATGGCCAATGACCATAAAGGTCTGATCTGCTAATTCGGCAAACCCTCCAACGATGGCTTTATCGTCTCCTACGTTTCTATCGCCATGCAACTCTTGATATTTATCAAAAATTTGTTCGATATAGTAATTGGTATAAGGTCGGTTTGGGTGTCGGCTAAGTTGAACCCGCTGCCAATCATTTAGATTTGAGTATATTTTTTTTCGCTCGCTGGCTATTTTTTCCTCAAGTTTCTGAATGGTTGAACTCATGTCCACCTTTGTTTTGGACTCAGACGCTTTAACTTTTTCAAGTTCTTCAAACAAGGTTTCGATGCTCTTTTCAAAGTCTAGAAATTGCATATTATCAATTTTTAATAAAAGTAATAGATTGTATTACAAAAGAAACAAAAACCTGAATACTTTACTGAATCATGCCAAAATACTTCTCTACAAGTTCTTTATAGTAAGGTTTTAGCGCAGCGGGCACTGTTTTGTAATACTCTATGGCCGATTGCTTATTTTTCAGAATGTTCTTTAACTCCTGAGGGATTTCTCTACTCACTTGCTGGCCGGCATTGCTTTTTCGCTCTTCGCCCTCATCTTGTTCGCGTAAGGCATCTTTTGCTTTAATTAGTCTGGTGAGAATGGCAGCTTGCCTGCTGAGCAGTTGATCTGTAATGCGTTTGTTGACTAGCTCTGTTTCTATTTGATCCATTTCGGATCTTATTTTGGTTAATTCAGGATTTGATTTGCCATTTTTGATTAGCTCAGCATTAATATCATTTAGTTGTTTGCGCAAAGCGGCTTGTTGTGCAGCCATTCGGGCCATTTGTTCGCTTTCGCCTGTCTGATTACCTTGTCCACCTTGACCACCATTGCCCGATTGTTGTCCACCGCTTTTGCCGGCCTCCTTGCCTTGGCCGTTTTTGCCGTCGGGCTGACCTCCGGGTTTTTGACCTTGTTTTTTTGAAAGCATTTGCTGCATGGCATTGCCCAATTCTTGTTGCTTGGTGATAATATCCCCCAATTGCATACCTACACCTTTTCCACCTTTACCAGGCTTCTTTCCTTGGCTGCCGCCAGGATTGCTGCCTGGCTTGTTGCAGCTGCCGCCTTGACCAGCCATGCTTTGTTGCTGGGCTTGTTTTTCCTGTAACTGATTCAGTAATTCATTGAGCATTAATGCCAGATTGTTGGTATGGGTCATCACATACTGTTGACTAATACTGGCACTGCGGGTGTTTCTTGCTTCTAAATGAGTTATACTATTGGTCATTTGCTCATTAACCTCCGCTATTTCTTTGTTGACAAATGATGAAATTTCGAACAATCGCTTGCTCAAAGCAAATAAGCTATCTGCAATCATTTTGCTGTCATCTTTTAATTTGTATTGTTCGCGAACATTGCTTATGTAGGCCGGGTCTGTGAGGTTTGTTGCTTCAACCTTGTCTATTAATTTTTCCTGGCCAAACGACATACGAAGTAAGTTTGATAATATTTGTCGTGTGGCTCGTATATCTATTTCGGTTTGTTCTTGACTACCTCCTGCCGCCATTGCAGCTAGTGCGTCCGCCATTTTTTGTAAGCTTTGTTGTGCTTTTTTTTGAGATTGAGAAGCTTTGCTGCTATTACCCTTACTTAGTTGATCAGAGCTATTCTCCATTTCATTCTTGGCGTTTTCTTGTTCTTTTTTTACGTCTTTTAAATCTTGTGGGGTTTCGGTTTCTTTATTTACTTTTTCAAGCTCATTCAAATCTTTTTTTAGGTCATCAGCTTGCTTATTGAGTTCGTCTTGTTTTTTCTTTAAGTCTTGCTTGTTACTATTTTCTTGTGTTTCTTTTTCTAGTTTAGCTTGTTTGTCGGCAAGGTCTTGCGCTTTTTTAGCCAAATCTTCCATACGCATATCCCGTTCCAGTTGCTTCATAAGTTCCAGCATTCTGTCAAGGTCTTTTTCCATTTGCAAGTTTTCATTTTGCGTTTGTTGCAATTCGTTGAAAAGCTGATCTTTATTGAGTAGTTTCATTAACTCCTCAATTTTTTTCATTCTTTCTGCCAGTTTATTGTCTTTTAAATCTTCAAGGAGTTTTTCTAAGGCCTCTTGTTTTTCCTTAACCTCCTCAGAGTATTTTTTCTCCTCGTTATTGCTGAAGTTTTGTTGAAATTTTTTCTGTATCTGTTCTATTTGTTTTTGAATGGATTGATTTTTTTCTACCAACTGTTCTATTTTCTTCTGGTCTTGCCAATCCATTGCTTTTTTGTTCAGGAGGTCTTCTTTTATTTTCTTTATCTGCTTGTCAACTTTTTTATTTTCTTTGGAAGCGTCTTTTAAATCTTTATTGATTTCCTTTTGCGCTTCTTTCTGCATCGAATCTATTTGAGTTTCGGTAGGCTTGGCATAGGTATATACACTGCTCTTGGCACACTTGCTGCCGTTTACGCCATCATTGTCGCAAGCGGTGAAATAGTATTGTAATACATCGCCTGGGTTTAGCTTTAACTCTTGCACATCCAAGAAGTGATTGAACTGCACGAATGTGCTGCCCTTTATTTTCATTGGCACACGGCCGGTACGCAAATTGGTTTTGCTCTTGATGGTGTATTGCATGGCTACTGATGACACGCCATAATCATCGCCAGCTTCGCCAACAAATAGTACAAAATCTCCCGTAAGAGAATCATTGTATTGATTTACATTGATGGATGGAAATTGGTCTGGGATTACTGATACTTGATATTGCAAAACATCTTTCGTTGGCAGTTGATTGTTGCGCAATGCAATAGTGTATGAGGTATCCTGAAAGAAAGTTTTTGATATTTCGTACTGATTTCCGGATGCGGTCATGCGTTGATTTGGTGTTTTGCCAAACCCAAAGAGGATGTTGTCAGTATTTTCTGTTGTAAAAGTCCAGCGAATTTTGGTGCCTTGTGGCACGACAACATCACCAATATTTTTTAGTATTTCATCTTTGCGACCAGTATAGCTCGGGTAATCTAATGCAACCTCAAAACCTTTTATGCTAGGATTGGGCAACACGTTTATTTTGTATTCTTGGCTTTTAAAGCCGTTACCTTCAAATTGTATTGTGGTATTCTTACTTAATTTGTATAATGTGTGCGTATAATTTTCAGCATCATTTTTTATCATGGCTATTTGTTGCCCGCCGATAAGAATATTTAGATTTTCGGGCAATACTTTGCCGCTAACTTTTACGCCGATTTCAATATCTGCAAATTGCGGAATTGTTAGTTTTTTATTTTTAAGTTCCAAGGTAAAAGGGGCTTTGGGTACAAATGTCTGATCTGGTCTAAAGAGCCGCTCGGCGCTGTCTGTGAATATGCGGGCATTTGTGAAAAGGATTACTATTGCTGCAAATAATGGAATAAGCAGGTAGGGAAGATATTTTTTGTTTTTTGATAAGTTAATGGCCGAAGCAAATGGAATAGGAGACAACTCGCTGGTTTTTTGTTCAATGCTGGCTCGAATCAATTCCTGACTTTTGGCGCTCTCCTGAAGGTGGTTGAGCTGTAATATGTTGAGTAGTTTATCCTTTACGTTCGGAAAATGATTACCAATGATACCTGCAGCTTGCTCATGACTAATTACCTGACCAAGTTTTTGCATTTTGAACAAGGGAATTAATACTAGGCCAATTAAACTGCCAATACCCAATATGGCCAACATGGTCAGTATGATATAGCGCAGATAGGAAGGGAAGTAAAAGTAATATTCACCCAGGCTAATAATGAGGTAAAAACCCAATGCACTTGACAGGAAAATAATGACACCCCGTAATAATTTGTTGGCGTAATACTTGCGTATAAAGCCATCGAGCCGCTGGATGAGTAATTCGTAATTGGTCATGTTTCCTTCGGTGCAAGTTACACCATACGCACTTGGTTAAACTTAAACATTTTGTAAAAAAAGCAAGTCATATACTTTTAGCTCATTCTATTGGCCAAATAAGAATCGGAACATGATGCCTCCGCGCGTGGTTGTAATTGGAAACGCTGTACTAACCCGAGGAATGCTGCGTCTACGATCGTATAGAAATCGGATAGTCAGATTTTTATTTAGCAGGTAGTCAATGGATGGCGAAATACTGATAACTTTTTGGCCGCGCGTGGGTATGCTGCTGCGCTCATCCAAGCGGTTGATGCTGGTAAGGTCATCTCGAATGGCAAAATCAAATTTCAGGTTGACATCACTTTTTTGATTATGAAGATTAAAATATTGGGTAGGGATAGTAACGTTTTTCAATCGCATACCGGCACCAATAGCAAACTCGCTAGTATTGGTTTCGCTTAATTGGAAATCAATTAAACTCATGCTCAATGTGCGCATTTTTTTGTACTCAAATTTGAAGTTCAACGAGTTTTGTAAAGTGAAATCGATTCCGATAATCGGTCCGAAGTTTTCGGTCATGGTGATATTGGGCACTAGGAAGAATGGGACATAATTGCCTGAAGTGGAATCCAGGAAAGATGGGTATCCTAACCCAAATACGTCGTTATACAATAAAGCACTATTAAATCCATTCATTGAAAGTGAACCGCTGTATGTATGGCGTATGGTAAATTGTTGGAATATTTTTCGCAACTTTTGATTTCGTGAAAGGCCGTTATACGTTAAGCGCCAGTTAGGCAATGGTCTAAGGTGTCTAAAAGGATTTGATCTTACAGATGTATTATCTTCTTCAACAAGTGGAATTGTTTCTGGGTCTTTACCGGTGTACGCAGCCAGAAAAGCTGGGATTAATACGTTCTGCGCATAGCGCGAGTATCCTTTGCTATAGTTCGGGTCACTGGGGTTGGCCACACCATTAGTGTATGGGTTTATGATGCCCAGACGTTGCGAAATCACTTGTCGATAATCTTCAAAATTGTAGAATGCCTGATTCAAATTATCATCATTTCGCTTTTGAAATAAGGTACGCGCTGCAATATAGGATATATCAAAACTTCCTGTTTGGAAGGGGTTGAGATGCACAAATTCATCGGTGCCACCAATCGTGTCTTTGAAAAGTTCGGTTAGATTTTTACTGAAGGTTTTTTTCCAAGTAAGATCGACCCTGAAATCTTTGAAAGGTTCAAAATTGGCTGTGATATTTAAATTTTGAGCATACTGCTGCTGAAGCTGCATGCTGAACAATGAATCACGGGTAAGCCAGTTGCGATTACCAGCCTCATCAAGCCACATACGGTCTGGTTGATAGCCAAACACAAAGTCAGCCCCAGGCTTAAACTGGTTTTGGAAATTCAAACCAAAATACTGATTGCTATCCATGTAGCCAGGCAATATGGTTCCTAATGTTTCATCATAAGTAATGGAGGCCCGTTGTAATCCCATCAATGCCCGTCCAACAATGCGTACACTTTCTGGTGGGTCTGGGATGCGTTTTTTTCTTTCTTCGCGTTTCTTTTTTCGAGCCAGTTTACGTTTTAATTTTTCTTGTTCATCTTTTTTCTTTTCCTCTTCACGTTTCCTTTTGGCTGCGTCACGGTCCAAATCATCTTTCCCTCCCGAGCTGATTTGAACTTTTTCATTATCCACCAAGGTTTCCTTTTTGGTTTTGGGGTCGTCGGTATCCGAAGGAGTAGGATTATCTGCATTTTTTGCTACTTTCCCAATTTCAATCAGCTTGCCTTCTTTGGGCTTTCGGCCATTGTCAGCATTGTCTCCACCTCCTGCATTGCCTTTATCACTGCCTTTGGTGTCTGTGCTGTTTTTCTTTTTTTGTCCTTTGTTTTGTTTGGGTTGTTTTATTACCCGCAATATTTTCACCTTGTCATATAATTGGGAGAAATTAAATTCACCGTTGACGCTTTTCTTCTGCGTATTGCCAATGGTATTACCTAGTTCAGTTGCTAAAAGTGACGCCCGAGTATAATCATAGGTTGACGCATATGATGCTCGTGCGGTTATCCAATCCGTTAAAGGGAATTTATTAAAGGGAACCGTATAGTTGGCGTTGAAGTTGTGATTAAAATTCGTATTTCTACCACCGGCAAATAGGTTGTTGTATACGCTATCGCGTTTCTCTTTGGTATCAATGCGCCCTTCTGGCTCATCGATTCTGGATAAGTTTACAGCGCTGTAATCAATAGAAAGCGACCGGGTGAGGTTCCAACGCATGTTATAATTCCGCGTCCAGGTGAAAAACTTGTAGTAATTCACGGGCAATGAGTAATTACCATCATCAATATTGCGCAATACTGTTTCGCCATTAATTCGTTGTAAGGCATTACGAAATGTGAAGTTTGTAGGCAATAAGCTAAAATTAAAATCGCGTATTGGCTTCAGGTATTGCTGCTTTGCATCAATCACATCTTTAAAGGGCTCAATAGGTTTGGACTGTGGCGCAAAGGTGTATCCAAAACTAAGATTATGTTCATCCAGTTCATCCTTTTCAATAAGCGGATTCCGTTTGGAAGTTTCGGTGAATGAGTAGCTTACATCAAAATTTTGCAAATCCCAGGGTTCTACCTTTTGATTGTTTTTTGGTACCACACGCACATTTTGCACATTGATACTTTTGATAGCTGTAAAATCCTGAGCTACCTGAAGTGCCGAATCGCGTGCAGCCCCATCCAGGTTGCTTAGTTTGTCTTTCAAGCGTACATCCTTATCATAAGGGTCAAAAACGGGATTCATTACGGCCTGATTGTAACCGGCATAAACAGGTAATTGTACTCCCCAGTTTTCGGGCAAAAGTTTTCCGGCCTGTACCGTTGTGGAAACATCAAATTGTGAAAAGTTTTCTCGTGCTCGCTCATTTACACGTTGATCAATGTTGCCATAGCCTGCAGTATACATATTGCCGCCCAGCTTTACCGTGGCTATATCAGCTAACTGTATATCCGCTTGTCCAACTGCCGCCCAGCCGCCGCTTTCCTCCATATTGGAAAGGCGTAATTCGTTAAACCAAACCTCCGTGCAGATATTGCCGCCGTTATCATTAGGTGTGTTGGGCGTTTTCTTTGGGTTTAATACTCCAAGCATACACATTTCGGCATCACCAATATTGGGGTTTCCAACTACGGTAATAAATCGACCGTTCGATGTTTCGACAGTATATGGCACCGTTGCTGGGTGGCCTTTTCTGTTACGTTCTAGCTTGATATCTATTAAATCTTGAAATTCTAGGTCTAAGTTATTTTCTGCAGGCCATACGTTTAAAGGGTCGGCATTGCCTGGTTGTGATAATTTGAGTGGAATGGAATACTCGTAATAGTTGCTGGCAAAATCGCTTCCGATTCTCATAAATCCTCTTACATCACCATCCTTCAAAACGCCGGTTTCGGCATCCTCTGCGTGTATGAACATGTCAATTTTTTTAAACTGACGGATGTCCATACCGAGATTTTTAAATACACCTCGCGAATCACCATCTTCAAGATCACAAACCTGCAATGAAAGTGCTTGCTCATTCAATTGTACGTTTTGACCGTTTGATACTTGTTGTTGCTGACGAATAATGCCGGGAGGAATGACGTATGGAACCGGTGCACGGCCGCTATTTTCCTCATAACTTACAGACGTTAGGTTGAATGTGGTGGCATCATTATCAGAGATCGGGATTAATTCTCCAGGCTCTTTTAATGAAAAATTATATCGTCTCCATTGATTTCTGCCTAACTCAAGACGCGCAAAACGCAATACTGTAGTATCGGTAAAGCCGGTAACGAAAAGGCGTGCAAAACGGATAGAGCGAAAATCGCTTATTCCACCCACTTGCTTGTCATACTTTTGAATGGG
This sequence comes from uncultured Chitinophagaceae bacterium, assembly GCA_964409905.1. Taxonomy (GTDB): domain Bacteria; phylum Bacteroidota; class Bacteroidia; order Chitinophagales; family Chitinophagaceae; genus JAGNRR01. The sequence continues at coordinate 8,966 of CAYPET010000009.1, read as the reverse complement.
TATTTTGAATTGGTACCAGATGGCATTTGAACTTCGGCCATTGGGGAAAGTTACCGGAGCAATTTGCCTGTTTACGATAAAGTTTTCACCAACATTCATGTTTGGCTTGATATCCAGTCTGTACTGGAAATATTGCTCATTTTCATTTAAGGTATTATCGCGGTTGATATCCTCAGACTCGGGGATGTTGGTAAACGAATTTGAAAATTGTTGATTATTATCCTGTACCGGAGAATTGCCCTGCGGGTTATTAAACGAAAGATAACGCGCCAAGGCAGAGCGTTCCTCCTGGTCATAATCATTACCTCTGAAGTGGTGATAATTATCATTGGCAGGGTCATTGAAGGCCTGTGTATAGGCAAGTGAACTTGTGCCAAAATTGGTACTCAATTCATCAATAAATGCCTTTAGATGATTACGCTCTTCCTCATCATTCATACCATCATAACCTTGGTCTTGCGCAGTACGCTCGGCCTCAGAGCTACCAAAGGCGGGGGTGATTTGTTGCTGAAATTTAGGCACTTTGCCCCAGGCAGTAGTTTCGGTTTTGTTCGGGTCCACCGGAAAGGGCAAACCATTTTCAAAAAACTTTCTAGAATCTTTTAAAATGTCTTCAGAAACATTACCCAAATTTAAATACAGCGACCCCGGTTGTGCATTGGGGTTTTCAAGAAATGGGTCTAAAAGCCAGAACTCAACAAACTCAACATTCGCTGTTTCAAAATCACTAAAATCGATAGCACGCATAATGCCTCCCCAGCGTTTTTCGGGATTACGGAGTGTGCCATCAGCATTAATGTTGGTTGCATCATAGTTGTATGGCCCTCTTGTATTCGGGAAGTAGGCCAAATCAAAAGTGGTTTGGTTTCCTTGCAAACTGGTGAAGGTTCTGTTAGGAAAAACTTCTTGTTGCTGAATCAATCGGATATAATGACTGGATACACTACCGGTATCAAAATGGGGTGGCACGCAGTTTTGTCTCAAATCAGCCAGGCATGGATCCATATTATACCAGGCTAGTTTGGCCCGATTTTTACCATAGTCCAGGTTGTTTACCAGCTTAGACTCCGGAAAAAGTTCAACACCACGCGCGTCGGTTGCACCGCTGGGCGTACTGGCCAAATTCCAAGAGGTTACCGGGAATTTCAAATCATATGAACTTCTGGTACCTTCAAAATCATCGATATAGACTTCACCGGCCCCACTAGGTCCTTCTATTAGGCGGTGATGCCCCGGAAATAATCGTGCTACTTCACCACTCGCCGTAACCATTGAGTTTGCAGTGGTTTTTATAACAGGGAGCTTGTCTAAAAAAGAGGTTAGGCCGGGTAGCTCTTTTTGATAATTGGCATCCAGACCAATAACCGTATTTTTTAGGGGGTCATCGCCAAAAGTCACTTTATTGAAATAAGGCCTTTCGGATAAGCGCAAAATGGTAGAACCGATGGTAAAATCATTATTGATAAAATAATCCAGACGAGAACCGACAAAATTTTGCACCTGAGTTCCAAAAGCGATGTTGTTTTCGTAGGTCACGTTAATAGGTACGCCTGAGCTAAGTACTCCGGCATTTAGTATTTTGAGTTTTCCAATGCCATAGTCAATGCTGTAATCTACATTTTCAATGAGGCGTTGTCCGCCCGCAGACACTATTACAGAACCTTGAGGAATGTTAAACCCTCCCAGAAAAATTTCGGATGAATTAGCGGCTTCAAAACTTCCTTTCAGCACAAAGCGATTAAACTGTGGAAACTGTATAGCAATATTTTTTGTTGAGTCATAGAGGACGTCATATACATACTTTTTTTCTAAGGCACGGTCTCCGTTGAACACTTTGCGCAAATCGTTACCGAAGGGTTCTAGTACAGGAAATACAACCTTACCTTGAAGTGATTGTATTGTCAATCCTTCGACATAGTCAAACCGACCATCAGGTTGCGGATCTCCTTGATTGTTCAATCTGTCCAAATTCAGCAAATTGAGCAATGGAATACCGGCGTTTGGCCCTTCGGGCAAAAAGCGTTTCAGTCCGCCGCCCGGATCCTGATAGAGCACATTAAGTATAAAGTTTTTTGGATTTACGCCGCTGGCACCAAGGGAGTATACATTTTTCATCATCAAGTCCCAGATTGGTCGTTGAGGATTGGGCGTGGTGCTTTTAAGCATTTTCAAAAACAGAATCTTGGGTGCAGAGCTATCTGGCGGAATTGACTGTGAAAATTCACCCACTTGATAAACCTTACCATTGTGTGTATATTCGAATGCCACACCAATGACATCATCTGGCTGAAGCTGTGTATTGATAGAGATGAAGCCTAATTGGGGGTGAAAATTAAATTCGTTGGGATTTAACTTTCTGGCGAAGGTTTTTTCAAAATCGTTGGCTGCCTGCAGGCCTCGGCTCTGTAAAGCGGTAATCACGGTGCCCGTTTCGCGAATGCCCTGGGTTTTCACTATTTGCGAATACAGCGCATTGGCATTATTGTCGGGGAAGGTACTGGTACCTGTTTGAAAGCTTTGATTGTAGGGCTTTGGTTCACCTAAGTCTTGCAATGCGACAATGTCGCGCACATTTTGGGTAGTGCCTTGCCTGTTTGTAATCCAAACTTCAATACGGGTGATGTTATTTAAAGATTGGATAATGGGGTATTGTTCTAGTGCGCCGTTATAGTTGTCGCGGAAGTATTGTGCCAACAAAAAATGTCGGAAGTAATCATAGTCATCCGATTTAATCTCGAAGTTTTGAGTTTGAGCTCCACCTTGAACCGAAAAACTTTCTTTTCTGGATTTTTGTTGTGAAACTACATTGGTCATCATGAGTCGGCCAAACTGCAATTGCGCCTTCACACCAAACAAGGATTGCACACCTTGAATTAGTTGGCTTTTCAATGGGAAGCTGATATAGCCGGCCTCTAGTTTTCGAATGATATCATCCTCTTGGCCGGTCCACTCCAACTTTAACTGGTTTTCGAAATCAAAGCTTGCCTGCGTGTTATAATTAAAGTTCATCCGCATCTTATCGCCCACTTTGGCTAGCATGTTGATATTCATTTGGATGTCGAAATCAAATATGCCATACTTCTGTGCACTTTGTACAAGCGCCGGGTTTTGAACATTTTGCCAGTTGCCCCCAAAGAACATATCGACATTTCCCTGCGGTTTTACCTCGATGGAGGTGCCTCCAAAAATGCGGTCAAAAATGCGATTGCCCAATTCTACTTTAGGAATCACTCCACCACTTTTAGAAATATTGAAAAGGGTACTGGCCCGTTTGCGCCAGTAAGCGTCTTCATATTCTTTGGCCTGATACTGCAAAAACTCGTCATAACTCAATTCGGTCGGGTTCCGAAAGTAGGTACTGCCGATTTTCTCCTTGATATAATATTTCTTAGTAAGTGGGTCATATTCGTATTCCGTTTCCAGGTTGGAAGGATCTTTGAGGTCAAATTCCTTTCCTTTTTTACTAGGTAGTTTATTGTTTCGACGGTCTGTAATCGGGTATTTCAGCGAATCTTTTTTTGTGCTGTCTTCTCCTTCTGGAAAAAAGGGCACATAGAAAGGCGTGGAGCTGGTAGTGCCGTAAATGGCCAAGCTACCGGCGATGCCTAATAAGATGATGAAATAATATAACGAACGGTTTTTTGCCAAAGTCTTTTTTAGATCTGTTTTAGTGCCAACTTAATTATTTCTTCTACCCCTTGATACTCTCCGGAAGATAATACTTTTTGTACTGCTTTTTGAGCTGCGTTGCGTGCAATACCCAAACTTACTAAGGCTGTTAACGCATCCTGTCCCAAATTATTGTTTGAGTCCGGAGCACAATTGTCATTTTCACTTGTTTTTGTGAGTTTATCTTTTAATTCCAGTATTAATCGCTTCGCCGTTTTTGGTCCAATGCCCTTAATGCTGGTTACGATGGCTTCATTACCACTTATGATGGCATTGCTAATTTCCGAAGGCTTCATCCCCGAGAGTGCCACACGCGCTGTTGCTGTGCCAACCCCTGAAACAGAAATCAGCTGCGTAAACAAATCGCGTTCACCTTCTTCAAAAAAACCATACAAACTCTGTCCTTGTTCGGTTTGATGATGATATATAAATAACCGACCAGTTTTCCAATCTTGAATTTTCTCATAAGTATTGAGGCTTATATTCACATCGTAACCAATTCCGTTTACCAACATCCAAATATTTGCAGGTGTTTTCCTAATTATTTCTCCTTCTAAGAAAACTATCATATTCTAAAACAAATATAGCCGTTTTGATGTGAGAAAATCATGGCTTTGGGACTGAAAAAGTTAAAATTTGCATTCAAATATTAAAACCAACTACAGCAGACTAATTCAATATGCCACCACTTTTTTACTGGCTTTTTATTACGTTTGCATATCGTGAAACCAATAAGAGTACTCATAGCAAAAGTTGGCCTTGATGGTCATGATCGGGGTGCGAAAGTAATTGCCGCTGCCTTGCGCGACGCAGGTATGGAAGTTATTTATACCGGATTACGCCAAACACCGGAGATGGTGGTGAAATCAGCCTTGCAAGAAGATGTTGATGCTATTGGGGTGAGTATCTTGAGTGGTGCTCATATGACTGTTTTTCCGGCCATAATGGAAAAAATGAAAGCCGAAGGTATGGAAAATGTACTGCTAACCGGGGGCGGTATCATTCCTGAAGATGATATGCAACAGTTACGCGATATGGGAGTTGGCGAGCTGTTTTCGCCCGGAACGCCTACAACAGTAATTGCTGACTACATCAAACAATATGTTGCAAAAAGCAATATAAAATAAGCCCGAGGCTTAGTTAGCGCCTCTTTTTAGGCCAAAACTGTTTACCAACAAAATTTCTGCAGTTCGCACTTAATTTTTTCCAATTTGGAAATTATGCTGGTTATCTTTGAGACCTTGTGGAAGATTTTCATGCTACAGTAGAACGTTTAGAGACCCTTATCGAGTTGGAAGCCTGGGGGGAAATCAATGATTTTATCAATGATTTGAACATATCTGACGTGGTAGATGTCATGGAAGAATTTCCTGAGTATGCAAGCCGTTTTTTCCTGCAATTAGATTTTAATAGAGCACTGGCTGTTTTTGGCGCATTAGATATTAACGATCAGGAGCAGTTGTTGAATGATATACCGGCAAATAAGGTGGCGCAAATTCTTAATGAACTGCCACCCGATGATAGAACGTCATTGTTAAGTGAGCAATCCAGCTCGGTTGTAAAAGAACTCATTAAAGTACTGACACCCGAAGAACGCAAGATTACGCTTTCGCTGCTGGGCTATCCCGAAGATTCTGTGGGTAGGTTGATGACGCCCGATTATATTGATGTGGAGCCAGATTGGACAGTAGAGCAGGTGTTGAACTATATTCGGGATTACGGTAAAAGTTCGGAAACCATTGATGTAATTTATGTTACGGATGAAAATGGGACATTCCTCGACGATATTCGAATTCGCGACTTTTTGATTGTAGAACCCACAAAAACCCTGGTTTCTGACCTCATGGACGAACGCTATATAACGCTGAATGTCAATGACGATCAAGAAATGACCATGGATGTGTTTCAAAAAAATAACCGTGTGGCATTGCCTGTGGTAGATGATAAAAACATTCTATTGGGCATTGTGACGATAGATGACGTATTGGTTGTTCAGGAAGAAGAGTTTTCGGAAGATATTCAGAAAATAGGGGGTACCGAAGCGCTTGATGACGCCTATTTGGATACGCCCGTGGCTGACTTATATAAAAAAAGGGTTATTTGGTTGATGATTCTTTTTGTAGGCGAGTTGCTCACCATTTTGGCCATGCGCAGTTTTGAAGATCAGATTGCCAAGGTAGCCTTGCTGGCCACCTTTATTCCGCTTATTATTTCCAGTGGTGGGAATACCGGCTCACAAGCAGCTACGCTCATTATTCAGGCGATGGCATTGGATGATATTGACCTGCGGGATTGGTGGCACATTATGCGCAAAGAAATTCTGTCGGGCTTATTGTTAGGTGTAACATTGTGTGCTATGAGCGTGGCTATTTTCGGCACCTGGCACTTTTTGACCAATTCTTTTGGGGATCATTACCTCAGTATTTCGCTGGTCATTGGTTGTTCGCTGATAGGGGTTGTGCTTTGGGGAACGCTGACGGGCAGCATGCTGCCTATTTTATTAAAACGTTTGGGCGCGGATCCTGCTGCATCCTCTACACCATTTGTAGCCACCTTGGTTGATGTAAGTGGCTTGATAATTTATTTCACTTTTGCCATGCTTTTCTTAAAAGGCGTGCTGCTCTGATTATATCCAATCAAGCGCTTGTTGTGTGAATGCAGAATTTGCGCAATCTCCCGTATTGAGGGTGTCTGTAGGTTCAAAAAGAAGGATATGACATTCTTCATTTGCAACCGGACGATGGTCTGTGCCGCGCGGTATGATGATAAAATCACCCTCTTGCAATACAATATTTTCTTTACGCAGTTCCATGGTGAAGCATCCTTTAATTACTAGGAATAGTTCATCTTCATTGTCGTGTTTGTGCCAATCGAATGTGCCTTTTATTTTAGCCAGTTTGATGTGTTGGTTATTCAGTTCGCCGGCAATTTTCGGTTGCCAATAATCATTAAAAAGCTGGAATTTTTCGTTGATACTCACTTTCCGGATTGGTTGCTTTGTTTCCATACAGGCAAAAATAAAAGCGCGAACTGTTGATTCGCGCTTTTTTAATATTTGAAAAAATGGGTAGCCGTTTAATGCGCATTGACCTTAGGATCGAGTAAGTCATAAAACTGATTCAACTTGGGCATTATAATGATGCGGGTGCGACGGTTGATTGCTCGTCCTTGGGCTGTTTCGTTCGTAGCGAGAGTGTTCCATTCGCCCCGCCCGGCAGCTATGAGTCTATTTGGGTCAACGCCATAGTTTTGCTGTAATACCCGTACTACCGAGGTAGCTCTTTTAACACTCAAATCCCAATTGTCTGACATGCATTCATTCGAGATGGGCACATTGTCGGTGTAGCCTTCTACCATCACTTCCAGCTCAGGGCGCGATTGCACAATTTGTGCAATTTTACCCAAGACCTCCGATGCTCGTTTGGTGATGTTGGCGCTGCCACTTTCGTAGAGCATTTTGTCAGATAGATTTACAAATACAACAGTTTTGTCCACCTTGATTTCGATGTCTTCATCTTCAATCCCTTCACGCAACACGCGTTTTAGGTTGACGGATAAAGCCAGATTGATACTATCGGCTTTTGACCGTGCCTCTTGCAGCAGGCGGATGTATTTATCTTTTTTTTCCAGTTGGCTCAGCGTTTCCTTGATGTTATCATTGGCTGATTTTGACAAGACGGTTAGGTCGCCTACTTGTGTTAGTTGTTTGTCGCGTTGTTTTTTTACATCTTCCAACTGTTCGCGTAAATTTTCATATTGCTCTACACGCAGTTGAAGCGAAGCCTGAGCCGTTTTTAAATCACCCTGACAGATGCCCAAATTGTCATTGGACACGCGCAGGTCTTTGCGGGTTCGTGATAATTCAGTTTGCAGCGATTGATATTCTTTTTTGGTAACGCAAGAGGAAAAACCAATCATGCTAATTATAGTTGCAGTTGCTAATACGCCTATTTTCATATTACTTATTTTAGGGTTTAGGGGTAAAGGTCTTTAGATTATAAGCGATATGCCTGATTGCTTAGCATAAAGTTTTGCAAAATAAAAAGCTTCGCCCATGTGACTCGACAGAAAAAAGCAGGACATTCTTCAAGAATTTATACTGCTATGGGCCAATATGATTTCAACAATTGCATCATTGCGCGAAAGAGTGGGAATCAGGGTATAAATTTCTCAAATGCTGAACCATTGAACTTATACGCACCATGTTCGTGGGTCCCCAGCCAAAGTTTACCAAATCGGTCTTTGTAAATACTAAATGTGGTAATATCAGCATACTTGTATTGCACAGGGTAATGCGTGATGTGCTCACCATCATATTTCCAAACACCGTCAAGATAGGTTACAAACCATAGATTACCGTTATCGTCTCTTGCACTTGATAAATACTCGTCCAAATTGCTATCTTTTTTACCGTCTAAACCGCCAATACTTTTGTGTCTTGTGTAAAATTTATTGCGATTCAAAGTCGTGCTGTCGTATATACTGTAACGATATTCGGTATTAAACCAAAAATCGCCGTTCTTATCTTCCATAATGGAGCGCACTCCATTGGCACCTTCGTTCCGAAATTCTGTTACATCTTCCTCTGTAATCCAGTCAAAGGTGGTGCCATCGTACCGGCAAACACCAACCGGGTTTGTGCCAAACCAAAGATTTCCTTTTCTGTCTTTATAAATACTATAAACATCAAATGGATTTGGCAAACTCGGTGGGTTAGGTAACTTTAATTCATATAGAGTAATACCATCATAGCGATATACTTTACCGGTATTTCCGTAAGAATATTTAAACCAAATATCTGAGGGTTCAAGTTCCCAATTTTCACTGGGAATTGCCGTTAAGGTGGTGAAATTATTTCCGTCAAACTTTGATATGACAGACGTTGCGTTTGCGCTTGTAAAATAAATGTTGCCGGCTTTATCTTCTTTTATTTCATCAATTCTGTTGTCGAGCAAACCGTGTTTTGTAGTGTAATTAATCAGCTCTTTTCCATCGTATTTATATACTCCCGTTTCCCAACTACCGAACCAATAATTATTTTTTTGGTCTTGATAAATAACCATTACGCTTTTGCCAAGTTCATCAACAGAATTGCCTTTTACAATGTTATCCGTTTTAAATTCTTGTCTTTCGGTTTTGTCCATTACAAGAGGTCAATAAAACCAATAGGTTGAAAAGAGCAATTATGTTCAATTTTATTATCATCTGTCGAAGTTTGTACGGTCGTTTTTGAGTTGCCGCTAACGTTTTCGGGCTTTGCGTTCGGGCGGGTTTCGGAGCACAAAACTGTCAACCAG
>CAYPET010000008.1:0-101775 GCA_964409905.1 uncultured Chitinophagaceae bacterium | reverse complement strand
TTCTGTGTAAGCTCCCCCTTCAGGACTTGAACCTGAGACCCTCTGATTAACAGTCAGATGCTCTAACCAACTGAGCTAAGGAGGAGTATGTCTTTGTTTAAACCAGTTCTATAATCATCGGTCAGGTAAAATCAAGCACCTTTGATTATGAAAGGAGTGCAAATATATATATTTTATGAAAAAAACAAAGGATTTTCATTATTCATAAAAAACCGTTTTATATGGATAACGCTCGCGGTATAAGTCTTTAATCTTTTGCAATAACATGCGCCGAAAAGCTTCAATATTAACTTTTTCTACTGCTGAAATAAAAATGCAATTATTATCTAGTCTTTTCTCCCAGCTTTGCATCAGTTCGGTCATTAATTGGTCCTTTACTTCTGGCTCCAGCCATTTGTCAAACGCCTTTTGCTCGTATAAATCCAGTTTGTTGAATACAACTATAACAGATTTGTCAAATGCTTCTAGTTCCTTTAATGTTTCATTGACTACATTCATTTGATCTTCATAGTGGTCATGCGAGAGGTCTACAACATGCAACAATATATCCGCCTCTCTTGTTTCGTCGAGGGTGCTCTTAAAACTTTCGACCAAGTGATGCGGCAATTTGCGAATGAAACCAACGGTGTCACTTAACAAAAACGGTGTATTATCAAATACTACTTTGCGGGTGGTGGTATCCAAGGTGGCAAATAATTTGTTTTCTGCAAATACATCTTCTTTGCTGATTAAGCGCATAATAGTGCTCTTGCCTACATTGGTATAGCCCACCAGCGACACACGGATTAATTCGCCTCGCTCTTTGCGCTGTGTATGCGCTTGTTTGTCAAATTTTGACAATCGTTTTTTGAGTAAACTTATTTTGTCTCGAATAATACGGCGGTCTGTTTCAATTTCTGTTTCACCCGGACCTCTGGTGCCAATACCGCCGCCTTGTCGCTCAAGGTGTGTCCACATTCCGCGCAAGCGGGGTAAAATGTATTGATATTGTGCTAGTTCTACCTGCGCTTTGGCCTGGGCGGTTTGGGCCCTGCGGGCAAAAATATCCAAGATTAAATCTGAGCGGTCCAAAACATGTTTGTCCAGCGCTTTTTCAATATTTAATATTTGAGAGCCACTCAGTTCATCATCAAAAATGAGGATATCAATTTGTTGGTCTTGTTGGTCAATATATTTTTTTATTTCCTCGAGTTTTCCTTTGCCCAAAAAAGTACGACCATCAGGTTTTTCGCGCCGTTGTGTAAAGCGTTTCACTGCTTTAGCTCCTGCAGTTTCGGCTAAAAACTCCAACTCGTCAAGATATTCTTCGACTTGTTCATCGGTTTGATGCTGCTGAATCAAGCCCACCAAGATGGCTCGTTCCTCTTTTCTTATTTTACTTCCTTTTTCTATCACTGTTGTAAAATTAGCACTATTTATAAAAGAAAACCCTGCGGGTTCTAGCCGCAGGGTTGAAAATTATTGTAATTAAGGATTTAGCCAGCGGCAGCATAACGTTTGGCAACTTCATCCCAGTTTACTACGTTCCAAAAAGCGTCAATGTAATCAGGTCGACGATTTTGGTAATGCAGGTAGTAGGCATGCTCCCATACATCTATGCCTAAGATAGGCGTTCCGCCGCACCCAATACCCATTAATGGGTTGTCTTGATTTGGTGTAGAACAAACACTTAGTTTGCCATCTGTCACGCACAGCCATGCCCAACCGCTACCAAATTGGCTAGCCGCCTTGGCGGCAAAGTCAGCCTTGAATCCATCAAATCCACCCAAATCTGTTTCAATAGCAGTTGCAAAAGAACCATTTGGATTACCCCCTCCATTTGGACTCATAATGCTCCAAAAAAGCGAGTGATTATAGAACCCACCACCATTGTTTCGCACTGCGGCATTGTCTTTACAGTTCTTTAATATTTCTTCGATAGACTGACCTTCCATTTCAGTGCCAGCTATTGCATCGTTTAATTTACTTGTATAAGCTGCATGATGCTTACTATGATGAATCTCCATCGTGCGAGCATCGATATAGGGCTCAAGCGCATTATAATCATATGGTAAATCGGGTAATGTAAATGACATATATTTTCACTTTTTAATGTTAAGTAGCAAATATAAGGCTTCGTAAGCGCATGACATTTTCATATGTAAAGAAGAATGTTAAAACTCGTCCATTGCTTCATGCATTCGGTATTACTCTTCTTGGGTGTATGTCTTTGCAGCCCAACCAATGCCCAGGTTTTTCCTGATGGCAGTTCAATTCTCCCTTTTAGTGCAAAAGATATTTATGACAGTACGTTTTCATCGGGGGGCACAACGAATGCAGGTCGGCATTTTATCATTGACTTTAGTGCAACATGGTGCAATACTTGCTGGAATTATCATGGCACCAAAGTTTTGGAAAGATACTATAATCAATTTGGCCCCAATGGAAGCAAAACACAAGATGCTGAAGTTCTTTTTTACGAAAGCGATCATACTACGAATATGAATGACCTGAATGGTATAGGTACAAATACAAAGGGGGATTGGGTTAACGGCACTTCGTATCGGATGTTTAATGAATCGAATCCGGCTTCTGTTTTAGCATCTTTTTCGGCCAATGGGTTGCTTTCTTTTCCTAGTGTATTTGTGGTATGTTCTGATAATAAACTGTTTCGATTGCCCACGACGCTTACAAACGAATTTCAGTTGCGCAGTTTAATCGAACAACATTGTGGGTTAGCGCCGCTTGGAAATGAGATATTGTCTTACCCCAATGATGATTTTACTATTTATCCTATCCCTATACAAGATTACTGTACCATTTCGATGAAAGTGCATAAGCCTCAAAACTTGATGTATAGCATACAAACATTGCAGGGTCGGATCTCACAGAGAGCTATTTTGCCCATTTTATCGTCAGGGATACAACAGTTTCAAATTGATTTAACTTCATTGCCTGATGGGTTGTACATATTAGTAATACAATCAGCAGAAGGGATTGTTCGAAAGAAAATATTGAAGGGGCATTAGCAAAAAACCATCAAGTACTATTTTAAGCTTGCTTCAACTATAAGGCAAAGTCATTATCCGGAAGTATTTTTGCAACTTGACACGCTATAAAAATCTCACCCTGAAGAAATCGTTTGGGCAACATTATCTGACGGATGATCATTATTGTCGCAAAATTGCTCATGAGATTCTGCAGTATGAAGATTTGAGAATACTTGAAGTTGGCCCTGGTGCCGGGGCAATTACATCATATTTTGGCAATCAACGTGCGTATTTGGGCATCGAGTTTGACCGTGAAAAAGTGGAGTATCTTCAGCAGCATTTTCCGGAAAAGCATTTTCTACAACAGGATTTTTTGAAGTTTCATATAGAAGATAATTATCTATTGTGTGGCAATTATCCTTACAACATTTCAGGACCAATTTTATTTAAAACACTCGAGAATAAATCTTATATACCCATTATGGTAGGCATGTTTCAAAGGGAAGTGGCTCTGCGCGTAGTTGCCCAAAAGCGAACAAAGGCATATGGCATTTTGAGTGTGTTGTGTCAATGTTTTTATGATTGCACCATCTTGTTTGATATCCCACCCGGCGCCTTTCAGCCACCGCCAAAAGTGATGTCATCGCTCATTGAGATGAAGCGAAATGAAAATCCTTATCAGATAGAAGATTTTAATCAATTCAAAAACTTGGTAAAGACGGCATTTGGTCAGCGAAGAAAAACCTTGCATAATTCCTTGAAAGGATTGCAGCTAAACCTGCCGGAAGATATTAGTAGCAAGCGGCCTGAGGAATTAAGCCCTAAGGAATTTGCGGAATTATACCATCAATTGTATTCAAAATAAATTTGTCGGATTATGAAAAAGGTTCTCATTGCAGCTAATATTTCCAATGATTTTGCAGCCTTGCTTTTATCCAAAGGGTATACTGAGGTATTGTATAATCCTGAGCAAATTGACTACGATGTGCAAGGCATTGTGACCTCCACCAAACTGTGCTTGGATAGCCAAATGCTGGAGAAATTTGGACATTTGAAATGGATTGCAAGATTAGGCAGCGGTATGGAGATTATTGACCGAGCATTTTGTACATCATCCGGTATACGAGTGGCATCATCACCTGCGGGGATTGCCAATGCCGTAGGAGAACATTGTGTGGGTATGATGGTTGGCTTGTTAAAAAACATTGCCAAAAGTTATTATGAGATACAACATGGATATTGGCTGCGTGAGCCTAATCGAGGTAAGGAGCTGGAAGGGTTAACAGTAGGCCTTATTGGCTATGGTCATACGGGCCAGGCTTTTGCGCAAAAATTGAAGGGTTTTGGTTTACGCATACTGGCCTATGATAAATACAAAACTGGTTTTGCTGATGAACAAATAGAGGAGGTGCAGCTAAAGGTCTTGCAAAAAGAAGCCGATATCATTTCTTTTCATGTGCCCGCCAATCAAGAAACAAAACATTATTATAATTCAGCCTTTCTTGCTGAGTGTAATGCGCATTATGTACTAAATACCTCCCGTGGCGATATTGTTGATACGGATATTTTACTGTCAGGCTTAGCATCAGGCAAGGTGAAAGGAGCCGCATTGGATGTATTGTCATGCGAACAATATCTTCAAGATAAGCATTCGCCCCATTGGCGGACTGTCGAAAAATTACTCACTTACAATACTATTTTGACGCCGCATATTGCAGGTTATAGTATAGAGGCTATACATAAAATGAGCGCTGAGCTAATGTTGCAATTAAGTGATATTATTTAGCTTTTAATAAATCGTGATATAACCTGTTTCTTTTACAGTATCACCATCAAACAACTTAAACTGGTAGGTGCCACGCGCGTTGAAATTATATTTATCCAGTATGATGTGTGTTTTTTTTATACGGGATATATATAAGACCTCTTCTTTTTCCGGGTTATAAAATCGTAGCGAGTATCGTTTTTCGTTGGCATCATTTAGGCTTATTACTACATGACCGGTGTAAGGGTTTGTATATACTTGAGTTGAAGGTTCGTAATAAAACCCTTTGGGTTCTTTTGATTCTATTTCTTCTTCTTTACCAGTGCTGGTGGCCTTTGTGCTTCCTGTAAGTAAGGCCTGTTGGCGTGATGCGGCAATGGTGGCAGAGTCTAATATTACTTTATAGGTGTTGCTGAACCATTCCAACTCTGACTGAAACAGTACGCGTACCTTATAATAATTTTTACCAAGCATGGGAGTTTTATCGGTAAAGCGTTGCACCCCGCTAACAGGTTTGGCGATGTTACCGATTGTTACAAAATTTAAAACACTGTCAGCTGAGCGCTGAATTTGTACTGATTTTAATCCATCATAAGTATTAACCCAAGATAAAAAATTGTAGCCTTCTTTTGTTTCGATTTTCAGGCTTGGTAGCGCAGGAATCTCAGCCTCCTGCGCCAATGCACAATAGCTAAGCAAGGTGAATAGTATATAAGAGAAAAAACGCTTCATGGAAAACGGAACAAAATTATATGATTATATCTTAACGCACTCATAATTCGGCAGGAATACTGCTGCGATTGCCCTGAAGTCCCCCAGTGTGAATTGCAAGTATTCGTGCATGAGGCACATCTTGTTTTATCAATTCTTGCTGAATACCAAAAAACATTTTAGCAGTATAAACTTTGTCTAATTCGATATTATGATTGTGTTTAAACCACTTTGAAAATGTAGTTACTTCTTTAGGGAATTTGCCAAAACCGCCAAAATGATATTCGTCAATATACCTGCAATTCTCAATGCTTTGATCAAGAGATTGCTTTAATGCACGAGCATTTTTTAATGGGCTAAAGGCCCAAATAGCTCCACTATAGCTTTTGGCAATACCTTGAATGGTAGCACCAGTACCTACGGCACAACAAATGATGTCGTATTGTTCAGCATCAACATGCTGTAAAATTTCAGCACATCCTTTTCTGCCCAAGTCATTATTACCTCCTTCAGGAATCATATAGGCACCCTCAAGGTTTACAGACAAATGATTTGTAGTTTCATTATTTAGTAAGGCTGAGTATTCTTTGCGAGAAACAAAATGTAGTTCCATTCCCCAATTGACACAATCCTTTAGGGTAGGATTATTGACCGCCTCGCCACGCACAATGCCGATGGTTTTTATTTTAAACAATTTACCTGCATAGGCCAGAGCGTGTAGATGATTGGAATAAGCCCCGCCAAAACTTACGATACACCATGCGCCCAATTGCGAAGCATGTAACAGATTGTACTTTAACTTATACCACTTATTTCCCGAAATTTTATCATGTAGTTTGTCTAAACGTAAAATATCCAGTTGGTGTAATTTGTTATTCCCTAGTGCAAATGAAATGTGGTCAATTGGCACAGGGATATCAAATGCGTTTAAATTAATATCCATATTCTTTCAAATACAGGTCATTATCCCGCCAGTCCGGCCGAACCTTAACGCGAAGTTCTAAAAATACTTTGCGTTGAATGAATTTTTCAATATCCGCACGCGACTGTTCGCTAATACGTTTAATCATAGCACCTCCCTTTCCGATCACAATTTTTTTCTGCGTTTCACGACTCACAATAATATCGGCCATTATTTTGGTTAGGGATTTTTTATCCTGATAATCTCGTATGAGTACAGCTGTGTGGTATGGAATTTCTTTATCCAGAAACTGAAAAACCTTTTCGCGAATGAGTTCTTCTACAAAAAATCGGACGGGACGATCACTAATATCCTCTGGGTCAAAATACGGAGGATTCTCGGGCAGTAAATTGACAATTTCATCAATCAAAGTTGATGTACCAATGCCTTCTTGTACTGCCATGCACAGTATCTTGTCAGGTTTGATGGCAGAGTCAATTTGCTCAATTAAGTGATTTATACTGTCGGGCTGCGCTTTCTCAATTTTATTAATAATAAAAACTACTGGCTTCTTGATACGGTATTCGTTAAAAAGTGCGATGTTTTCATCCAAATCATCGTTGGCATCCATCATAAATAGTAGCACATCGGTATCCTTTCGTACATTTTTTATTTCTTCCAGCATACGTTCATGCATTTTGTATTTAGTTTCCAAAATACCTGGTGTATCAGAAAAAATTATCTGATAATCATCTGCTGATAAAATACCCATGATGCGATGTCGGGTTGTTTGCGCCTTGGGGGTGACAATAGCTAATTTCTCACCGAGCAGCCGGTTTAGCAAGGAAGATTTTCCTGCATTGGGTTTGCCGATAATGGCAACATAACCACTTTTATATGGGGTTTTAGATTCACTCACAAGTTCAAATATATCATAAAGTCATTAGCCAAAAATATGCCCGCAAAAGTCCACCGCCTGTTGAATGCGAAAAAGTAGGGTATAAATAATGCATTACTGTATGTTGAAGTAAATTTTTTCTTAAAAAAGAAACAATCTGCCAAAATACCTTACGCTTTATTTTATCAATTCAAAAAAATGCTTTTCATTTGCCGTGCGAGGTAGAGCAGCGGTAGCTCGTCGGGCTCATAACCCGAAGGTCGTAGGTTCGATCCCTACCCTCGCAACTAGCAAAAAGTCACGTTCGGCGTGACTTTTTTGTTTTACTTTGTGCCTTAGAAATGAAAACTGTAGCTATTGTCGGAAGACCAAATGTCGGAAAATCAACTCTCTTCAACCGTTTGATTGGTGAACGAAAGGCGATTGTTGACGATTTGAGTGGTGTAACACGCGACCGACAATATGAAGAAACTGAATGGAACGGGAAGAAGTTTAGTGTTGTGGATACGGGTGGTTATGTGGCCAACAGTGATGATATTTTCGAAAAAGAAATAGTAAAGCAAGTGAATATCGCATTGCAAGAGGCTGATGTTGTGCTTTTCGTCTGCGATGTTTCAACCGGTATAACAGATTTAGACGAGGCCTTTGCTGCGCACCTACGCAAGTCGAAAAAACCTATTTTAGTTGTTGGCAACAAGAGTGATAATAGCCAGCGAATTTTACAAGCTAACGAGTTCTACGCATTAGGGTTTGAGTATCTGTTTCCTATCTCCTCAGTATCGGGTTATGGCACCGGAGATTTGTTGGATCAGGTAGTGTCTTTGTTGCCAGATACTGAACACAACATTAATGTAGATTTGCCCAAGATTGCCATCGTTGGCCAGCCAAATGCTGGGAAGTCCTCCTTGCTAAACTCATTGGTGGGGCAAGAACGCAATATTGTGTCGGAGATAGCCGGTACGACCCGTGACAGTATTCATACGCACTACAATTTGTTTAATAAAGAGTTTATTTTAATTGATACGGCCGGACTAAAGAAGAAGAGTAAGGAAAAAGAAGAATTGCAATTTTATTCTGAAATACGTGCTGTGAAGGTTGTTGAAGATTGTGATATTATTATGCTTGTCATTGACGCCCAGCGTGGCATCACTGCCCAAGATATTAATATTTTTGGCCTGGCTGAGCGCAAGGGTAAAGGCATTGTGATACTGATGAACAAATGGGATTTGGTGGAAAAAGATACGCATACTGTCAAAAAACAAACGGCCCATATCCATACCAAAATTGTACCATTTACCGATGTGCCAATTTTATTTATTTCAGCCACCGAAAAACAACGAATACACAAGGCCCTGGAGGTAGCACTGGAAGTATATGAGCGTCGACAGCAAAAAATACCAACTAATAAACTGAATGAAGTGATGTTGGATGAAGTAAAGCGCAACCCGCCACCCAATTATCGCGGGCTGCCTGTCAGTATAAAATTTATCACCCAGCTGCCGGTAGCCGTTCCGTCTTTTGCCTTTTTTGCCAATCATCCCGACCAGATAAAGGCCCCCTACAAACAATTTCTAGAAAATAAGTTGCGTAAGCACTTTGATTTTAGTGGCGTGCCGATACGCGTCTTCACAAGAAAAAAATAGGCAACGGCCTTTTAACAATCTTTTATTTACAGCGGCCCGTAAAAAAACCTAGGAAACTTTTGCAATGTAAAAAGTTTATATAGTTTTGCCGTCCGTTTATGGAAGCTATCATTGCCATCGCTACTGCCGAGTTTTTGCAATACGGATTTAAATCTGTCACGGTGGATACGATTGCCCACAAATGTGGTATTTCCAAAAAAACACTCTACCAACAATTTAAGAATAAAGACCAATTAGTTTTCGAATGTGTAAAACATCATAACGAATCTAATTGGGCCGAAATGCAACGGATAACGGCAACATCAAAAAATGCGATTGAGGAATTAGTAGGAGTATTCTTGCATATGGGTAATATGTTTAAAAACATGAACCCTATTTGTCTTATCGATTTGCAACGGTATTATGCTCCGGCTTATCAGTTTATGGAGCAGTTTAAAAACAGTAAACTAATTTGTTGTATCGAAGAGAACTTGGAAAGAGGAATAAGGGAGGGCTATTTTCGGGAAGAGATTGATGTCAAGACAGTTGCTTTGTTTCGTTTGGAGTCTATCTTCATGATATTGCACAATAGTATACTGCGTCAATCAAACAAAGGATTAGTCCATATAAATAAAGAAATTTTTGAACTATACATGTATGGCATTGCAAGTGCAAAAGGCCATAAATTAATTACGAACTATTTATCTAAAATTAAATAAACGACCAAATGAAATATATACTCCCACTAATTTTTAGCTTTTGCGTTTTAGGAGTACAGGCGCAAACACTATACTCGGTGCAGGATGCAATTGAGTATGCAATAAAAAATCAGGCAAGTCTGGAGAAAATGCGACTGGAAGAACAAATTCAAAACGAAGTGAACAATGAGGTAGTGGCCATGACCAGACCACAGGTATCGGCAACCGGCAGCTTTCAATATTTGTTCATTGTACCGAAACAACGTTCAGATGCAGGAGCTTTTAATTTTGGTGATGCATTTAGCTATTTCATGATTGACTCTGCAAAGTTGGCTGCCAATCCTCCTGCACCTACACCAGAGTATAACGAATTTCAATTTGGCTTACCGTTATCAACTTCGGCCAATTTACAAGTGCAGCAAATACTTTTTGACCCTGGTGTGGTAATTGCACTAAAAGCACGTGAAAGTCTGAATCAATTAGCTAAGCTGAATACAAAACGTTCGGAAGAAGAATTGAAAATCAATGTAAGCAAAGCGTATTACAACTGTGTTATAGCAGAAAAACGAAAAGCGCTACTTGATGAAAATATTGCCCTCTTAACCAAGATTGAATCAACCACACAAAAGCTCTTTGACGCTGGCTTTGCGGAGAAAATTGATGTGCACAGATTAACGGTACAGAAAAACAATTTAATTACCGAAAAAACGAAAATTGACAATCTCATAGAGGTTAGTTATTACCTTTTAAAATTCCAGATGGGAATGCCTTTAAGCAATACTATACAGCTTAGCGATGACCTGAGCAATGATGCTATCAAAGCTGATTTATTATTGGCTAATACGCAGGATTATGATCAGCGCACGGAGTATCAACTTTTATTGTTGGGTAAAGAACTAAACGAATTGGACTACAAACGCTACGAAAAGGCTTGGTTACCTACAGTGGCCGGTATTGGTTCTTTTGGATACGCCACACAAACAAAGCGTATAAAAGAAATTTTCACACTGCCATATTTCCCAACAGGGGCTATAGGTTTATCTGTAAATGTACCAATTTATGGTGGCGGCGCTCGGCAGGCTAAAATGCGTCAATCGGCACTAAAAACACAGCAGATCGAACTGGATATAAAAAACTTCCGTTTGGCAATGGATTTTGAGGTAAACAACGCACGTACTGCTCTGCGAAATAGTATTCTCGCCTTGGATAATCAAGAGGATAATATCAAACTGGCTGAAAAGGTATATGATATTTCACAGAAAAAATACAAAGAGGGGTTGGGTACCAATATCGAAATTATTCAGGCCCAAGCTGCCCTGAAGGAAGCACAGACGAATTATTTCAGCTCACTATACGATGCCATGATAGCAAAAATTGATTTGCAAAAAGCACTTGGTATTTACAAATAATAAGAAAAAACAAAACACATGAACAAAGCAATTATTATTATCAGCAGTGCGCTACTTTTTTTGGCAAGCTGTGGTGGCAAACAAATCAACGAAGCAGGGGCAGACGTGGCAAGCCTTAAAAAGCAACGTCTTGAGATTGATAAAAAAATAGCAGCCCTCGAGCAGAATAATCGTGACAATACAAGTGGTCGTAAAATTCCTGTGCAGCTTACATCTATGAGCCCAAATCCATTTTACCAATATGTAGAATTGCAAGGGCGGATTGATGCCGGTAAAACTGTAAATGCAACTGCAGAGGCTCCTGGTGTAGTGCAAGCCATTCATGTGCGGAATGGACAATTCGTACGTAAAGGGCAGACATTGGCTACCCTCAAAGCCGATGCCGTACAAAGTGGAATTGCAGAATTGGATCAACAAATTGCATTTGCCAAAACAATGTATGACAAACAAAAGAAACTGTGGGAACAAGAAATTGGAACCGAGGTGCAGCTACTTACTGCAAAAAATCAGTACGAATCATTAATCAAGAAAAAAAATACGATTCAGAGTCAGCGAAATATGTATACTATAAAAGCACCCATCAGTGGGGTGGTTGATGATGTCAATATTCAAGTGGGTGATATGGCTAGCCCAGGTATGCCAAATCAAATCCGAATCGTGAATACATCAGATGTAAAAGTAGAAGTAGATATTCCGGAAAGCTATGCGGGTCGTGTTCAAACAGGTAGCCGGGCCGAGGTTGTATTGCCTGACTTTAATGATACCATGATAACCAACGTGCGATATGTACAAAAAGCGATTGATCCAATGAAGCGAACTTTTACTGCTGAGATTAATCCTCCTTCAAGCAGCAAATTGCGCCCAAACATGATTACTAAAGTTAAAATTGCCACCTATACCAATCCGCGTGCATTTGTCTTACCCGTAAAGGTGATTCAACGCATAAATGACGAAGATTATGTTTTTGTAAAAGACAATACCGATAAAGCCAAACTAAAAAAAGTCCGTTTAGGTAAAAATTACTTAGGCAAAGTTGAAATCATAAACGGTTTAAACCTAGACGATCAAGTGGTAACGGCTGGTTACGAAGAATTAAACGAGGGAGACAAACTCGATTTTGCAAAATAATAAAACAAAAAAATATGCAGTTAAACCCTTCAAAGTGGCCAATTAATAATCGTACGGCAATCTATTTTGCCACAGTTATCTTGGCAATTATGGGTTATCAGGCCTATAATAGCTTGCCCAAAGAACAATTCCCAGAGGTAAAGTTTCCATCCATTATTGTCCAAACAATTTATCCGGGAACCTCACCAGAAAACATGGAGAATCTGGTATCCAAGCCTATAGAAAAAGAACTCTCCAACCTTTCCGGCATCAAAAAAGTTACGAGCAATTCCTTTCAAGATTTCTCTATCATTACTGCCGAGTTTAATACGGACGTTGACATTAGTGAAGCAAAAGTAGACGTTCAAGATGCGGTAGATAAGGCCAAGCCTGATTTGCCAAATGACTTACCTAGCGAACCGGAGATCAACGAAATTGATGCTTCCGACTTCCCCATAATGTATGTAAATATCTATGGTGATCTCGATGTGACGCGTTTGGAAAAATATGCAGATCGAATTAAAGACCGCATAGAGGATTTAAAAGAGATAAAGCGCGTGGATAAAGTAGGTGGTTTGGAGCGCGAAATTCATGTCAACGTGGATTTGTTTAAGATGAGCGCAGCACAGCTATCATTTCGTGATATACAAAATGCCATAGCATTCGAAAATATTGAGGCTACACCGGGTGAAGTAAAAGTGGATGGCGAGCAACGCCTATTGAGCATCAAAAAAGTTTTTAAAAGTGCTGAAGAAATTGCCAACTTGGTTGTAAAAAATCCAATGGGGGCATCAATTTACCTGCGGGATATTGCCGAGGTAAAGGATACTTACGAAGATCCTGAAAGTTTTGCCAGACTTGATGGGCGTAATGTAATAACCCTAAACGTGGTGAAAGGAGCAGGAAAGAATCTGATAAATGCCAGTGATAAAATCAATGAAATTATTGATAAAATGAAAGCTGAAGAGCTCCCCAAAGAGCTTAGCGTAATCCTCACAGCAGATCAAAGTGAAAACACTCGCGTAACACTTCATGATTTGATTAATACCATCATTATTGGCTTTATCATCGTAACACTGATTCTTATGTTTTTTATGGGCACTACAAATGCAATATTTGTGGCCCTTTCGGTGCCGCTTTCAATGGCCATTGCCTTTATGGTTATGCCAAGTATTGGTTTCACCATGAATATGATTGTGCTGTTTTCATTCTTACTGGCTTTAGGCATTGTAGTTGATGATGCCATCGTAGTTATTGAAAACTCACATCGTATTTTTCATGAGGAAGATGTGCCTATCAAAGAAGCTGTAACAAAGGCTACCAAAGAAGTCTTTTTGCCTGTATTGGCCGGAACGCTTACTACCTTGTTACCCTTTATCCCTCTCGCATTTTGGGATGGTATCATAGGGGAGTTTATGTTCTTTTTACCAATAACACTTATAATAACTTTATTGGCCAGCCTGGTGGTAGCCTATATCATCAATCCTGTATTCGCAGTAGATTTCATGAGAAAAGATGACTACAAGCCGGGAGAAAAAATTGGCTGGACAAAACGAACTACTTGGGTTGCGATTGTTTTTGGTGTTATCGCCTTATTGGGATATGTATCCGGAAGCCTTTTGATGGGGAACCTGATTATTTTCTTTTTCCTTTTGTTCTTGTTGAACAAATTTGTGTTGGTGAAAATTATTTACAAATTTCAACATAATGTGTGGCCAAGAGTGCAGAATTGGTATGTAAGAAAACTGGAAATGTTCCTGAATCACCGCTACAAAACAGTGGCGGGCGTCGTTGTGTTGTTAATTATTTCTGTAGTATTAATTGGTGTTCGAAGCCCGAATGTATTGTTCTTTCCAGAGTCAGAGCCAAACTTTACCTACGTCTTTTTAACGATGCCAGAAGGTACCGACCAAACAAAGACAAACGAGGTACTAAAAGATTTAGAACAAAAAGTTTACAAAGCTGTAGACTACGACCCAACTGGTAAGCGAAAACATCCGTTGATTACTTCTATCGTATCCAACGTGAAAGTAGGCGCCACCAATACCGAAGCTGGTGAAATTGGCGAGTATCCCAACCGAGGAAAAATTACCGTTTCCTATGTAAAATTTGCTGAACGAAACAGTCAATCTACCCAAGCTGTATTGGATAAAATTCGAAAGAAGGTAAAAGGTGTGCCCGGTGCCAAAATAGTAGTGGAAAAAGAAAGTGCCGGTCCGCCTACTGCTAAACCAATATTAATCGAAATTACAGGAGAGGACCTCGACAGTTTGATTGCAACATCAAAAAACTTAAAGCGGTACCTGGATGATAAAATGATTGCTGGTGTGGAGGAATTAAAAAGTGACTTTCAGGCTGATAAACCTGAGATTATTTTTGATATACAGCGCTCACGCTTGAATATTGAGGGCATCAGTTCAGGGCAAATTGCACAGGATTTACGCACGGCTATGTTCGGCATGGAGGTATCACGCTTCAAAGATGTAAATGATGATTATCCTATTATGGTTCGCTTACAGCGGGAGCAGCGGAATAATATTGACATTGTAAAAAATATTCCGGTCACGTACAGAGATATGGCTATGGGCGGTGCAGTGCGCCAAGTTCCCTTAGGAAGTTTTGCTGATTTGGAATATGGTAATACATATGGCGGTATAAAACGAAAAGACGAGAAACGGATTATTAGTTTAAGCTCTAACGTATTGAGCGATTTTAATCCAAATGAAGTTGTTGCGGCTATTCAAAGCGAAATTGATGAGTTTAATGCTCCACCCGGTGTGAACATTCGTATGGGTGGAGAGCAAGAGGAGCAGGCCGAAACAACCGCTTTTCTCGGAGGTGCGATGTTGACATCCGTTGCACTTATATTTTTGATTTTAATGATTCAGTTTAACTCATTCAGTCGAACGATTATTATCATGAGTGAGATTGTTTTAAGCATTATTGGTGTACTCCTTGGTGTAGGCATTTTTGGTATGGATATGGTAATTGTAATGACAGGCATTGGTATCGTGGCGTTAGCGGGAATCGTGGTGCGCAATGGTATTTTACTGGTTGAATTTGCTGATCTGAAATTATCTGAAGGCCTGTCGCCGCGCCAAGCAATCATTGAGGCAGGACGAACCCGTATGACACCGGTTTTACTAACAGCGATATCGACAATTTCTGGTTTAATTCCACTGGCTGTGGGTTTAAATATTGATTTTGCTCTTTTGTTCGAAACTGGTAATCCCCATATCTATTTTGGCGGAGATAATGTGGCATTTTGGGGACCGCTTTCCTGGACCATGATTTTTGGTTTGGCCTTTGCAACGGTAATTACCCTTATCATTGTGCCGGTCTTGTTGCTGATGGCATTTAATAGGAAGGCGAAAATTTTAAAAGCCCTTGGAAAAGAGGGTGCTAAGATTTAAAGGTTTCTTTAAACTCAATTACAATATTGCCCGGTACTTTTACCGGGCATTTTTCTTATGCTCAAAACATATCCAAGTTTAAATCTTCAGCAGCGAGGACAAAATTTTTCCATAACACGTATGGAAGATATTTATGATCAGCGAGGTGGTGCTGCAGACGAGCCGCACAGGCACGACTATTTTACGGTTGTTATCCCGGTAAAGGCTAGGGGCGTGCATAACATTGACTTTAACGAATATACACTAAGTGACGGAGCAATTTTCTTTGTAAATGAGGGTCAAGTGCACCAAATTATTGAACAAGAACGCTCTGTTGGATATGCTATCGTCTTCTCTTCGGATTTTTTAGTGCAGCATAATATTCCCACCTCATTTATTCATGACATTAATTTATTCGCAGATTATGGTGCAAGTCCGCCCCTACACCTGCCACAGGATACATTTAATAAAATATGTAATTTTTGTGAGGAGATAATTGCCATGCAAAACACTTATCACAAGTATAGTTCAGATGCAATAAGCGCCTATTTAAAATTGATACTGATCACTTGTCATCAGTCCAATGCGCAAAAGTCAATCAAGCATAATGAGATGGAGGCCGGCGAAACCTTGTTGCGCAATTTTAAAAAACTGGTTGATCATAACTATAAACATTGGCACAGCGTAAAAGATTATAGCAATGCCTTATACGTAAGCGCAGATCATTTAAACAAGGTAGTAAAATCTCTAATTGGCAAAACGGCCAAAGAGTATATTCAAAATCGCCTTATCATAGCAGCCAAACGCTTGCTGTTTCATACGAACAGCTCAACAAAAGAAATTGCTTTTGAACTTGGCTTTAATGAACCTGCACATTTTAGCCATTTTTTTAAAAAATGCACCTCGCATAGCCCCACAGCTTTTCGTAAAACAATGCAACCCTGATTTTTACAAGTACAGGCCGTATTTCTGTAATGCTTTCATCTGTTCTGAATAGCACCTTTGCATTACACAAGGAATGCTAATCATGAATCGTAAAAGCTTTTTGAAGAAGTCACTCTTGCTAAGCAGCATGGGCTTGGTCATTCCAAAAATCTGGACAACTGCTGCATCTCCATCAACTTATGATCGGTTAATGGATAACATTGGCTTCAATCATTTGCCAAATAATGAAATTAAAACAATGAATACAGTATTACACAAAGCAAACACCCGAGGCAATGCAAACCATGGTTGGCTCAATAGTTACCACACATTTAGCTTCGCAAATTATCATAATCCCGAAAGAATGCATTTTGGCGTTTTGCGCGTATTAAATGATGATACCGTAGCGCCTGGCAAAGGTTTTGGGAAGCATCCTCATGATAATATGGAAATCATTTCTATACCCTTGGAGGGCGATTTGAAGCATGAAGATAGTATGGGTAATAAAGCAATAATAAAAAAAGGCGATGTGCAGGTAATGAGTGCCGGCACGGGCGTGTACCATAGTGAGTTTAATAGTAACGAAGATGCGGAGGTAAAATTTTTACAAATATGGTTGTTCCCGAAAACTAAAAATGTTCAACCACGTTACGATCAAATATCATTAAGCGATATTGCCCGCAAAAATGAGCTTTATCAAATTCTTTCTCCCAATGCGAATGACGATGGCGTTTGGATACATCAAGATGCATGGTTTCATCTGGGTGAGTTTGACAAATCAATTACGCAAACATATTCTGTAAAACAAAACGGCAATGGTGTTTACGTTTTCGTTTTAGCGGGTGAGTGTGCTGTAAATGGCCAGCAACTACAAACACGAGATGGCTTTGGTGTTTCGGATACAACTGAACTCGAAATTGCTGCACAAAGCGGCGCACGTATTTTACTTATGGATGTACCAATGACAATTTAAAATTAGATATAATATGAAAACAATTGAAAACTTGAAATGGCGTTATGCCACCAAAAAATTTGATGCAGAGAAAAAAGTAAGTGAAGAAAATCTTGAAAAAATTAAAGAGGCTATTCAGCTTTCACCTTCATCTTACGGTATGCAACTGTACAAGGTAGTGATAGTAAATGATGATGCATTACGCGAAGAACTGAAGCCGCATTGTTGGCATCAGCCGCAGATAACCGATGCATCGCATCTATTTATTTTTTGTAATTACAGTGCGTTAAACCCCGAGCAGGTAAATGATTACTTCTCGTTTAAAGCGAAAGCCTTGGGCATGGATGCTGATGCCTTACAAGGTTATGGCGATTTTGTGAATAAAAAGGTTAGTGAAAAAACAAAGGAAGAAATTAGCAATTGGAATGCCAAGCAAACCTACATCGCATTAGGCAACGCGCTCACTGCATGTGCGGAATTGCATATTGATGCTTGTCCTATGGAAGGTTTTGAAGCGGTGGAAGTAAATAAGGTATTGGGATTGGAAGAGCATCAACTTGAGGCAGCAGTGATAATGGCGGTAGGGTATCGTTCTAAAGATGATGAAACACAACACACTCCTAAAATTCGCAGACCAAAAGAAGAATTATTTCTTATCAAAGATGCCGTAATGGCATAATAATAAAGGCCGGCTTTTGCTGGCCTTTTTTATTAACTCAACCGTTGCCATTTGCCGTGGCAATTGCAGATTATTAGTGTGAAGAAAGGATGGTAATTCATGTTCTTCTTTTCGGCATTCTACGCAATTCCTTATCTATACTGAACAAAGTTTGTCGGCTTTGCTTTTGCTTCACGAACTTCTTTGCCATTTGCAAGGCATGGGCTTTATCTTTGCGCGGAAAAAACACCATACATGAAAAAATTACAAACTTGGCTTGATATACCAGCAGATTCAGATTTCTCAATCTACAATTTACCTTTTGGTATTTTCTCCACCAAGACAAAATCCAAGCGAGTAGGGATTGCCATAGGTCGTCAAATAATTGATGTAAGTGCAGTAGCGCGTCTGGGTTATCTAAACAAATTGGATATACCAAAAAATGTATTGGTCAATGATTACTTAAACGACTTTATTGATCTAGGAAAAAGAAAAACAAATGGCGTGCGACTAGAAATACAAAAAATGTTATTGAAAAATAGTCGCAAACTGCGTGATAAACGATCAGTATTTGTAGATCAGCGAAATGCGGTAATGCATATGCCGGTGCGCATTGGAGATTACACTGATTTTTACTCGAGCATTGAACATGCCACCAATGTTGGCAAAATGTTTCGCGATCCCCAAAATGCGCTATTGCCAAATTGGAAACATATACCGGTAGGGTATCATGGCCGTTCAAGTTCAATTATATTGAGTGGAGAAAATATTCATCGTCCCAAAGGGCAGGTGTTGCCAAATGAAGCCACTAAACCTGTATTCCAGCCAACTGCTCGTTTGGATATGGAATTGGAAATGGCCTTCATCGTTGGCAAATCAACCAATTTGGGTGCTTCAATACCTGTTGAAAAAGCAGAGGATTATATATTCGGCATGGTCTTGTTTAATGACTGGAGTGCTCGGGATATTCAAAAATGGGAATATGTGCCACTCGGGCCTTTTCTAGCTAAAAGTTTTGCTTCTTCCATTTCTCCATGGGTTGTAACGCTAGAAGCATTGGCTCCTTATAAAGTAGCGGCACCCAAACAAACGCCAAAGCCTTTACCATACCTGCAACTTGCTGATAGAATGAATATTGATATTGATTTGGAGGTGGCGCTGACACCGCCATCAGGCAGTGAGAATATCATTTGTAAAAGCAACTATAAATATATGTATTGGAATATGAGTCAACAATTGGCACATCATACTGTCAACGGTTGCAATGTAAATGTGGGTGATATGATGGCTAGTGGTACCATTAGTGGTAAAGATGAAAAATCCTTCGGATCCATGCTCGAATTGGCATGGGGAGGTAAAAAACCAATTACTTTAAATGACGGTAGCACGCGGGTGTTTTTTAAAGATGGTGACACTGTTACTTTACGTGGCCATTGTGAAAAAGATGGTATGCGTGTTGGTTTTGGTGAAGTGACAACAAAAATTCTTCCGGCAAATTAGATGCGATATGGCTTTTAAATCTATATATCCCAAGGACCTATCAGTGCCAGAGTTGCATGGCCATTTACTAAGCGCCATAGCACCAAGGCCGATTGCTTTTGCCAGTACTGTTGATGCGCAGGGAAATGTCAACTTAAGTCCATTTAGTTTTTTTAATGTGTTTGGTGCCAATCCTCCGATTGTTATTTTTTCACCGGCACGCAATGGGCGCACCAATACCAATAAAGACACGTTTGACAATGTGAAAGAAACAAAGGAGTGTGTGATTAATATTGTCAACTATCCAATGGTGGAGCAAATGTCATTGGCAAGTACTGCTTACGAAAAAGGGGTCAATGAATTTGTCAAAGGCGGGTTTACTGAATTGCCTAGTGAAATAGTAAAACCTCCTAGAGTAAAAGAGGCTCCTGTGCAGCTCGAATGTAAAGTCCTTCAAATTATTGAAACGGGTGATGGTGGCGGAGCAGGCAACCTCGTTATTTGTGAGGTAGTGATGATGCATATTGAAGAAAAGTATCTTGATGAAAATGGTCGTATAGATTCTTTGAAAATGGATTTGGTAGCGCGTATGGGTGGAAGCTGGTACTGCCGGGCTACCCCAGAAGCTATGTTCGAAATTCCGAAGCCACTAATTACAAAAGGGATAGGCGTAGATGCACTCCCTGAAGCCATTCGGAACAGCATCGTTTTGACAGGTAATAATCTAGGGCGATTAGGTAATATGGAAGCCAGGCCAACACAGGCTGATATTGAAAAACTGGCTGCTACAGAAGCGTTTCAGATGGCCTTGCACAATCATAAAGTGCATGAATTTATACAGCAGGCATTGGAAAATGGTAATGATGATGTTGCCCTGCAGGCTTGCTTTTACGGCGAATAGAATTTGTATTCGAATTCAATTGATGTAATTTCATTCCTGTATGAGTTTTTATTCTTTAACTACGCAGGGAAGGTATGAACAAGCATATCAGCTATCCGCAGACAAACCGGAGGTATTCTGGGATGCCATTGCAAGAGAAAATTTTGTTTGGCATAAAAAGTGGGATCAAGTATTAGACGCTGATTTCGCTAAAGGGAAGTTTGCTTGGTTTACTAATGCCAAGCTCAACATTACAGAAAATTGCATTGATCGGCATTTAGAAAAAAAATCTAATCATACCGCTATCATTTTTGAGCCAAATAATCCAAAGCAACCGGCTGAATATATTTCTTATAAAACCTTGCATGAAAAAGTGTGCAGCTTTGCCAATGTTCTTAAGGCGCAGGGGGTT
This sequence comes from uncultured Chitinophagaceae bacterium, assembly GCA_964409905.1. Taxonomy (GTDB): domain Bacteria; phylum Bacteroidota; class Bacteroidia; order Chitinophagales; family Chitinophagaceae; genus JAGNRR01. The sequence goes on along the minus strand of CAYPET010000008.1, from coordinate 80,998 downwards.
CAAAAAGGTGACCGGGTGGTAATTTATTTGCCGATGATACCCGAATTGGCTTATGCTGTTTTGGCCTGTGCGCGTATTGGAGCTATCCATTCTGTAATTTTTGCGGGTTTTTCTGCAGGGGCTGTAGCGGCTAGAATAAATGATTGTGAAGCTAAAGTAGTGGTGACTGCTGATGGTGGGTACAGAGGCGAAAAAAGAATTAAATTAAAGCCGATAATTGATGAAGCATTAAGAACTTGTCCATCTGTTCAGCAGGTTATTGTTGCGCAACGAACTTTTGATGAAGTGGACTTCAATGCAGAAAGAGATATACTACTCAGTGATGCACTGAAAAAAGTGGATCATTACTGTAGCCCAGTCAGTATGGATGCAGAAGATCCATTGTTTATATTGTACACCTCCGGCTCAACCGGCAAACCCAAAGGAATGTTACATACAACTGCCGGCTACATGGTGTATGCAGCGTTTACTTTTAAAAATGTTTTTGCTTATGAACCAAACGACGTTTATTGGTGCACGGCCGATGTGGGCTGGATTACGGGTCATTCTTACATTTTGTATGGCCCTTTAGCTAATGGGGCTACTACATTAATGTTTGAAGGAATTCCCTCTTACCCTGATGTTGGCAGATTTTGGTCTATTGTTGAAAAGCATAAGGTGAATCAGTTTTATACTGCTCCCACTGCTATACGTTCTTTAGCCAAAGAATCAGTGGAATACGTACAATCGTATGATTTGAGCAGTTTAAAAGTATTGGGTACTGTGGGTGAGCCAATTAATGATGAAGCCTGGCAGTGGTACCATCATTATATTGGTAGGCAACAATGTCCGATAATGGATACGTGGTGGCAGACAGAAACAGGTGGCATAATGATTTCGCCTTTACCTGGTAGTAAAACTATACTGCCAACTTTTGCCACCTTACCACTCCCGGGGGTACAACCATGTATTTTGGATGCTGAAACAAAACAAGAGTTAGCCGATAATAATGTAACAGGCGCTCTATGTATCAAATATCCATGGCCTGGCATGGCAAGATCAATATGGCGTGATCATCAACGATTCCTTGATACGTATTACAATGTTTTTCCAGGCTATTACTTTACCGGCGACGGGGCTTTTCGAAATGCGGATGGCCTGTACAGAATAACAGGTAGAATTGATGATGTCATTATTGTATCTGGTCATAATCTAGGCACGGCGCCAATTGAAGATGCCATTGATGAACATGAATTGGTAGCAGAAAGTGCTGTTGTTGGCTATCCTCATGACATTAAGGGGAATGCTTTGTATGGTTTCGTAACTATAAAGAACGAGACTACAAAGACTATGGATCAATTGCGCCAAGAAATTAACGAGCAGATTGCCCGGCAAATAGGTCCTATTGCCAAGCTGGATAAAATTCAATTTGTATCAGGGCTGCCGAAAACCAGATCGGGAAAAATTATGCGCCGTATTCTGAGGAAAATTGCACAAGGCAATCAATATGAGTTGGGGGATATTTCAACACTGTTGAATCCTGAGTGTATACCAGACATTATACAGCATCGCATTTAAGCGTGTCTAATGGGGTTTATTTTTTACGTACCCAAACAAGGTCTTCGGTACTGGCATCTTGCTCAACGATTTCGGCAGCTTTTAAATAGTAGGTAACGCTTTTTAACATCTTTTCGCTTACCCAGCCGTGTATCGACCATTCGGTGCTATGATACCATCTTGTAACATCCTCCGGCTTCTGATTCAGGAGTTCGCTTACAATTCGGATAGCCTCCTCGTGTTGCTGCATAAAGGCATCGCAGCTATCGTGTATAACCCGTAGCAATCGGATGACATTTTCGGGCTGTTCGGCTAATATCTTATTGGTTGCTGCAATCATAAAGCAAGGCCATGGTGTAATAAATTCGCCGATGCGCTTTAAGATGCCCTGATCTACCCATGGCTTGGTGGTGTATTTTTCCCAATAAAAAACATCGGTCTCATGTTTGCTCAGTGAAGCCAATGCCCCATCCAAATTTTTTACGATAGTGAACTGTTCTTCATTCAAGGTTTTTCCTTTTAGGTTAGCATCTACAATAGCCATCAGATGCGAGCCTGATCCAAATCGACTAATGGCATATTGTTTATCATAAATTTTCTGATGATATTTCAATGGGTTGTCGGCAGCCGTGTGAATTCCCCAGGTCAGGGGGGTTATTACGTATTCACTAATTATTTTACTTGGGTTGCCTTTTATTATATCTGCAATGATGCCTTCTGTGAGTAGTATACAAACATCAATTTCATCTTCACGCAAGGCCTTTGTCATTTGTCCAGTCCCTCCCGTAAAATCCTTCCATATAACATCTAATCCTCGTTTTGCAAACTCGCCATTTTCATGAGCTAAGTGTATCGGAACATTAAAATGCTCGGGCACCCCACCCATTCTTATTTTGGATAAACTCATCCTTTCCTGTTTTGATTATTGCTACGAAAATAAAGATGAATGCACGCGCAAGGCTAAGTTGAATGTAATATTTGATGTAAAATAGCCACCGATTTTATTTCGCCCATCTGTTCAATCTGTAACCGCAGAAATAGAATGAGTGCGTGTAGTGCCTCTTCCCGGGTTTTATTAGTACTGTTGATGTGCTCTTTTTTTGACAAACAGTTTGCTATCAATTGTGAAGCCGGCAAATTGGCGATATATTGGTTCAAACTTATTTCCTGGCAAAAGTTGCCATTTAACGCATCAAAAAATTGTAGTTCCGCTGTGTAATTATTATGTATTTCAAAACCAATTTTTGAAGCAAATTGAACGATGAATTTAATGGGGGCCAGGCTTAACTTATAACTATTTAGCTGTTTTACATCTTGAAAGAATGAATATAAAAATGTGTACAGTTGCGCATTGGTCTCTTCTTCTTGTATACAGCGCAATATCAATTCGCAACAGAACTGCACCACACTTTGCCGGATGATATTTTGTGATTGAATAGCTTGTTCAGCATTTAGCTTCACTTCTTTTAAGTACTGTATATTCTTGTCAGGTTTATGATAAACAGTCAAGTCTAAAAATTGACCAATTTGAAAATAATTTGCTTTGATGCCTGTTTTTTTGTTTGATCGAGCACCCCGTACGATGTAGGCTTGCATGCCAAAGTCGCGGGTATAGATTGTACTGATCAGACTGGTCTCGCCATATTTTATATTCCGCAATACAAGTCCCTGTGTATTTTTTAACAAGTTGCGTATATTATTCGTGAAAAATAAATTTTGCTGACTTTGTCTCTTTTCCTTCGCTATCTGTCACAAATACATAATATATGCCTGACATTGGACGTTGGCCTGTGTATGTTTGGCCGTTCCACACTGCTTGGCCGCCTTGTGCCTTTACGCGGTAAACCAGTTGGCCGGAGGCATCAGTAATCCGAACATCGGCATTACTTGTTAAACCTTTTATGGCAATTGTTCCGGTATAGCCGCTCGGTACAGGGTTGGGATAAACGAGAATGTTTTCTTGGGTTGATGCTCCCTCTGTTGCTTCAGAACGATATGATATTAAGCCCTTTGTGGTAGCTATAAATACGTCGCCACTTTGTGGGTGCACAACTATTTTATTAATCTCATTGGAAGGTAATGGGCTGTTGTCAATGGTAAAACGTTTTAAAATCGTTTCAGCATCATTGCTTATTTGCCACACCCCATTGCCGGTTCCTATCCATTTATTATTTGCTCCATCAATAGCAATTGTGTTGACAATTTCGTTTTGAAACAATAAACCGGCATTAGCATCATATTGCACAATTCGAAGTTCTGCATCACAGCCTGAAGCGTTGAAAATATTGCCTGGACAATTGAAAATGGCAATACCATCAGTAGTTCCTACCCAAATTGCACCGTCTTTATCCTTTGCTATACAATTCACATTATTTGTGGGCAAATTACCAAAGCCTTTGCCTTGACGGAGCAGTTTAGATACATCATCAGCTTTATTGTCAAGGGTATTATTGTCGCTAAATACAAATAGCCCAACATTGCGGGGTGCTACCATCCACTTTTGATTGAAATCGTCTATAACTATTTCAGAAGCGGTGCGCTCAACTGTTCCCGGAGCATAAGGCATAGCGTAAGATTGCCAACTTCCATCTGCTTTTTTTACAACAAGTGGCTCAGACGAGCCATAATTGGACATCCATAAATTATGTTGTTCATCGAAATGTAGGTCAACAATTCTAAATATGTTTGGGCCGCCAAATGGTTGGAGTACGCCATTATCTTTAAAGACGTTTACATCGCCATTGGGTTTTATTTCTAGCAAACCACCGCCAAACGAAGCAGCATATAAGTAATTGTTTCTGACATCTATGGTGGCATCAAGAATATCTAAGATGCTATCCATTGCGGCAATGCCTTCATATTGATTGTAAAAGGACCATGATTGGTAATCATATTTTGAGATGCCCTCTCGCTGGTAATTGTATATCCAGGCATTATGACCACCACTACACATAAATAACGCATTATCGGCTATGGCTAAGTTGAAGGCAGAATTAGAATAGGGGCCTTCGGGGGTCAGTGGCAAGTAATTCCCCGGTGCTGTTACGTGTAACAATCCCCGCCATCCATCAGCGGCATAAAAAGTTGTGGCTGTTTCGGCTAGGTCAAATGCGTTGAGAAAATCATATTGTTCAACGGGCTGCCCACTTTCATCAAATGAGTGAATGCGTCGTTGGGAGTTGCCATTCTCTAAAAAATAAACATGCTTGGCACCCTCCACAATGCGGACAATGGGAGATGTGGATGTAGCAATTGTGTCCCAATTTGTCACTACGGTACCGTTTGCAAAAAGCATAAGATTGTCAGCCGAAGCAAATAAATAATCGGTTGGGTGACTCATTAGCTGGCTGTATTCTTTATTATCCAATAGATCCCAATTTGTAAAATCTTGTAAAACAGGCAAGTTTTCATTGGCTGAGAATAAGCCCAAATTAGTTGCTGCTATAAACTGGCCTTTATACAATGTGAAAGAATTTACCTGGGCAACGTTACTCCCTAATTGCAAGACATAGGTCTCTTTAATTTCCCGTCTGGCTGGATTTAACACGACTACTCCAAAATCGGTTGACAGGTAGGCGAGGCGATTGTAGAAGTAAACATCATTAATACTTTTACTACCGCTGGTATTAAAACTCTTGATATCGGCAATATTGATGATATTATTATCCTGCATGATATCAATGTTTCCATTGTCGTAAATGATGAGTAAATAATTATCTAGCTTATTATATCGAACAAGTTTTATACCAATATCACTTAGGCCATTCACTTTGGAGTAAATATCAAAAGATTGTTGACTTATCGAATAACGGAACAGATTTTCATTGGCGGTATAGATATAATCATCTCCATCATAGGCTACGGTACGCGCAGACTGATAAGAGAAGTGAGTGGTCCAGCTACCAATAGGCGCATCTTGAGCTTTTGCTTGCAGTATGCAGCTAGCCAATATCAGATAAAACGCATATTTCATAATCATACCAAAACTAACGAAAAATAGGGGGCTGTAGTATCGGGCGGCTTGTAATTTTACGGGGCTGTGTATATTTGCCCGCAATGTGGCATAGTCTTGCTGTTTTTATTATACGATATCGACTATATATCCTGTTGGGGTTATTAGCGATTACAGTTTTTATGGGTTTTCAGGCGGCCAAGGTACAAATGAGCTACGAGTTCAATAATGCTATACCTACATCTAGTAAAAAGTATAAAGATTATCAAAAATTCAAAGCACAATTTGGTCAGGACGGAACCATGTTGGTCGTTGGTTTTCAGAAAGACAATTTTTTCGAGCCGAATTTCTTTAATCAATTTAAAAAATGGTCTGCTGAAATAAAAAAAGTCGATGGTGTCGATAATATTTTGAGTATTGCGGATGCGATTAACTTGGTAAAAGTGGATACTGGTAATAAGACTTCGTTAAAATCTTATGCCGTGTTTCAGCATGGGGTTGATAGCGGTAGTGTAACTATTTTCTTAAATCTTCCATTTTATAAAGGCTTGCTATACAATGCTGAATCAAAATGCTATCTAACGGCCATATACTTGAAACCTGCTATAGTCAATTCGCCTGCACGTATAAAGTTGGTAAATGAGATTGAAAAGATTAGTGCCGGATTCTCGCAGGCCACTAATACAAATTTGCATTATTCCGGTCTGCCCTACATTCGGACACGCTTTGCAGAAGCCGTTAAAATGGAAATGAAATTCATACTAATTATTTCCTTGATCTTCACATCGGTTATTTTGTTGCTATTTTTTCGTTCGGTCATGGCGGTGTTGTACTCTATGGCTGTGGTTATTATGGGGGTTGTGTGGTCGGTGGCTATTTTAGTTTTGTGTGGCTATAAAATCACTTTACTTACAGCCCTGTTGCCTCCATTAATTGTTGTCATTGGCTTGCCAAATTGTATCTATTTTTTAAATAAGTATCATTCTGAATATGCTGAAACAGGCGAAAAAATATCAGCCATTAAACGTATGGTAGAACGAATGGGCATAGTCACACTTTTTACCAATCTCACGACTATGATTGGTTTTGGCGTTTTCTATTTTACCTATAGCAATATACTTAAAGAGTTTGGCTTGGTGGCAGGACTTAGTATATTGTCCGTTTTTATTATTTCCCTGCTTGCTTTACCTGCAATATTTTCTTACTTAAAAGAACCCAAAACCCGTCACACGAAATACTTGGATAATAAGCTTATAGCAAAGTTTCTTCAGCAGATTGAACATTGGAGTTTTAATCACAAGAAAACGGTGATGTTTGTATCAGCAATAATGGTGCTAATATCAGTGCTTGGTATTACAAGGCTTGAGCAAATTGGACATATTGTAGATGATTTACCAAAAGATGATAAAATATATAGAGACTTGCAATTCTTTGAGAAAGAATTTACTGGCATTATGCCACTGGAAATTCTTATCGATGCCAAAAAGAAGAATCGGGTCACGAGCTTAGGAACAATTACTAAAATGAACAACTTGGTTGAGTCCATGCATAATATCAAGGAGTTTGGTAAACCACTTTCTTATATCGAACTGCTCAAATTTGTCAAGCAAGCATATTATGACGGTGACTCGTTGAACTATGCGGTCCCCAATATGTATGATATATCCTTCGTGGCGCCCTATTTGCAAATGGAATCTGGTGCGAATAATGGAGAGTTATCTCAATTAATAAAATCTTTTGTAGACGATGATAAACGGTTAGCCCGAATTAGTATCAACATTGCCGATGTTGGTTCAAAAAGACTACCGCAATTACTGGGAGTCGTTCGCAAAAATGCTGATGAGATATTTGATAAAGATAAGTACACGGTTTCCTTTACGGGAACAAGTGTTGTTTTTTTGGAGGGTAGCCGATTTATTATTAATAGTTTACGTGATAGTATTCTGTTGGCATTGGGAATGATTTTTGTTTGTATGTTTTTCCTTTTTAAATCATGGCGAACCGTATTTATTGCATTAGTGGTGAACACAATTCCATTGGCCATCACTGCAGGTATTATGGGTTGGTTTAATATTCCGCTTAAGCCATCAACGGTATTGGTTTTCAGCATTGCATTGGGCATTGCCATTGATGTTACGATTCGATTTATTGTGAACTATCGACAGGACCTTCCACGTTTTGAATATCATGTGGCCGATACTGTAAGGCATACCATAAAGGAAACTGGCATCAGTATTTTATTTACATCCTTCATCTTGGCTGTTGGTTTCATCGTGTTTTTGTTTTCACAGTTTGATGGCACACGTTTTCTTGGTTTGCTTACTTCTATAACTCTACTATGGGCTATGGTTGCCAACCTGACCATTTTGCCCGTTTTGCTTGCATGGCTCGACAAACCGAAGGAGATCGGCAAGCGATGGTTGCTAAAAAATAAATAGCAGATATGAAGACTAGCTGTTTTTATCAATAAATGCTAGTAAATTTGTACTGTTGAAAAAACTGTTGCTTTTATTTTTTGTTATTCAACTGACTACAGCAAACCTTTTTGCTGAAGGGTTACTTGGTTTGCCAAACTTGATAGAACATTACCAAGAACATCAAAAAGAAGAAACGCCCGGGATAAGTTTTACAGACTTTCTTATGTTGCATTACCTGAATGAACAACATGCCGCAAGTGATAACGAACAACACGAACATTTGCCCCTTAAAAACGTTACTTGGCTTGCAATGAGTACCGTGGCATACTCTCTGCCCGAAATTATTGTTTTTGATTTGACACAAAAAAGCACCTCAGACAAAAGCAAAATTAAATTAATGCCCTATCAAGACGGACTCGTTACGAGTTGCCCGACTGGCATTTTTCAGCCGCCCCGGGCATAGTCTCAACCCAATTGGATATAGAGTTATCCTGTCCAAATCTCCTTCTATTTTTTTCCTTAATTAAATCTTTTGTCAGTATGTTACAAAAAATCATACACTTTAGTATACACAATAAATTAGTCGTTAGCATTATTACTTTGTTATTGATAGCATGGGGGCTGTGGAGTGCCACTCACCTAAAAGTTGATGCCCTGCCAGATATAACAAATAATCAGGTTCAAATAATAACTAGATGCCCTGCCCTGGCATCGATTGAGACAGAACAACTCGTATCATATCCTATAGAGCAAGCAGTTTCCAACTTACCCAATGTGGAAGAGATAAGAAGTATATCACGCTTTGGTTTATCTGTTGTTACCATCGTCTTCAAGGATAAAGTGGATAGTTACTTTGCCAGACAACTTATCAATGAAAAAATTGTTGCCATTTTTGATAAGCTACCGTCGGGTATAGAAAAGCCCGAATTGGCACCTGTCAGCACTGGTTTAGGAGAAATATATCAATATGTATTGCGACCCAAAAAAGGCAGTGAACAAAAATATAATGCCATGGATTTGCGTACCATGCAAGAATGGATTGTAGCACGTCAATTATATGGCATTGATGGTGTGGCAGAGATAAATAGTTTTGGCGGGTTTGTGAAGCAGTATGAAGTTACTGTAATACCGGAACAATTACAGGCCCAGGGTGTCACGTTGCCTGAGGTGTTTGATGCGTTGGAAAAAAACAATCAAAATACCGGTGGAGCCTATATCGAAAAAAAGGAACGGATTTTTTATATCCGTGGTGTAGGATTGCTACAAACATTTGAGGATATTGGCAATGTTATCATCAAAAATGAAGGAAGCCCTGTATTGATTAAGCATGTTGCAAAGGTTCAACTGGGCCATGCAGTGCGCTATGGTGCGCTGACTTATGATGGAAAACAAGAGAGTGTGGGGGGCATCGTCATGATGTTAAAAGGTCAGAATAGTTTCGAAGTGGTATCACGCGTAAAGGAACGCATTAAATCCATTCAGGCATCGCTACCAAATGATATTATCATAGAACCTTATTTAGACCGGACCGATTTGGTCAATAGAGCATTGAATACCGTTAAGAATAATCTATGGGAGGGTGCCCTCATAGTTATTTTTGTGCTGATACTATTTTTAGGTCAGTTTCGTGCCGGCCTCATTGTTTCCAGCGCTATACCCTTGTCGATGCTCTTTGCTATTGGAATGATGAAGCTATTCAATGTGAGTGCAAACCTGATGAGTTTAGGAGCTATTGATTTTGGTCTTATTGTGGATGGCTCTGTTATCATTGTTGAGGCAAGTTTGCATTACCTGCAAAAGCATCTGCCTTTGCAAGCCAATGCCAAAAAGTATACGCAGGAACAAATGAATCAAGCTGTTCAGGTTAGTACAACAAACATGATGAAGTCAGCCTTGTTTGGCCAAATTATCATTATCATGGTGTACATCCCAATTCTCAGTTTGCGAGGCATTGAGGGTAAAATGTTTATTCCCATGGCACAAACAGTAACCTTTGCCTTGCTGGGAGCCATGATACTATCATTGACATATATACCAATGATTACCTCATTATTTCTCAGTAAAAAAATACAACAAAAAAAGTCATTTGCAGATCGTATGTTAGACAGTTTGAGTTTGGCTTACACAAAAGTTCTTGAAAAGTGTTTGGCCATAAAGAAAGTGATCGTACTGGTAGTTATCTTTTTATTTGCCGGCAGCATGTTTCTTTTTAGTCGTATGGGTAGTGAGTTTATACCCCAACTACAAGAGGGGGACTATACGTTTGACTTTCTGCTGCCTCAAGGCCTTTCTTTATCTCAAAGTGTAAAGACAACTTTAATTGCCGAGCGTATAATCAAAAAATTTCCGGAGGTTGAAAAAACGATTGGCAAAACAGGCAGTGCTGAATTGCCTACTGATCCAATGCCCATCGAAGGTACGGATTTGATGATTCTGCTAAAAGATAAAAGTGAATGGACAACCACCCAGGATTATATGAAACTTGCGGATACGATGATAAAAAGTTTACAGCAAATTCCGGGCGCTTTTGTAGAATATAACCAACCCATACAAATGAAGTTTAATGACTTGATTAGCGGTGTAAAGCAAGATATTGCTGTGAAAATATTTGGCGAAAATATGGATACACTGCTTCACTACGCTGAAAAAGTAGCTGCAGAAATTGCCGAACTCTCAGGCGCCAAACAAGCCAATATTGAGCGCATTAGTGGTTTGCCACAAATCACTATTGAATACGACCGTGCTTTAATGGCCCAGTACGGTGTAGATGTAAATACCATCAACACACTGGTGCGCACATCATTTGGAGGCGAGGTTGCCGGCACAATCAAGGAGCAGGACAGAACTTTCGATCTCGTTGTGCGGTTGGATAAATCTGTACGCAATGACATCGAAAACGTAAACAATTTGCTTATACCGGTAGGTAATCAGCATATCCCTTTGCATCAAATTGCATCAGTACAACTTAAGGAAGGGCCATCTCAAATATCGCGTGAAGCGGGGAAAAGAAGAATTGTAGTTGGGTTTAATTTAAAAGATCGGGACATTAAAAGTGCAGTGGCAGAACTCAAGGATAAGCTAGCCAAACGAGTCCCTTTGCCAGTGGGCTATTATTATGAATATGGTGGCACCTTCGAGAATCTCGAAAAGGCAACAGCCCGTTTAAATATTGCAATACCCATAGCCTTATTGTTAATATTTGTAATGTTGTATTTTACCTTCCGATCTGCCAAGCAAGGCATCCTTATTTTCACTACAATACCCATGAGTGCAATAGGGGGCATAATTGCGCTTTACCTGCGTGATATGCCGTTTAGCATTAGCGCTGGTATTGGTTTTATTGCGTTATTTGGTGTGGCTGTATTGAATGGTATTGTGTTGGTAAGCACCTTTAATGATTTGCGAGCAAAAGGCACACTGCACATTCGAGATGTGATTATAGAGGGATGTCAAACTAGATTAAGACCTGTATTGATGACAGCCACAGTCGCATCTTTAGGCTTTATACCAATGGCTTTGTCAACTGGCGCCGGAGCGGAAGTACAGAAGCCTTTGGCTACGGTGGTTATTGGAGGGTTGTTGACGGCCACCTTACTGACCCTATTTATATTGCCCTTACTTTATCATTGGGTTTATAGCCAAAAAGTAACTAAAGCACCGGCACCTAAAACCCTGATTTTTTTCGCTTTGTTGGCAGGGTCGATTCAAGCTAGTGCTCAGCAGTCTATTCGTATTGATGAGGCATTATTCATTGCTCAGCAAAAAAACGTCAGTATGCAATCTTCAAATTTTGAGCTCCAAAAGAAAAAATTGCAGCAGACGAGCACCTTGCCATTAATACGTCTCGGCCCGTTTTTCGAAAACGAAGATTTGCAACCAAACAATCAAATGGGCATTCTGAAAATAGGACTGAATTACTCGCAAGAATGGCCGGGACAAAATAAATTAAGAAAAGCTGCAGGACGAACAGCTTTTGCACTTCAGCAAACCTATACAAAAATTGAATGGCTAAATGTGCAACGGAATATACGGGAAGCGTACAATGAGGCGGCGTATCTCTTAAAGAAACGAACAATGCTGGAAGAGTTGCTGTCGGCATATGATACACAATTGCGTTACGCTCAGCTCCGCTATACTCTTGGCGAGGCGGCAAAACTTGAGAGTATGAGTGCTAAGCTCCGCAAGAAAGAGGTGGCTGTTCAGCTAAAAAACATAGACAACCAGCTACTGCAGGCCAATCAAAAACTAACCCTACTCATTGGTGACACGATGTTATATCAGGCAAATCCAGATGACTTCTTTTATTATGATGATGTTTTAGATGTTGATAATGCCGGTACAATCCCGCTATTGTTGCAATATGAACAAAGCAATGAATTGTTGGCGAATGAATTTGCACTTTTAAAGCAAACAAATAAGCCGTCATTAAATAGCCGATTTTTTACGCAACGACTTTACGGTTTGCAGAATCCCTTTACCGGATTTTCAGTGGGCATTAATTTTCCAATAGGAGGCAATTATGTTAAACAGCAGGTTGCAATTACTCAAATTCAACAAGATCAATTGCTTGCCAGCAAGCAAGCCCAGCAAAGAGAAATTCAAGAAAACGAGCGGAATCTTAATCAAATGCTGCGAAGCCAAAAAGAGTTGATTAAGCATTACGAAAAAGAAGCATTACCCGAAACGGTTGAGATGAATAAGGCTGCTATGCTTGCCTTTAAATCAGGAGAAATGAGTTACATAGAGTACTTGCAGTATTTCATAGAGTCTATAACAATTCGTGAGCAGTACCTTGAAAATATTTATCGTTATAATCAAATGGCCATTCAATTATTATTTTATAAAAATCAATAAAAAATGAAAAATATATTTTACCCCTTTTTAATACTATTGATATTCAGTGCATGTGGCACTGAAAAACCAAAAGATGCAGCCGAATCAGAGGAGTCAGCAATTACTCAGGATGCTAATGGGGTCATTCGTTTCAGCAAAAAACAAATGGCCAATATAGAAATGAAAATTGAAGAAGTAAAAAGCGATGCTATGTCATCTTCAATTACAGTAAATGGCCATATCGAAATTCCCCAAAAGAATAAAGCCATGATCAGCTCAAATTACGAGGGCATCGTTTCAAAAATATATGTCGAAGAAGGCCGGCCCATTAGCCAGGGACAAACAATTGCAGTGATACAAAGTCCAAACTTTTTGGCTGAGCAGGAGGAATATTTGCTTGTTCAGTCAAATATTAAATTAGCAAATAGTGAATTGGATCGTCAACAAGATCTTTACGCAGGTAATGCCGGTCCGATGAAAAATGTTCAGCGTGCCCAAAATGAATTGAAGAAGCTACAAATACAGCGCGCAGCCATCGAACAGCGCCTGAGAATGATGGGTATCAACCCTTCAAGTATTGCCCCCGGACGTTTAAAGAGCACTTTCACCATTACGAGCCCGATAAGTGGGATGCTTACAAGTTTGGATGGACATGTGGGGAGTAGTGTTGGTTTTCAGACACCCATAGCTGCAGTTATTAGTAAGAAGGATATGCATGCCGTATTGGACGTTTACGAAAAAGATAAAAACTTTATTTATCAAGGGCAACAAGTCACTTTTTATAGTGTAGCCAATCCTAATGAACCCTACCGTGCGCAAGTGATATCAATTTCTCCGGATGTAAAACCAGAAACCCATGCCCTGGAGGTTCATTGTCACATAAATGATCTTATGGATAAATTAATTGAAGGGTCGTCAATTGTAGCTACCGTAAATGGTCCTGCTCAGCAAGGGTTGATTATACCCGACGAGGCCGTGGTTGATTTTGAAGACCAAAAAGTAGTTTTTGTGCAACAGGCCGTGCAGGGGGAGTTTATCTCCTTTAAAATTGTGCCTGTTGTGATAATCAGCAAGCAAAAGGACAAATACCTTATTCAAAATGACAGTATGGTAGTCAATAAAAAAATTATCACCAAAGGTGCTTTCATGGCATTGGGGTCAATTACGAATTTGGGTGAAGAAGAATAGCACTAGTATGTAAACTTTTTTCACTGTAACTTACCAGCCAAAACGCGTAAGTACATGATGGAATTATCAACTTACACCCCAGAATTAACTATCATAGGCAGGGTGGCATATGCTACCCTTATTGGTCTATGCATAGGCATAGAAAGACATTATAACGGTAATATAGCAGGAGTGCGTACTTTTTCGACGATGGCGCTGGCAACATCGTTAGTAAGTTTATTAGCCATCCATTTTTTCACACCAGCATTATACATATACATGTTGGCTGCTATATTAGTATGCATTGCATTGCTTAGTGCCAACATTTCAGTTGTTGATGATGCGGGTCGGCCTGAATTTTCAAACCGGCTTTCGCTATGGGCTACAGGAGTGATAGCCATGTGTATTGCACTTGGGCTCAATCTTGTAGGCACAATAGCTGCGTTGCTTTTGTTGATTATTTATATAGTAAAAGATTTTATTGAGGATAAAACAACGACAAAATGAGGCAAGGCAGATTACCTTCAAGGTTGGTGATTATGGTAATGCTGATATTGTTTTCGGTAATTTCCTACTATCTCAAAACACAAACAAATCCGGTGACAGGCGAAAAACAACGGGTGGCATTATCCCCCGAGCAAGAAGTAGCATTGGGCCTACAGTCTGCACCAGAAATGGCTGCACAATTTGGCGGCCTGTATCAAGATGAGGATATTCAACAAAAAATACGAGAAATTGGCAATCGCTTGGTACAAAGAACGCATGCTGCCCAATCGCCTTATCAGTTTAATTTTTACGTATTGAATGATCAAAATACCATTAACGCCTTTGCCTTGCCAGGCGGTCAGATTTTCATCACTATGGCTATGCTGGCAAAATTGCATTCAGACAATGAGATTGCTGCAGTACTGGGTCATGAAATGGCGCATGTCATACATAGGCATTCATCAGAACAGATGGCACAGCGAGGCCTGTTGGATGGTATTGTACAGAGTGTGGCAGTTGGTAGTGGCAATATGAATAGTGCACAAATTGCAACATATGTTGGTCAAATAATGAATATGAAATACAGCAGGCAAGACGAATTGGAAAGTGACAACTATGGTGTAAAATATGCTCATGCTGCTGGTTACGATGCCCGTGCAGCATTGGCTGTAATGAAAGTGCTTGAAGATGCTAGCGGCGGGAGTTTGCGTAATGAATTTATGAGTACGCATCCAAGTCCGGCAAATCGGGTGGAAGAAATAAAGAAGGAATTAAAGCTTTTAGGGTATTAAATGTTTTGTGTAGTGAAGAAGCAATTCGTTGTCATACGTCTTATAATATTTTGGCTGTGCTGTTTTTCCACTGCTTTTGGGCAGAATATTATTCCTTATCCTACAACCATTAAACCTGCATATTGTTCGGTGGATTTGCAACGCGCATCTATTAGCATTGATGCCGATAGCCTGCTAGGTCCGCATCTTGTTGCTATTTTAAAAGAGGAAATTCTACAGCCATATCTGCAGAATATGCATGCTGACGATAAGATAGTGGTAAAACTTGTTCATGATCCTCAGTATAAAAACATTGAAGCGTATCAATTGCGCGTTGTAAAAGGATTGATAGAAATTCGAGGTGAGAATAAAGGGATTTTCTATGGAATACAAAGTTTAAGACAACTTGTAGCTGAAGGCGATGGACAAGTAGCTTGTCAAACAATTATCGATCAGCCGGCGTTTGGCTGGCGCGGTATGCATCTTGATGTAAGTCGTCATTTCTTTCCCGTTTCATTCATTAAAAAGTATATTGATATTTTAGCCTTACATAAAATGAATACCTTTCATTGGCATCTGACTGATGATCAAGGCTGGCGAATTGAAATTAAACAATACCCCATGCTTACCTCAATAGGGAGCGAGCGTTCAGAAACGATGGTAGGAAAAAATTTTGATCCTTTCCTAGGTGACGGTGTGCCACATGGTGGATATTATACACAAAAGCAAATTCGGGATGTTGTGGCATATGCGCAAGCAAGAAACATTACCATAGTGCCCGAAATTGAAATGCCGGGCCATGCCCTCGCAGCACTAAGTGCATATCCTCAGTTTAGTTGCACCGGTGGCCCTTTTACGCCACTTACCAAATGGGGTATTAGTGATGATGTTTTCTGCAGTCACGATAGCACCTTTCATTTCTTATTCAACGTTTTGGATGAAGTGCTGGACTTATTTCCTTCGACCTATATTCATATTGGCGGTGATGAGATGCCCAAAACAAGGTGGAAGAATTGCCATAAATGTCAAGGTGTAATGAAACATTATGGATTAAAAAATGAAGCAGAACTGCAATCCTATTTTATTGGTCGGATTGATTCATTTCTAACCGCAAAAGGCAGGCAAACCATTGGTTGGGATGAAATTTTGGAGGGCGGATTGGCCCCGAATGCAGCAGTTATGAGTTGGCGTGGTGAACAAGGTGGTATTGCAGCAGCCAAACAGCAACATAAGGTAGTAATGTGCCCCGGTAGCCATTGCTATTTTGATCATTACCAAGGCGACCGTAAAACAGAACCCTTAGCAATAGGCGGCTATACTACGGTAAAGAAGGTGTTTCATTATCAACCTATACCAGCACAGCTGAACAGATCATCTTCCAAATATATTTTAGGGGCGCAAGGCAATGTTTGGACTGAATATATCGCAACACCGGAGCATCTGATGTACATGGCATTGCCCCGATTATGTGCCTTAAGTGAGGTGTTGTGGACCGGTGAAGAACGACCAGCTTACGAAAATTTTGTCAATAGGCTGATACGGCATTTTGAACTGTTGGATGAAATGAAAATCAATTATTCCCGGGCTTTGTATGACATAAACAGTACGACCTTTTCTTCAAGTAGCGGCCTTATGGCCAGATTGAATAATGATGTAAATGGTTTTGATATTCGCTATACAACAAATGGTTCAGCGCCAACTTTTCAATCATCAAAATATAACCAGCCTATTTTAATTACAGAGAATTTGCAATTACAGGCAGCCCTCTTTAAAGACGATAAAAAAGTTGGCAATATCTATTCACAAAATTTCTCACTTTCTAAAAGTACCGCTAAAAAGTTGAGCATTTCACCCTTGCCCGATGAGCGCTATAATATCGGTGGAGAACAAACATTAGTTGATGGCATAATCGGCAACCAACCTTGGACGGCAAAAGAATGGCTGGGATGGAGGACAGATAACATTAAGGTAAAAATGGATTTAGGAGAAAAAACGAAGACGCAGAAAATAAAAATAGCTTTTTTAGATGCTAAAGAAAGTTGGATTCATTCTCCCGAAACGGTAAAACTAATTGCTATAGGGAAAGGCAGTAGCCCAGACCAAAAGCAACAGCAGTTATTTGAGGTACACAATCAATTTTATGAATTACAACTTGATGAAGAAATACAATCATTGGAACTGGAAATCATCCCGATGAAGGCAGTTCCAGCCAACTATCCAGGAAGTGGAGAAATGCCTTGGACGTTTTGCAGTGAAATAATAATAGAATAACATGAACAGAAGAGAAGTATTAAAAATATTAGGACTAAGTGGTGCATTTTTCGCCACACGAAAATATAGCCATGCTAATGTGCCGGAAAAAAATCAAGCCATTGTATTGAGTACTTGGTATAACCAATCAACATCGGCCAACCGTGCGGCATGGGAGGTGCTTACAAAAAAGGGTTCTGCCTTAGATGCTGTTCAACAAGGTGTCATGGTAAGTGAAAATGATTGGGGGAATTGCTGTGTTGGGTTAGGGGGCAATCCTGATAGAGACGGATACGTCACACTTGATGCCAGCATAATGAATCATATGGGCCAATGCGGCAGTGTGGCATTTCTGGAAGGTATTAAAAATCCAATAAAAGTGGCACGTGCGGTAATGGAAAAAACACCGCATGTGATGCTCGTTGGGGCAGGTGCTCAACAATTCGCTGTGCAGCAAGGTTTTCCTATCGAAAAAGAAGAGCTTAGTCCGCATGCGGCAGAGGCGTACGAAAAGTGGTTGGAAAAAAGTGAGTATAAACCTCAAATAAACATTGAACGTGGTGAACAAGCAAGCCCAACAGACGTGCCAACCAAAATTGATGATGAGTGGAACCATGACACCATTGGTATGATTGCTATGGATGCAGCTGGCAATTTAAGTGGAGCATGTACCACCAGTGGTATGGGTTTTAAAATGCGGGGTCGTGTGGGGGATTCGCCCATTATTGGGGCTGGTCTGTACGTTGATAATGAAGTGGGCGCAGCCACTGCTACCGGACACGGTGAGGAAGTAATCAGAATTTGTGGGAGTTTTTTAGTGGTTGAATATATGCGACAGGGCTACACCCCGGAAAATGCCTGTAAAAAAGCCGTCGAACGTATTTTGAAAATTACTCCCCGTAAGCCAGAAGAAATACAAATTGGATTTATTGCGCTCAACAAAAAAGGAGAATATGGAGGTTACGCCTTGCAGAAAAACTTCGATTTTGGAGTTCAATCAACGCGGCTGGATAATATTAAAGTAGATGCCAACTATTTATTGAAATGATTGTAGAAATTGCTTGTAACAACTTTCAATCATGCATGAACGCCTACCAAGCAGGCGCAAACCGCATTGAGCTTTTTGAAAATTTAGCCGAAGGAGGGTGCACACCTTCCTATGGTATGATTAGCCGAGTAAAAAAGGAAATTCGTATTCCTGTGTATGTCATGATCCGACCTCGCGGTGGCGATTTTGTTTATTCGTTAGATGAAATTGCTCTTATGCGGGAGGATATTGCCATGTGCAAAGAACTTGGTGTTGACGGTATCGTATTAGGTATATTAAATCCGGAAGGCCAGGTAGCGGTTGATCATTGCGCAGATTTGCTTCAGCTTTGGGGTAACAAGGCTGCAACCTTTCATCGTGCTTTTGATAGGACTGTAAATCTCCATGGTGCTGCGGAGGATATCATCAATTTAGGTTTTGAGAGGATATTAACCAGCGGAGGACATAAAAATGTAAGCGCAGGAAAAAGCGTTATACAACAACTACAGCGGCAATATGGCAGTGAAATCATTTTCATGCCGGGGGCTGGAGTTACTCCACAGAATGCACGTGATATTGCTGCTTTTTGTGGCACCAGCGAAATTCATGCCACCTGCAAGGTTATGGCAACACATGATGTGAAAACCAACGAACATTTTTCTGACACATACAGTCAGAGTGACTTCAGTTGTATTCAGGCATTGGTGCAATCATTTCAGTAATAAAAGCCCATTGCGAATGACACTCCAGGTACTGCTATCGGTTTTGTAAACTGCATAAAGTCCTTGTTCTTCCTGCGGAGGGTCCGCACTGTATTCCATGCCTTTTTGCATAAAGCCCTTGGCATTAAAATTTTCTTCCAGGCCGGCATAGCCCCAGAAGTTATATCCACTCACTGCGTTGGCATTCCCGATTTCAAAAACATATTTATAGTAGGCATTTCGGTTTTTTGTGTCGACAAGGGGCGAAAATGAATTTTTATCTCGGTGCAGACCAAATTCTTCAATAACTAATGGTTTTTTTAAACTGGCAGCTATACGACTGTGCTGCTCAATGTAATTTTTTGTTTTAACTAATGTGGTATCGCGCACAGCAGCTGCATCATCGCCATTATACCATAACCATGTTTTGGGCCAGAGATGAAGCGTGAAATAATCAATATGTGGATTGGCATGTATCTGTTCGTAAATGGTTTCATTATAAAAAGTGCTGATTACACCTTCTGTACCAATCGTGACCAAATGGTTCTTATCCAAAGATTTAATCAGGCTTGCAGTTTCGGCTGTCCATCGTATATAATTTTCTGTAGCAGCGCTGTCCATAGGTCGTGGTTCATTGGCTAATTCCCAGGCCATTATATGGGTATCATCTTTATAGGCTACACCATTAACAGTGTTTGTACGACTTACCACATGCCGAATCCAATTGTTGGACAAGGCAATGCATTCTTGGCAAGAGTAAAATTGTGCGATGTAATGGCAGTAAGCATTCCAATCCCAATCTGCTGTTTTTGGCAGAGGAGGCTTCCCCTTACCTGACCACTCCAAATATTGACCAAAACCACCACTCCACTCCCAATTGTTATTCAATACAAAAACAACCTGCATATTACGTTTTGCCACTTCGCTCAAAAAAATATCAAAACCTTGCAATAGCGTTTCGTCATAAGCAGCTGGTTTTTGTTGCAGACTGGGATAGATGCGATATGGATATTGCTGGTCACCTTCGCCACATAAAAAGACCCGCAGATTGCTTATTCCTTGTTGTTTTAGAAAGTCTAATTCATTTTTTACTCGGGATGTATCATGTGCTATGTACCCTCCGTACCAGTAGTTGCAACCAATGTATTTGTAAGGTTTTGTTCCTTGAAAAAAGATGCCATCTGCAACAGTCACAAATTCGTTTTGTTCTTTTGTACAAGCCGCTAGCATACAGCAAACGATTATAAAAAAGAGTGATAAGGATTGTCTATTCATATACTTAGGCATTAGCAATAATTGATTGCCGTGAAAAGCATTTCAATTTCTTTTATTCAAAAATCGGTTAATAAAGGCTTTATACTGAAGCAAATACCTTAATTTAACACGCAAAATAAATTCTATGAGTCAAGAAGTATTACTTGAAGAAAACAAAGACGATCAGTGGCCAGAGACCAACTCGGGACATCCTAAGGGATTAATGACCTTATTCTTTTCTGAAATGTGGGAGCGATTCTGTTATTACGGTATGCGCGTTTTGCTTACATTGTATTTGGTAAAATCTTTAATGAAGGGTGATGCAGAAGCTTCTTTGATATATGGATCTTATACGGCCTTAGTATATGCCGCACCTATACTCGGTGGTCGCATGGCAGATCAATATCTTGGATATCGATATGCGGTGCTATTGGGCGCAATCCTCATGGCTATCGGCGAGTTTTTAATATTAGGTGGTACTGAGAGTGCCTTGTTGATAGGGATGGGCGCACTGATTGTAGGCAATGGCTATTTTAAAGCAAATATTTCTACCATTGTTGGTAAACTATATCGGGATGGGGATCCTCGGCGAGATAGTGGCTTTACCATTTTTTACATAGGTATCAATATAGGTGCTTTTTTAGCTACAACTGTCGTGGCTTATGTAGGCGAAACCTATGGGTTTAAATATGGCTTTGGTCTCGCTGGTATTGGCATGCTGGCTGGCTTTTTGATATTTTGGAGCGGGAGAGAAAATTTTTCGCGCGCACCGGGAGTAGACTTTCAAGAGGCTGGCTTAAAAAAAGTACTGGGTCCGTTGAATATGATACAAGTCATAACAGTAGGGTCTTTAATATTGGTTCCCTTGTGTTATTTTTTGATACAGCACAATGAATTGATGGATTATATTTTATTGGCCTTATTTATACTAATCAGTGCTCAGTTGTTAATAGCGGGAAGCAAGGCTGACAAGGATATGCTTGAGCGTAACGAAATAGATAGTTTGTTGAAGACCAAAGGAGCAACAAGCCCTATGGCCGTATGGCGCGACAGGATGATTGCGCTTGTGCTGCTGATGATAGTGAATATCGTGTTTTGGGCATGTTTTGAACAAGCAGGCACTTCGCTCACATTATTCGCTGATCGGAATATTGATAGAAACCTTTTCGGTTGGACGATGCCGGCATCAATGACTCAATTTTTCAATCCTCTATTCATTGTCATCTTTGGCTCTTTGTTCTCTGTAATGTGGGTTAAGCTTTCTAAAATTGGTAAAAATCCAAGCATCCCTGTTAAGTTCGGATTGGCATTTATACAGTTGGCACTTGGCTTTCTTGTAACCAAAGTAGCGCTGTTATTTGTAAACGATGCTTATCAGGTACCCTTTCTAACCATCGTATTTTTATATTTATTACACACCACCGGTGAATTATTTATTTCACCTATTGGTTTATCTATGGTTACAAAATTGTCACCGAAAAAACTGGCCGGCACGGCAATGGGTGCCTGGTTCTTGAGTTTTGCTATGGCAAATTATGTAGGCGGTAAAATCGCTGCGCTAACCGGAGGTCATGCTGAAGCAGGTGAAACTGTCGATCCGGCTATTGGCTTAGCAAGCTATACGAGCGTTTTCGAAACACTTGCCTATGTGTTAATTGCCATTGGTATATTGGTTATTGTCTTCAATAAACCAATTAAGAAATTGATGCACGGCGTAGAGTAAGCAATTAGTGATATAAAATTTAGTAGCTCCATTATTAATACGAATGGAGCTTTTTTTTGGGGAGTATTATTTTACATCACCCATTAATTTGCGCATTAATGGTGAAATGGCAATAAGTATGACACCGGCAATAATGGCATAAATAGCAAACTGTTTGTATCCCGCTGTATATGAAATTAATTTGTCCATAGTTGTCGCATCGGGATTTTCACTCACAATACTGGCTCCAAAAAGACCTGCCACATATTGCCCATAAGCACTGGCCAGAAACCACATACCCATCATTAAACCTTGCAGTCTTTTTGGTGATAGCTTAGTCATGATAGATAAGCCAATGGGTGACAAACACAATTCGCCAAAGGTTACTACAAAATAGGCCAATGTAAAAATATCTAAGGAGGTCATGCCATTAATGCCGGCAAAAAAGCGTGTGGCATAAAAGGCATAAAATGCCAAACCGAGAAACAAAAAGCCTAAGCCAAATTTAATCACCGTATTGGGTTCTATCTTTCTTTTTGCCATTGCTATCCAGGCAATACCAACCAATGGCGCAAAAATGATTACGAACAACGAGTTTGCTGCATTGTTTACCCCATTGGGGTCAAGTGTGATAGTACCAAACAACTTATCGTCCAGGTTATTGGCTGCAAACAAAGACAAGGAACCACCGGCCTGCTCAAAAATGGCCCAAAAAATAATTGAAAAAATGATGAACAGCAAGGCTGCCCATAGTTTTTTTGTCGCCGCTAATGTTTCTTTACGCATTTCAAAAAATAAATAAAGCAGACTAAATGGGCCTATCACGTACATAAACCAATCAGTATAACGCGTATTGGCTACCATCACCATAATGATTGGCACGCACAGCAATGCGCCGGCATAGACAAGATATTCGTACCACTTTTTGCCTTTATAAGCTACTTGATTTTCTTCCAACATCGTATCGTCAAGCTGGCTACTTTCAAGCGGGGAGAGGCCTATTGGGCCAAGCGTTTTACGCGTATAAACGAAAGTGAACAGACTAATGCTCATTACCAGCGCGACAAGCCCAAATGCTGCATTCCAGCGCAAATGCTCGGGTATGAAAGAAGCAAACAAATTACCTTTTCCGATGGCAATGCAGGCATAGCCGCCCAACAATGCACCAATGTTGATGCCCGAATAAAAAAGCGAAAAACCAGCATCCCTACGCACATCGCCATCGGCATACAGCGCCCCAACCATAGTTGAAATATTGGGCTTAAAAAAACCTGTACCCACTATAAGGAAGCTAATACCCAAAAAGAAAAATGCCTTTGGATCAATGACTAAAATAAGGCTACCGGCTATCATAAGTAGACCACCCCAAAAGAGCGATTTCCGAAATCCCAATATCTTATCTGCAAATAAACCACCAATAAAAGTAAAGGCATAAACCCAAGCCTGTGTGGCGCCATATTGCAAATTGGCAGCTGTTTCACTTAAAAAAAGCTGGTGAACCATAAAAAAAGTAAGCATGCCTCGCATGCCGTAAAAGCTAAAACGCTCCCACATTTCAGAGAAAAATAAATACCACAACTGTTTGGGGTATTTGCCTTCAAAAGCTTGAATGCGATGCAATTGTGCCAACTGATGATGCTCCATTTTTTATCCTGTATTTCTAAAGTTGAATGTAAGCATTTGAACGAAATGAAGTAGAAAATATTTTTCAAGAACCAATACCTAACAAAGCAGGTTTGACATTTGATTCTTGAAATTTCAGCGCAGCAAACTTTATCTTCGCCGTCTTATGGCAGAAAACAATAAGTGGCAAGCTTTAATAGCACATTGTAAAGAATATGGTTTTGTTTTTCAATCTAGTGAAATCTATGACGGTTTGCAAGCCGTATATGATTATGGTCCTTGGGGTGTTGAGTTGAAAAAAAATATCCGTGAATGGTGGTGGAAGACAATGGTGTATCACAACCAAAATATTGTTGGTATTGATGCGGCTATTTTTATGCATCCTACCACTTGGAAGGCCAGCGGGCATGTGGACAGCTTCTCTGACCCCCTAATTGACAATAGGGATAGTAAAAAGCGCTATCGGGTTGATCATCTAATAGAGCAAAAGGCTGATGAGTTGACCGAAAAAGGGGAGAATGAAAAGGCAAACAATTTGTTGGCCGAAATGGAAAGCTTGCTAGAGGCTGACGATTTTGTCGGGTTAAAAACACTTATTGAAAAGAACGAAATTCAATGTCCGGTTAGTCAAACATGTAATTGGACAGACATCAGGCAATTTAATTTGATGTTTGCAACGCAGGTGGGCTCGGTAGCCGAAGAGGCCAATGAAATTTATTTACGGCCAGAAACTGCACAAGGCATCTTCGTGAATTTTCTTAACGTTCAAAAAACGGCTAGGCAAAAAATACCTTTTGGTATTGCCCAAACCGGTAAGGCATTCAGAAATGAAATCGTGGCACGGCAGTTTATTTTCAGAATGCGTGAGTTTGAACAAATGGAAATGCAGTTTTTTGTGCGGCCCGGCACGCAAAAAGAATGGTATGAATACTGGAAAGAAAAACGCAGCGCATGGCACCGCGAATTGGGCATACCCACCGAAAAGCAACGATTCCACGACCATGTAAAATTGGCTCATTATGCTGATGCAGCTTGTGATATCGAATATGAATTTCCGTTTGGATTCAAAGAGGTGGAAGGAATACATTCACGCACAGATTTTGATCTGCAGCAACATCAGCTTTTTAGCAAAAAAAAGCAACAGTATTTTGACAATGATATAGACCCCGAAACCGGCAAAGCCTATGGTAATTATATTCCTTACGTGATTGAAACTTCTATTGGATTGGATAGAACTGTTTTAATGGTGCTAAGCGAAGCATACGACGAAGAAGATTTGAGCACTGATGATAAAAAAGACAGCAGAAAAGTGCTGCGAATACCACCGCGCCTGGCACCAATCAAATTGGCCATTTTGCCTTTGCTGAAAAAAGACGGCCTGCCAGAAAAAGCAATGGAATTACTTTCGACATGTCAGGATACATTTAATTGTTTTTACGAAGAAAAAAATGCAATAGGTAAACGATATCGTATTCAAGATGCTTTGGGCACTCCTTTTTGCGTAACTATCGACCATCAAACATTGGAGGATAACACAGTGACCATTCGATATCGCGACTCCATGCAACAAGAACGTATAGCGATAGACTCGGTAAAAAATGTAGTATTAGAAGCAATAGGGTAGTGCTAATGTCCCCATGTTTCAGGCTGTTCTCTCCAGGTTTGCAGAATTTCCATGTCTTCAGCCTGAATTAAATGCTGCGCCAAGGCTACCTCAAGGAGCGCATTATAGTTGCTCAAACTACGTGTCGGTATTTGTTCTTTCTCAAATAATTTGGCAGCAATGTCAAAACCATATGTGAAAACCGAACAAAGACCTTCAATTTTTGCACCTGCATCACGAAGTGCTACAATAGCTTCCATACTGCTTTTGCCGGTAGAGATAAGGTCTTCGATAACCAATACTCGTTTGCCAGCCTCCAAGTGCCCTTCTATCTGATTGCCCATGCCATGCGCTTTTGGCTTGGAACGTACATATACAAAAGGCATTTTTAGCAAGTCTGCTACCAGCGCTCCATGCGGGATACCTGCTGTGGCTACCCCCGCAATCACTTCAGCATCAGGAAACTCGGAGAAAACTAAATTGGATAGTTCACTTTTTACAAAGTCGCGTATGTGTGGGTACGATAATATTTTTCGATTATCACAATATATGGGACTTTTCCAACCACTGGCCCAAGTAAATGGGGCTTGTGGTTGTAGTTTTACAGCTTGAATTTGTAATAACTTTTCGGCTATTCGTTGTTCTCTTTGCACAGCGCAAACCTAAAATGATAAATTGATAAATGAAAGATTCCGTTCGGATATATTATAACAAACAATGTATTTTTTTGACAGAAAATGCACTTGAACTAATCAATAATAATGGATTAAGCAATGCTTGGGTAATGAACAAGAAAATCGAATCAGGTGTGTTAGCCTTATTTGAACAGTTTGCTGTCACAACTTTTGATAATTTAGTGTGGCAGGTGCAGCCGGATATGGCTTTGGCAAAATTCATTAACGAGTTTGATTCGTTGCAAGCTGCGGGTGGTGTGGTTTGGAATGTGAATGATGAACTATTGATGATTATGCGATTGGGTAAATGGGATTTGCCAAAAGGTAAATTAGATGCGGGTGAAGAAATAGAGGCTTGTGCGGTAAGGGAAGTGGAAGAAGAAACGGGTGTGCATAGCCTGCAACTAAAACGGTTTATTTTATCTACTTATCATATTTATATCTTGCAAGAACGTTGGATTTTAAAACGGACTGATTGGTTTGAGATGTCGGCTGAAAAAGATGACCTAAAGCCGCAGGCCGAAGAAGGAATTAGCAAGGCAGAATGGGTGTCAAGAGAGTCTGTGCCAAAAAAAATGCAAAACACATACGCTAATATTGAATATTTATTAGAACAATTTGTGAGGCAATAATCGCCTTGGATTTCCTCTTACAATAGAACAAGATGTAAGTTTAACAGGGGCTTGTATTGTTACTTTCTAAAATAAAAATTGAATATTTTGATTAAAGGAATCAGTAAATTTGATGCAATCGAAATTCGGTTGCTAAATGCGCCTATATTATGACACATCATGTAAGTATAAAAAATTGGGCAAACGAGGATAGGCCTCGCGAGAAACTAATTGACAAAGGCGCACAGGCATTAACCAATGCAGAGCTCCTAGCTATTTTGATAAATACCGGCACTAAAAATTTGTCAGCACTTGATATTGCCAAACAGCTATTGCAAATAGCGGGTCAGGATTTGATCAACTTTGCTCAACTAGACCTAAATGACTTGAAAAATGTGAAAGGACTAGGCCCCAAAAAGGCGGTAACGCTTTTGGCTGCTATCGAATTAGGGAGGCGGGGGAAGCTAGCACAGGCTTTACAACGGACAAAAGTATCTAGTAGTCGGGATGCCTATGAAGTTATAAGTCCTTACTTTACTAACGCAATGCAAGAGCATTGCTTTGCTCTTTTTCTTGATCAGGGCAATCAGGTAGTACAGGTAACGGCAATTAGTGCCGGAGGACTAACAGCTACAGTTGTAGATCCGCGTATCATATTTAGTAAAGCGCTGGCGCTTAAGAATGTCACTCAGATTATCGTAGCGCATAATCACCCTAGTGGTAACATTACGCCCAGTCAGGCAGATAAAAATATTACTCGAAAACTGGTTGATGGTGGCAAATTATTAGACTTGGCTGTCATCGATCATTTAATTATTGGCAATAATAAATATTACAGTTTTGCTGATGAGGCAATGATGGTTTAGATTTCGAAATGGGTATTGATTTCGGGTAGCATCAAGCTAATATTTTCCTTTTCAAATAGTTCCATGGTTTTGGCGTGGTCGATTTCAATAAAACCAAATGTGTCAAAATGCACACCAATGACTTTGTTTGTTTCTACCATTTTAGCCGCTAATACAGCATCTTCTGCCCCCATAGTGAAATTATCACCCAAGGGCAATATCGCTACATCTACTTTCGCCCATTTCGGTATTAATTGCATATCCATGGTTAAGGCCGTATCGCCAGCATAGTATAATGTGCGCCCTGAGGTGCTTACAATAAAACCCATTGGGTTACCTCCATAGCTACCATCAGGCAAGCCGCTGGAATGTTGTGCAACAACACACTTTATACTGAAATCACCAAAATCCCAACTTCCACCGGTATTCATTGGGTGTGTGTTATGAATACCTTTTTTATTTAGCCATTCGTGCACCTCCCATGAGCATACTACCTTGGCACCTGTGCGCAACGCTATGGATTCGCAATCTAATATATGATCGGCATGGCCATGCGAAACAAGAATGTAGTCACATTGAATTGCATTAATGTCTACATCGTTCGCTTTCGGGTTGCCGCTAATGAACGGATCGAAGAGTATCGTCTTGTTGTTTGCTGTAATGGTGAAACAAGAATGACCGTAATAATGCATTTTCATATTGCTAATTTAGTGCATTATACAAGGAACGATGACGGATAAAAAAAGACTTTTTTGGACACGTGTTTTATAGTAAAAAAAGTGTTGACGTTATCGATACAAATTATTGCCGAAGCACAATTTATTTATCTTTTCTCTTTACCGAAGAGAATGGCAGCTGATTATCCAATGTGATGGCTTCTTCTAAAAGGAGCTTAACTATGCCCAAATCAATATCATCAACTACTTTATAGCTCAAGCCTGCAACCATACTTCGTCCTTTAAAGTCCAGCAATTCTTTTGAAGGCAACTCTCTTGCCCGAACAAAACAAAGCTCGATTTGATTCTTTTTAACGAGGTTAAAATAACAAATCCATGTCTTGCCGTAAAAGAACGGAAGATTAAACTTCCTGAGCATTTTTAGTTGCGGAAAGACCATTAACTCTTCATACAAGGTATTACAAACCTTTAGCAAGTCTGGATTGGGCAACTTATTCAAAAATGTTTCGTAAACGTCCATGATGTACTAAAGTAATTAAAATCAACTTTTTTATTCTACCTCAACTATGGCCAATGTGGGAAGAGCATATTGGATTTACTGGACAAAAAGACAGTGTCTTGTTTTCAAAATGGTAGTTTCGTCCATTATTACCAAATTGGAATACTGTTTGACTCTACCTGGATAACTATGAGAAATTTGATCTTTTTGCTAATAGGTTTTATTACCTCTTCGGCCACAGCCCAAACTACTGTGTATAAAGTTAGTAAGGATAGGCGTGTTATTTATCTGGGTGGCACAGTTCACTTACTTCGCGCACAGGACTATCCATTGCCAGATGAATTTGATTTGGCTTATAATGATGCTGAAGTAGTAACATTTGAAACGGATACAAAAGTGCTCCAAGACCGCAATATTGCTCAAAAATTGATGTTAAAGGGGATGTATCAAGACGACCGAACGTTAAAAACAGTTTTAGCCGATACCACATATGCAAAATTGGAAGCAGCATTTGACGAATACAATCTGCCAATAGCCATGATGCAAAAAATGAAACCTGCATTGGCCATAACTACTTTGTCGGCAATGAATATGCAAGCTGTGGGTATGAGTGCCCAAGGTGTGGATATGTATTTTACTAATAAAGCTATTGCAGATAAGAAAGAAATCCAACAGTTAGAGTCGGTGGAGGTGCAGCTAGAGAAAATGACGAGCATGGGTGATGGAGACGAAAATGCATTTGTAAATTATTCGCTGAATAGTATGGACGAAATGCAAGATGAAATGGACCAGTTAATTGAAAATTGGAAAACTGGTGCTTCCGATAAAATGGAAGAGGAAATTACAAAAATGAAGTCAGCCTACCTGGATACTTATACCTCCTTAATGGCGGATAGAAATAATAGCTGGATGCCGAAAATATTATCATACCTCGAGAGTGGTACTAAAGCATTTGTATTAGTTGGCTCATTACATTTGTATGGTCCTGATGGTTTAATCAGTTTATTAAAACAACAAGGATATAAAGTAGAAAAACTATAATATGCAATATCGCGAAAAGCCATTAGCGAAAGAATATCCCCCCTTTTATACACCCTATATCGAAAAAGTAGGACAAACGAAAGATGTTATTGCTCTTTTAAAAAAGCAACAGTCAAACATGTTGGCCATTATTAATTCGGTTAGCAGCAAAGATTTACATAAAACTTATGCCGCCGGCAAATGGACTATTATGCAAGTACTGAGCCATATCATTGACACTGAACGAATATTTGCCTACAGAGCATTGTGTATTGCCCGGGGAGAAGTGCAAGCATTGCCCGGTTTTGACCAAGATGCCTATGTGCTAAAATCCAATGCCAACTTGAAGTCAAAGTTGCAAATCAAAGAAGAGTATGAAACTAATCGTCGTGCTACTATAGCCTTATTCAGAGGGTTGGATGTATCATCCTTCGAACAAGAGGGCACTGCGAATAATGTAGTATTCTCTGTACGAGCTATTTTGTTTATTATCGCCGGCCATGAATTACACCATATTGATGTCCTAAAAGAAAAATACCTAAATTAGCATCTTTGCTCAAGATTTTTTAATAGCCAGCATTTCTTTCATTTGCGCAAGGCGTTTTTCTCTGGTAGTTTCTTTTTTGGCCTCCGCAATCCATGATATATATTCTTTTTTATGGCTTGGTGAGAGTCTTTCAAAAGATTGCAGGATATGTGGGGTGCTTGCAAGATAGGCATTTATTTGGTCATGGATAATATTGTTCATTTGGTAAAATTTGGTGTTGAGATTCTTCGTTCTCAAAATTATTAACTTTTATTCAGGTATAATAAACCCTTAGTGGTGAACCAAAGTACAGTTGTAATTAACAACAATGATTTTTTTATACTGTTTAATACTGTTCTTTATCTGATGTTGAGCATTGATTTTATACGACACATATTTATTGTCTTGATTTGTCCGATGCCAGTATATTGAGTGATCATTTTTATATTGGCTCGAACTGAATTGCCTATTTTTGAACTATCAAAACGATGGTGTGAAAAGATTACTATTTGCTTTCCTTATTATTAGTCACGTCACTCTTGCACAAAAAAATGTTGCTGATAGTTTAGGTAATTTGATAAAGGCTGAGACCGACAACTCTATCAAAATAGACTTGTATAACAAACTGGTGTGTTATTATATTTTTAATGATCAGGAGCAGGCCAGAAAAAGTATGCGCGAGGTTGAGGCCATTGCAAAACTAAAAGGGCAGGAATATGGTTTCAATTCACTATTGAACGTACAGGGTGTTTTCTATGATATAATTGGCAAGTCTGATTCAGCTAATATGATGTTTCTAAAGTCATTGCAGTATAGCCGTGAGCATCATTTTGCCGTGCATGAGGAGCATACATTGAATAATCTGGGCATGTTCAATTGGAACAAAGGCGATAATGAAAAAGCACTTGATTATTATTTTCAATCTTTAAAACTTGCTGATCGGTTAGGAGGCAAATATGACCGCAAAGATGCCACCTACAATAATATTGGACTGATATACCAGGATATGGAATTGTGCAACAAAGCCATTAAATACCATAAACTGGCCTTAGCCATACGAACTAAAGGAAAAGATGAACATGGCCAAGCGGTGTCTTACAATAATTTGGGTATTTGCTACACCAAACTACAGGATGCTAAAAAAGCCGAACAAATGCTCTTAGCGGGCAGGGCAATTGCTGAAAAGGGCAGAGATAAAGTATTGTACTATGAAATTATTCAATCACTCGCTTCGCTGTACTTGAAACAGCGGCAATACGAACGTGCTTTTAAATTATTCCTTGCATCTTACAATAGGCCGGAAGCGGTGCCTTTTAATCCAAATAAAAAGGTAGGTACACTAAGCGGACTGGCAGAAATATATCTTCTTAAAAAGCAACATCATGATGCCATAAAAATGGGTGAAGATTGTTTGGCCATAGTTCGCGCGGATACCTCTATAGATTTTGCTAATGTTGATATCTACAAAATACTGGCACAAGCCTATTTTGCCATAGGCAATGTTCAAAAGGGGCAAGAATATAATAACCAGTTTTATGCAGCAACCGCCGATAAATTTAAAGCGTCTACAGCAGAGGCTTTGCAAAATCTGGAAACCAAATACCAAACACAAAAAAAAGAGTTGGCCTTGCAAAAAAGTCGGGCAAGCAATAAGCAAAAAAATCTCATTATTTTGTCCTCACTGGCCTTGGCATTCCTGCTGGCATTGATTGGTTATTTGCTCTTTAGGCAGCAGCGACTGCGCAATCAGCAATTGATAAATGAGCATGAACTAAAACAAGCACTAATAAAAATTGAGAATCAAAATAATCTGCAACAACAACGGATTGAAATATCTAAAGAATTGCATGATAACATTGGTTCTCAACTCACATTTATAATTGCCTCGCTCGATAATTTAAAACAATTTGATGTTGAACATTTACCATTATTCGAGAAAGTGAATCAAATTGGTGACTTCACCCGCGATACAATTAATGATTTGCGTGATACTGTCTGGGCAATGAATAAATAGGAGATTACCCTGGAAGATTTACGTATTCGAACCCTACAATTCATAGATCGTGCTAAAAAATCGGTACACAATGTGGATTTTACAGTTCATTATCCTAAGCATGACAAAGCTTTAGCCGTCAATACAAAGTTGGGTATTGATGTATACCGCATTGTGCAAGAGGCAGTGAATAACGCCATCAAACATGCTAAAGCCAACAATATTACGGTTGATGTAAAACCATCCAAAAATTTCTTGGACGTTCAAATAATCGATGACGGGCATGGTTTTTCAGATACTAACAAACAGCAAGGGTACGGCATTGCATCTATGCAAAATCGTGCAGAGAAAATGGCTGGTTCCTTGTCATTACAGTCAATGCAACCCGGCACAAAGGTCGCGCTTCGTGTACAACTTTCATAAATAGGGCAATTGTCGTATTTACGAACAATGTTAATTGTGTCATTTTTGAACTCCTATTTGATTATGAACTTTCTCATGAATCTATGACGTTGCTTATCGGATTATTTCTTGTTTTAGTATTGGGAGTGTTCTTTCTTTTTGTGTTCATCATAAAGAAACAGCAGTGGCATTATGAAAAACGAATGTTGACATTGCAAATGCGAAAAGAAGCTATGGCAAGTAAACTGAGCAAGCCTGTGCCGCAGTATTCTTCATCTGAACAAATTAGCGCACAGTTGTCAAGGCTAAAGAAACAAGTCAATTGGTTAATAGAATACCAGAGGCATGCTACAGAGTAGGAAATGCCATCATTATTTTTTTAACGCTGCTTGTATTTGTCCAAAACGTTATCTAAGTGCTCGATGAATTTCTGCGCATCGGAATCATAACCATAACCTTTTTCAGCCAGCAAGTTTTCATTCTCATCAATGAAAAAGTAATAAGGTTGTGTGTTCGAATGATACTTTGTACCTTGAATATCGAGGTTTTTTTGCCCCAAGCTGGTAATTTTTATCCCTGATGCCGCCACATACTGTTCGGACACTGGCAAAGCTACTTGGCGGGCATCGCAAAATAATGACGCCACAATAAAATCATTTTTCATTCTATTGAATACTTCAGGATTGCTCCAAACTTCGGTTTCCATTTTCCGACAGTTGACACAAGTAATTCCTGTAAAGTCTAGCATGATTGGTTTGCCTTGTTCCTTAGATGCTTTCAATGCTTCATCATAGTCGAAATAAGTATTCATGCCATTTTTCCTCACTACTTCAGGCTCATATTTTTCAAACTCTTTGGCATACTTATTCCTATTTGTATGAACTGCTTGATCAGAGCTTCCACCGCCGGCACCAATAACGAAATCTTGTGTGCCCATAGGTGGCACGAAAGCACCCATACCATTTAAAGGTGCACCCCACATACCTGGCAATAAATACAAGGCGAATACTAAAGCCGTTATTGCAAAAAGCGAACGAGTAACTGTTAAGTATGGTTTACCAAAATCATTTGTTGGTAAGTCGCTATCATGCGAAAACCGAATTATGCCAAAGAGGTACAGGGCCAAACATAAAGCCAAACCAATCCAAATGGCAATGAAAATTTCTCTGTCTAGCAGCCCCCAACTTTGATACAAATCTGCATTGCTTAAAAACTTAAATGCTAGTGCTAGCTCAATAATACCGAAAGTAACTTTCACGGCATTCAGCCATCCTCCTTGCTTATTTAATGCATTGAGCATTCCCGGGAAAATGACAAAAAGTAAAAACGGCACTGCCAAACCAATACCAAACCCGGTAAAGCCAAATAACGGTCCTGTGCGGGCGCCTTGCGATATTTCGTATATCAACCCACCAATGAAAGGGGCGGTGCACGAAAAAGATACAATAGCCAGCGTCAGCGCCATAAAGAAGATGCCTGTAAAGCTGGACATATTAGCCTTTTTATCTGCGGCTGTGCTCCATTTGGCTGGCAGCGTAATTTCAAAGGCGCCCATAAATGAAAGGCCAAAAATTACAAACACGATGAAAAAGACCAGGTTGGTAATCCAATGAGATGATAACTCGTAAAGGATACTTTTATTATTCACAAAAGTGAGTAGCAAGCCCAGTAAAGCAAAAATCAGAATAATACTAAAGCAGTACTGCAAGGCCACTTTAATACCTGATTTTCTATCCTTGGTACGCTTAATAAAAAAGCTAACCGTCATAGGCAACATGGCAAAAACACATGGAGTAATAATGGAGATTAAACCACCAAGAATACCCTCCAGCAGCAATAGCCAATTAGATTTTCGTTTAGTTGGTGCTGAGTCTTCTTCTGCAGATGCCGCCGTATTAGTTTCTCCGTCATTTTCAGTGCTAGTGCTTGTTCCACTTGTGGTATCGTCCTCATTTACGACAGTCGCGTTATTCTTTAGACTATCCTCAGTTAATTTTTCAGTCTCCTCATTGGGTGCTTCGTTTTCTTGTTCCTTTTTTACAAAATCTGATATGGTTAAGCTAAAAGGCTTGTACACCGGCGCGAGACATTGTTCATGATCGCATGTTTGGTAATTCAGTTCGCCCTTCAAAGTGAAATTATCCTTCACTTTAATGCGTTGATAGAAGCGGACTTGGTTTTCGTAAAAATGACAAATACCGTCAATACCTTTAAATCCTTCACTTCTTTTTTTACCGCTTTCCTGCTGAGAACCTACCAGGCTAAAGTTTTTATTTTTTTCCAGTGTAATAGTAGTGGGCACTTGCATGCCGTCACCGCCTGGTTTATAACTCCAAACATGCCATTCGGGTTTGATTTTACAATTAGCTACTACATCATAAGTGTCGTCACTCACTTTTTTAAGGCTAAAGGTCCAGGTGGTTGGGTCTGATACCATTTGAGCACTTGCTCCAAGAGCAATAAAAAAAATACTGAGTAACAGAATAATCTTCTTCATGCAATTTATTTAACGGTGAATTTGAAATTTTTTTGGGTTGGCGGGAAGCACATAGTGGCATTGCACATTTGATATTCAATAAACCCTTTTACTTCTTTGTATTTAGAATGTATCGTGGCTACAAAACTCACTTCCTTCTCAAAATAATGAATGGTGCCTACCCCCTCCATTTCTTCAGTTTTCAATTCCCCTAGCTCTTTTACATTAATAAGTTTTATTTTTTTACAATCAAATTCAAAATGCGTGGGAATTAAAAAGTCGTCGCCAGGATTTTGACCAAAAATATGATACTTCGGAGGTACTTTAGCCTTGGCAGTAAGTTGATATTCGTTTTTTGTTTGCGTTGGTTTAATGTTCATCTCCCATTGCACATCCGGTAAGGCATCGGTTGGGTTTTGCAACTGAGCGAATAAACTGGCCGGAAGCAACATCGATATAAAACCTAGCAATAAAATTTTATGCATATTCATAATTAATAATTCCTTCAAAAAATTTGCGCCCATCGATATTGCCCAGAATGTCATTACATGCGCGCTCGGGGTGTGGCATCATGCCAAATACGTTTTTTGTTTCATTTGTAATGCCCGCAATGTTGAGCAATGAACCATTGGGGTTATTATCATCGTGCTCTTCACCATTTTGGTCGCAATAGCTAAAGATAATCTGGTCATTCGCCACAAGCCGCTCAATAGTTTCATTATCGGCGTAATATCGACCTTCACCGTGCGCTATGGGTATTTTATAAGCTTTGTTGGCATCAAGCTGGCTTGTAATAGCCGCACTCTTGCTTTTTGGTTTTAAATAAACGTTTTTACAAGCGAACTTTTGATGGTCGTTGGCCAAAAGTGCTCCTGGTAGTAATTGCGCTTCGCACAATACCTGAAAACCATTACAAACACCCAGTACTTTACCTCCTTTATTGGCAAAGGCAATTACGCTCTCCATGATAGGGCTAAAGCGGGCCATAGCTCCGCAACGCAAATAATCGCCAAATGAAAATCCTCCAGGCAGTACGATGCAATCATCTGTTGTAAAACCTGATAAATCTTTATCCTTATGCCAAAGCATAACTACTTCTTGACCCAAATCATGTGCTAAAGCATCGTGCATATCCTGATCACAATTTGAGCCTGGGAAAACAACAACTCCGAATTTCATAATTTATTTTATAAAAATCTGAGCACCCACTGTACAGACAATACAGCAATTAGTACCAGATAGAAAGTAAAAGTATTATATTTTGAAAGATTATTTGTAAGCGCCGAGCTTAATATTATACTAAATGGAATCAATACAAATACAAAAGCATTGCCAGGGAACGTGGTGGTGGTGAAGCCGATAAGGATACTCACGACCAGATAAATTACCAAGCTATTCCACCTTTTGATTAATTGTATTTTATTATCAGCCATATTATTTCGCGAAATATACAAACCATAAAAAGTTACCAAAATCAATAAAGCAATGAGTAGGATAGTGGCAGAAACATGTGTCCACGAAACGGGTAAATGCAATTTTAAGGCTAGGTCAGCATATGAGATTGTTTTGCCGACAAAAACATAATACAGCGAAAATATGAGATACAAAGGCAGTAAAATGCCAAAAAAGTATGCAAGAATTTCTTGCAAAACAAAAAGGCGCATCCCCAAAAGAATGATAAGAATGGCCGGAATAGCTATTATAGCTGGCCAATAAAATACAATGGCCACTCCCATAAAAAAACCAATATTAAAATACCGCGAATGGGCTGCTTTGTTATAGGGCGTGCCAATTGCAAAAGAGAAACTCAGGTATACAAAAAAGGCCGAAAACAAAGGAGCGGATAAAATAATAAACTGTGGCAAGGAAGCCGTGATAAGAATCAGGGCAAAGGCCGGCATGAAATCGCGCCGCGATAAAAACTTTTCATCAGCAACGGATTGTTTGAAATAAATGCTGAAGAGCAACCATACAATGGTGCTGAGCAAAATAAAGGTAAAACTGCTATTAAGAAACCAATTACGCAGCCAAGCAAAATGACCAAAGGTGGTTACCTCAAATTCGCCTAATGCAGCTATCTGTGGAGGATTGACAAAAAAGACCAGGCGCAATAAAAAAGCCACAACGGCTAAAACCAAAAATCCAATAATATCATTTCTCTTGAAAAGTAAAAGCACGCCTAGAAGATAATTTTGGCAAAGCTAATTGTTCCACGGTAAATCACGGGAAAAACGATTTCGTTAGATGTTAGTTGTTGCGCACTGCGCAATAATAGTTTCGCTTCTTCAATGTCTTGATAGGCCGTGGTTTGAAATTGTTTGAGGCGTAAACTGCCTTTGTTGGAAAGGTAAGCGGTAATAAAACGGTCTGTGTTATTTCTTTTTTCAGTATACAAGTACACCTGCCCCAAGGGATATTCTAATAGTCCAAAAGAATGAAAGCGTTCGTTGGCATCGGCTGTTTCCTGTGATTTGAGTATCACTTCATGCCAGGCCAGTTGGCCGTCGGGGTCGGTATTGAATACAACAATTTCGTCATTATGGAAGACGCTATAAGTGCTGCTGATCATACCCAGACCGGGTGTTACAAATCCAATACTGCGGTTACGTTGATAGGTTTCTTCAAAAACCTTTTCGGTGACAAATATTGCACCTCCATCCGCGCGCATCGAAAATTTTCGTAGTCTTAGATTGTTTAGGCGTTGTTGCTCGGTGCTTTTTAGCCCTCCCAATAGCGCGAATTTCCTGTCCTGCCAACTTTGAGTTGTCGGGTCATAGCTAAATATGCCCAAGGCATCCAGTACTTCCGATCCTGATTGATGCATTAAACAGCCAAAATAAAGTTGATTGGATGCCTTATCAAAAATTAGCTGGCCGCCGCGCAGTCTGTACTGATTAAGATCTAGTTTATTATAACGCATGAAGGTGGCACTCGTTGATTTTGAACCAATCAATACATGTTGTATACCTCCATTCAGCATATCTGGTTCACCAAAAAGTATATGCAAGCCATTGAACGGGTCAGTTCGAATACTTAAAATACTATGAAACACGATATCGTCTATGGTTTCATTCACTACGTTTAGAGGTTTAAAGGCCTGGTCGAGTAATGTTGCCTGGACGGTGAGTTTATTCTCAATCGCAACATAATTGGTAAAGGAGTAAATAAAACGATTCGGCTGCAAACTTTCATGCACTTCAAACCGTACATCGTCCCAATTATTTGATAGCTGTGCAGAGTCTATTAATACAGGTATGATGGTATCCTTGTGCTGCGGCACTACTCTTGCTGCCCAAAGTTCAAGCTTCTTGCGTTTTTTACGCTGGTAAAAAACGTAGGCTGCTGAAGAAGTGGTATAAAATTTAATGGGGGCGGTACTACCCGCTATAAAATCCAGACTGGATCCGCCCGCTCTGCGCATTATGCTATCGTACCAAATGATTTCGGTTCCCGCTTCCCCCTCCAAAAAACAGGCCGTAAAATCACCCACATTGCCAATTACTTTTACCTGACCACTATTTGTATTAATATACTCGGCTGGACTCAAAAATAACTTTTGAGCTTTGAGCACATTCGCCAATAGCACGAAAAGCACAATAAACAGACTACTGTTTCGCAACATGTTATAAATGTAAAGATTAATGCAGAATAGGGGTGTTAGAAATTTGGCAAAATATCCCAATAGACTTTTACAACACGACTTTTTTCCTTGCCATTGGTTTCAGTTACATTATCTGAAGCTGCTTCTTTTAATACGCCGGCTCCCACGCTTTTGATGATTGTGGTGAGCAGAGAAGGTTGAACTAGTTTGTTCTTTTTTTCTTTTATAAGTTCGGCAATGATGGCCGCCAGGTTTTTTGCCCTTAAATGGGATAAATAATATTTCAAGCCTACATTACTGGCTTTCGTCTCGTTCAGTTGGTCCAATAGATCATAGTAAATTACAGAGTACGGCGCTATCGGTTCATCATCGGCATATCCCGTAGTTACTATGGTTGCCAGAAATGCTTTGTCAGGATGGGCATTGCATATTTCGATAAGTTTATCAATCATAGGTTCAAATACTTCTTTTGCTTTATCAACATATTCATCGGGTATTTGATAATTGTCTTTGGCGTAATAAGCTTTTTTATTAGCAGAAAAATATTGGGAAGATGTAATGAGATGCTCCAGAATATCACAATATGCACGATCATTAGCCAGTGGCAAACTTTCGTTGCGCACCTGCAATTGGTATCGCATGTAAAGACCGCGTTTGAATAAAGCCGGAAAAAAAGAACTGTTTACTCCCTGCACTTTCTTGAAAAATGCCTCTCGTGCGTTAATCCTTTTTTGAATACTATCTAATTTTTGCTGTATGGGTAAAGTAAAGCTGGCAGCGGCCTCGCCCCGATTCGCTGCGTTTTGGTTGGCCGCAGCAAGTTTTTGAACATAAGCACGCAAGGCATCATTGGCTTGCATTGCTGCGCCTAATTCTTGAGCAATCAAGTTTGCTATTGAAAAAATGAGTAGTCCAACTGTAAATACTAAGTGCTTCATATATCTTGATTTCATTTGCATTTTTTTGGGATATTGATTTATTCTTTTCTTAATCCAAAAAGCCGAACTAGCCATTACATTTGTATTGATGCAACTATTCTGCGAAAACCTACACAAATATAAGCGACTGAAAACCAAAGAGGTGAATATTGGTGGGTTGCTTTTGGGGAATTATCACCCCATCCGAATTCAAACCATGACAACAACGGATACAATGGATACCGCTGCCACCATAGAGCAAAGTATTCGTTGTATAGAAGCCGGAGCCGAATTGGTTCGGATAACGGCACCTTCAATTAAAGAGGCACAAAATTTACAAGCAATAAAAGATGGAATACGGGCTGCTGGCTTCGATACACCTTTAGTGGCTGATATACATTTTACGCCAAATGCAGCTGAAATTGCCGCACGCATTGTAGAAAAGGTGCGAATTAACCCGGGGAATTATGCTGACAAAAAAAAGTTTGAAACCCTGGAATACACAGATCAAACCTATATGGCCGAATTAGAGCGCATTAGGGCAAAGTTTGTACCATTGGTCAATATTTGTAAGCAATATGGCACAGCTATGCGCATTGGTACCAATCATGGCTCGCTTAGCGATAGAATTATGAGTCGCTTTGGTGATACAGCTATTGGTATGGTGGAAAGCGCTTTGGAGTTTTTGCGGATTGCGCGTGATGAAAACTATCACAATATTGTGTTGAGTATGAAAAGTTCCAATCCGCAGGTAATGGTTCAAGCGTATCGGTTGTTGGCCAATAAAATGAATGAAGAATTTGGGGAATGTTACCCCTTGCATTTAGGCGTTACCGAAGCCGGGGACGGGGAAGATGGTCGTATTAAAAGTGCGGTGGGGATAGGCACTTTGTTGAAAGATGGTTTAGGTGATACCATTCGCGTGTCACTTACCGAAGAGCCAGAGTTGGAGCTGCCTGTTTGCAAGAGTATAATCAAAGAATGCGTGACGATAGCATCAGCCAATCAAGACGAACCACCTTTGGATTCTATCGATTTAGGCGGTTATGATCCCTATCATTACATGCGCCGACAGTCGCTGGAGGTTCAAAATATTGGCGGGTCGCATGTGCCGGTAGTGGTAGCCGATATGGGTAAGATAGAGAATATTCATCCTCAAAGTTTAGCCGCTATAGGATATAGTTATAACGCACAGGATGATAAATGGACGGTCACAGATTTTGCGGCAGACTATTTGTTTGCCGAGGAAGTGCCAAACTTCAGTTTGCCAGGCACTCTGCGTGTAATTACTCATTACGAACAATGGTTGAAAGCCGCAGACAAAACAAAGGTGATGCCTTATATTAATCGTGCTACCTATTTATCGGATGCGGTCAAGTCAGATTTTGTAAACTTTTTAGATTTGGGAGCACATGAGGGCTTGGATGCAGATTTTTTAGCCGCAATAAAGAATGACCCTACGGTCGTTTTGGTGCTGCATAGTAATGCAAAGGAGTCGTTTAAGGAATTGCGCAAGCAAATGATGCAGCTGGAAATTGAAGGAGTCCAACAGCCCGTTATTTTCATTGTAAATTCGAAGGGGAATCATGCCGAGGAGCATCTCATTCATTATGCATCAACTGCAGGGGCCTTGTTGCTGGATGGATTTGGTGATGGCCTAATACTTGGCCCGGATTATCAGTTACCCAAAAGCCTGACTGATTGTGAACAGGCGAATCAAAACGCCTTTGGTATTTTACAAGCTACCCGTACCAGAATTTCGAAAACGGAATATATTTCTTGCCCAAGTTGCGGAAGAACGTTATTTGATTTGCAGGAAACGACAGCCAAAATAAGGGCGGTAACCAACCACTTAA
Organism: uncultured Chitinophagaceae bacterium; assembly: GCA_964409905.1. Taxonomy (GTDB): domain Bacteria; phylum Bacteroidota; class Bacteroidia; order Chitinophagales; family Chitinophagaceae; genus JAGNRR01. The sequence goes on along the minus strand of CAYPET010000008.1, from coordinate 39,580 downwards.
AAGGGGTAAAAATTGCCATTATGGGTTGCATTGTAAATGGCCCGGGTGAAATGGCGGATGCTGATTTTGGGTATGTAGGCAGTGGTGTAGGTAAGATTACCCTGTATAAGGGACAAGAAGTGGTAAAACGGGCAATTCCAAGTGAGGTAGCCGTAGACGAACTCATTAATCTGCTCAAGGAAAATGATGTTTGGGTTGAGCCCAAAATGAATTAATAAATTGTGCAGGCGGCAATACATTACTTTCTGCACTTTGGTTTCCCGCTAATAATATCTCTGCTTTTTTTTAGAAAGGATTGGGAAACCACTTACCTCATATTGCTGTGCACTATGTTGGTTGATCTCGATCATTTATTGGTAGAGCCTGTTTTTCAGGCAAACCGCTGTAGTATACAGTTTCATTTGCTGCATACCTATCCGGCAATAGCATTTTATTTAGTTTTGCTGTTTTTCAAACGACCCTGGAATATTATAGGCTTGGGACTCGTAATGCACATGGCAACCGATTTGCTGGACTGTGTTTTTATGTATCTGGATTGCCAGCGTTGCTATGCAGGAGAACCTTTTACGGCAATAATTAGATTCTTTGGCGGCTAATACTTGTTATATTGCACTAGCAATGCTGTTGTTATCCATCCGATGAAAGAAAAGTTTTTATTAGATCCAGCCACCACTTATCTCAACCATGGTTCTTTTGGCGCTTGTCCTAAAGATATTTTTGAAGATTATCAATACTGGCAACGTAAGTTGGAGGAAAATCCGGTACAGTTTATTACGAAGTTGGGTCAACAGCAACTTGATGTTTCCAGAAGGGCATTGGCAGACTATATCCGTTGCGATGAGCAGGATATTGTATTCATGCCGAATCCGACAACAGCATTGAATACCGTAATCAATAGCCTGAACTTACAGAAAGGCGATGAAATTCTGTCAACCAATCAAGAGTATGGCGCCTTAGACCGCACCTGGAAATTCCATTGTGAGAAAACAGGAGCCAAGTATGTGCATGCTCAAATTAGCTTGCCCCTTGTCTCAAAAGAAAAATTTCTTGAGGAGTTTTTTGCTGCCCTGAACCCTAGGACGAAAGTGATCTTTTTTTCACACATCACAAGTTCTACGGCTCTCATTTTCCCGGCACAAGAAATATGTGATAAAGCGCGCTCATTGGGCATTCTGACGATTGTAGATGGTGCCCATGTGCCAGGGCATATTGAGCTGGACATAAACAGATTAAACCCTGACATTTATACCGGTGCCAATCACAAATGGCTATTAGCACCCAAGGGGAATTCATTTCTTTATGTGCGAAGAGCACTGCAGCATGCGATAGAGCCGCTCATAGTTTCTTGGGGTTATGATGCCATTGTTACCGGTCCAAGTCAATTTCAGGATTATCATCAGTATAATGGTACGCGCGATTTTAGCGCTTATCTTACGATACCTGCTTGTCTTCGGTTTTTTAAAGAAAATAACTGGGAAGCTGAAAAGAAGAAATGTAACGACCAACTTTTACACTATTATCCTATACTGGCAAATGAATTAGAAAGCTCAATGCTATGTCCGTTGGATGCTGCTTATCTGGGTCAGATTTGTAGTATTCCAATTGAAACTACCAATGCCGAACAATTGAAAAATACCCTGTACGAAAAATTTCATATTGAAATTCCAATAATGCAACTTGGTGCCAAGCAATTACTACGCGTGTCGTTTCAGGCCTACAATGATGAGAAGGATATCGAACATTTAATAAATGCCATTCGCGAAATAAAGAAGTCCGCGAATCTCTTAAACTGATAGAATCTGAAGTATTAGAAGTTTTGAATGAGGTAGAGATAAATGGGCATGCCTAAGGTGATATTAAACGGAAAGGTTACCGCCAAAGCCATAGGGATATAGATGCCGGGATTAGCCTTTGGTGCTGCCAGCTTCATGGCTGCCGGCACAGCAATGTAGGATGCACTCGCAGCTAAAATGGCCAACAAAAATCGATCGCCATGATTACCCGACACGGCGCTGCTGACTACAGCTACTATGACGCCGTTTATCAGCGGAATGAAAATGGCAAACAAAAAAGGAAAGATGCCAAACTTCCAAAAGGATGATAATTTTTTACCACTGGTAATACCCATATCCAACAGAAAAACTGCCAGAAAGCCTTTGAATATTTCTGTTGTGAAGGGCTCAATGCCTTGCGCTTGTTTTTCATTGGCCAGAAAGCCAATCAATAAACTACCAATAATCAGCAGAACACTGCCATTGGTAAAGGAATGATGCAGTACTTTTTGAATAGAGATTTTTTCGGTCTTGTGCTCACGGAAATAGGAGAGGAGTAAAACCCCTACAATGATAGACGGGGCCTCCATAAGAGCCATTACGGCTACCATATGGCCGCCAAAGTTGATTTGTTGTAACTCCAGAAATGACACGGCCGTAACAAAAGTTACTGCACTAACGGAGCCGTATGCTGCCGAAATTGCGCCGGCATTATATACCCCCAGCTTGCGACGCAGAATGAAAAAAGTGTAGATTGGTACAATGATGGCCATCACCACTCCAAATAACAATACTTGTACAATTTCGATACCCAAGTGGCTATGGGCTAATTCTACGCCTCCTTTAAAACCAATTGAGAAGAGTAAGTAGAGTGCAATAAATTTCGATGAAGTTTCGGGGATGGCAAGATCACTTTTTACCTGAACGGCCAGAATCCCTAAAAAGAAAAATAATAAGGCGGGGTTTGATAAATTGTCAAAAAGTAAGTTTAAATTCATAGGTCCAAAGCTACTGCCTAGCTCACAAGTACCTCTTTTTCTAACTTAATATCAATGATGCAGTCAATATTCAGTAGGATATCTTCTCGGCCTTCGTATTGTTTAAACAAATCATATAGTCGCTCTTTTTCTACTTTCAATTCTTCCAATCGGATTTCTAAATTTTCCGGGCAAGAGCCAAAGCGTTCCATTTTACTTAGCATGGTAAGTTTAAGGAACTTCATTTTATCATTCAGTAGCGAGAACAGCACCTCCTTGGCATCCTCAATGTTGTATTTATTTTCTACTAGTTTTACTTTATAAGCTTCCATATGCATCACGCTGTTTTACGGGTACAAAGGTGGCATGTAATAATCATATAGTTACATTTATATTATTTACCTTTGGTATAAACATACATTATGGATTATACCCTCCATCAATTGCGTATTTTTCAAAAGGTAGTGGAGTGCCTTAGTATAACCAAGGCTGCCAACGAACTACACCTCACGCAGCCTGCGGTTTCTATACAGCTAAAAAAACTTCAGGAACAGTTTGACATACCGCTTGTAGAGGTAATTGGCCGGCAACTCTACGTTACTGATTTTGGCAAAGAGATATACCGATCCAGTCAGAAAATATTGACAGAGGTAGATGATATTGAGCACCTGGCAGAAGCCTTTAAAGGGCATATGGTAGGCACGATTCATATTTCTATTGTTTCTACAGCAAAGTATGTAATGCCTTTTTTCATTACCGCTTTTGCACAAAAGTACCCCGAGGTGAAAATCGTTATGGACGTGACAAACAAGGCCGAAGTACTGAGCCACATTGATAAGAATGAGGTGGATTTTGCTCTCGTATCTGTTTTGCCCGAAAACGATAAAATTCGCACGGTACAATTAATGGAGAATAAACTATTCATGATGCGGAAATACCAGGATGATGCTGACAGCGCAGACATGCAGGCCTTAAAAAAAATCCCGCTTATTTTTAGAGAAAAAGGTTCGGCCACCAGAATGGCCATGGAGCGCTACATAAATGAAAAGCAATTTGCTTACAAAAAATCAATTGAACTTACCTCCAACGAAGCGGTTAAACAGGCTGTACTAGCCAATTTGGGTTATTCCATCATGCCCTTGATTGGCACAAGAAATGAGCTGCAGAATCAGGATTTGGAAATCCTCCCTATGGCAGATTTACCCATCGTTACACATTGGAATTTAATCTATCTGCGAGATAAAAAACTTTCGCCGGTGGCGCTGGCCTATCTCAATTATTTGTTAGAAAACAAAGAGAAAGTAATTCAGGAGCATTTTAGCTGGTACGAAAAATATTAGGTAGCCCCTAATGGTGGCATAATGCATAAACACTATTTTTGAAAGCAGCAAATCAGCGAACTATGGATATGAATAAAATATTCGCTAACAACCAGGATTGGGTAGCGAGTCGGTTGAACTTGGATCAGCATTATTTTAATAATTTAGCTAAAGGGCAAAATCCTGATGTTTTGTATATCGGTTGCTCTGACAGTCGGGTGACGGCCGAAGAAATCATTGGCGCACAACCAGGCGAGCTCTTTGTGCATCGCAACATTGCCAATATGGTACCCAACACCGACCTCAATGTAATGTCGGTGATAGAATATGCCGTAACCCACCTCAAGGTAGCCCATGTGGTAGTGTGTGGACATTACTTTTGCGGTGGTGTGAAGGCTGCTATGGAATCAGTTGACCTTGGTATACTCAATCCCTGGTTGCGGAACATTCGGGATGTATATCGCACACACCAAAAAGAACTAAACGCCATTGCCAACGAGGAGGACAGATACAAAAGATTGGTAGAATTAAATGTGCAGGAGCAATGTGTAAACGTAATCAAAACGGCCTGCGTGCAAAAAGCGTTTAAAGAAAATGGCATTCAAATACACGGTTGGGTGTTTGATGTTCATACCGGAAAATTAATTGACCTTGGGATAGACCATGTGGCCTTGATGAGTAAGATTATGGAAATTTATCATTTGGATTAATCAGCAATGTTAATGCGCCGAGCATACCGTCAGGTAGGGTTACATTGGCAACCCACCTGTCGGAAAAGTAGGTCTTGTGCCGGGTCGTATTTTAAGCATGTTATATTTTGCCTTTGCAAACATGGCAAAGGGTGTCAGCAACATCATCCACCGTTTTTATTGTTTCAGCTGCGTCTCTTAAAACACAAGTTTCACTGCTGGTACAATGTGGCAGTCCAAAGTTGTGACCAAGCTCATGATTACACACTTTCTTAATCCTTTCTAGTAGCAATTTGTGGTCTGAAGTACCAAGGCGAAAGGTAGAAATGATTGAGCTGCAGCCTGGTCTATAGCCTAAACCAAAAACACCCCAATCTGCATACCTTGATGCTGGCTTAAGAATATTGCCGAATGCATCTTTTTTTGTGGTAGAAATATCCAAATTAGTTAGCCCTAATATAAAGTCAATACTATCAGGCTTATTCCTTTTTTGGATTCGTAAAATACTATCGGCTCTATATCTTGGTGATTTAATGTTTACAAAAGACGTGCCGGGTATTGCCTTGCGCGCTGCGATGAACACATCAAAGCCGTATGTATGCTGGATAGATTTCTTGGCTTCTTCTACCAAGGTCTGGTCAATATCGCCATATGGTTGAATGAGCACCGATTTTTTTGGTTTTTGGACGCAGCCAGAAATCATCATTAAAGCCAGGAGCAGTATTGCGAAGTACTTCATATTGTTAAGAACGGTTTCGGGCTCTGTGTACTGGCGGTTTCAAAGCACTTTCCTGTCCGCCTTAGACGAACTTGATAAAGAGCTGAAAACCTTGAATCTAGCGATTCACCCGCCATAAGCTATATGCGTTGTTACCACACGTTTTTATTTTCAATTTTATATTCATATGGATTCTCAGAGTCCATTTCTCCATTGTGATAGATTAGGAAATCTGCTGAGTTTTGGTCAAATTTTAGTGTTTCAATCCGTTTAATTTCTCTTAAACATAAATTGCTTTCGTATACCATTTCTTTGTCAAAAATCAAGAATTCTGTTTCTGTCAAATGAATGAGTTCACCACAAGACAATAGTCCACCAGTTGTTACCTGAATTTTATAGCCGTCAGCAATTTTTCTTTCATAAATTGTCCGACCGAATAATAACGTAAATAGGCTCAAAAGAATTAATGGAATAAGAATTACAACCGTTATCAGTTTTCTTTTGGTACTTTTTGCAAGCACGAAATATATAATAGTGGTCGTAATGAATATTATTTCAATAATCGAGTTTGAATAAAGTCCTTTCAGTTTGTACCCATTAAATGAAAGGACTGTCAAAACGAAAAAGGCCGCTGTTGTAAATACCAATATTCGATTAATTGCTTTCTCAGCTTTCGGGAAATTCCATTTTGTTAAGTGAGGAAACAAATTCAATCCAATTACAATCAATATGAATATTACTAATGCGGTCATTTTTCAAATGTTTGGTAACGTTTTGCGTGTAGGCGATGTTTCCTTGTGTTGCGCCCGCGGCAAGGCAATATTGCTTACACGCTGTTATGGGCTGGTTTTATTGTTTAATTATTTTGAACACTTGTTTCTTATTTTCTCCAATACTCAACGTATAAATGCCACCAGTTAAATGCCCCATTTCTATAATAGTATTCTCATAATTTATTAATCCTGATAAAATGGCTTTACCTAAATTGTCATAGATAGTATATGCCGTTCCAATAATTTTACAATCGGATTTTACATTGATTTGATTTGTGGTTGGATTAGGAAAAAGAGAAATTGCATTTTTTAAATCAAAATCAGATATGTCGGTAGATAAATTCAGATTAGAAAGCGCAAAACGAAATACCCCTTGAGTATTCGTAGCTGCAATTATGTAATTGTCGTTAAGTTCTAAATCAAAAATAGTCAAATCAGTTAAACCAGTATTGATTGCTGTCCAATTATTGCCATTATCTGTTGAGTAAAAAACACCTGCGCCAAAAGAGCCAGCAATGATTAACTGTGAGTTGCTGGCAAATCCCCTATAAGATCCTGATGCAAGCCCTCCTCCTAATAATGTCCAATTTGCACCAAAATCTGTGGAGCGATAAACGCCTGTTCCTATTTGTCCACCAGCGAAAAGTATGTTTCCTTTGCTTTCTATGGCTCTAAAATTTGTAGAACCGCCTAAGCCATTATTAATTGGAATCCAGTTAGCTCCCCAATCAATACTTTTATAAATACCAGCGCCATTTGTTCCAACAAATAATGTGTCATTTATTGCTGTAATGCATCTTACATCTGTTGTTGATAAACCTGCTGCACTCCAATTATCTCCTTGGTTCGTTGACATAAAAACACCAGTTGGTCCTACATAAAACAATCTTGTGCCTGCATTTAAAATTCCGCCTCCTAGTAAATTGGTTAATCCAACACTTTTAGAAACCCAAGTTGCTCCATTGTCAGAGCTTCTAAAAGCACCTTGACTTGTGCAAGTATAGATATAATTGTTATCCTTTGTAAAACCTCTTGTAGGACCAACATTGTCATTTCCGGTATTTGATAATGAATAATTTGCGGCACTATCAGTGGAAAGGTAAGCTCCCGTTTGTCCTCCTGCAAAATTGTAGATGCCATTTGTTAATAATGACTGCATATTTAATCCAGCCGTTCCTGCAGATGGTTGCCATTGGCCATAAGCTGAAACGCTTAAGCAACAGAATAAAAGAAATTGTAATGTTATTTTTTTCATTTTAGATATATTATTAAGTTTTTTCAAGTCTAATTCCCTATCAAATAGTATAATTTAGTTAGTGATTTTTCAAACTTGCCCATAACGGCTCAAGGCTTCACGCAGTTACGACCGTAGGGAGTAATTGCGTTTAAGCCTAAGATAGGTGGAGTCCCGCAGGGCGCCACCTAGCTTAGTGCGTGAAGCCTTGAGCCGATTGGAGGGAGCCCTGAGCGTAGGGGCTGTCGCGGTCGCTGACCGCAAAAGACAGCCAAGCTTGGCAGAGGGATTCCTCCAATCACGTAAATATATAGAATAAAAACAAGCATTTGTAATACATATATGCCCACATTGGCACAAAAAGTACTACGATACCTATAGTTTAATATTTAGAATGTACTATAGGATGTAACGCAGATTGCATAAAAAAAGCCCGAACATCACTTATCGGGCTTTGAGTTTTTATGCTTAGGCTTTACTTACCGTGGCAATGTTTGTATTTTTTGCCACTACCGCAGGGGCATTGGTCATTGCGGCCTATTTTAGGTTCGTCACGACGGATAGGCTCCTGCTTTTGTTGTGCCCCCGGGTCAAAATAATCATTTTCGTTGGCAGCATAGTCTTCACCTGCGGCATCAATTTCGGCTTTGTTATTTTGCATTCGGCTCATGTCGGTTTTTCGTTCGCGGGCTGCATTAATGTCTTGCTCTTGCTCGGCCGGAATGCCGCCACGGCTTAAGAAACTGACTATATTTTTATTCGTTTCATGAATCATGGTTTTGAACAATTCAAAAGCCTCGAATTTATAAATCAACAAGGGGTCTTTTTGCTCGTAGCTGGCCATTTGCACAGAGGTCTTTGTTTCATCCATCTGACGCAAATGCACTTTCCAGCCTTCGTCTATAAGCCCCAGTGTGATTTGTTTCTCAACCGAGTTCAGCATTTCGGCGCCTTCGCTTTCGATAGCGGTATTTAATCCTACTACTACCTGCATGCCCTTGTGGCCGTCGGTAAACGGTATGGCAACCTTATCGATTTTGTTGTTTCGCTCCTGCATGTTTTTCAATACGGGCAGTATGGTTTCGTTGAGCGCTTGTTTTTTACGTTGGTAAAATGCGTTTAGGTCGTCGTAAAGTCTATGGGTAAGATCATCGGTTGATATTTTACCAAACTCCTCCTTGCTTATGGTCGTTTCAAACGTAAACTCTTTGGCAACCTGAAGTTTGAAGTATTCGTAGTCTTTACGATTGCCGTCGAATTCTGCTGCCAATACAGAACAACTGTCAAAGAACGCATTGTCCAAATCAATGGCTAAGCGTTCGCCAAATAAGGCATTTTTACGACGGGCATAAATCACTTCGCGCTGCGAATTCATTACGTCATCATACTCCAGCAATCGTTTCCGTATGCCAAAGTTGTTTTCTTCTACTTTTTTCTGCGCACGCTCAATTGATTTGGATATCATGCTGTGCTGAATCATGTCACCATCTTTATGGCCCAGTTTGTCCATTACATTAGATAGTCTTTCGCTGCCAAAGAGTCGCATTAAATCATCTTCCAGCGATACAAAAAATTGCGAACTACCGGGGTCACCCTGCCGACCGGCACGACCACGTAACTGTCTGTCTACCCGACGACTTTCGTGGCGCTCGGTACCTACAATGGCCAAGCCGCCTGCTTCTTTAACGCCAGGCCCGAGTTTAATATCCGTACCCCGACCAGCCATGTTGGTTGCAATGGTCACATTGCCTGCCTGACCGGCTTCGGCTACGATTTGTGCCTCACGGCCGTGTTGCTTGGCGTTTAAAACGTTGTGTTCAATTTTGGCTTGCTTCAGCATACGGCTCAGCAACTCACTCACCTCTACGTTTGTGGTACCTACCAGTACCGGTCTGCCGGCATTACTCAAACTGACAATCTCGTCTATGACGGCGCGGTATTTTTCACGCTTTGTTTTGTATACCTTGTCGTCTTTATCATCACGAATGATGGGCAGGTTAGTAGGAATAGAGGTAACCTCCAGTTTATAAATTTCGTACAACTCAGCAGCTTCGGTTTCGGCAGTACCCGTCATACCGGCCAGCTTGTGGTACATACGGAAAAAGTTTTGCAATGTGATTGTAGCAAAGGTTTGTGTGGCGGCTTCTACATCTACGTTTTCTTTTGCCTCGATAGCCTGGTGTAATCCATCGCTGTAACGTCGCCCTTCCATGATACGGCCTGTTTGTTCGTCTACAATTTTCACTTTGCCATCCATTACCACATACTCTACGTCTTTTTCAAACAGGGTATAGGCTTTCAGCAATTGTTGTAAAGTATGAATCCGCTCAGTTTTAATCGAGTAGTCTTGCAAGAGGGCATCTTTTTGCTTGGCTTTTTCTTCGTCAGAATCACTGCTTGTTTCTATGGCATTCAGCTCGGTAGCAATATCGGGCAGGATAAAAAACTTTTCATCTTCGCCGCTCTTGGTTATCAGTTGTAAGCCTTTATCAGTCAGGTCTACCTGATTGTTTTTTTCGTCAATGGTAAACAACAATTCTTCAATGGCTTTTGGCATATGTTTTTGTTGCTCACCCAGATAATAGTTTTCTGTTTTTTGCAGCACTTGACGCATGCCCGGCTCACTAAGGAATTTTATAAGCGAACTATTTTTTGGCAAACCTTTAAAGGCGCGGAATAAATCAAGCCCACCGCTTTCTTTATCCGTATCGCCGGCTGCAATTTTCTTTTTGGCATCCACCAAAAATCCATTGACAAGTTTGCGTTGTACATTCACTAGCTGTTCGATGCGCGGCTTGAGGGTATGAAACTCCTGTTCATCACCTTTAGGTACCGGTCCGGAAATAATCAACGGTGTACGGGCATCGTCAATCAATACGCTATCTACCTCGTCTATCATAGCAAAGTGGAGCTTGCCCTGAACGATTTCTTTGGGGTTTTGCACCATATTGTCACGGAGGTAGTCAAAACCAAATTCGTTGTTGGTACCATAAATGATGTCGGCTTTATAGGCCTCTTTGCGCCTTTCCGAGTTCGGTTCGTGCTTATCGATACAATCCACCGTTAAGCCTAACCATTCAAACAAGGGTGCATTCCATTCGCTATCCCGTTTGGCCAGGTAGTCGTTCACTGTTACCAGGTGCACGCCCATTCCGGTAAGCCCATTCAGGTATGACGGCAAGGTCGATACCAAGGTCTTACCCTCACCTGTTGCCATTTCGGCAATTTTGCCGGTGTGTAATACATAGCCACCAATCAACTGCACATCGTAGTGCACCATGTTCCAGGTGATTTCGGCTCCGGCTGCCGTCCAGCTATTTCTGTAAATGGCTTCTCCGTTTTCTATAGTGATATAATCCTTTTTTACAGCAAACTCCTCATCGTTGTACATTATGCCAGAACGGATTTCGCTATTTTCTGTAAAACGCCGTGCTGTTTCCTTCATGACGGCAAAGGCTACAGGGAGTATTTGCAACAGGACTTCTTCCAATAGTTCATCACGCTTTTTGTTCAGCGCGTCAACTTCTTTAAAGAGGGCATCTTTTTGATGCACATCGGATTGCTTTTCGATACTTTCTTTTTTCGTCGCTATTTCTGCGTTTATATCGGCCAAATAGTTGCTGATAGTAGCTTTAAATTCGGCTGTTTTATTACGAAGTTCATCGTTGCTCAGATTGGTGAAAGAGTTATAAAAGGCGTTTATCTGATCGACAATGGGTTGTAGTTTTTTTACATCTTTTTCTGATTTGGTGCCACCAAACAGTTTATTAAGTAGTCCTAACATATTTTATTTTCTTATCAAATTTTAGACAAAAGCGGCTTTTTCAGCCAAATTGTCTGAGGGGGTGTAAAGGTAGGAAGATTTGAAGCAGACAAATCCTAATTTATGGATAATATTAGCCTTCGACTTGGCTTAGGAGGCAGTATGCTTTAATAATTAGGACTATTTAGTATCACACTTAAGGCATAAATTAGTCCGGGCACATAGAGCATCAAGGTTAGCAGTAGTGTTATCCAAAAATCTTTGGAAATTCGATCCTGCCAGATGGCCACACCCACAAAAGGAATTAATATAGACATAATGATGGCTGCCAGGCGGTGTTGATTGTCTGCTTTTTTGTGCAATAGCCGATAGGCCAGTTGCTTAACACTATTCTTCTGTTGACTATTTCGCACAATAATCTCATGCTGAATGTCGGATGTAGGATTATCTTTTTCAATTGGTATTGCAGCGTATGAAGCGTTGTTTGAGGTTGCCATCATGGCCACCAAAAAGAGGATGCAAGTAATGAAGCGTTTCATGGGTATAAATGTAATGCATCCCCGTAAAAAAAAGTATTTCAATAGCGTATAAAGGATTGTTGGGTAATAACAGTGTGGTGGCATGAAAAAAGCACCACGTTGTGTGGTGCTTTTAAAGAATGTTTGCGGTTACCCTACCTTATAAAGTAGAAGAGTAAGCTCCGTCTTTTGGACCTAAGCTACCTGTAATGATGCGGATTAAATCAATCAACCACCAAATGCCGAAGCCTCCTGCAGTTAATAATTGTACAACACCTTGCCAGATATAACCAAGGTAAAAGCGGTGAATTCCAAGACCGCCAACTAAAATGCAAAGCAACAAAGCAACTAATTGGCTTTTCCCACCAGCGGCAGCATCAGCATTTAGTTTCTTGTTTAATTTTTTTACTGCAATTTTTTGAACGGTAGTCAACTTAGCTGTTTGCTCAGCAGACTGCGCTTGAACAGTGTTTTGAGTTACTGCCGGTGATTCCTGAATCGGAATACCTGCATAAATGTTAGGTGTGGCAACAAGGGTTACCATTGCGATTACAACTACTTGTAAGATTAATTTTCTCATAAAAATGTGTTTTGACCAAATGTAGTGTATTAAACTAAAACAATTAAAAAAAGTACCAATAAAAAAATGGCGAATAATATCCATAAACTACCAATCGTGACTCCTGTGATGGCCATCCAGCTATTGGGTTCTTTTTTGGTAAGTGATATTATGCCCAGAATGACTGCCGGGATGGCAAGCGGCGGGAAAAATATCAAACTGGCACCACCAAATATGATGGATAGCAGTCCATTGATACTTTCATGTCGTTTTTTAGGTTTAGCTTCTCCATCAAGCTTTTTCTTATTTAATATACTTTTCTTTTTTATCAAACTATGATGAACGGTTAGTTGTTCACCAGCCTGTGGAGCTTGTATAGGGATGGCAGCCAAACCAGATGTAGAGTGAATAAAAAAAGAAAAAATGATGAGCAGCAAGGCTTTATGTGACATGTAAAAATTACTTTTAAAAATAATGAGGTTTTGTTTGTTGATTATTGCCCTTGTGAGTTTACCCTTTTCAAGCTTCTGTAAATATAGCTATAACTATGTTGGCTATATCAAAACGGCAGGAGAAAAATATGCCTTTGAAGTGGCGTTTGATGTCAATAAAGATAACCTCATTGTTGGGCAATCCATAACGGCCAAGGGCACTTCCAACGAAACAAAATGTAGAATCAAAGGCAAGTTCAATCCACGCAATCAGTCATTTTATTTTTATGAAACAGTTGTCTTAAACTCTAAGGCCAAATTTGATAATTTGAATTTCTGCCTGTTAAGTGCGCATGTTTACCGTAAAGACAAAAAGGACGAAATACAATACACCGGCAAGTTTACCGGCAAGGTAAGGGGTACAAAAAAAACCTGTGCCTCTGGCAATATGTATATGGCTACTAAAAAAGAGATAGAAACGCCTGCAAAAAAAGAAGTACCTAAAAGCACTCCGCCACCGGTAGATACTCTGGTGAGCCATGTAGCCGCAAAGAAAATGATTGAATATGATTGGAAGAGCACTACCGTAGAACTTCGGATTTGGGATGATATTCAACCGGATGGTGATCGGGTTACAATTTATCAAAATGGCAAAATCATCTTAAAGGATTATGAATTGCAATCGGCAAAAAAGACGATGAAACTAAGTTTGCTAGCCGGTAGTAATTACATAAAAGTAGTTGCGCTGAATGAAGGGAAGGCGGCACCCAATACCTCGCAAATTGAGCTGATGGCTGCCGATGAACAAAAGCGGGTGATTGCCCATATTCGTACCGGCGAAATGATTTACATAAAACTCTCCAAATAGCCCTAATCCTCAAAGAACAAGGCGAAGAGTAAAAAAATGGCCAGGATGACCAAAATAATAAAACCGCCTCCCAGCGCCATACCGGCAATACCCAAACCGCGCAGGCGCTCTCTTCGGCTTAGCCCAACAATGCCCAGAATTACAGATGCAATAGACAATACAATAGCAGGCAGGAACAAACCGGCCATCATTGTTCCAATGGTTAGTATGCCACAGCCAAACGCCAACCAATTAAACAGCGCCTGCCTATCGGTCGTTTCCGCATGCGGCTTGTTTAATTGTTTCGCTAACCGCAGCTGGTATTTTTTTACCACCGACGTAAGCCGAGTAGGTTTTTTTTGCCGGACTGTTGTATGTTGACTTGTTTCGGTATTATCGATAGGTATGGCACCGAAAGCACTTGTTTGAAACAGAAAAATGGTTAGGAGGAAGAATAAAATATTTTTCATTATCGGTGAGTTGTATCAACCAATATACTAAAAAGACTGACAATGGGGCTTATTTTTTTTGCTTCGCCCAGCTATCCTTAAGGCCTACAGCCAGATTAAATACAGGTTTTTCTGTCGTCGAATCCTGATCTTTTACAAAATAGCCTTTTCGAAGAAACTGAAAATGTTGCCCTACTGCGGCAGGCAATAATGCCGGCTCAACTTTAGCATTCGAAATTATTTGTAACGAATGTTCGTTGATATAGCTTTTAAAATCACCTTCTTCTGCCATTGGGTTTTCTACTTTAAATAGGCGGTCATACAAGCGTATCTCGGCATCAACGGCATCTGTGGCGTTCACCCAATGGATTACGCCTTTTACTTTAATACCACTGGTATCCTCGCCACTTTTACTATCCTGAAAGTAGTTACAGTGAATTTCCGTAATCTCGCCGCTTTCGTTCTTTTTGAAATCTACCGCTTCAATAATGTAAGCGTGCTTCAAGCGGGTTTTTAGGCCCGGACCAAGTCGGAAAAATTTAGCAGGCGGTTCTTCCATAAAATCATCGCGCTCTATAAAAATCTCTCTAGAAAACTGCATCTCACGTGTGCCATCTTCAGCATTTTCCGGGTTGTTATCTGCAAACAGCGTTTCTTGTTGCCCCTCGGGATAATTGAGAATAACCACTTTTAATGGGTCGAGTACTGCCATACGGCGTTGTGCAATTTTGTTCAAATGATCGCGCAAACAAAAATCCAATAGGCCAATATCGACAATATTATCTCGCTTGGCAATACCGGTGCGCTCAGAAAAGCAACGAATACTCTTTGCTGTATAACCTCGGCGGCGCAACCCACTGATGGTGGGCATCCGTGGGTCATCCCAACCGGATACATGACCTTCGTTTACCAACTGCAGTAATCGTCGCTTGCTCATGACGGTATACGTCATATTGCGGCGGGCAAATTCAATTTGTCGGCTAGGGTAGATTTCCAGTTTTTCGATGAACCAGTTGTATAATTCGCGGTGCGGTAAAAATTCCAGCGTGCAAAGCGAGTGCGTTATTTTTTCGATGCTGTCGCTTTGTCCATGGGCAAAATCGTAAATGGGATAGATGCACCAGGCATTACCAGTACGGTGGTGTGATGCATGTTTGATGCGATATATCAAGGGGTCGCGCATGAGCATATTGGTGTGGCTCATATCAATTTTGGCACGCAGGATTTTTTCACCCTCGCTATAGCGCCCTTCGCGCATTTCGGTGAATAGTTTTTTGTTTTCGTCTATGCTGCGATTGCGATAAACATTTTCTACACCCGGGCTGGTAGGAGTGCCTTTTTGAGCAGCAATTTCTTCGGCAGTAGAGTCATCTACGTAGGCCAGCCCTTTATCAATCAATTTGTGGGCATATTCATACAGCGTTTCGAAATAATCTGATGTGTATAGTTCATTATCCCAGGAGTAGCCGAGCCACTTGATATCGTTTTTGATGCTCTCTACATATTCTGTTTCTTCAGTTACCGGATTGGTATCATCAAAACGCAGATTGCACTTGCCATTGTATTTTTTTGCCAGGCCAAAGTTCAATACGATGCTGGAGGCATGGCCGATATGCAGATAGCCATTCGGCTCCGGCGGAAAGCGTGTATGAATTTGCTGATGCTTGCCTGACTTTAGGTCATCCTCAATAATTTCTTCAATAAAGTTTAGCGACTTCTCTTCTGACATAAGTGCGCAAAGTTAGCTGTGAATTGATTGTTTCGTTCAATTCATCGATTTACTTTTTGATAAACTGAACAGCTCCAGTTCCAGATTTGGTTTCAACCATAAGTGCGTATAAACCTGGAAGAAGAGGTGTCGTATCAACGACATTATTTTTCATTGTACATGGTATTTGTCTGCCAGACATGTCATAAACAAAAACTTTCCGAATATCATATTCACTCTTGATGAACAATGTGTTTGTGGTAGGATTGGGGTAAACTTTTACTGAAATCTCAGTAGTATGATTATTTATGCCAACAGCATTTTGAATGCTTAACTTTAAAACAAAACCTGTAAAAAAAGTACTATCATTTGTAATTGCGGTCACATTAGTTGTTGGGTCGGCATCCAATGTATCAAAAAATACACCACCTAAATAGAAATTATTACCAACCGGAACAATACTTGACCCTAAAGCCCATAAATTGCTAGGAAATCCTGCCGCTAATATCATATTACCATTGGAGTCATATTTGGCAATAAACGCAGTCCAACTTGTGCTATCTCCGATTGTACTAACCCCTGCTCCTGGGTCAAAATCAAAAGAACTACCACCTAATCCACCAGTAATGATGAAATCATTATTGTCATCGAGATATGTGTTTATGACCTCATTTTGCTGAGAATTGTATACTGTTCCTTCTATATGTTTAACCCAAACCAATGTTCCAATAGAACTATATTTTGCAATGAATAAATCGTTATTGCCATAACTTATCAATGAATTTATGCTAGGACTAGGATCAAAGTCCACCGTATCAGAGAACACTCCAGTAACAATGACATTATCGTTTTTATCGACCTCTAGTCTTCTAGGAAAATTATCATGAGCATTTACATCAAACGTATGTGCCCATTGGAAGATACCATTTTGATCAAGCTTTAGTAAAAACATATTGAATGAGGAGTTTCCTGTTCTATTTTGCACCGCAGGTCCTGGATCAAAGTCAATTGTCCCTCTCCAAAAGTGACCAACAATGTAAACATTGTTTAAAGAATCAAAACCTAATTCTTCACCAGTTACATAAGTATTAATAATTAGAATTTCCTTGACCCAAACAAAGCTACCTGTGGCAGTAAGTTTCAATATGTAAGTACCACTCGAATTTAGAATTACTGTTGTTCCATCAGGATCAGCATCGAAATTACCGGAATATGTGCCTACAATTACCAAGTCACCAGCATTATCGAATTTTAATTCAAGGTGTTGTTGGAAAAATTGCACTGAACTATTCAAGGGACCATACTGTTTTACCCACTGAAAATTGCCGGCAGTGTCTAATTCGCACAAAAAATAACAACCGTTGGATGCAATCATGTTATGTACGCCCAAGTTAGGGTCAAAGTCTGCGGTGCCCCTAAATACGCCATGAAGCAGTAAACTACCATTAGGTGTTAGTGTACAATTTCCACGAGCACTATCTATTGTTTTTACCCAAATAAAATTCGCATTTGAGTCCATTTTCATGATAAACAATGAGCTTTCTTTACAACCAGCAATCTTGTTATGAACACCAAGGCCCAAATCAAAATCAGTAGTGTCGGTATAAATACCTGTTAGATAAACAAAACCATTCCCATCAACTACAATAGATTCAATTGCACTTTTGTTTCCTTCCAAAACTTTTGCCCATGTAAGTGATAAATTCTGACTAAAACTTATGGTATAAAATAAAACGAAGGTTGAAGTAAGTAGGTAACGCATGACGAATTGGTTTAATAAATATACGAGTTTGATATGTTAAACGTTAGCCGGGAATAATTTTTTTGAAATGTTAATCAATTATCTGCCTGCATTATAATAATTTCGCCTCTATGCGAGAAATACAGTTCAGAGAGGCATTACGAGAGGCCATACGGGAAGAAATGTTGCGAGACGACAAAGTGTTCCTGATGGGGGAAGAAGTTGCAGAGTACAATGGCGCTTATAAGGTGAGTCAAGGCCTGTGGGATGAATTTGGTGACCGAAGAGTAATCGACACTCCCATTGCTGAGCTCGGCTTTACAGCCATTGCCACTGGTGCTTCTATGAATGGTACGCGACCGATTGTAGAGTTCATGACATGGAATTTTGCGGTGCTGGCGCTTGATCAGATATTAAACCACGCCAGCAAAATGACTGCAATGAGTGGTGGGCAATTTAGCTGCCCTATCGTTTTTCGTGGGCCCAATGGCTCTGCCGGGCAGTTAGGGGCGCAGCACTCCATGGCTTTTGAAAGCTGGTATGCCAATATTCCCGGGCTCAAAGTGATTTCAGTTTCCAATCCGTATGATGCTAAAGGTCTGCTCAAGTCGGCTATACGTGATAATGACCCTGTAGTATTCATGGAAAGTGAGGTGATGTACGGCGAAAAGGGGCATGTGCCGGAGGAGGAATATTTAATACCTATTGGTAAAGCAGATATTAAAAGGCAAGGTACGGATGTAACGATTGTTTCGTTTAATAAAATGATGCACGTTGCATTGCAAAGTGCTGAAGAGCTGGCGAAAGAAGGTATTAGTGCCGAAGTGATAGACCTACGTACTATTCGCCCGCTGGACTGGCATACAATATTAGCGTCAGTGAAAAAAACCAACCGTTTGGTGGTTGTAGAAGAGCAATGGCCTTTTGCCAGTGTCAGTTCGGAGATTGCGTATCGCATTCAAAAAGAAGCCTTTGATTATTTAGATGCGCCGGTAAGAAGAATTACAACTGCCGACAGCAGTATGCACTATGCTCCTAATCTAGTAAAGGCTTTTCTGCCTTCAGTAGAAAAAGTTGTCAAAGTCATTAAAGAGGTAATGTATATCAAGAAATAGCCGATTTACAATCGACTAATCTGTTTGGAGACAGGCTTATCTTTGGGTCATCGAGTCTTTGCCCTTATTTCGTTTTAAAATGCTCACTGAGCCGCAAGTGCCGGCATGGGCTTTATTTGCTTTCCTTTTTTTGTTGGGTTGGTTGGTATATTACCCTATAGCACCCTATATGTTGGTAGATGATGGCATCTCGGGTTTATGGGAGGTGAAACATATGCGTTGGACTGAGGTGTTTGGGTCAAACCCTTTCAAAAGTTTGTATCAATTACATTATGCTCTTCTCAAAATCTACTATTTCATTTTCGGTATTCATTCTTATCGTTATTTTTTTCTTTTTGTTGGCCTGCAAGCGCTGATAGGCACCTTGTGGTATGTGGTAATACCCAAAATAGGGAAGCTCTTTCAGTGGAATAATAATCGCATTCTGTTTCTTATAGTGCCCATATTGTTATTGGTATCGCCAAATAATGTTGAAAATATTGCATGGGCGGCTACTTCGCATTATAACTGGAGTATGATATTTTATTTGCTCATTTTATGGGCACTGTATCGATATATTGAGGGGAGCCGATTTTATTTGCTACCCTTCCATTTTCTTTTTGTGCTGAGCTTATTTACAATGGAAATCAGTTTGCTATTTCCATGTAGTGCTGCAATTATCATTTTATTGAGATTTGCAATTGTGCGTGATCGAAAGGCCTTGTGGCAACAAGCATGTCATGTATTGCTCCCTATGCTATTTTTTACCATCCTGAGTTTCGGTTTGCTAAAGTGGCTTTACAATACCTGGTTGCCTCATGGAGCAGGTAATGAAGACTATCTTCCGGAGGTATCCGATGCCCTTACTCATTTTTGGCTGTATACTCTTCAAGGGCTTGCCAATACACAATTTCTTGAGGTTAGCATACGACAGGCATATTACGGATTGGTGAAGACCTATTTATTCCTTCCATTATTGCTGACTACAGGGGGAGCCCTTATTTGGGCCATTCACAAACGGTATTACACCGTGGTGTTTTTTATGCTGCACATTGCCTTGTTTTTAGCACCCAACTTATTCCGCTTTGGCGCTTCGTCCGGTACGTATGAAAATGTTCGCTTTGTCTATTTTGCCTTGCCGTTTATTCTATCGCTTTTTTTCTTGCTGGTGGCTAGAAATGTTGGGCTGACAATGTTTATATTCATTGTGTTATTCTTTTATAATTTGACATTACTAAATAGAACAAAGCAAGAAAAAATGTTAGCCGGCGCCTTGCACCATCATTATTTGAGTGAATTACAGGAACATTCCAGGAAAGATGTTTATTTATTAAATGTACCTTCCTTTTGTAATGATTTTTATGTTTTTCGTAGTGCCAAGCGTGTAGGGATAGATGCCGAAATGCGCAATCATGGGGTATTGGCCGATGATTTCCACGAAGTGCTTTGGTATTATGCCAAAGGAGTCAATGATGTTTTTACTATTACACGCACTGCCGCAAACGAAGTCAGTATACAAGCACAGACAAATGGTGTTTGGCTTATGCGTGAACAATATGGTGCCACTGACTATGAGACAGCCGATTTCAAGGTCCGTGTTGGGGAATGGGGTAAGTATGTGGTGACCTTTAAAGAACCCATTCCGTCTCAAATGTCTTTGTTGCTTTATTCTGATGGTAAAATGCAGGATGTTACCGATATATTGCGGTATGGAGATTTGAATAAATAGTCTGCACACACTAATCTTTGTTCTACTAAATTTGTTTGCTCAAACCCCCTTAAACTTATTACTATGCGTATTCATTTTATTACTCTTCTAGCATGTAGCGTAATGCTTTTTGGTTTTCAATCATCTTTTGCTCAATCCGGCAATACGGGCTTGAAGTTTAGCAAATATGGTGGCATTATGAGCACCATGGAAAACCCCGCCTTTGGAGCAGGACAAGAAATTCAATGGGAAACACAAATATTCAATATTAATAACACCACCGAGATACAAGGTTTGCTGTTGCCTTGGAATCAATTGCTAACGGATGGCAAATTGAGTTTTGGTGACGTGCAGAATGCACAAGGCGACAAGCAGTTCTCGTTTCGTAATGCCCTTGAGGTATCAGGCCCTGCGGCTTTTTATAACTATAAAAAGAAATTTTCGGTGGGGTTTACTACACGCACCCGTTTGTTTCTGCAGTTAAACGACGCCAATTTGCGATTGGCTGATGCAGTTTTTGCCGAGGATGGTTTTGATTTTAAAAAATATGGTCCTATCAAAGAAGACTATGTCAACTTCAATTTGCAGGCTATGAGCGATATTGGTATTACCGGTAGTGCTCAAGTATTGAACATAAAAAATCATAAGTTATACGCTGGCTTAAGTTTGCGGTATTACCAAGGACTTGCAGCCTTTGATTTTACAGCCAAAAATGTAGACATTGATCCAGATAAAATTATCAATAGTGATTCTGTTGTAGCGTTTAGCGCTGATCTTGAAATGAACGCCGGCTTTCCGGTAGATTTGGATATTTTGAATAGCAGTGATGATGGTGAAGTAAACTTTGGCCAAATCATCAACCCTTTTAATAGCGGATCAGGAAATGGTATCGGCGGAGATGTGGGCGTTGCTTATATGGGTCAGTTATTTGATAAAAATGTTCGCGCCGGTTTAAGTGTTACAGACATTGGCCGCATTAATTACCGACGAGGCGCACAATATGGAGCCTATTTTCGAGCTAATAACGTCAGTATTCCTATTGATAGTTTTGAGAATATCCCGTGTACTTATGATTCTATACGTACTTGGGCAAAAGGTTATGGCATTGACGTGGATACGGCAGTGGTGGACGATTTTGTTCAGCAATTGCCAACCAGAATTAATTTTTATGCAGAAGTTGAATTAGGCCTCGGTTTCGTGGTTGGGTTATCGAGCTCCGGTAACTTAATCGGCCAGGGCTCTAAGCGCTCTACCTATGGTGGGTATACTGCCCTAATA
The DNA here is from genome assembly GCA_964409905.1 of uncultured Chitinophagaceae bacterium. Lineage (GTDB taxonomy): Bacteria > Bacteroidota > Bacteroidia > Chitinophagales > Chitinophagaceae > JAGNRR01. Next base: position 18,002 of record CAYPET010000008.1, on the reverse strand, counting down.
CCACGTTGGCAAAACAAGTGGTTGGAGGTTTGGGCGCCCGTATCATACAACTATTTCACAGAGCGCGCGCAGGTAGGATTCGGAGCTCGCCTTGCTTATTTCTACTTTGGATCAGACAATGTACTTGGGTTGCTCAGTACTGACTCGCGAGGTGCAAATGTTTATCTAGGATTTCGGGTAGCCGGCAACTTTAAAAAACCGAAGAAAAAAGACGCCGAATAGGCCTAGTTTATCAGCGTTGCACCGAAATAAGGTTGCAACACTGCGGGTATCTTGATGCCATCTTCTGTTTGGTTGTTTTCTAGCAGGCAAGCCAAAATGCGCGGCAAGGCCAAAGAAGAACCATTTAGCGAGTGCACATATTCCGTTTTGCCGTTTTCGTTGCGGGTGCGAATCTTCATTCGATTCGTTTGAAAACTTTCGAAATTTGATACACTGCTCACTTCTAGCCAACGCCCCTGGGCAGCACTAAATATTTCAAAGTCATAGGTTAGCGCAGAAGCAAAACTCGTGTCGCCACTACACAACCGCAGTATGCGATAGGGCAGATCCAATTGTTGAATAAGGGCTTCTACATGGCCGACCATTTGATTTAATACCTCGTAAGAATCCTTGGCCCTTACAAGCTGTACAATTTCCACCTTGTCAAATTGGTGTAAGCGGTTTAGTCCCCGAACATCTTTTCCGTAGCTTCCAGCTTCTCGCCGAAAGCAAGGCGTGTAGGCTGTCATTTTTACGGGTAGATTTTTCGGGTCAATGATCTCGTTGCGATATATGTTGGTTACAGGCACTTCGGCCGTTGGGATTAAATAAAATGCATCTGCCGTCACATGATACATTTGCCCTTCTTTGTCGGGTAATTGTCCAGTGCCAAAAGCGGAATCTTCATTTACCATCAGTGGGGGCATCGTTTCCTGATAGCCAGCGGCAATGTTATAATCTAAAAAATAGCTAATCAGTGCCCGTTGTAGTTTAGCACCTAAACCTTTGTATACCGGAAAACCTGCCCCGGTTAATTTTACCCCTAATTCAAAATCAATGAGGTCATATTTTTTAGCAAGGTCCCAATGCGGTAGTGCATTTTCATCAAGTTGTGGGATGTCACAAGATTTTACGATTTCATTTTCTTCGGCAGATTTTCCGGCAGGGACCAGTTCATGGGGTAAATTGGGTAGCTGGACTAATAATTCGTGCAGCTGGATTTCCAAATCTTGTAGTCTTGCTTGATGCTCTTTCGATTGTTCTTTTAGGCTGCTCACTGCTGATTTTTTGGCTTCAGCTTCATCTTTTTTACCCTGGCTCATCAAAATGCCAATATCCTTCGATGCCTTATTAATTTGTGCCAAAATTTCATCTCCGGAAGCTTGTGTTTGCCTTTTTTCAGCATCTGTAGCTATAATCTGGTCAACTATTTCCAAGTTGGCAAAAAACTTTTTTTGCAAACCAGCCAGAACAGCTTCTTTTTCTTCACGTATTTTTTGTAACTGCAGCATAAAAAAAATTGAAGGGCAAAGGTAAAGGTTTCGGATTTGACTAAGTCGTAAACCGACTTTAGAATTTGGACAGTTCTGACTTTTTTAGTGCCGGTATAATTTATTTCAAGAAACGATAACCAATCCGTATCTCAATCATGACGCGGTTAAATCCTTCATTTACATTTTCATAATCAAATGTAACTTCTTGATCCTTGGCTGATGCTGGTCCGAAAAAACGTTGCCGCTGACCACCATTCAGATGAAAACCTATGTTACCACCAATATACCAGGGGGATAGAAATTGATAAACAGTGCCTATTTTGAAGCGGAAACCTCCGCCCTCAAATCGATTGGATGTTACCAGACCCAAGCTGTCTTTGCCACCATCATATTGGCCATCTGATGCTAATCGGGTATAGTGAAAACCACCTTCGGCAAAAATATTCCAGGTCTCCACCACCTCAGGACGGAACAAATATCGTGCTGCTAATGAAGCGGTCCATTGTTTGTTATTCAATGTTCCGGCATAATGATCAATACAGTCCTTACAATCGTCTTTATATTTTCGGGCGCTGGCCTGTAAACCAAATACGGCATAGGTCTGCTCCCAAAGCGGGTGCAAATAAGCTAAGCCAACATCGTTAAAGGTTTTGAAATTGCCGTTTTGTGTATAGTGCGCAATCCCAAGTAATTCAGTTTGAAATTCGATTTTTCGAAATTGAGCCTTCAGGTTGGAACAAGCAAAAAGCAGTATTAGGGTAATAATTTTGCGCATAGATAATGAAGACCTTGTTTACAGGGTGCAAGATAAACTTTTAATTATTTTTCATTAACCTATATTTGTTTGCCTATGAATATCGATTTGACAGGCAAAACGGCACTAATTTGTGGGAGTACGCAGGGCATTGGGTGGTCTGCTGCACAGGAATTAGCCAAACTGGGAGCGCGTTGTGTATTGATGGCGCGGAATCACGAAAAGTTAAAGGCCAATATTGACACATTGAACGCTTCTTATCCTAATAAGCATGATGTGATTATTGCTGATTTTTCAGATCCTGAAAATGTGCGAACTGCAATAAATGATTACGTAAAAATTAATGCCATTGATATTTTGGTTAACAATAGCGGCGGACCAGCATCGGGTAAAATAACCGAGGCAACCACTCAAGCTTTTTTAGATGCTTTTAATCAGCATTTGATTTGCAATCACATAATAACCTTAGCTGTAATAGAGCATATGAAAAAATCAGGATACGGTCGTATCATCAATGTGATATCAACATCCGTTAAAATACCACTGAGCGGACTCGGCGTAAGCAATACCACACGTGGGGCTGTGGCTAGCTGGGCAAAAACCATGGCTAATGAACTGGCTGTTTACGGCATTACGGTAAACAATGTGCTACCCGGAGCTACTAAAACAGTGCGCTTATCATCTATAATAGAAAACAAGGCCAAGAAAACAGCAACAGAAATAGATGCCGTTGAACAAGCGATGCTGAATGAAATACCCATGAAGCGCTTTGGCAAGCCTGAAGAAATTGCAGATATGATTGCTTTTTTAGCAACACCAGCAGCAGCTTATGTCACCGGTCAAAGTATCTGTGTAGATGGCGGACGCACAGGCTCGATTTAAAAAAATATAGGGGTAGAAAACGTTATTTGCACCCCGTGTATATAAAATAAAATAGGCATCATGACATACGACATAAAAAATTATATCAACGGAGAATTGGTAAGTGCCCTCGACGGTGAAACCCTGGAAAATATAAATCCGGCTACCGGAAAAAGTATTGGCTCCGTGCCTGTCAGCAATGCCGCAGACGTTGAAAAGGCTGTGCAAGCTGCTAAAGAAGCATTCAAAAGCTGGAGTAAAACTTCGCCGGAACAACGCTTTAGGGTAATGAATAAAATTGCTGAGTTTATCGAAGCCAAACTTGATGAGCTTGCATTAGCAGAAACGCTCGATAATGGCAAACCGCTTAAATTGAGTAAGCGTGTCGATATTCCAAGAGCCTCTGACAATTTTAGATTTTTTGCAACGGGCATCATGCATTTTGCATCGGAGAGCCATACCATGGAAGATCGGGCTGTAAATTATACCCGCAGGCAGCCGATTGGCGTTGTAGGCTGCATTTCACCCTGGAATTTACCGTTGTATTTATTCACCTGGAAGATTGCTCCTGCAATTGCTGCGGGAAATTGCGTCGTCGCCAAACCTAGTGAGATTACCCCAGTAACGGCTTTTCTGCTGAGTAAAATATGTATTGAGGCAGGCCTACCGGCAGGAGTATTAAATATTTTACACGGTGATGGTATACAGTGCGGCAGTGAGATTGTTAAGCATAATGATATTAAGGCAATTTCATTTACCGGAAGTACTCGGGCCGGCGCACATATTGCGGCAGAAGCCGCTCCGAAATTCAAAAAACTATCGCTCGAGCTTGGAGGCAAAAATCCTGTATTAATATTCGCTGATTGTGATTGGGAAAAAATGATGAATACCGTAGTGCAATCATCTTTTGCTAATCAAGGTCAAATATGCTTATGTGGCAGCCGGGTGTTGATAGAGCAGTCGATCTACGAAAAATTTAAAACTGAATTTGTACAACGCGTTTCAGCCTTGCGTGTTGGGAATCCCTTGGACGAAAATACCCAGCAAGGCGCTGTGGTAAGTAAGGCACATTTTGAAAAAGTAATGGGTTGTATAAAATTGGCAAGCGATGAGGGCGGCACGATTCTCACGGGTGGCGAAGCTGTAAAGCTTGATGGCGAAAACGAGGAAGGGTTGTTCATTGGACCAACGGTAATTGAAGGTTTGGGGCCAAACTGCAGAACCAATCAGGAGGAAATTTTTGGCCCTGTGGTCACCTTGCAATCGTTTCAAACGGAGGAGGATGCATTACGATTAGCTAATGCAACAGACTTTGGCTTGGCATGCTCAGTATGGACGCAGGATGTTAGCAAAGCACATCGTGTGGCGAATAAAATAGAAAGCGGCATCGTTTGGGTAAATTGCTGGTTGCTGCGCGATTTACGCACTCCCTTTGGCGGCATTAAAAACAGTGGTGTTGGTCGAGAAGGGGGTTGGAATGCACTGAACTTTTTTACAGAACCAAAAAATATTTGTATTCAAATTGACTAATCCGAAAATGGTCATAGTACAGGCTGATGTTAGCCATACGAGCTTAATAGCCCAGTTAGGTGCTACAACATTTGACGAAACTTTTCGTGGAACCTGCACAGACAAAGATCTTGAAGGGTTACTGAGCGAGTATTATAATGTGCACCAGGTAGGTAAAGAGCTTGCCAATCCGCATGATTATTTTTTCATTTTTTATGTAGACGATGTTGCTGCCGGTTATGCACGTATAAATTTAGGAAAAGAACCACATGCCGCATTCGCAGATAAAAAATCGGCTGAACTCATGCGCATTTATTTTTTGAAAGCGTACCATGGTAAAGGGTATGCCAAAATATTATTGAGTCATTGCCTGTTTTTTTTGCAAGACAAAGGCTATGAGCAAGTATACCTCAGTGTGTGGGAACACAATGAACGCGCCAAGGCTTTTTACAATAAACATGGCTTTGTTAATTCAGGCCTGCAAAACCCTTTTCCAATAGGCGATACGCCACAAATGGATTATTGGTTTGTAAAACAATTGTAGCGATTCATGTGCTGCTAATATTTTTCTTAATTTAGCCAATATGCGCAGTATTGTATTCGGGTTTATTTTATTGTTTAGTTCTTTTTTCTCTTCGGCGCAATATGCGTTTGAATTAGAAGTGGACTACAGTACCCAAATTGGCAACACAGATAATTATTCCGTGAGTGGAAAATTGCTCAAAGGAAAAATAGAGAATGGAAAAAAATATTTCACAACAAAAGGGGCTGAGTTAAATGTTATCAACTTAATGTCGGCTAAAACCACAACTTCTGTAGATAAAGCGGTTGCTCCTCAAAAAGTGAGTGTTGGGCTAAAATGTAAAAATTTTAAACCAAAGCAGGATGTCATTATTCAGGGCATTGCTACGCAGCCAAATTATGGAGGAACGCCAGTTCATACCTTTCATGACCAATTACCTGAAGGTGTTCTACAAGTAAAGGTGAATGGAATGTTGTTTAAAGCCAAGCAAATTTCTACGCCAATAAAAACAAAGGCGGGCGATGTGTTGGATATGTTTTTTAAAACCAAAACCGATGGGGTGTTTTGGTTGCAAATTGGCAATATGAATCAGATTGAAACATTGCCTATACGTTTGCCCGCCGATTCAACCTTGATTGGCACGCAGCAACCATATTGCAAGATTGCATTTATGCCCGATGGATTTTTGCCTACAGACCTGCCGAACAACTACAAGGCCTATGAAGATAAGTTTGGGAATGCCAGCATACTAATTACCACATTAAAAAAATACACCCTTCAGGCTACTATAGAATTTGGTGGGCCACTACGGCCAAACTGGAAGATCTTGGAAGAAAATCCTGATGCCGGTATTCTAACTTTAACTGACGGACGAGTGGATAAAATAATATACGAAGAGCATTAACCTTATTGCTTTACAAAACGTAATACAGCTTTGTCAATTTGAAGAAAGTAAACACCTGCTGATAGATTGCTGACGTTAATCTTTTCGTCGAAAACACCTTTTAGCATTACGCCACCATGTATGGAGATTATTGTATACGACTTATTGCGCATGTTGATGCCATCTGTTTTAATGTACAGATTATTTGAACATGGGTTTGGGAAAAGTGTGAAATACAAATTGCGTGTTGTAAGTGGCACAGCAGTGGTAACATTAATGCTAATGCTATCATTTGTAAATGGATTGCTCCATTTGGGATTTGTGTAAACATCATTGCCAGTAAGTGTACGTAAAAACGCGACTAATTCACCAATCTCTTGATTACTCAAATTTAGGTTCTGAAAATTACCGCCCGGCCGCAATCGATTATCCAGGTTTGGGTTGTTCGGTTGTGCCGGAATTTGGTTGTAATGATTTATCACACCATTGATATTGGTAAAGGCTCCTGTATGCATCATGCGGGTATTGGGTGTGCCGTTGCTATTAAGTAAATCTCGCAGTGTTGGCGCTTTAGTGTTGGTGAAATCTGGTGCTGTGCTCGTTAAACTACCAATCACGCCATTGTTGCGCGAAGCTGAGTCTATATCAAATTCTGGCGCACGATGACAACCTTGGCAGCCTGCCCCGCCGCCAATACGGACACCTTGATTGTTGAACTGAGGTAGCGCCAAGTAGAGTTGTTTGCCGGCATTTTCCTGGTTTGTAAAATTGACAAAAGGAGCACCCAAGTTTGGAGCCTGTGCAAATCCCGAATCAAATTTCGAATCAAAAGATTGTATGCTTCTTACAAATTGAGCAAGTGCATGCTGAATACGTTGGGTAGTGACAAGCGTATCGTTGTACACAAAATTGAAGAGGGTTTTATAATACTCTAAGGAGGCTATTTTTCGTTTAGCAGAGTCAAAATCAGGGTCGCCGTTAAGACCACTAAAGCCCATTTCGGTATGATCTTGGATGGGTTGTATAACCTGATCTTCCAAGGTATTGGCCCGTTCATCCCAAAAGAATTTTATTTCATCTGCAAAGCGCGTATTAATTAATCGCATAGAATGCCGTCCGGTGGTGCCGTTTACCCCGACGCTAGCCTGCGCGGTATCGCTAAAGGCAAATTGCTGCAAATGGCATGAGGCACAGGCAATGCTATTGTCAACAGATAAACTTTTATCATAAAATAATACACGACCCAAGGTGGCCTCTTTGTCATTTATTGTATTCGTGCCGGTATTATCCTTGGTAATGTAGTTTGGCACGTTTTGATTGGCATAATTGTATAAATTGCTTAAATCAAGTGTGCCTGCTGTAAATAAAATGACAAAGGCTCCGAGTACAAAGTATAGTGGTGTTCTTTTCAAGATGCGGGTATATGTTGAGGTCGAAAAAAATATAATGTTATCTCATTTTTGACGTTGTAGAAATAGAATTCCCTCGGTTGTATCAATTTTTTTGTCTCAACCTAAAACAAAAATGACTCCGACCTAAGACGAAGTCATTCTTGCAACTATGAACAGATTAGTTAATCGAGCCCAATCTTTAAAATTGTGCTCTCTTTTTTGCTTGTGGTAAAACCACACGCAAACTCTTTATTGCATCATTGCGCTTAATACCCAGGTAAATTTCTTTATTTCCTTTAGCTCTTTTCAAGGCCTGTTTTATATCATCATTCGATTGTACTTTTTCGCCTTCAAAAGGTTCTATTTTATCACCTTCTTCCAGTCCGGCTTCGGCGGCTGCGCTGTTCGGTTCTATACTGATAATCTCAAGCCCTTGAGAGCTTTCCTCAAGTCCAAGGCCGATTTTGGGAGTGTTATTTTGTTCAAATATCATCCCGCCATTACCGGGCATGTCAAACAACTCCTTAAAATTGTTGAAGGGTAGATTAAATTGCGAGTTCCCTCGGAAGACGGTCGGGGGCTCATTGTTATCTAATTTTGCCGTCAAGGTCTTTGCCATATTTTTTCTGGATATTTCAATGTTTACCATATCGCCAGCTTCGTATTCGCCAATGATGCTAACCAGATCATTGTAATCAACTACTTTCTTGCCATCTATTGTGGTAATGATGTCATCCTTTTCTTGTCCTGCTTTCTCTGCAGCCGATCCAGTTACAATTTCTTTGATTCTTGCACCAAGATTGGCGTTTTCGGTTAATACACCCAGCATTGCGCGCCTGGCGCCAAGGGTAGATCTTTCGCGTTGGTTAAAAAATGGTCTGTCAAAACGTCCTATGTCTATATCTATATCGTCATCAATTGTATTTTTCTTGATAACTTTTAGACTTGTATTATTTTCAATATCCGCGATTTTTTTTGCCATAAATAAATAAGGCGCCATTATTCACTTCAATAGTCGTCTTGCTTTCATTGTTTTTATCATCTAATATGATTTCTTTCTCTTTGTTATTTTCTTTTTCGAAGCGTTGGGCGAAAGTTTGTGAGGCATAACAAATTAATGTTACGGTCAGTAATGAAAATATTATTTGTTTCATGGTAAAAAAATTTAAGCAACCTCAAATTTAATTTCACGAAGTGCTGGATGATTTTGATGCAAGTTAAAAGAGATTTAAGCATCTGTTAAACAGTATAAAAACTGACAACCTATGTTTTAAAAAAAGCAAGTATTTGTTTTAGACTAGTTGCTCCAAGTGGCTGCCGAGTTCTTCAATCTCGCTGGCGGTGTGCTTTGTCAAATCATTGTAGAATAATGTCATAGCCGTACTGGCATAAGGAATTAATGCTAAGAATCCCAACCCCAATGTGAGTAAACTAAATAATGCCCAACCTGTGAAACTTAGTATCAAGATGAAATAGTCCATGCGATGTCCTATCATCATCTCATGGCTGGCTCTCAAAGCGTCAACCGGCTTCATGTTGGGGTCATCATACATAAGTCTAAAAGTTTGACTAAGAGCAATGGCTGCAATAATACCTGGAACTATTAGGAATAACAGCCCAAGACAAATGATGATGAGCATTAGGATAAAGGCCACAAAACAATCAACAAATCTCTTGAAGCCAGCAAATAACTGATTGATGTCTGCGAATTGCCTTCGGCTTATTTTGATAAAGTATGTCGTGAAACCAAAAGCAATGGGGCCACCAAAAATATAATTAGCAACAGTGTCTATAAAAGGGATCATGCCTAGCCCAATAGAGATTGAAATCATTATTAATGTAATAAGAATAGCATCGCTCCATTTTCCATCATTGAGTATGGCAAGTGAAGCATCTTTATACTCTGCAGGAGTTTTTGTATTAGCCATGATATAGGGTTTGATGTAATTCAAGGTGAAATTACTTACCGTATGATAAAAATCATGAACGACAATAAATGAAAATGTACAGCGGTAAGATCTTGGGATGAAAGGGCTGCTAATAAGCCTTAGCAAAAAGTACGCGCTCTTTACTGGGCTTCCCACTGAGAATGCATGTACCTTCTTCCAACTCATTTCTCAATGGTATACAACGAATCGTAGCCTTTGTTTTGGTTTTAATAGCTTCTTCCGTTTCTGGCGTGCCGTCCCAATGTGCACTAACAAAACCACCACTTGTGTTGATTAATGTTTCAAATTCTTCCCAAGTATTTGCTTTACGAATATTCTCATTTCGAAATTGCAATGCCTTATTAAAAATTTGTGCCTGTATTTCATTTAGCAAGTCGATTAGAAAATCGCTGAGGCCTGCAGTTTCTCGAGTGATTTTTTCACCGGTATCTCTGCGAGCAATTTCTACTAAATTATTTTCGAGGTCACGCTCACCAATAGTTAAGCGAATCGGAACACCCTTAAGTTCGTATTCTGCAAATTTAAAGCCTGGTCGCACATTGTCATCATCATCAATATTCACTTGAATGCCCTCTGCTAAAAGTTGTTGCCGAATTTCTTTTGCAAGTTGCATTACCTTTTGTTTCCCCTCTTCAGTTTTAGTAATTGGCACAATAACTACCGGATAGGGAGCCAATTTTGGGGGCAGTATCAAGCCCTTGTCATCGCTATGAGCCATAATCAAGGCTCCGATTAATCGAGTGCTAACCCCCCAGCTTGTCGCCCAAACATATTCGGCTTTATTTTCGCTATTCATATAGGTTACATCAAAAGCTTTGGCAAAGTTCTGACCCAAAAAGTGTGATGTTCCCGCTTGTAAAGCTTTTCCGTCTTGCATTAATGCCTCAATGCAATAGGTTTCTTCTGCGCCTGCAAAACGTTCACTAGCAGATTTTAACCCTTTGATTACCGGCATGGCCATCCATTCTTCCGCAAAACGAGCATACACTTCAATCATTTGTTCAGTTTCATCAATGGCCTCTTGCCGGGTTGCATGAGCTGTATGGCCCTCTTGCCATAAAAATTCAGCCGTGCGTAAAAAAAGGCGTGTGCGCATTTCCCATCGAACAACGTTGGCCCACTGATTAATCAATATAGGCAGGTCTCGAAAAGATTGAATCCACTTCTTGTAAGATTTCCAGATAATTGCTTCAGAAGTTGGGCGAACTATCAGTTCTTCTTCCAATTTGGCTTCTGGGTCCACCATTAATTTACCTGGGGCTGCAGGGTCATTTTTTAATCTGTAGTGAGTAACTACTGCACATTCTTTAGCAAAACCCTCAGCATTTTTCTCCTCAGCTTCAAATAAGCTTTTCGGAACAAAAATGGGGAAGTAGGCGTTTACATGCCCTGTGTCTTTAAACATTTTATCCAAGGCTGTACGCATATTTTCCCAAATGGCGTAACCATATGGCTTGATAATCATGCAGCCCCTCACATCGCTATGGTCAGCAAGGCCTGCTTTTACAACGATATCATTATACCAATTGCTATAATTTTCGGATCTTGAGGTTATTCCTTTTGACATTTTTTGCTTGTATAATGGTGAAGCGCCAAAATAAATCTTTTTTGTACGATTAATTAAACTTTTGTACCAGAAATGCGTCTGTACTTTGTTGGACTGATAAAAGTTTAAAAAAATGCTTATCAATTGAGTGCTGGCAAAACAAAAATCAACTGTGTGTTAACAATTGTTTGCCTCTATTTGGTACGGTAAGTAGTATTTTAGACAATGTCCCTAAACGAAAAAATATATTGAAAATGAAAACGTATTTGAATTTCTTATTTGTATTACTGTTACTGCCTGCTGGTGTAATGGCGCAAGGCAATGATGATGTGTATGACATACCTTCTGGAACGGAAAGTACATACGAACAGCGCATTCGTGATAATAATGCCAATTATCGATCGGACAATAATGATCAGAGTCGATATTATGATGACAATAGCGTGATTGACTACGATGACGATGATTATTTCTACACATCCCGCATCCGTCGGTTTTACAGACCAGGTTGGAATTTTGGTTATTTCAATAGTTTCTATTGGGACCCATTTTGGTGGGGCGGTGGCTGGGGTCAGCCTGCTGCCTTTATTGGCTGGGGAAATCCGTATTGGTCTCCCAGTTGGGGTTGGAATAACGGAATCAATGTTTCTATTGGTTGGGGTTGGAACAACTGGTGTTGGAACGGTGGTGGTTTCGGCTGGGGTGTGCCCATGTGGAATTATGGCTGGGGAGGAGGATTTGGTGGCTTTAACCCTGGCTGGGCTTGGGGTTATGGCGGATACTGCGGCTGGAATGGCTGGGGCTGGAACCGAGGTTGGGGTTGGAATAATGGCTGGGGTGGTTATCGCAACGGCTTCAATCAAGGCTTTAACCAAGGATTTTGGGCAGGGGCTAATCAACGAAATTACAATTACGGACCTCGATCATCATGGAATACTAGGTCGAATAGTTCAAGAAATAGTTCAACTGGTCGATTGTCACAAAATTACGGCGTTAACAGGGTCGCTGTAGGCACCAGTGCTATCAATCGCTCCGATACAAGACAAATCGGAATATTTAGCAATGCTGCCACTAGTGCCCCAAATACCAATCGGGCAACTGCTCCTGCCGGCATAAACAATGACAGAACCAATAACATGAACCGTCGTATAAATTCGGAGAGGCCAGATAATATTAATGGCTTTCAAAATAATCGAAACACAGAACGCAATATGCCGGGCATTACTACACCACCAAACCGCACGAACAGACCTGATGTGGAGATGAATAATCGTTCGAATACAGATAGACCCACACCACCTGTACGAAATGACCGACTGAACAATCGCAACAATGATAACTTCAACTCGGCCCCAAGTCGCGATATCCGACGCAATGATCGCTATGAGAATATGCGCCAGGATCGACCAAGTGCGCCGCCAACGGATCGCTATAATAATAACTCGCGTCAAAACAGACCTCAAGCTGAACCAAGCCGAAGCACTCCTCCGAGCCGTAGTTATACACCGGAGCGTTCTACCGGCCCAAGCCGTTCATACACACCGAGTCGTTCCTCAACCCCAACGCCCAGTCGCAGTTACTCACCGCCGAGTCGCAGTAGTGCGCCATCACGAGGCAGTTATTCTTCACCATCTCGCGGTAGCAGTGGCAGTATGCGTAGCGGACGACGTTAAGTAATCAATTCCATGAAGATGGCCTTAGGGTAGCAGCGCTGCCCTAAGGTGGTTTTTATAAAACAATAAAATGTATCCAATGTTAAAAAAAAATAGTCTCATTTTGGCGTTAGTGTGTTTGGCAAGTTCTTTATATGCCCAAGATGAATACGATGCGCTTTTATTAGGCCAAACTTATCATTACGGCACAGCACGTAGTTTGTCCCTTAGTGGTGCCATGGGTAGTGTGGGTGCCGACTATGGCGCCATAGGTATTAATCCTGCCGGGTTGGCATTGTTTCGTTCATCAGAATTAAGTTTTACTCCAACAGTATTGGCCACCACGGCCGAGAGTCAGTACACTAATAGCACCACCACCCGAAGTGATGCCAGATTTAACTTTAATCAGGCAGGCATCGTTTTTGCAAATGCTAAAAAAGGCAATTCTTATAACAGAAGTAAATGGAAAACGTCCAATATAGCGGTAGGATTTAATCGCCTGGCTAATTTACATACTGATTTTGCTTATAGAGGGCGAGATAATCAAAGTTCATTTGTTGAAGTGTTTGAAGAAGAAATAAATGCGGCTGGGGGCTACAATAATGAAGTCTTACAAGTCGTTAGTGAGGCGGCATATGGCGCCTATGAAACCTATTTGATTGATGCTGACCCTTTGGATGCTTCACGGGCAAAAAGTTTTGTACCCTATGCCGCAGGTTTAGAAAGAAGTAAAACGGTTAGAAGAACGGGTGGTGTCAATGAACTGGCTTTTAGTTATGCAGCCAATTATGACGAAAAGGTCATGATTGGTGCCACATTGGGCATACCAATTATTGACTTTGATCAAACTACAATTCTGACCGAAGATGATATATCGGGCAATACCAATAATGATTTTGAATATGTTGATCTGGTGCAAAATTTAAGCATCGAAGGCAGTGGAATCAATTTAAAACTCGGCAGTATTTTTCGCCCAAATAAATATACACGTTTTGGCTTGGCTTTGCATACACCAACTTGGTATACACTCACAGATGTAAGTTCAATAGCCATAGAATCGAATACCGAAAATCTTCTTAACACCGGGTCGGTAAGCACCTATATACAGGAAAATGCAAACCTGTTTGAATATCGCTATTTATCACCAATGCGGGCTATTGCCAGTGGAACAATTTTGTTTGACAACAAAGGCTTCATAAGTATCGATGCGGAATGGATAAACTATGCTGGTATGCGGTATCGATACAATCGTGGCTTCGAGGGTGCCGAAAGCATTGTCAACAACGCTATACAACAGGCATACCAAAATGCAGCCAACATTCGTCTGGGCGGCGAGTTGCGCATAGATCAACTGGCATTGCGCGGAGGTTTTGCATATTTGGGAAATCCAAGCACCGCAGCTCAATCTAAAGCCTCACAAAGTATTAGCTTGGGCGTAGGTTACCGCGGCAAACATTTCTATTTGGATGTGGCTGGTCGACTTTTGTTGACTAATAACCTCGACCAAACCCATACCTTAGCCCGCACCAACAATATCCCAATAGCCGATATTAGTGCCCGTTCAACAAACATTGCCATGACGGCTGGTTTTCGCTTTTAGTTCTTGCATTGCCGCAGAAAGCAATAATTTTTTCAAGTGTACATTTACGCTTGATTTATGAAAAAAATTACAGTCTTCCTACTATTAATTATCACTGTTCAATCATTTGGACAACATTATTTGCAGGATAGCATCACCATTCGGCGCATGTCAAACTATGTGCTGAGCAATGGTCATTGCTACGAAGATTTACGCGTACTATGCAAGCGGATTGGCCATCGTTTATCTGGTTCGCCACAGGCAGCCATGGCAGTCGAGTGGGGTAAAAAAGCGCTAGAAGAAGCAGGCTGTGATAAAGTGTATTTGCAAGAAGTGATGGTGCCGCACTGGGTTCGGGGTGAGGAATCAGCGTTTTATGAGGTGGGTAACAATAAAAATACCATTAAGATAACCAGCCTTGGCAATGCAGTGGGCACAGGCCCCGCAGGCTTAAAAGCGGATGTGGTGATGGTACATGATATCGATGAATTTGATAGACTACCTGAATCTAAAGTGCGCGGTAAAATTGTGTTTTTCAACTACCGTTTCGATCAAACAAATGTCAACACTTTTCAAAGTTACGGCCCCTGCGTTTTCTATCGTTGGGCTGCACCCAGCCGCGCTGCAGGCAAAGGTGCCGTAGCAGTAGTGATACGCTCGGTATCTTCTGCTGATGACGATGCCCCGCATACTGGCGTATTATCTTACGACGCGAAGTATCCTAAAATACCTGCCGTAGCTGTGGGTATCAAAACTGCTGATGTGCTGGAGAAAATTATTAAGGATCAGAAAAAATTAAAAATGTACATCCGCACTACATGTGAAATGTTGCCCGATGTAAAAAGCTACAATGTAGTGGGCGAAATTACAGGGTCTAGTCTGCCAAAAGAAATTATTTGCTTTGGTGGCCACTTGGATAGCTGGGATATTGGCGAAGGGGCACATGATGATGGGGCCGGCGTGGTAGAAGCTATTGATGTGTTGCGCACCTTCAAACGGCTCAATATTAAGCCAAAGCGCACGGTACGTGCCGTACTTTGGATGAACGAGGAAAACGGCGCCCGGGGGGCGAAGGTTTATATGCAGCAGGCCAAAGAAAAGAACGAGAACCATATTTTGGCCATCGAAAGTGATGCCGGTGGTGCCACACCTTATGGTTTTGGCATGACGATGTCACGGGCGCAAAAAGAAAAAGTGTGGGCATGGAAAGATTTATTCTACCCCTATAATATTTATAACTTTTCGCGTGATGGCGGAGGGGTTGATATTCACCCGCTTCACGAAATGTTCAACACACCTACCATGGGCCTCATACCTGATGGGCATCGTTACTTTGATATGCATCACAGCGACAATGATGTGTTTGAAAATGTAAACCGTCGGGAACTGTGTATGGGGACTATCGCCATGGCCATGATGGTATACCTCGTAAGTCAGTACGGATTATAATTGCACTGCGCTATGACCGAGGGAGAAGTTTTTAATTTTGCACAAGAAGCTTATAGAGAAGCAGCCGTTGTAGATATCGAACTGCTGCAACAGGCCGGATCGTCCCGAAAATATTATCGCATTACCAACGGTGTGCATCGGAGCATTATTGCTACACAGCATGATGATGCTACCGAAAATGAACGCTTTATACATTTGGCTAATTTTTTTGATGACAAGGGCATCCCTGTACCACAGATATTGGCGGTGCATCCCACCAAGCAATTGTATCTGCAGACGGATGCAGGTCGGCAGTCCCTACTGGATGTGATATTGGAAGAAGGGTATAATGCACATACGCTTGCTTTATACAAAAAAAGTTTGCAGCAGTTAACTCGCTTACAACTCAGCGCCAAGGACGAGCAGTTTGAACCTATTTTCAAACAATTGCCACGATTTGGCAGCGAGCAAATATTCAGGGATCTACAGTATTTCAGACAGCAGTTTTTATCACAAACTGATTTGCATTTTGAAACTGCATTGCTAGAGTCGGAGTTTATGCAAATTGCTAAACAACTTGATGCGGTTCAGGATTATTTTATGTACCGTGATTTTCAGGGACGCAATATTATGGTCTCGGTCGAGGGTACGATTTGTTTTATAGATTTTCAGGGGGGTATGCAGGGGCACCCGATGTATGATGTTTGCAGTTTACTATGGCAAGCCAAAGCTATGCTACCTGACGAATGGAAAGCCATTTTGTTGGACGAGTATTTGCAACATATGCAGGCTGAAGCAAGAGAATACGGATTTACTATAAACATGCAGCAATGGCGAGAAGATTATGCCATGCTGACACTCTCTCGGTTGCTGCAGGTGCTCGGAGCTTATGGACTTCGGGGTTTGCAAGAAGGCAAGGCACATTTTCGCAGTAGCATACCATTAGGGCTAAAAAATGTTGCTGCCTGGTTGCGGCTGTATGAACTACCCGACTATCCTGAATTGGCGCAGATGCTACGGAGTATCTCTGCCGACGATTTTATTCAAAAATATAGCGTATGACATCCCAAAAATTAGTTGTTCGGATTTTCAGTTTTAGTTATAAAGAAGGCATTCCTGCCGACGAATCGGGTAATGGTGGCGGCTTTGTGTTTGACTGCCGCGGCATACTGAACCCTGGTCGTATAGACGAATATAAAACGCAAACGGGGCGCGACGCCGCTGTTATTGCATATCTGGAGGAGAAAACCCGTATGCCCGAGTTTTTGGATCTGGTATTGAAAACCATTAGCATAACTGTAGAAGATTATATGGCGCGAGGGTTTGAACATTTGATGATTAGTTTTGGTTGCACCGGCGGGCAGCACCGCTCGGTGTATTGTGCCGATAAAACGGCTGATTATTTCCGGAAAACCTATGGGCTAAAAACTATTGTGCATCACATTCAGCAGGAGAAGAAAAACTGGGTGAATTAGAATAACATTCTCGTGTATGGTGTCTTTGCATCTCGCAGGGTGCTATACACTATACACATTGTTGGCACCAGTTTTAATTTCTTTTTTTAATAATTCATTGTAAATTCTTTTTCCCAATTCTTTCTCAAGTTTACCTGCATCATTGAAAAGGTCAGTAAAAGCTACTTGACAATTCAAGGCTTTAAATTTCTCATCTCTAAATGGTTTCTTAACTGCAGATTCCAAAGTTGTTTTTGGATAAAGCAAAATGCTTAAGTCAGTGTTATAGTGAAGATTGTAAACAAACATTTGTTTAAGGTCAGCATCGGATGGTTTATTATCCTTCAAAACTTTCCATTTTGTGTCTATTACTAGTCTTCTTTTATCTTTTGTTTCGACAATTATGTCTGCTCTCAAACCTCTAGTCTCCCAAAATGGTATCCTGTTTTGTTCCTTGACTTTAATAATTGGATTTGCAGGATCATTTTGTAAAGTCTTTAATTTTCGATAGATGTAATTTTCATAAAGCATATTCATATCAAACATAATTGCTAATACGTTTTCATTTCCACCTTTTAAATCTGGAGAGTATTTTAAAATAATGAGCTTTGCTAAAGTTATTGCTTGTCTATACCTCTCTGTGGTTCTATCATACTTTATTTTTTCAAACCACTTTTCAGTAATGTTTTCTTCAGAAACACCCTCAAAATTTAAGAGTAGCTTGTTAATTCTAATATTATGATTGGGGTTATGCGCTATTGTTTTTAGAATTAATAAAGCCTTTAGCAGTATTTGATTTAACTTATGGTCAGCATCAAAAGTTTTATGCTCAACAAAAAATCGTTCCTTATGAAAAGCATTTTTACGTATGTGATTTGTGAATAGAATTTTGCCCTTTACCTTATTAATATTTTCCTCAATAGATCTATAGTTTTTTCTTAAACCGTGTTTGAAAATCGTTTCGGTTTCAGATAAAAACAGGTCATAGTACAAGTCTA
>CAYPET010000007.1:0-104243 GCA_964409905.1 uncultured Chitinophagaceae bacterium | reverse complement strand
TAAAAATGAATAAAATTGTCTACTTTCAATCTGTACTAAAAAGGGGAAGCCTACATACATCGATATAATACAATACTTGACTATAACACTCTCGTTCAATTGGATTTGGACGTTGATATCAATGAGAAATTTTTAATGGGTCTGGCAGATATGAGCAATGCATCAAATGTTGCAATACTATATGAAATAGGTAGTCGAATGGCAGAAAAGCAAATTGCCGTTGGACAATATTAATCTTTGCAAGAGTTTTTATAAAGATTGATGTAATCAAACACGATATTATTTGCCTCTATCGGAAAGTCCATTCTTAAAGTTTTATTTTTTCTTACACCATGTACTTCTTTGTATAACATACACCAATCACCTTGTACACGCATTTGAGCACCAATAAGCGCATCGATAAGATTAAAAGTATAACTTAGCATGCTTCTCCGCGATTTATTTACAGCCATATTGGATATTTTTTTGCATCAGTGACATCAAAATAATTATCCATCGCTTTTAAATAAGCAAGGCAAAGCAGTTCGTCGGCATCAAGATTAATATAGAAATCGTCCTCCTCAACTGTTTGGCCTGTTCTCATTTGCAGAAAATTAAGGTATGCATCATAATTGTGTTGACCATTAAAATTCCAACCTAGTGCATTTACTACCGCAACCTTTACATCTATTGGAAAAGTTCTATCGGAAAGATATAGCATCAAGTCATTTGTAATTACTCCATTTGCCGCTTTTGCCTGATTCACAATTTCATACTCTTCGTATACAGTAAAAAAATTTGTTGAGGTAAGGGGAGAGTCTGCTGAGCATGTGGAGACTGTAATAAAAAATGAAAGCAGCAAGAGAATGTTGTTTTTCATAATTCAGATATATTTTAAGACTAAGTTACAAAAAGATTAAGCAAACACCGAATCTCGGATTAATTCCTGCGTATAGTTATTCTTTGGGTCATGATATAGCGATTCTGCGTCATTATACTCTACAATATTACCATCTTTCATAACAGCTATTCGGTCACTAATATGTTTTACAACTGCAATGTCGTGAGATATAAAAATATAGGTAAGTTTAAATTCATCTCGAAGAGCCACAAGCAAATTAAGTACCTGAGCTTGCACGCTTACATCCAATGCACTAACGCTTTCATCGCAGATGATTAGTTTTGGATTTACAGCAAGTGCTCGGGCAATACAAATTCGTTGGCGTTGTCCACCGGAAAATTCATGTGGATAACGATCAAAATGCATTGCACTCAATCCTACTTTTTCCAGCAGCTCAATTACTTTCACTTTTCGTTCTTTTTTGCTATACATCTTATATACATTCATAGGCTCCTGTATAGCGGCACCAATTGTCATACGAGGGTTTAAACTCGAGTAGGGGTCTTGAAAAATAATTTGAACATCCTTGGTATAGATTTTTTTTTCAGCTTTAGACATTTGGTCAAGGTGCTTGCCACAATAGTATATGCTGCCTTTTTGTATCGGTACCAAGCCTACCAAAGCTTTACCTAAAGTTGTTTTGCCACAACCGCTTTCACCCAGTATGCCCAAGGTTTCACCAGATTTTACCTGGATCGATATATCATTTAATGCTTTAAACCAAGCCGTTGTTTTGCCAACTAAATTTCGCTTCACAGGGAACCAGGAATGTATTTCGCTAAGCTCCAGTATTGTTTGAGTTGCTGCGATATCATTTAATCTGGTCTGATAAGCTGATGTATTAATAAATTCCGGTGTGAATAATGAAGTTGAATCATTACCGACATCTAAAGATACTTGTGGTAAGTATTTCATTCGTCTCTCAATATTCGGCTTGCAGGCTAGTAAAGCTTTAGTATAGGGGTGCACAGGACTTCTGAAAATGGTGGAAACATTTCCTTCTTCTACTATAACCCCTTGCTGCATTACAATTAGTCTATCAGCAATATGTTGCACCAACCCCAGATCATGCGTAATGAACAATATGCTCATTTTATATTTCGATTGCAATTTTTTTAATAGTTGTAGTATAGTGCGTTGCACAGAAACATCTAATGCAGTTGTAGGCTCATCCGCAATTAACAACCGCGGATTACAACTTATGGCCATAGCTATCATTACACGCTGTTTTTGCCCTCCGGAAATTTCATGAGGATACTTACTAATTAAAACATTGGGCTCTGGCAACTGCACTTCTTCAAAAAGAGCAATTGTTTTCTGAATGGCTAATTTCCTACTTATTTTTTGATGAAGCATAATGGCTTCAATAATTTGCTCGCCACATTTCTTCAAAGGATTTAGGCTTGTCATTGGCTCTTGAAAAATCATAGCGATTTTATTGCCACGCAGTGAAGCCAATTGCTGCTCGGTTAAAGAATAAATATTGCGTTCTTCAAAAATAGCTTCCCCACTTACTAGCCGAGCAGGGGGGCTTGGCAAAAGACCCAGCAGACTTAATGCCGTTATAGACTTACCACTGCCACTTTCTCCAACAATTGCAAGTGTTTCATTTACTTGAATATCAAAAGTAACTGCTTTAGTGCCTGCTATACTATGACCTGCAGATTGAAACTCAATAGATAAATTCTTTACTTGTAATAGGAGCTCTTCAGACACCATTCAAATTTACTAACAATATCACGCTGATAATGAGCAACCGAAATTTATTTGATATATTTTAAAATCTAAAAAGGGCTCAATATTTCAAATGTTTCACAGTCAGACCTTCATTTATTAATTGTTTCAAAGACTGTATACCAATACTCAGATGTTGTTTTACAAATTTTGATGTTACTGTTTTGTCGCTGGTCTCTGTTTTTACACCTTCCGGCGTCATGGGCTCATCGCTAATTAATAAAAGTGCACCACAAGAAATGCGATTGTAGAAAGCTGTGATAAAAAGGGTTGCTGTCTCCATATCAATCGCATCAACTCGTAATTTGCGCAGGTAATGCTTGAATTCTTCATCATGTTCCCAAACCCGTCTGTTCGTGGTATACACGGTACTGCTCCAATAGTCCAATTCCATGTCCCTTATCGTAGTAGAAATGGCTTTTTGCAGTGCAAAAACAGGTAGTGCAGGCACTTCAGGCGGAAAATAGTCATTGCTACTACCTTCACCACGAATAGCAGCAATGGGTAATATCAAGTCACCCACTTTATTTTTACTTTTCAATCCGCCACATATCCCAAGAAAGAGCACCGCTTTTGGTTGAACCGCACTAAGTAAGTCAATTACCAATGCAGCCATTGGCGAACCCATACCAAAGTTGATTATACTTACACCTTCGGCTGTAGATGAGGGCATAGGTTTATCTTCACCATCAATTGGTATTTGATGCGCTTCGGCAAACATCTGTACATAATACTGAAAATTGGTTAAAAGAATATACTTGCCGAAATCATTTACGGCTTTACCTGTATAACGGGGCAACCAGTTGTCAACAATTTCTTTCTTCGATTTCATAGAATAAAAAAGGGCAGGATATTTATAAAGATAAAATATTCTGCCCTCTTGCCACCGATGGTGGTGGAATATTAAAAGGTTTCTAACTGACTAAAAAAGAAGTCTCCTTCAATTTTAGCATTTTCATCGCTATCACTTCCATGAACAGCATTCTCGCCAAGGCTGCGTGCAAACATCTTTCTAATGGTTCCTTCTTCAGCTTCTGCAGGATTTGTAGCACCTATCAATTTTCTGAAATCTGCAACGGCATTATCTTTTTCTAAAATTGCAGCTACAATATGACCACTACTCATGAAGTCTGTCAACTCGCCATAGAAGGGTCTTTCTTTATGCACTTCATAGAATTGACCTGCCTTCTCTTTGGAGAGCTTTGTCATTTTCATTGCTTTAATAGTAAACCCGGCTTCATTTATTTTTGCTAAAATTGCACCAATATGGCCATCCTGAACGGCATCTGGTTTAATCATTGTAAAAGTTCTGTTTGACATATTTCTTTTTATTTGCGCGCAAAAGTAGGATATTGAGGTCTCTCAGACCATTTACTACTGTGTTAAATTGTTAAGTAATTGTCTTCGTAACCTGGTAAAAGCTTTAATAAAATCAAATAAATAATATTGTCATTTTGCCAATTAGTTTACTTGTATAAAAGTGCCACCCTGGTTATTTGAGCCATCCGTTTCGCCGTTTGAACCAGGCGTGATGTAGATATAACTATTTTTCACAGCATCTTCATTTGTATTATTATGGGTATAGATGGCTGTAATAATCTCTGCATTTGCAAGTCCTGGCTGTATAATGTTGTTTGAGGTAATGCTAATTAATGAAGGATTATTAGAAACAATTGTCCAACCGGGAGGCAAATTCAATATAAATGAAGATGCATTCGACGGTTTAAAAATAGTGACCATGATTGGGCCTCCATTTGTTGCTGCAGTGCCAATATTACTTACAATGAAATTTAAGGTTGATGTACCCCCTTCGGGTATTGACGGATTTAAATTTTGGGCACCTGCTGCTAGGTCTGTTACGCAGTTAATCGTACCGACATTAATCACAGCTTGAGTAGCAACACTTACGCAAGTTGGGTTATTGGAAACTCTGGCAGTAACGTTATAGGTACCAGGTATCGGGGAGAAAGTTGTCCCTGATTGATAATTTGTACCGTTAATACTATACTCCAATCCAGTGGCCAAAGGGGAGGTCACCGTAATGACGCCTGTACCTGAAATACATTGCGGGTCTGTAGTGCTTATAACTGGTTGGGTTGGCAAAGGACTTACAGTTACAGCAAGTTGAGATGGTGTTGATGTACAGATATTATTGCTGGCTACTACGCTAATATTTCCACTTGTGCTGCCATTGGTAAAATCAACGATAATATTCGCGGTACCCTGTCCATTTACAATATTAGCACCATTCGGCACTGTCCAAGTATAAAACACAGCACCGGTTACCGGGCTAATACTATATGCCACTCCATTAGTTAAAGAGCATACGCTAGTTGCGCCTGAAATATTACCTGGCGCGGACAGGCCAACACCAGAGCTGGAGGTGGTAACATTTATACTATTGGATCTTTTCGAAATGGCACCGGTAGTATTATTTTTTGCAACAATATAAAACCACATACTTGTATTTGGAGTCAGCCCTGTACCGGTATAACTGGTGCCGGTAATGTTGGTACCTAATGTATCAAAGTTTCCCGTACTTGAATTTAAAAACATAATATCATAGTGCGTCGCATTGCTAACGGCATTCCATGTAAAATTAATTTCACCAGCGTTACATGTATTGTTACTACTACCGGCAAAACCACCGGGTCTGCCAAGAATTGTGAAAAGAGCGTCGCTCTGATCTAGAAAAGCGCCACTGGTTACACGGATAAGGGCATTCCCTGTATTTAAATTTGGAGGATTCCAAACGTAATTTCTCGTATTTGCATTAATGTTTGAAGCAATGGTAGTCCAAGAAGTTCCGCCATTTGTTGAATACTGAAGGGTTTGGTTGGCCGTAACGCCATTATTATTCCAACGGATTGTTTCGTTAGAACCTGAACTAAAATGCTCATTTCCATTGGGGTAAACAATCTCCAGCCCAGGCATATCAATACTCCATGTTAGTGCATATTGTTGATTACCTCCAATTGGTACTGCAAGACCATTTACGCGAAGGGTGTAGGTACCCGCAGTTGGGTTATCAATAGTAACTTGTTCTATGTTGCTTACATTGTCAACACCTCTTAAAGCCACAGCCCCCGGATTATTTTTATCCAATATCCAAGGTAAGGTTGTTGTAGTGCCATTGATAACTGACAAATCTAGATTATTTACTAATGGGATAGCAGCATTTGAGGCACCTGCAGGATCATTCCATGTAAGCATCACTCGAAGTTTTGTGGCTCCGGCAGGTACGGTAACAGTTATATTATTTGTATTGCCGGTGCTTATAGTATTTACAACATATCTATTTTGTTCCAACATTTTAACAGCTTCCAATGCATTAATTCTACCAAAACCATAGCGGTAATCCGGGCCGGGATTGCCTAAATCTTCTGCGGTGTTTAATATTGAGTTTTTGATTAAACTAGATGGCGGAAGGGCATTGGCATTTAACTGCCTGTAGCGCTGCACCAATAAAGCCACAGTACCGGCAACACCCGGTGTAGCCATTGATGTTCCAGAATAGTTTGCATAATTGTTATTCGACAAGGTTGATAATACACTTGTACCCAAGGCAGATATTTCGGGTTTGATACGCCCATCTTGTACTGGCCCACAACTGCTGAAACTGGCCAAACTTTCAGATGTCGAAAGGGCGGCAACTACTATATTATTTTTTGCAGGTTTGCCTGAGCTTGTAATTGTAGACCAACCACCACTGCAGCTACTTTGTGAGTTACCTGCGGAGTGACAATGTAAGTGAAATGGATAATTATTTAAGTTGATATCTGTATTTCGACTCCGAGAGTCGTAAACAACACCTGAGCCATTAACCCCGCATGTCTGGGTGCTACCATAAGAATGACTGCTTACCATTAAATTGTATAACGGTATACCTGTGGCCATTTCAGTTTGAATATTACCGTTGAAATTGTAAGAATACAATTTCGCGTTTGGTACCATGCCTCTTGCATCAGGATTAATAACCCCACGTCCTAAAATGGTACCTGAACAATGCGTAGCATGGTCACTTGGACTACTAAATTCGACTTGCGTAAGCCGGCCATTAGGCGTAAAGTCAATGTGAGCACCAACCTCACCACCATCCCATATGCTAACTTGTATGCTATCGCCTTTTAAATTACGTATGCCATCGTTCAAATCATTTACCCGATGCAGCGTGCGCCCCAGCGTATTTTCAAGCTCATCAGGAGGCGAAACATATTCAACCCATTGCACAAAAGGAAGATCTACAATATCAGCCATGTTGCCAATAGGCACACGAACAACGAAAGTTTGGAAGTCAGGATTGTCTTCGATGATACGAGCATTCAATTTATTAAGGCTTGGCAGTATACTTGCAGCAGACACAGTTTCATAGGTAATTATACTCAGATCAATGTGCCCAACTTCTTTAATAGCATGAGGAATGGTTTGTCCATTTAAGATTTCGGGTACCGTTTTATCAGCAGGCAGAAATTTGAAAACGGAACGTATTAAGGGGTTTTTTATATTCTCAATACGGCTGGCTGTAACAGAGGCTGTGTAGGCCATATTGGGAATGTAAGCCTTCAGGTTAATACCTCTTGTAGCCAAGAAAAATTTTTCCTCTTCAGAGGGCAGTTTATAAAATTGAATCAACAGGTAATAATTGTCGTTAAAAAATGTACTCTTCAACAAATTATCTTCTGATTGGGTAATGACACTTTCTTCGGGTGTAAATGATCTGGATTGTAATTGCACTGTATATGAATTATCAGCTTGTGCAAAAAGAAATATTGGTAAAAGAAGCAACATCAAACTGACGAAAACTTGCTTCAATGATTTGTTTAGGAAATTATACATGATGTTGTCGTCTAAATTACGAAGAAACCCAAAAAGGCTAACAATAATTCTAACAAATACCTGATTTACAGGCAATTTTGGATAAAAAATGACATTTTTTTGAGAGTAGGTATAAAATATTGCTTCCCAATTGATAAGCATAAAAAAAACCTCACATCAGGTGAGGTTTGCAAGTGATCCCGCCAGGATTCGAACCTGGGACCGTCAGATTAGAAATCTGATGCTCTATCCAGCTGAGCTACGAGACCAATTGGTCGGCGAAATTAAGGATTATTTGAAATTTAATTAGTTTTTTCTGCTAATCTTTGCCACAACCAACTTTTTTCCAGCGGTACTAACCAGGCATCTAAAAGTAATTGTTTTGTTGATACAAGATTATTAAAAAGGGGAGTCTGATTGCTAATGAACCCTTTCTCTAATGCATAGGGAATTTGGTTCATTGGCAACATTTCAATCTTATCTTTTACAAGAAAAGTCAAGGTCATTCTATCAAAAAAGTTCACTGCATATTGCCGCTCAAAACTTTTTATTACGCGCGTCATACCATCGGTACTACAACCACTAACTTGGGCCTTATTTTCGTCAGCCAATAGCACTACGAAAGTCCCAAACAGTAACTCGCCCCAACCTTTAACAGGTTCACCATGCGATTGCCACTGCAGGTAAAAATTACGTAATTGCTCGTTTATTTCTAGAGTCTCTTGCTGACCGAATGGTCTTGAAGATTGAAAAATCCAAACGCGGCTATTTTCTGAAAAGTCAGTAGGTATTTTGTCTAATTCGCGGTGCATTATTTCTGCATGTTTTCGTTTATAAGTTCTGCAATATCCTTTATCTCAACCTGATCTTCTTTATTAGCATTTTTTATCCCGTCACCTAACATGGTAATACAAAATGGGCAGTTGGCAGCAATAGTGGTAGCGCCGGTTGCCAATGCTTCTTGCGTACGTTCTATATTGACATTTTTGTCGCCTTTTTCTTCTTCTTTGAACATTTGAGCACCTCCGGCACCACAACAAAGTCCTTTAGCTCTGCAACGTTTTAGCTCGACTAATTCGGCATCCAAAGTTTCTAATACTTTTCGAGGTGCTTCGTAAATACCATTGGCACGGCCTAAATAACAACTATCGTGATAGGTAATCTTCTTTCCTTTAAAATCGCCACCTTCTTGCATTTTTATTTTGCCCTCGTCTATTAATTGTTGCAGCAGGGTGGTATGATGTATAACCTCATAATTCCCACCTAGTTCAGGGTATTCATTTTTTATTGTATTGAAACAGTGCGGACAAGTAGTTACAATTTTTTTAATGTTATACATATTCAGTGTTTGAATATTATTGTATGCCATCATTTGAAATAAAAATTCATTTCCAGCCCGACGGGCAGGATCACCTGTGCACATTTCTTCTTTCCCGAGAATGGCATAGTCCAGGTCAACGGCGTTTAAGATTTCTACAAATGCTTTGGTTATTTTTTGCGCGCGTTGGTCAAAACTACCCGCACAGCCAACCCAAAATAATATTTCAGGGGTTTGACTAGGATTGATTCTTTTTACTTCCATTCTTTTATACTTTAATCATTTGCCCAGGCATCTCTGTCATCCGGACTGAATTTCCAAGGTGCCATGTTGTTTTCTATATTACTGAACATTAAGTTCCATTCCTGTGGTGCATTACTTTCTTCCATCACTAAGTATCGGCGTAGTTCCATTATTATTGACAATGGATCAATACTTACGGGACATTCTTCAACACAAGAGTTACAACTAGTACATGCACGCAATTCTTCAATACTTATGTAATCGTTCAATAGACTTTTACCATCATCAACAAACGAACCATTTTTATCAATGTTGAGGCCGATTTCTTGGATTCTATCACGTGTATCCATCATAATTTTGCGTGGAGATAATAATTTACCAGTCTGATTAGCAGGACAAGCAGCTGTGCAACGACCACATTCTGTACATGTATAGGCATCCAAAAGGTTTTTCCAACTGAGGTCTGTAGCATCTTTTGCACCAAAGCGTTGCGGTTCAGTTGATGGTTCACCGGTAGGCGCCAACTCTGGTTGCATCATATATTTTATTTCATTCTGAACAGTAGGCATATTTTTCATTTCACCTTTACTAACCAGCTTGCTATAAAAAGCATTTGGGAATGCCAGAATAATATGCAGATGTTTGGAATAGTACAAGTAATTCATGAAAAAGAAAATACCAATAATGTGTAACCACCAGTATAACCGCTCAAAACCAATGAGCACATCTTGCGAATAACCCTCAAAAAGCGGAGATAACAAAGAAGAAATTACAAATGAATCAGTACGCACGTAATGGGGTGCTTGCATTTCTTGAAGCACTAAATCCAATCCGTTCATTTGTAAAAACAAACCCATTAATATAATCTCAAAAACCAAAATCAAATTGCCATCTTTTTTGGGCCAACCCATTGATAATTCACCCTTTGTTAAGCGAGGGATTTTGACAATATTCCGTCTCATCAGAAAAATAAGACACACCACAATAACCAATACAGCAAGTATCTCGAATGTGTTAATCAAAAATGTATAAAAACTACCCAGGGCGTTGGCAAACAGCCGATGTTGACCGGTAATGCCGTCTAAAATAATTTCAACTATCTCAATATTTATAATAATAAACCCAGCATAAATAATAAAATGCATTACGGCCACCAAGGGCTTACTGAACATCTTTTTCTGTCCCAAAGCCAATAGCAATACATTACGCCATCGTTGCTGTGTGTTATCATTTATTGTTTCGCTTTTACCTAAAAAAATATTGCGACGGAGTCGTTTCATATTTCGCCAAAAAAACCAAATTGAATAACTCGCTAGCAATACAAAAAAGACCTGTTGTAAAATTTGCATCAGACACAAATTTAATACTCAAATAGTCAAAAAATGTATTCCAACTGATGAATGAAAGTGAAATACTGAATTTGTTGCATTTCAATTAAAGAATAACTCTATGACCTAAATTTGTCTTTTAGCGAAGAAATTATGAGCAATAAAAAAGAAATCCTAAATCAAGAGCAGATTTCACTAACCCTTGAAAGACTTGCGTTTCAAATACATGAAAACAATCTTGACCAAAAAGAAATCATCTTGGTAGGATTACAACGAAGAGGTTATGCCATTGCCGGCGAATTGGAAAAACGCGTTAAAAAATTGAGTAAGGCTAAAGTACGCTTATTAGCCATAGACATTGATAAACGAAATCCTATTGAATGTAGCTTGAGCGATACGAATAATTTGGACAATAAATCCATCATTATTATTGACGATGTAGCTAATTCTGGCAGAACTCTGCTTTATGCTTTAAATCCATTCCTAAACGTCATAGCTAAGCGGATTCAGATATGTGTTTTAGTAGACCGCAAGCATAAATCTTACCCTGTCTGTGCCGATTATGTTGGGTTACAACTATCTACAACCTTAGAAGAAAATATAACAGTCGAAATTGATAAAGGACAGATCAAGCGTGCCTTTATAGAATAAAAATGCGCAGCTTATGCTGAGCTTTTTTTTAGTATTCATCTTCGTTAAAGAAAAAGTCGTCGTGCGTCGGATAATCCGGCCAGATATCATCTATACCTTCATAAATTTCACCTTCATCGTCCATCTCTTGCAAGTTTTCAATTACTTCTAATGGAGCACCAGAACGAATTGCATAATCAAGCAATTCTTCTTTCGTTGCGGGCCAGGGAGCTTCCTCAAGGTGGGAGGCTAATTCAAGAGTCCAAAACATATATATTGTTATTAAGGTTAGCTAAATTTGCGCAAATGTATGATATAATTTATATCTACCAAATCAAAGATTTGTAAACAAAAACGAATGCTGAAGCTAACCAACGTAAGCAAATCTTTTGGAGATTTGCTAATACTAGATAGAATAAACATTGATGTCCCCAAGGCACAAATTGCCAGCATTACCGGGGCATCAGGTGCAGGTAAATCAACCCTTTTGCACATTATGGGAACACTGGAGCCGCCGGATAGTGGTCAGTTAGAAATCCATCAAATACAAACAGAAAAACTAAGTGCAGCAGATTTGGCAAAATTTAGGAACAACGAAATAGGATTTGTATTTCAGTTCCATCATTTGTTACCCGAATTTTCTGCATTGGAAAACGTAGCTATGCCAGCGCTAATAGCGGGAAAACAAAAAGCTGATGTTTTTGAAAAAGCATTTGAAATATTAAGACGATTGAATATTGAAAAACGGGCCTCGCATAAGCCACACCAAATGTCTGGAGGCGAACAACAACGGGTTGCGATTGCCCGAGCCTTGATGAATGAACCCAGTATACTATTAGCAGATGAACCGAGTGGGAACTTGGATAGCAAGCATTCAGATGAATTGTTAGATTATTTATTTCTTCTTAGAGAAGAACTTCATCAGACGATTATCATTGTGACACATGATAATACTTTGGCGAGCCGCTGTGATAAAATATTACACTTAAAAGACGGAAAGATTAATGGGTAACTCACAGTCCTTCACACTTCCGTACGAAGAAACAGGTGCATTCTCAAAACTGGTCATTGATTATTTGAACAAAAAGGCAACATTATTACCTTTTATTCAAGAATATCCTGACATAGCATCAATGGGGAGGCAAATTGACAGAAAGAGAAAACAGTTATTAAATCGAACTTTATTGGTTGATGTTTTAAAAGAGCAATATGACAAAAATGGAATTCGCGATGCAAGTTCACTGATCGACAAATTGCAATCAGAAAATACCTTTACCATATGCTCGGCTCATCAGCCTAATATTTTTACTGGATATTTATACGTTATTTATAAAATAATACAAACAATCAAATTAGCGGAAATTGCAAAAAAAGAATATCCTCAATATGATTTTGTACCTGTATTTTATATCGGTAGTGAGGATAATGATATTGAAGAAATAGGGGAGTTTTATTTTAAAGACAAACGCTATCAATGGCAACCTGATGAAAAAGGTGCTTGCGGTCGTATATCCACAGCCAGTTTATTGACGATACGCGACGAGATTTTGAGTCAATTTGGCAGCTCTGAAGCTGAAAAAAAACTTCGTAAACAACTGTTGGCTGCTTATGACGGTAATAAAACGTTAGCCCAAGCTACATCTTATTTTTTGCATTTGATATTTCAGGATTATGGTTTGCTTTGTTTAGACGCTGATGATAAAAGATGTAAAGAGGTATTCAAACATGTAATGTATGATGAATTGGTTCATCAGCGAGCATTTAACATTGTTAGTGAACATAATAAAGAATTAGCAAAACAATATAAAATACAAGCAACACCTAGGGAAATCAATTTATTTTATATTGACAATAATGTTCGGACACGTATAATAAAGGAAGACCAGCAATATTCTGTTGATACCAGTAAACTTAGCAATGATCAAAAATCTTCAGAATGGCCAATTAACAATGTTTCACTGTTAGCGGCCAATAATCTGTCACCTAATGCCATATTGCGGCCATTATATCAAGAATCATTATTGCCAAACGTAGCATTTGTTGGCGGTGGTGGTGAAATTGCCTATTGGTGTGAGTTAAAAAGTCTTTTCGATTTTTATGAAGTTACTTATCCATTGCTAATTGTAAGGTCTTCATTATCAGCTGTTAACAAGAAAGAATTAAACAAAATATTGAAATTAGGATTATCGGAAAGTTTTCGGCCCCTTGAAAATTTATTAAAACAAAAAACGCAAGAGCATCCGGCATACATACAATTATTAAACGATTTAGATACTATTGAAAATAAATATGCACAAATCATTTTATATACTGAAAAAGTACAGGAACAATTAGAAATTTCAGTCAGTGCCCAAATTGCTAAAATTCAGCGGTTGCATGAAAGAATTAAGGTTAAATATCGAGCGCACCTTAAGAGAGAGTTCGATACATACGTTTTACAACGCACTACGATTCATGATGCATTGTTCCCTGGTAATGTGCTTCAGGAAAGAAGGGAAAATTATATTGAATTGATTTGTAGACACAAAGAAAATTTAATACCAGGCTTTATGCAGCACATCAATCTATTTGATAATTCTTATCGAATACTTGCCATCTAATGACGAATGACCCTCATTCAATATTTCCTATAATTAATATTATGTTCACTAGTGTATAATAAGACCAATACTTGCACTGGATAAAATAAGTGTTTCATTTTTACTAAACGTAACCCTTCCCTTATCTTTACCACAAACAAAATGAACGTAATGAAAAAAATATTAACCATCCTTATGCTATTGGCTATATCTTTAGCAAGTATCGAAGAAATAATGGCTCAAAACGACATGGGTTATCATGAAAACTCATATGACGGTGGTTTTAGAGTTAAAAAGAAAGAAAAAAAACAGCGCGTTCAGCGCAATTGGGACGAAAATGATCAAGTGCAGGGTTTTGAGATTGGCAACAAAAGTTGTACGACTAAAAAGGAAAGTGCTTCTAAAAAAGCATGTTGCGCAAAATCAGATAATGCCAAATCTTGTTCAAAATCTGCTTGTTCCAATGCAAAAAAAGAAGCGAACTCATGTAAATCAGGTTGCAAAAAAGAATGTTGCACAAAAAAGGAAGAAAAACAACGCAGCCGTTATCAACGTTCAAATAATTAGTACTTAAATTTAATATTGTATTGTTATCTGTAGTTGTCTTAGCTTATGAAGATCAAAATAATATTCAATTCATACCTTCCAAATTAAACGCTATTACTCCTAACGATGACCATTAAAATTAAATACGTAAACTTCGGTTTGTTGCTGATTGCATGCATCGCTACTCTGGCCACTTTAATCAGTGTAACAAAATACTCCAAAACATATACCGAAATCGAACCAACATTTACCAAATTAGAATCAACAGCAGGTTTCGACCCTGTTATATATCCTCACTGGCAGTTAGCGGACGCAGTTCTTGGAAGTTCCAAACGTTCTACTAATGAATGGGCGCAAATAGCTGCTTCAGGTAAACAAATTCCTGGGTACACTGAACAACCAAAAGGCGATTATATTTTAGATATTGTATCAGGAGATGGTCTTACACTTATCTATGAAAACGATTATGAAGGTAACTTTATACTGCGCGATACTATTATGGT
Source organism: uncultured Chitinophagaceae bacterium (assembly GCA_964409905.1). Taxonomy (GTDB): domain Bacteria; phylum Bacteroidota; class Bacteroidia; order Chitinophagales; family Chitinophagaceae; genus JAGNRR01. The sequence continues at coordinate 89,667 of CAYPET010000007.1, read as the reverse complement.
CGACAGCGTTTCTGCGTGGATATTTAAAGATAATGATAGGTAGCTATTTATCTCTATTACGTAGCTGCTCCCTAGATTTTGGTCGAATAGCATCCTTCCACGAAAACCCATCCAGAAATCGATCTGTATCCGGAATCTTTTCCATAGGGTGGAAAACACCCTTGGGTTTTTTATAATAAGCAATCCTTTTGATTTGCTTATTTTCAAATTGCATTTTTATCCTAGCCGCTGCAGATTTATTTAGCCCGACGTACATATCATCATCGTCCACAGCATAGTAAATACTTTCTGCATTGCCGTTTACAATAGCATACTCCATTTGATTTTCTTTAAAAAAGGCATCTACAGTTATACCCTTTACTTGATTAAACATATTGGGATAGCCAGTATTACTCGCGATAAAGGAATTTTGTCTTAGAGCAGCCTGTCTAATTTTGTTATTTTCCATATAGAGGTAAATCGTATCCCCCATTGCTTGCTGATTTGCATTCCACAACACAGGTTTTTTATACAATTGAAGTGTAGAATCCGTTTGAAAATATATCAAGCTATCGCTAACAGCTTGGAGACTATCGCCATAAACTTGAACAAACTTATTTGCAATTATCACTTTATTGTCCTCAGAATATATTTTTTGCTTTTTAACATGCAATAACTCAAATGTGCTATTATGATTTATTGTAATTCGATTTTGCAACAAATTGAGATCCTTTTTTTGCAAGGCAAGCATAGTATCGGAGGCAATTAACAATGTATCATTTTCAGTGATTGTTGTAAGAATAGGGTTTTCGGTGGCTAGCAAAAAGTCGTTAAATTCGTTATACTCTACTTTGCCGGCATTTAGTTCCACCTTTTCAAGGGTGTCTATATAACGGATATTGCCTAGGGCGGTGCCATATCCTGTTTGCTTATCATAATTGGCTGCATCTGTATATAAAATGGTGTTATCATTTTTATTGACAATTTCAACCTTACCTCTAGCACTACCCGATCCGGATTTCTGATTATACTTGATATTATCCGCAGTTAAAATTTGTTCATCATTTTCAACACGTGTTCGCTTTGAAAAAATTGCAATACCTGTTGTTTGATTATACTGACCTTTTGTGGTTTCAATAGTGGCATCTTTACCATAAATGATAGAATAAGCCAGAAATACAACATCCTTAGTATCAGTATTATAAGTCAATTCATCGGATTCAATATCAGCATCCTCACTGGTTATGATTACTTCATCTTTAAAATAGGATAATTTTGTAATGCCATTATATTTTCCATAAATGCTACTTACAGTTGTTCCGTCAGAAACTAATTGCCCACCATTGGTATATACCCCTATTTTAGTAATCAAATTGTAACTTAAATCATCTGTTATTAACTGGCTACCATTGTCAATAATTTGAACATTATCTTTCATTATGGCCTGTGCAGTATAGCCCGTGTACTCGACATAATTGGCTTTGGCCGAAGAACTACCACCTTTATATATATCTACATTGCCATAAGCCCGAAGTTTATTTTCTACATTATTTAAATAAGCACTATCACAAGTCATGACAATATCATCACTACGCACTTGGACGTTGCCTATAAATTTATTCAAATAACCCTCATCATCGTTTTTAACACCAATAAGATTATCTGCTTTTTCAATCTGAATTTTTCTCTTATTCTTGAGGTCTAAACTTGTATCTGTTTGCGCATTTGCAGGAATAGCAAAAAATACGGCATAAAGCAGTGAAAATAAAATAAAGAATAAATGAGGTTGGGAGCTATTTTTCGGCATTCGGCGCTTTCAATGGCGGCGATGCTTTCTTTTTTCCGCCAATTAAATTTAAATTGACATAGCGATAAGGTCTCGCACTCAAATCATAAAGTAGATTATTGAGTGTTTCGCTTGTGTTTTTTAGATTATTGTAGAGTTCGGCATCGTTCATCAACTTAGCCATTGTACCATCTCCCGAATTCACTTTTGATAGTGTAGTTTGTAAAGCACTTAGTGTTTTATCTAATTTTGTCACAGTTTCTTCAAGCTTTACCTTACTGAGGTTAGCAGTAGTAGTTTCTAAATTGCCTAACGTGCGATTAATTGTACCATTTTGCTTGTTTAAATTCACAGTAAACCCATTGATATTGGTGATTACCTCATCAATTTTTTTTCGTTGATTGCTTAAAGTTGCTGCAAAATCAGAAAAAGCTTCTGTGGTATTATTCAAGTTTGCCACTGCATTTTTTACGTTCGTTTGTGTACTAGCATCGACAATATTCTTTATTCCGGAAACTGCCGTATCCAATGAGGCTAGTGTGTGTCGCAAATCATTAATTATTGGGTCTACTTCTTGACCCACTTTATCAAATAACCCATATTCTACTCCTCCTGTTATCGATTCTCCGCTGTTGACATATTCTGTGCTTTTTCCCAATTCCAATTTTACAGCCTTGGTGCCCAATAACCCATCAGAAAAAATAAGTGCCCTGGAATCTTTCGGGATATTTACGGATTTATCAATGGCCATTTCTACTGTAATGCCTTCTGTAATATCTTCTGTATTAGTTAGGTAAATATCGGTAACAGTGCCTACATCAAAGCCATTGTAATTGATTCTATTTGCAGGTTGCAAACCTCCAACATTCTGATATACAGCTGTAATGGTTCGCTTACTTGCGAAAACACCTTTGCCTTTCAAATAATTGTACCCAAACACGAAAACCGCGATAGCCACAATCCCTAATACGCCAACCTTAACCTCATTTGGTAATTTCATGCCTGAATGGAAACTTACTTAGCGCAAGGTAGAACTAATCCCGTCCTTTTCAACTTCCTCTTTGTATTTTTTTATGGCATTTAATATAGCAGCTGCACAATTTTCTTTTCCTGCTTCACTATTCAATAGCGCTTCTTCCGAAGGGTTATTCAAAAAACCAAGCTCTACAAGTACAGCAGGCATTGCAGTACCCGCCAAAACTTCCAACCCTTTTTGTTTTACACCCATACTTTTTCGTCCTTGAGATTGAAATTCTTCTTCTATTTTACTACCTAATGCAATACTGCTGTTAAGGAAAGTTTGAGAATACTGCGCTATCAATATTTGGTTCAAAGGATCTTTAGGATCCAATAACCCTTCATCCGCTACAAAATTGTTTGCATACTCCCCTATTGCTCCCTCCTTTTGATCTGTTCGATGTAATCCGAGCACATAGGTCTCTGTTCCGCTTGCAGAGGTCACTCGCTGTGGGCTGGAATTAATGTGAATTGAAATAAACAAATCAGCTTGAGCGTCATTGGCTAATTGGTGCCTTGCCTTAAGTGGCGGGTACCAATCTGATTCGCGGGTGTACAACACCTGTACGCCATTAAGCTGCTCCCGAATCATTCTACCCAATCTTACCGAAACGTTGAGCGCAATATCTTTTTCATAAGAATATTGACCTCTACATCCTGGGTCCTTGCCACCATGCCCGGCGTCTATTACGATTTTTCTAACGCGATTTTTTGCTGGCGGAGCAGCGGTTGGCTCGGCTATAAGGTATATACTTCCTACGAGGAAGGAGGCTATCAGGGCTAGTATAGTAAATTGTTTTATTTTCATATGGTATCGTTATAAATCATTTAACCGTTGCAGCAAAATGTTTGCTCATGGACGTATTACATTTACTTCAAATTTCTTGATTGCGTAAAGTTAACTCATTCCGTGTATTGCTGAAAGTCAGTGGCAGATTTATTCTGTTATTGGTGCTGTTATTTTTCAATATTTTAACACGTGCACAAATTGTTAATTCTGCGCAATTTACCAATCAACCTGATCAAAATAAAGGTAAGGATAGCGTACAGTTAATTAGTAATCAGAACACCACCAATGACTCCGCAGTCAATAGTATCCCGATTGCAAAAAGTGACCTGAAAGAGTCCGTATACTATACTTCAGAAGATTCAATGGTTTATGATGGCCATGATAAACAACTACAATTTTATCGTGATGCCCAAGTGAAATATCAAGATATGACCATTGATGCCTCTTATATTGTGTATGAACAAGACTCGAGCATTATGAATGCCAAACCTTTAGAATGGGAAGTTGACTCTGTGGATAAACATCTGTTAACTAAAGGGGATGAAAAGACGAAATTCAAAGAAATGCGTTTCAATTTCCGCTCGCAACGTGCTGTTTTATCTAATGCATACAGTCAATATGGTGAAGGATTTATTAAAAGTGAGCGTATCAAAAGGAATAAAGATGAAAGCATTTACGGTTTGTACAATGTCTATACAACATGCAATCTTGAGCAACCTCATTTTGGCATAAAGGCTAAGAAAGTAAAAATCATCCCAAATCGGGTTGCCGTGAGTGGTTCAGCAAATCTGATGGTGGAGGATGTACCTACTCCTTTATACCTGCCTTTTGGTATGTTTCCTTTAAAAAAAGGTCATACTTCTGGATTTAAATTGCCTACCTATGATATCAGCCAAAACCTCGGTTTTGGGCTTCGTGAAGGTGGTTATTACTTTGCTATAAACGATCATCTTGATTTATTAGCATTAGCTGATATTTATTCTTTAGGTACATGGCGATTGGGTGTGGTAAATAACTATGTATGGCGGTATCGCTTCAGAGGAAATCTTAGTTTTAACTATGCCTATAACAAAATTGGGAATGAGTTTGAAAGCAATTTTCAAACCAATCGAAATTTTTTCTTGACTTGGTCGCATCAATTAGATCCGAATGTCAGACCGGGAACAAATTTTACTGCAAATGTGAACTTTGGAAGCAGTCGATATCATACCAATAATTCATATGACGCCAGTTTTTATTTAAACAACAATTACTCCTCATCTATATCATATAGTAAAACATGGGATGGCAAGCCTTTTAACCTAAGTGTTAGTGCTAGGCACAATCAAAATACACAAACCGGTTCCGTTAGTGTCACATTGCCTGAAATAAATTTTTCGGCCAATCAACTTTACCCCTTCAAGTTTCGGAAAAGCATTATTAGACCACACTGGTATGAAAAAATCCAGGCAAGTTATCAGTTATCTGCCATCAATGAATACCAATTCGTGGATTCGTTGTTTAATATCAACAATATCAATACCAACGACTTCAGAAATGGTATTCGGCACACGGTACCCGTCACGGCCACATACAATCTGTTCAAATATATTAATGCCAACTTTACTGCCAACTATAACGAGTATTGGTACACCAGAAAGAGTTTACGTTCTTATAACTTTCAAGAACAAAAACTGGATACACTCAGCAATACCGGTTTTTTTACAGCAAGAGATTTTAATGTGAATGCCAATTTTTCAACACGTATTTATGGCATAAAGCTATTTCAAAACAAACGTGTAAAGGGAATCAGGCATGTCATGACGCCTGCTGTAAATTTTTCGTACAGACCTGACTTTGGTCAACCAAATTGGGGATACTATTACAATACATTCACTAATAACAACTTTGATGTAGCTAGCTATTCATACTTTCAAGGTGCAATTATTGGTGGACCACCCAATGGCCGCATTGGCGGGGTGGGCTTTAATTTGGGCAACAACCTTCAACTCAAACTGCAATCAAAAGATTCCACCAAGGAGGATAGAAAAGTGAATTTGATTGATGGACTAAACTTCAGCACTTTCTACAATATGGCTGTTGACTCATTTAACTGGAGCAACCTAAACATTGCATATCGTACTACCCTATTTCAAAAAATAAACATTAATGGTATAATGAGTTACAGCCCGTATGGCATTGACACGGTTACATTTGCCCGCACAAAAGACTATAACATAAACACTGCCGGTAATTTATTGCGCTTTGAAAATGCAACATTAGCCGTAGGCGCTTCCTTTCCATTGAATACACAAACCAAGCAAAACAACCAATCTACAAATACCTCCAATCAACTATCAGATTTAGGTATTGACTATGCCAACTATGTAGATTTTAATATCCCTTATACGCTGCGCGTAAATTATAATTTAAGGCTCAACAAAAACTTTAAACGCGATGCCATAACCAATGCTTTTAAGGACACCTTGATTTTTGGACAAGATCTAAATTTTTCAGGTGACGTAAATCTTACACCAAAGTGGAAAATTGGCTTACAGAGTGGTTATGATTTTATCAATAAAAATCTGACATTTACGTCAATCGATATATACAGAGATTTACACTGTTGGGAAATGCGTATGAACCTGATTCCGTTCGGCTTTCAAAAAAGTTACAATTTTTCTTTAAATGTAAAAGCCGCAGTATTGCAGGATTTAAAATTGATACGCCGAAAGGATTTCCGAGACAACTTCTAATCTAAGCTAACACCTACAAAGTTTAAATTTCGGGTTCTACTACCATTGATTATAGAATCAATCATGGCATCAGTAAAAGTGGTGAACCCAATACCGCGTGTGCCTCTGGATGCAAATATTCCTAGTACGTTTTCTCCGCTTAGGTTAGTGAAAATTGGCTTTATTTGATCATTTGTCAATCCTCCCTGAGCATTATTTACGTCTATATATTGTTTCATTTGTGCATCACCTGCAATAAAGAAAACCTCCGAAGTATCCACACGTCTTGTGGTGTTGGCATCTGCCGCTCCAATATTGGATGTCAATAAAGAATAAAATGTTTCATTATCCATTCGGTAGCTCATGTTGGTTCCCTTTTTTTCTACAAATCTGGCCAGTGGTAAGTCAACATATTTTTTCACTGTAATGTCTGCCGCTACATCTCTTTCACTGTAGTGAAACCGCATAATGATATCAAAGAGTTCTGAATTGGCCGGAGCAACCCAACTAAATGTATAATTGAGTTCTGGGTTTGCAAAATCTACTTGAGGGAATGGCGTAAAGGGTCTTATTACCCTGAAAATGCTGGCTGAGGTATTGATAACATTCGTCTCTCCGGTAATCACCTTGCCCGTCTCATTATTCACCACGCGCAATCTGTACTGCCTGCTCGGATCCAACGGAGCAATAAATTGATATGCATAATTAGGACTGTCCAAGAAAATACCTTCCCTTTTAATTATCGGATTTGGCAGTGCTGCAATATCTACTTTGGTTAAATTAAACGTCTGTGTCACATTGCCATTACTTAATTCTTCTATCGTCACAGTCAAATCATTATAGTAGAGCGAATCTTTATTTAAAGCCAAAAGAAAATTATCCTGTACGTCACTATAAAACCCTTTTGTTATTTTTATATAATGCTGATTCACCAAAGATCCATGATCAAGCAAGCCATAAACTACAGTGACTTCTTTATAATCAGCCCCAACTTTAAAATCATCATCACAAGAGGCCAGGAAAAGCAGCACAAACAAAAAGAGAAAGAAATTTTTCATTCGCACAAATCTAAGCTTTTTTATTATAGCTCGATTTGGCTGTATTACATTTGTTCACAACTTTTACGAATCCATGAGTTTTAGTAGTAAGATTAAAGAAATTGCCTTAGAGGCAGTTAAAACCTTATATGGTCAAGAGGCTGAGCATGACATTATCAATGTAAATGAAACAAAGCCGGAATTTGACGGAGAGTATACAATAGTGACATTTGGGCTATCAAAAATTGCCAGAAAAAAACCTGCAGAGATTGCAGCGGAATTGGCTGCTGCATTGCAAAACACTTATCCTGATTTTATAGAATCTCACAACGTGATTAATGGCTTTTTAAATCTAAGCCTTACACAACATGCCTTGGAAAGCTTTGTTACCAAAGCAACTACCCATGATGCAATTATTCCAATAGCGCCTCAACGAGGTAAAATAATGATAGAATTTTCGTCCCCCAATACGAATAAGCCCTTGCATTTCGGACATTTAAGAAATAACTTTTTGGGTGATAGCGTGTCACGTATTTATAAGGACTATGGATATGATGTCTGCAAAGCCAACCTAATAAATGACCGTGGCATTCATATTTGCAAAAGCATGATAGCCTGGCAGCAATTTGCCGACGGTGCTACACCAGAAACAGCGTACATGAAGGGTGATCATTTTGTAGGGGCTTACTATGTAAAATTCAATGAGGTTTACAAAAGCCAAATGCAACAGTTAATCGATGCCGGACAAACGGAGAAAGAAGCCGAGCGGAATGCCCCTATTTTTCTGGAAGCTCAGCAAATGCTAAGAAAATGGGAAGAAGGAGATGAAGAAGTTGTGGCACTTTGGAAAAAAATGAACGCATGGGTTTACAAAGGATTTGATGCAACCTATAAACGACTAGGAATTTCCTTTGATCGATATTATTACGAATCTGAAACGTATCTGCTAGGCAAGCAGAGTGTGGATGAAGGATTGGCACAAGGTGTTTTTTATAAAAAAAACGACGGCAGTGTTTGGATTAATCTTGAAGAAGATGGTCTGGATGAAAAATTAGTTTTGCGAGCAGATGGCACTTCGGTGTACATCACGCAAGATATTGGCACAGCGGCCTTAAAGTATGAACAGGAAAAAATGGATCGCTCTGTTTATGTCATTGCAGATGAGCAGAACTACCATATGAAAGTGCTCAAACTAATTTTGGAGAAATTGGGTAAAAAATATGCCAATGGTATTTATCACTTATCATATGGCATGGTAGAATTGCCACACGGTAAAATGAAAAGTCGGGAGGGCACAGTAGTCGATGCTGACGATATGATTGATGAAATGATAGCAATTGCCAAAAACAATACAGAGCAATTAGGCAAAGTAGACGGCTTCTCTGATAAAGAACTGCAAGACTTGTATCATACCATTGGGATGGGTGCGCTTAAATTTTATTTATTACGCGTTGACCCAAAAAAGAAAATGATTTTTAATCCGGAAGAGAGCATTGATTTTCATGGATTCACTGGTCCATTTGTGCAATATACCCACGCCAGATTATCCTCTATCTTAAAAAAAGCCGGTGATATTGAAGAGATGGGTGTTCAATCAATAAATGATGACGAACGGGCCTTAATCATTGCCTTGGAAAAGTTCAACACAATGATAGCGCAGGCTGCTGAGGAGTATAATCCGTCCATTATTTGCAACTACGTTTTTAATCTTGCCAAGCAAATGAATAGTTTTTTAAATCAACACAAAATTATCACTGCCGAATCTGCAAACAAAAAAGCACTTCGCCTCAAGCTAGCCTTGATTACAAAAAAAACAATTGCGCAATCCTTATCTTTATTAGGTATTAACGCTCCAGATCGAATGTAATTATGCTTAAACAACCTTCACCACAATATAAAACACTAAGTCTTTTATCCTTGATAGGATTGTTATTATTCATTGCTTTTCAACTTGTACAATCTATTCAACTGCCTCAAGGTTTTACAATAGCAACCGATGAATCATCTGCAAAAAAACAATGGGAAAAAGAAATGTTGCAGGATCCGACCACAGGCACTATTCCGGAAGGCATTCGATATAAGGAGCTGGCATTTTTGAATAATTACCCTCGAACCGCTAACAAAAGAGGTAATGACTGGCGCCTACGCGGGCCATGGAATGTGGGAGGTCGTACACGCAGCATGGCGATTGATATTTTAGACGAAAATCATTTTATTGCAGGAGCTGTTTCGGGTGGGCTATGGCAAACGAAAGATGGCGGCCAGACATGGAAAAAGGTATCGGCACCCAATGGCCATCCTGGTTTTGTGAGTATTGCACAAGATAAGCGGCCCGGTTACGAAAAAATATGGTATGCCCTCAGTGGCGAAATATATGGGACAAGTGCCAGTGGGACAGGCGCGTTTTTCTTAGGTGATGGGGCGTTCCGATCTTTGGATAATGGCGAAACCTGGCAAAGTCTAGGCGCTACTGCAGGCGGTAATGCAGACGGCTTTAGTGTAAATTTTCAGGGGGGCTGGCGTATCGTGACCTCACCCGCAGATGGTGCCGTTTATATGGCCACTTATGGTAGTGTTTATCGCAGTGTTGACAGTGGGAATAGCTGGACAGCAGTTGTAGGGAATGGTAACACATCATACTTTACAGATGTGGCTGTAAGCAAATCCGGCATTGCATATGCTGCATTTAGTCAGAGTAATGGCACTCCCGGATTTTACAGATCAATCGATGGTATAAACTGGACAAATATTACACCGGCAAATTTTACAGAAAATAACCGTTCCGTTATCGAAATTGACCCGAATAATGAAAATATAGTTTACTTCCTTACCGAAATGGAAAAGACATCGCCCTATGCTGTAGGTACAGCCAATTATGAGGGAGTGTTGGAATATGTTTCTCTTTTACGCTATACCTACCAAAACGGAAATGGTTCACCCACTTCGGGCGGTGGACGTTATGATAATTTGTCCGCTAATTTACCAACTACAGGTATTGGTCCTTTTGATTTATTCAATTGTCAGGGCGGTTATGATTTATGCATAAGGGTATTACCGGGCAATTCAAATATTATATTTATTGGGGGTACCAATTTGTACAGAAATACAAATGCCTTTAATACAGCTACTTCAAACAAACAAATTGGAGGTTATGGCGTTGGGACAGCATTACCCTTTTTTACTATTTATCCCAATCACCACCCTGATCAACATGATGTTTATTTTTCTGCCTCCAACCCAAAAATAATATTCTCGGTATCTGATGGTGGCATTAAAAAAACCAATGATGCTTTAGCCTCAACCGTTAACTGGCAAGATATCAGCCTGGGATATGTGACCACTCAATGCTACACTGTGAATATTGATGAGAAAAACAAAGGTGACAAGCGTATGATGGTAGGCTTGCAAGATAATGGCAATTTTGTAACCTTAAATGATCATCCACAACAAGCCTGGAGAATGCCGGTAAATGGTGATGGTGCTTTTGGCTACATTTCTGGCACAAATGATTTTTGGGTAACCAGTATACAGCTGGGAAGAATTGTAAAAATGAAGCTTGACGACAGAGGCAATATGGTGCGCAGACGCCGTATTGATCCTGCCGGTAAATCCAAAAATGATTATGCCTTTATAAATCCTTTTTGTGTTGATCCGAATGATGAAAATTTCATGTATTTGCCCATTGGTAGAAAATTATACCGATTAGATAATCTGACACAAATCCCAATAAACAATAACTATAGCCAATTAGCAGATGCCTGGAAAGAGATTGGCGAAATAAGTACTGCTAACATTGTATCAAGCAATAATGATACAACTTATGCCCGTATTAGTTGTTTGGCGGCATCCAATAGCCCGGCAAATATTCTTTACCTGGGCACAAACAATCAAGAAATTTACCGGGTAGAAAATGCCAATAGTGCCAATCCGGTTTTTATTAAAACTAGCACATTGCGTTTACCTCCACGTGCCAATGTGAATGATATCGCAATTGATCCGGACGATGCGAACAAGGTTTTAGTGTGTTATTCAAATTATGGGGTACAAAGTTTAGTCTACTCCACTGACGGTGGACAAAATTGGTATTTTGCCGGTGGTACACTCGAGTCTTCTAATAATCCCTCAGGTAGTCCGGCATCAGTGCGTTCTGTAGCTATTTTAAAAACCGCCAATGGCCGAAAATATTTTGCAGGTACAAGTATCGGGTTGTTTAGTACCGATAGCATCAACACTCAGATTAATCTTACTGATTGGGCACAAGAAAGTCCGGGACTTATTGGCGCCAACATTGTGACAGACATTAAAGTGCGGCATCAAGATGGTTTTGTAGCTGCAGCTACTCATGGTAATGGTGTTTTTGAATCATATTACACTTCGGTTCAACAGCCAGTAACTTCAGCCATTCAATTGATTGCTAATGCTATTTACCCAATACCTACAAGTGGTGAGCTGAACTACGCGTTTACCACCGGGGGCGAAGCCAACATCCTTTTACAAATAATGAATATGAGCGGTCAGTTGGTATATCGTAAATCATTAGGCTTACATATTGCCGGTAGTTTTAATTATTCAGTTAATCTTAGTCATTTACGCAGTGGGATGTATTTCCTTGGCTTGTTTGACGCCGACCGGAATCAAGGAGCAGTTCAAAAAATAATGATTGCACACTAATGAAAAATAATGTTTTATTCTTATTGATCATTTCAACGGTTTTCTTTACATCATGTAGAGAGGAGGTATTTGTACCCAAACCACGTGGGTATTATGAAATAACATTTCCCGAGAAAAAATATATCAAATTTGAAATGCCGGGATACCCTTATCAATTTGATTATCCTGTATATAGCATCATTGAGAAAGATACTTTGTTCTTTGATGAGAAAACAGAAAACCCATGGTGGATAAATGTGAATTTTACGGACTTGGGAGGTAAAGTATTTATTAGTTATAAAGAAATATCAGCACAGAATAGTTTGGATAAACTGCTGGAAGATTCATACCAATTAAGTCATTATCATACCAAAAAAGCCGATTATATTAATGAGCCGGTTTTTCATACTGCAAATAATGTGCATGGCGTTTTTTATAACGTTGGTGGCAACTCTGCTTCTGTTTTTCAGTTTTATGCCACAGATTCGGTTAAACATTTTTTACGTGGTGCACTTTATTTTGATGTAACCCCCAATGCTGATAGCCTCAAACCTGTAAACGATTTTTTGATAGATGATATTCAAAAGTTAGTAAAATCAATTCGCTGGACAAGATGATTATAGTAGACGATGTATTAGTGGCCGATGAGATACTGAACAAACAATTTATTTGTGACCTCACTCGATGCAAAGGTGGCTGTTGTGTAGAAGGTGATGCTGGCGCACCTCTGGAAAAAGAAGAGCTGAAAGAAGTAAAAGCAGCATTTTCTGTTATTAAGGACGAAATGACCGAGGCTGCATTAAAGGAAGTAGAGCAAACCGGCACACATACGATAGACGATGATTATAGTTATGTTACCCCTACAGTAGGAAATGGCATTTGCGTTTATGGATATTATGACGAACAGGGCATTGTAAAATGCCTAATTGAAAAAGCGTACAATGAAGGCAAAATTGCTTTTAAAAAACCTATTTCCTGTCATCTCTTTCCTATACTCTACACCCAAACACCCGCCGCTGAATTTTTGAATTATGAACCGCGAAAAAAATTATGTGCTCCTGCGTGCAGTTTAGGTGAGAAATTACAGGTGCCGGTCTACCAGTTCTTAAAAGAACCATTGATTCGAAAATTCGGGGAGGACTGGTTTAATGCTCTTGAGCATATAGATAAACATCTCAAATAGTGTTAAAGATTTATATATTGGAGTTTCCGTAAAACGGATATCTTTATACTATGAAAAAGATAGTTTTCTTATTTATCCCAATGCTGTTGCTTTGTAAGATATCAACAGCCCAAATTATCGAAGATTTTGAGACATGGAACCCCTACTCCATTGGGTTGATAGGCGCTGTGCAAATGAATGAACCTGCGGGTTGGTCATGCACAGATTCCTTTATTGTTGGTTTTGGCAAATTAATCCCTTCATTAAATGTATACCAATCACAATTGCGCAAACAGTCGCCAGGTTTTAGCGGTAATGGCGCTATGCGTGTAATATCTAAACAACAAGGCCCTATTGGTGTGCCAGGTGTTATTAGCTTGCCGGCCAAGGTTTATCCTGCTCTTGCGTCGAACACCACATTTAGTTTAGACATTGCCAATTTTAATGTTGGTCAGAGTGGCGGTACACCTATAACATTTAGCCCAAGTGCCCTGACGCTTTACGTGAAAAATACAGTTATTGGAGGTGACAGCACTTTCATTACCGCTACGATTTTGCGTCCAGGCAGTCCAATCGACACGATTATCGGTACAGCAGATACTATACTATCTGCAAATATCAATTCATGGACGCAACTTACTATTCCGTTTAACTATATTCTGCCCAATTTTACGCCCAATATCCTACGCATAAATATATCATCGGGCAATCCGATTGCTCTTTTTGACACAAGCAGCCTATTTACAGTGAACGACGGCACCGAAATAATAGTGGATGAAATCGCAGTATTAAACCCAACTGGCACGCGCCAATTGTTAACATCAGCTCCTATTGCTAAAGTTTATCCTACTAATGGCAGTGATTTCATAACAGTTGACTTGGGTAGCGAGTTGACAAATGCAACTATAGCATTGTTCAACATGCAAGGGCAGCAGCTAATGCAGCAAGAATTACAAACAGGTATCAATAGATATTCCTTAGCTGATTTACTGCCGGCAACTTATATTTATACTATTCAAAGCCAAAACATTATTTACCAAAGTGGTAAGTTGATTAGGTGATTTTACTGCTCAAAAACTATTTAATACTTATTTGCTTAGCATTTAAGGTTATTCAAAATCAATAAAAAATCCCGCCATAAAAGGCGGGATTTTTTATTTAAACTATTCTGAATTACTGCACCACAAATTTCACTAATTGGCTTCTGTTTGTTGCAGCATCGGTAAACTGAGCAAAGTAGAAACCAGCTTGCAATTGTTCTTGGATAGTCCAATTGTTTGTACCAGCATCAAGTTGCTCAATTTCGCGGGTTGCCGCTACTTTACCGCTAATATCAACAATGCGCACAGCTAAATCTTTGATTGTTTCGTTTGTGCTTAATTGGAAATTCACTAGTCCATTAGCTTGAACAGGGTTTGGATAAACCACAATGTTCAAATTGTTATTTAAACTATTCACATTCAATGGTGTAGTAGCTCTTTTCAATATAAGGGTGAAATCTTTTGAGAATGCACCATCATTTGCCCGAATTACAATCATATAATCACGAGTGTCAGTCGCGTTGGGAGTCCAGGAGAACGTGCCATTAATTTTATTACCCTGACCAACAGCAAAATAATTAAAACTAGCATTACTACCATTATTAAATAATGCACCAAATGCAGTCATGGACAAAATATCACTATTATTTTGGTCTGTGGCTGAAATAGTAAAATTTAAAGGCACATTAGGATGATAGTAAATGTAATTATAACTATTGTTGGCGTTTGGCGAACCTGGATCTACAATGTAACTTGATATATCAGAAAATTCTGGCATTGCTATCGGTCCGTTATTATTGGTATCAGGAATTACAACGTACTGCATATCGCGCAAAACTTTACCTATTTCAATGCCATTTTTATATTCTGTAATCTCAAAAGAAGCTACATAGTTACCAACCTGATCAGGGGTCCAGTCCACTTGTCCTGTAGCAGAATTTAATGTAAATGGTCCACTTACAGCTGCAGAAGGCGTGCTATATCCAGCACAAACAACCGGGCCTGTAGAAGCGTTGTATTTACCAAAAGGAGTATTCAAGGACCAAGAAAGGCTATCGCCATCCGAATCAAAAGGCAGTGGATTATAAACCCAAGCATTATTTACTGGGCCATAAATAATAGGAATAGCCAAAAACTCAGGACTATATTTTGAAGCAGCCGGAGCAGGATCATAAGTGTACTCGCAAGTAATCACAAAGGATTCACCGCCCGGATTAGATAAATTTAATATCGCATTATTTCGGCAGCAATCGTAAGTAATAAAACGATACTTGCCTGCGCCATGCTGAGAAAACAATGTATCAATCAGACCTGGTACTGAACGATAACGATAAATTTGAATCCCATAGGGGATACCAATTAACAAGCCTCCTGAGGCAGCCGTATCTTGTGGCATAACGTTGCTGCCGATATATGACCAACTGTTGGATGCGGTGTCCCATTTTTCGATTTTAAATTGAGCCTGATTGTAGGCTGGGATGCCCAAGGTGTCACGAAAATTGACATGCTCCAGAATTAGTGCGCCGTTTGCATTAACGGTGATACCAATGTCGCCCCCCATTAAGTGAGTAGCATTCGCTGAAGAGTAGCACATTAGCATAAGGGCAAATGCGCTTAAAAAGTGAATAATTGTTCTCATAGTTTTAAGCTTTGTTGTTTAATTAAGACGTGAATAATAAATATTATGTTGGTGAATTTAAATTGATAATGACAGTATTGCAATTTAAATTGACCGTTTAACAAATGTTAATTTAATTAATCTCCTCCCTCTATACTATTATTTCCTTCAATTGACTCTCCGGTAATACCCTCTATGGATCCAATTAAATGATTACTATTCAGTAATACTTTATCAATTTGCTTTTCACGCTCTTTCCAGATTTTTTCCATTTGATAACGCTCTTTATCGATACCGGCCCTCAGCGCTAGATAAGCCGCATTTATTGTGCCCACTTGTTGCCTGAATTCATTCCCTGTAAAATAATTGTAAAGCATTTCCTTCTTTTCTCCTTTATTTTCTTCGCTTTCCTTAATTCGTGCCACTTTTAAAATTCCTTCTCGCAACGATTTGACAAGGCTGATTACTTCATTGAACCGGCATATCCATACCCCTTCTATATAGTCAAACATCGTTAATTCTTTCGGGAGGGTTTGCGTTACCAAAACGCTTATGTCACCTTTATCAGCTAATGTATCCTCCTTTAGTTTGTCTATCCACTCTTTCTTAAAATCTTTTGTGCGCTTACTTTCAAAAACAATCCGTCCTGCTTCTATGCCGATATGATTGCGAATGATCAGAATACAGTCTGCTCCTTTTCGCCCTTTGCTTATTTCTTTTACATCATCGTAAGGAAAAGAATCTCGCAGTATTTCCTCTATCGCCAGTTCCAGTATTTCGCCCTGAGTTTGCATACTGCCCTGTGCCAATTTGCGTTGGGATTCTTCCGTTAGTTTTTTTTGGTCATCAAGTTGCTTTTGAAGCTTTTTGATTTCCAATTCACTTTTTTCTCGTTCTCTTGTCAGCAATTGATCGCTTATCTGGCGGGTAAGTTCCTCCTCAATAATAAGTCTTTCTTTCTGGAGTATTAGTTTGTGCTCTTCATCCTTTTCTTTCAGCTGCTTTTCTAATTCCATTTTCTCAACTTCTAGGCGTTGAAGGCCTTTTCTTTTCTCTTGT
Organism: uncultured Chitinophagaceae bacterium; assembly: GCA_964409905.1. Taxonomy (GTDB): domain Bacteria; phylum Bacteroidota; class Bacteroidia; order Chitinophagales; family Chitinophagaceae; genus JAGNRR01. The sequence goes on along the minus strand of CAYPET010000007.1, from coordinate 72,815 downwards.
TCCTCGTTTAATTTTTCAAGCAAAGCCTTTATTTTTTCTTCTTGTTCTGCAGCAGCCTCCGTTTTAAGTTGGTTGGCCATTTTGTTCATTTCTTCATCAAGCCGTTGTTTAAAAAGCTTATTTTCATTTTTCTTTTTTTCCTCAAATTCAGCCATTTTTTGTTCTAATGCTACTTGCTTTTCTTGCAAATCTTTTTGAACAGATTCTTTTAAATGTTTTTCTATATCTTTTGTTAGCACCTCACTCAGGTCATAGGATTGGTGGCAGTGTGGACAAGTAATTTTTTGTGACATAATCAACTGTTTTTTTAGGATAAAAAATACCCTATTTCCGCTATACAAATTTCAAGGTCTAACCCAATCAAGGAAAGCACGAACATCAGTGGTGGGTATAAATATTTTCTAAAGTAAATTTAGGGTAAACTATTCTTCTTAATTTAGCCAAAGTTTCCACGCCCATTGTGCAAAAGAAGATAGCCCGAATAAAGTACATGTTGCAGTTTTTCCCGTTGCGGTTGAACCTTTTTGTCTTTTTCGTTTTCATGATAATCATCTTTCGGTTTGCCCAGCAACCAACAGCAGAAACTTCAAGTTTTCAACACTTTTTGGTTCTCATGAGTAAAATAGGTTTTTGGGTCATGGCGCTAACTTTGGGTATAAGCCTAATATCAGCCCTAGCCGCTTGTCTGTATTTTATTCGCCACCGGCATTTTTTTAATGTGCAAATTGTAAAAACGGATATCGAAAATGAACATAGTGTGCAGGTGCATACGACCATTGATAAAATCATCAGGCCATTACTTGGAAACATTATGGTGCGCTATCTGTATAACGAAGATCAACTGAGCCCCCTATTCATTTTATCCAATCGAAAAAAGTTTACTCTTTTCCCTGAAATGGGCCATACATCGAGCATTGGCTTACCAAATGTAAAAGAATATAATTTAGAAGCAGCATTGCTTTCGTTTCAGGACCTGTTTCGCTTCTTTTCCTTCACATTCGAAAACAGCATACAGTCACAATTCATCAATCTGCCTTACGAAATAGAAACAAACCAAACCTTGGTTGAACCCAAAACGACTAAGACTGATAAAGTTCGAACAAAAAAATTACGTAAAATATCCGGAGAATGGCTTGAATATAAAAAGTACGAGACTATCGATGATATTCGCCGAATAATATGGAAGGTTTTTGCAAAAAATAAAGAACTTATCATTCGACGGCAAGAGGTTTTATCGCCATTTGCATCGCACATTCATTGCTTTGCCAGCTTCTATAATGGTTTTGATTTTCCATTTGATTGTCTTGACGAAATGGGCGACTTTTATAAAAATTACATTTGGTCATTTTTTAAAGAATTATCGTCTACTGATTTAGAGGTAAAAATTCATTTTGACCAGTACCAGTTAGGCATAGCAGATAAAAAATTAATTGCCGAACAAATCGCTCAGGCTAAATGGCAGCAACAACTAAAACCTACCCAATTTTTTAACGAGCAAAAAGGGAGCGTGCTGTTTATCCATCCCTTGATACCGACTGAAGAAATCAGAGCTGTATTGAACCGATGCAGCCGAAATACCTTAGTCATTTACATTGATTTATCAATAGTGTTTGAAGGTAAAAGCTATCTTAAATGGTGGCAACGTATTTTTTTCAAACCTCAAAGCAATCATAGCGACGATTTAATGATGCACTGGCGTTCCAACCCGCTCAGAAAAAGTTTTTTAAAGGCAATTAAATTACACAAACAATTATTATCTGAAACCTCTGCCCAAACTGAAATTATTGCGTGAAGAAGATAGACAACATAAGAAGGAAGCACCGATTAGCATTGCTGATTTTCGTATTACTCCCTACGATAGTGGTCGCGGCATACTTATTGTGGCAGGCGAATTCATTTTTTAGTATTCTGCGCAATCAATGGCCTTTGCAGTTGCTGTACTTTGGCACAGGTCTTTTCATTGGCAATTTGGTTTACAGTGGCCGGTTACGATTTGTTACCAGTTTTATAATCCTGTTGCTCAGTTTTTTCTTGATATATCGCTTTTTGGATAATCTATCATTGGGCGAATTTGACGCCTTTTTTATTTCAAAACAGTTTTTGGTATTTGCCATACTGTTTGCCTTTGGAGTATTTATCGGGTGGGGACTGCTACGTTATTCTTTTTTTGCTATTATAGTAGCCTGTTTCTTTTTCTTGTTGGCCATTTATCTGCTTTCTAAAACAGGTGAATTCACCATTGAAAAGATTTCCTACGTTTTGTTGCCCATTATCTTCTATTGTGTCTATCTGATTTTTACATCAAACGAACTGGCGCGTTTCAAAGAGACGAAACAGTTTAGTTGGTCAGTGCTCAATCGTCGACTATTTATTTTTCTAATATTCGTACTCTTGGTAGGTACCACTGTGGTGGCGCTTATGAAAGTGCAGATAAAAGAAACGATTGAACGTTATGGCGGCACCCCAGATGACGCTAATTCCATGTTGAAAAAAAACAAGGACGGCTCTATTCAAAATGATGATAAAATGGGTTTAACTCAAAGCAATAAGCGATCAAATGATTTAGTTTTTTGTGCCTATATCGACAATTTTTTTGAAGGTACTACCTACCCTAACCCACTTTATCTTACTTCTTTTTACTTTACTAAGTTTGACACCCTTACCGAAACGTTTGAACGCGACCCCGCCATGCCATTTAAGGATGAATTTACGCCTATACCGGATGAAATTCCCTTATTCTCAAAGGTGATCGACAAAACAGTTCTGGATAGTGCTATTGGTGATCAGTTCATGCATGAAGTAAATATTGAACTTTACAAAAAAAAGTTATCGGCCGATGCCTTTTTGGCACCAAGCACTGCTTATGAAGTACAGCCAATTACTGTGGAAAAGGACTTTCAGGACGATTACTTATACGCATACCGAGCTAAAAGCCTGGTATCCAAATTGAATAGTGCTTATTTTATATACAACAGCGACGACCCGATGATAGCCACTTTTCAAGAAGAACGATTTAAGCAATTGCGAAATGTGGCTTCTTATGACCGTTTAGATAAGCGTTTTTTTGATTATTATACTTTTTTTCCGTCGGGCCGAAAATATCAAAACTTTAAACAATTAGCCGATAGTTTAAATAAGTCCAACAAGAATACAATTGATAAAATACTTGCCATACGCGATTACTTTAAACAAAAAAATCCGTTGGGTGAAGCAGTATATACTTATTCAGACAATCCCGGTATTCCAGGTCTGCCGGGGGCATCCAAACTTAGCACGTTTATGTTCGAAACGAAAAAAGCTTGGTGCACATTTTACGCAGGCTCATCACTTTTATTGCTTCGGGCTATGAAGATTCCGTCGCGCATTGCTGTTGGCTTTATGACTGTGGATAGAAGTGATAATAACAAAGGTTGGTACTGGTTTTATCAGGATCAGGCTCATGCATGGGTGCAAGTTTATTTCCCGGATTACGGCTGGCTGGATTTTGATTTTACCACAGGAAATGATGAGGCGCAACAATCACCCGCACCCGACCAAACCCCGCCGCTACAACCACCAAAAGCTGTAGTGGTGGCAAGTGGTACAATTAACTCGACAGACACCTTAAAAAGTATAGCAACCATACAAGCTGAGCACTTTATTTATAAGGAAAATGAGTTTAAAAAAGCCAATAGACTTGTTTCATTCGATTTGAGTAAATCCAAAATTTGGAAAGATTCCGTTTCTATCAAGTTAGCCGAACTTCAAGTAAATGATTACATCGTGGGAGTTAGCTATGATATCAAACTTGTAAAATATTCCGGTCAGCATTTAGATGACATTATTAAAAATCTTCCCAGCCCTATACCCGTTGATGAAGTTTATCTAAAAACAAAAAAAGATCCTAAAGAAAACATTGCTGCAGAAAATAATCGTCGGATACGCGTGCCCTTTTTGGCCCAAGTGCTTTTCCCGCTTATCATGCTCATATTATTCATCTTCTTTTTGCCAGCCATACTTTTAAAAGTTTATGCTTATCGGTTTAAACGAAGTAAAAATGTGCAACAGCGTGCCTATAGACTCTTCAGGTATACCACTTATTATTTGAATCAGTTAGGCTTCTATCAACAAAATGCAACCCTAAATGAATTTGCAGCCCAGCAGGTGCAGCCAACATTGGATAATCAATATCATTTTTTTACAGTTGTATATCAACGAATCAAATTTGCAAACGTTGAATCATCAAAAAATGATGATGAGTTTCTGCAACATTACTTTAGTACTTTTACGCAGAATATCAAAGATAAAATCAAGTGGACCAAACGTTTTCAGCATTTTTTAAAGCTAAACAGAACTTTAAATTACCTGATTTCATATCAAAATAATTAATCTTATGGAACCTAATACCAATACGAACACTCAGCTCGTACACACCGCAATGATTGAAAAATTACGTGAGAATATAGCTAAAGTCATTAAAGGCAAGTCAAATCAGGTTGATTTGGTTGTTACTACCCTGCTGGCAGGTGGTCATATCCTCATGGAAGATAATCCCGGTACCGGTAAAACAGTATTGGCCAAAACGCTGGCAGCGTCTATAGGCGGCAATGCTGTTTTTAAACGAATTCAATTTACGCCAGATTTATTACCAATGGACTTGCTAGGCAGTTTTGTATTCGACGAAAAAAATACTGATTTCATTTTTAAAAAAGGTCCGCTATTTTGCAATATCCTGCTGGCTGATGAAATAAATAGAGCTTCCCCCAAGGTACAATCTGCATTGCTTGAAGCAATGGCCGAACATCAAATAACCATGGGCGAAAAAACCTATAAATTGGAGGATATGTTCTTTACGATAGCCACGCAAAACCCAATTGAAATGGAAGGTACCTATCCATTGCCTGCGGCACAATTAGACCGTTTTTTCATGAAAATTTATTTCGGTTATGTAGACGAACAAACTGAATTGGAAATTTACAGTAATTACCAAAACATTCATCTGCAATTGACAAACTTGGAATCAGTAATATCATTATCCGATATTTTACTTGCACAGCAAGAGGCTGCACTTGTGAATGTTCACCCTGAAATTATCAAAGGCGTAAGCAATATAGTGAGGGCAACCAGAGAACATCCAGGCATTCTATTGGGTGCATCACCTCGTGCCGGTATCATTTTCATGAAATGCCTGCGCGCTTATGCAATGTTACAACAACGTAATTATGTGGTGGAGGATGATATAAAAGCGCTTTGTATGCCCGTACTTGAGCATAGATTAGAATACAAAACCAAAGAGGCAAAAGAGACCGCCTTGGGGCAAATTTTACAGACAGAACTAACTCGTTTAAATGGTCTAAAACTAATTTAATTTATAAAAGTGCGTCTAGGGATTTTAATTATTGCATGTAGTTTATCATGGCTCGGTGCTCTAGCTCAGCCACAAACCGAGGCGCGTTATGAAATAGATGCAAAGCGCATCGGGGTATACTACACCTCTGAAAATGCCCTAGCCAGTGCAAGAGAATATAAGCGAATCGATAGTACATATTATGTTGGTTGGATGTACGAAGGAACTTATCGGTACGAACGGGCTGCAGATTACCGTGGGTTTAAATTGGCGGCAGAGCAATTGCAGAAAGCTATTGATTTGCTCTACAAAGATTTCAAAAAAGAAATTACAACCCGCACTGCATCTTTTGAAATATATTACAAGGATTATCAACTCCGACAGGATTTTGATTATATGGCATACCTGCTAATGAATTGCTACAGTAACATGGAACGAGCTGATTTGGTTTGGCAACATTTACAGTTTTGTAAAAAGGTCAATGTTCAGCAAGAAACTTACATGGATACCTATTGCTACTTAGCATGGACAGTACACCGAAATCGTTTTTACACAAACAAGGAGTACAAATTCCTTAAAAACTCCATCATAGAAAATGAACTTTACGCTAACTCTCTTTTGGATACTGCAAGATTAAAGCTATTAGAAGATGCAAAACTGAATGATAAAATGTTCATGGGTAATTATTATGCCAGTAGTATTAGTTCTGTTTGGCATTATCTTTCCATTCTTTATAGTTATCAATTAAACATTGATAAAGCGGCTGAAACCTATGATAAACTTAAAGGCACTTATTATTTCCCAGAAAACAATTATGCGACTTTTTGCGCCATTCAAGGTAAATTTCGAGAGGCCTCATTTTATTACAATCAGGCCAAAGAACTTGATCAGGGCGACAAACGTCTGAATGAGTCATTTTATTACTCTTCAATACTCAACGTTTATCGCGCACATCCCAAAGTGGCTATACAAGAATTAAAAGATGTACTCTCGGCAAATGGCACCACGCCAGGCTTTGGTTGGTATAATTTAGCATTATGCAGGGCCCTACTTTATGACGGACAGCTTGAAGTTGCGAAAAAACATGCCACAACAGCAGAACAGTTTAATGAAATACACCGCGGAACGACATTGGGCAAAAGTCATTATGACTTCACGGCTTCATTGCTACAATTGGTTGTAAAAGAAAAAGAATTATACCAGCTTAAATTCATGAATAAATATTGGTGGTATTCTTTTTCATCATTACTAAAAGTAGCACGCCTTTCAGCAGAAAAATACGGTCTTCAATTTTTGATCATCAATCAGCTGGCTGCCAACCCAGAAAGAGAGCTGGTCATTTACAAATTATTCTCAACCGAGAATACCGTTTCTTATGATGTGATTTGGTATTTGATTAAAGATTTTTCATCTAATTTTTTCCTTAAAAAGTATACCCAATATGCCGAGACAGATGACCGACCTTTACTAAGAAAATATTACGAATATTTTATTGCCAAATTGCATATGGAAAAAGGTGAATACCGTGTGGCAATGAAAATGTTGAAACAAATTATTGATAATACAGAGATTGATTTGGAGTACGAAAGATTGTATATTGCCCGGGTATATCTGGCATACGCAGAATGTTTATCAGTAAATGGGCAAGGGCAATTAAAGAAATCGCTGCATCAAGCATATAAATATTATCCGCAACTTATACCTTTCGAATCGCTTGCAGTGCGCATGCGCCTTCGGGCAAATGCCATGTCTTTTGCCGAAAAAAAGATTATTGGTTACTTGCACAAGCGCAATATAGAATGGGTTGAAGCCAATGACTCAAGTGATGCAATTGACGTGTTGGTCGAGTTTGGCAAACAAGATAACTACCCTACTATAGCTTTTGAGTGCTCATATCAAGGAGAAAAGGTTGTAAACCGGCAGATATTTAGTTACGACAACCCAGAAGATGCCGCAGATGAGCTTGCTCTTTATTTATTCAATATTGGCAATGATGCAAAATCATTCAATATGAATGACAGCAAAGGAAACCTTTATTCATTGTCAGGATCCCAAGTATTAAATAAAGACTTTAAGTAGGTGTTTTCTTCGGCGGTAATGACATTATCAGCTTTTACAAGATCCATTGCAAATTGAAGAAATTCATTTCGCTCTTGAGCTGTAGCTATTGAATAAAAGAAGTCACGGCACTCAACAAATCGCGGCCACATATCATCTTTCGCAAGACTGTCAAGCGACTTATCTAAAGACAAATGATCATATTCATCAATCCACATCCGTTTGATAAATTGTTGTATCACTTCTTTTTCTTCATCTTGAAATTTGTTATCTGCCGCAGAAATGATCATGAGCATATTATATCCAGCTTTTGCTTTATTCATTATGTATTGTTGTTAAGAATTATTTGGTAAAATTAAGTCCATATGGGTATACTTCATGTCAAAACGATCAGCTAATGATTTATGTGTAAGTTTACCTTCAAATGCATAAACCGCATGCACGATGCTTTTTTTATCGCGAATCATTCTTTGAAAACCTCCTTCGTTATTGTAAGCATCCAGCACCAACGGCATGATAATATTACTAATCATCTGAGAGGCTGTTTTTGGCACACCAGAAGCCATATTCGGCACACAATAATGTATGACACCGAATTTGGTAAAGGTTGGGCTTTCGTGTGTAGTCATTTGAGAAGTCTCTATACAACCACCCTTGTCTATATTAACATCAATCACTACAGATCCGTTTTTCATTTGCTGAATATTCTCACTTGTCACAATCATGGGTACCACCCCCCGCTTTGGTTTAACCGCACCGATAAGCACATCAGCATTTTGCAAAGCAGATTGAAAAAATACATTATCCAATATAGATGTATAAATATTATTGTTTAGTGCGTTTTGTAGTCGCATCAATCTGTTTACTGACGAGTCAAAAACCTGCACCCGAGCCCCAAGTCCCATGGCTGCCCTTGCGGCGTGCAATGCAACTAATCCCGCACCCAGTATTACGACGCGTGTAGGTGGAACACCGGTTACGCCGCCTAACAAAATCCCTCTACCCCCATTATTAATGTTCAATAAATTGGCTGCCGTTTGTATCGAATACATTCCGGCTATCTGACTCATTGACTGCACAACGGGATAATTACCATCTTCATCTTTAATATCAGCCAGCGAAACTCCAATAATTTGTTTGTCTAAACATACCTGCAAATGCTCTCGGCTCATTCGTGGCAAATGCAATGGGGATAGTATAACTTGCTTGGGTTTCAGATACGCTAATTCTTCCTGAGAAATTGGCGCTGTTTTAATGATTGTATCGGCTTCGTAAATCTCCTTTTTACTATAACAAATTTTTGCACCCGCTTCGGCATATTCATTGTCTTCATAACTAGCCCCATGTCCGGTTTTACTTTCTATCCAAACTTTATGACCCTTATTCACCAATACGGATACCGCTGCCGGCGTAAGCGGAACTCGTTTCTCTTGATAATCAAGTTCGCAGGGGATCCCTATAAACGAATCTTTACGGCTTGATAATATTTCAAGCGATTCCTCCAAAACATTATAACTGTAAGAAACATCAATTATTGGTTTGTTGCCAGTACTCATCGGATTTAAAGATAATTGCTTAAATATTAATTTTCAAACCGTCATAGGCCAAATTGATTCCGAGCGGCAGTTCATTTTCAACCTCATCGGACAAACCTAACCTATGACTAATGTGCGTAAAATAAGTTTGAGGAGCATTGATTCTTTTTGCTATAGCAATAGCCTCCTGTAATGTAAAATGCGAAACGTGTGCTGTTTTTTGTAGCGCATTTATAATCAACAATTTAGAGCCTTCAATTTTCTTAAACTCTTCAGAATCAATGCGATTGGCATCGGTTATATAGGTAATATCGCCGATACGATAACCTAATACCGGCATTTTATAATGCCACACCAAAATTGGTATTACCTCAACATGTTGAATGTAAAAGGCATGTTTCTCGGAGATGATATGCTCGTTAATAAGGGGTACTCCGGGGTATTTTTCTGTTGCAAACACATAATCGAATTCTTTTTTTATTCTGGCCCAACAATCTTCACGTGCATAGACATCAATGGCCTTTTGTTGAATATAATTAAAGGCACGAATATCGTCCAAACCTGCCAGATGATCTTTATGTGAATGTGTGTACACAACTGCATCAATATTATTAATTTCTTCACGCAGCATTTGCTGTCTAAAATCGGGACCCGTATCTACAACAATTTTTGTTTCCTGATGTTCTATAAGAACCGATGATCTCAAACGCTTATCTTTCAAGTTATTGCTCTTGCATACGTTACATTGACAACCAATTATAGGCACACCCTGTGATGTCCCGGTGCCAAGAAATGTAATACTCGTTATCATACTTTAGAACGAGGTGAAACTACGTATATTATGACTTTGGATGAGCATTCTTATGGACATTTTTCAATTTTTCGATACTGTTATGCGTATATATTTGGGTTGCTGCTAAACTAGCATGTCCCAATAGTTCCTTGATTGCGTTTAAATCAGCACCTTCATTTAATAAATGAGTTGCAAAGGTATGACGCAATACGTGTGGACTATTTTTTTTCAGATAGGCTGATGATTTCAAAGTATCGTGAACCACTTTGTGTATATATTTTGGGTATACAGCTTTACCCGTTGGTAATATTAGTAACTGATTACTCCCTGTATTAACCAAGCTTGCGCGAATTGGCAAATACTGTTTAATCAATGTTGCGAGCTGATTATTAATAGGGATAAGCCGTTCTTTATTTCCTTTACCCACAACCTTTATCTGATGGTTGTATAAGTCAATATTAGCGAGTGTCAATGTAAGCAATTCACTCCGACGCATTCCGGTTTGATATAGCATTTCTATAATCAGTTGCTTATTCAGTTCCTTAATATTCTGATTGTCACTAGCCGGTGTAATTTCTTGCAACACTTTTGGCATTTTATCAGCTCGCACAAAATGCACTAATCGCTTTTCAACTTTGGGTTTTTTAATATTTTTGGTTGGGAGCCCCTTAATGACATCTATTTTCTGCAAATAGCGAAAAAAAGTATTTAGTGCTGAAAGTTTACGGTGTATGCTTTTGGCCGTTATACCCAATTCATTTAAGGAAGCCATCCAGCTACGGATATGTATTGATTTAATCTTATCCATTGACACATTTTCGAAATTTGCCTGGATAAAAAGTCTAAACTGCGTTAAATCTTCGGCATATGCCAATATGGTATTATCGGCATACCTTTTTTCAAAGCGCAAATAATCAATAAATTGTGTTATAAATTCGTTCACTATTTGACATTAAAGGTACATATCATAGTTGCTGTTTAAATAAAAAAAATCCTCATCTTGTGGATGAGGATAAAGATATCATGTGGAGATGTTCAGCCTATTTATCTAAAAGGCCAGATTCCAACTGCTGCACATATTTCGCTTTGATGATTTCTTGACGACGCTGTACAGATGGTTTTGTGAAGTGCTTACGAGCTCTCAGCTTTTTAATTAGCTGGGTTCTGTCCGTCTTCTTTTTATACTTTTTTAAAGCGCGGTCAATACTTTCACAGTCTTTTGAATCAATAATTAACATAAATTCTCCTTTGTTTTAAAGTTTGAGGAATGCAAATGTAGGTTGATATTTCTTTACTGACAAAAAAATACCTTGTCTTTTAATAATACGCTAACAAGGCCTTTTCAATGCCTTTTCAATTTTTAACTATCTGCCAAGGCCAATCATGTCTAAAAAAATTACCTTTACCTAATTAATGAGAAAATACCTTTCCTATATTATACTATTGCTGTTTGCTGTATCCTGCAGGCCTTATCAAGATCCTGCTCCGATTTCAGAACCCAGACTGCAAGACTCAAGGTATTGCAATGACCCGGCAGCCATCAACTATAATTGGAATTTTCCTGGCATCCCTGATAATTCCATTTGCTTTTATCCTGCTGATGTTTTTGCGGGTAATTATTTGTGGCGTGACACCGTTTTGAATGATAACTTAACCGCAAGAAGTTTTGATAGCACTTATGTCACCTTGCAAAAGATAGATACTGTCGGGCTAAAATTAAGTGGCAAATGTGGTTATGAAATCAATATCACAGCTGATAGATTCTTAACCTTAATTATTGATAGTATTGCCGGTAATGGTCAATTGTTTTGCCGCAATACTGATACCATTATTGGTACCGGAATAAAGTCTAGCATTACAGATACTACCACATTCACATTAAACTATACAATACACAGCGACACTGGAATATCAAACCATAAAGCGCTTTTTATCAAACAATAGCATGTTTACAGGAATTATTGAAAAAGTAGGATTTGTCCAAGACATTCAGCAGCATCAGGGCCAAGTTATTCTAACAGTTTCAAGTGAGATTGCTGCAGAATTAAAGGTCGACCAATCTATAGCCAATAATGGCATTTGTCTGACTGTAACTGCCTGTAATGATACCACTTTTACCGTTTGTGCTGTACAAGAAACAATTGATAAAACAACTATTGGTAGCTGGCAAGTAAATGAACAGATAAACTTGGAAAGAGGCATGAAAATGAATGCCCGGCTGGATGGCCACATTGTTCAAGGACATGTAGACACCGTTGGTAAATGCATAAAAATCAGCGAGGATCAAGATAACCGGACGTATACATTTTTATTTGACACTGCTTTTGCTGCCCTGATTGTTGAAAAAGGTTCAATCGTGGTTAATGGTGTCAGTTTAACCTGTTATCATGTTACAGAAAACACCTTTGACGTCACCATTATCCCATACACCTATCAACATACCAATTTTAAAAATCTGGTAGTCGGAGATGCGGTAAATCTGGAATTTGATATTCTTGGTAAATATTTTCAACGGCATTTAAGCTTGGCTAAATAACACCAATTTTTATTACGCTGCCTTTAGTTCGAGCATTGTAATCTCTGGCAAAATCCCAATTCTGCCGGGATACCCCAAAAATCCAAACCCCCTATTGACGTAAATAAACTGCTGACCTTCTTGGTATAGACCAGCCCATTGTTTGTAAATAAATTTGGCCGGACTCCATTTAAATCCGGGAATCTCTATCCCAAATTGAAAACCATGAGTATGCCCGCTAAGGGTAAGATCAATATCTCGAAACTGAGTAGTTACTTCTTTGTTCCAATGAGACGGGTCATGACTCATCAGAATTTTAAAAGGCTCTTTTTCTATACCCTGATAGGCTTTTTGCAGGCTTCCATAACTTCTAAAAGAAGCGCTTATATTTTCTACACCAATTAACCCTATTGATTCACCATCTTTTTCAATACGAACGTTTTGGTCCAACAGCAATTGCCATCCACAGGCTTTATGTATCCTTTTTAGTTCCTCTAAATTTTCATTTTTTTCACCATCTGAAGACCAGTTATTGTAATCACCATAATCATGATTTCCCATTATGGAATACACGCCATACTTAGCCCTTATTTGTTTGAAAATATCAATAAACCCATACATCTCGCTGGATTTGTTGTTAACCAAATCTCCTGTAAAAAGAACTAGATCAGCTTGCTGAGCATTGATTAAATCAACGCCACGTTGCACCCCAGCCTTGTCAGTAAAGCTACCACTATGAATATCGGAAATCTGAATAACCTTTAATCCATCAAAAGATTTAGGCAGATTCGGAAAATTTATTCGCATCTTATGAAGGTCATACCGGTGTCTATTGCGCATCCCATAAAAAAACATCCCAAACATGGCACTACCTACAATTAGACCGGCTTGACGTAAAAAGTCGGAGCGGGACATTCCATTTTCTACTATGGCTGGCGTGTTTCGCGAAGTATAAAAATTACTGGAAACCCAAAATATCAAGCGACGGGCATCATCAATCAAAAGAAAAGAAGCAAGAGTCAGTTTTAGCACAAAAAAGGCCATGAAGAAAACCATCCCAAGGTTCATTAGTGGACGGGCGATATCAGCCCTTCGCATTGCAGGGAAGGAAAGAAAAATGATGACCCACAAAATAGTAAACAAAATATACAACCCCAAAATGGCATATTTGAGATTGCCGCCCAATTGCTTTGCACTTGTTTTTAGTGAGGTGTAGGCATAGTATTCTACCAGAATAACTAGCCCTACAAAAATGAATATTCTTAAAAAAGGTAAATTGCGCATGTGGTTTAGTAAACTATAAACTCTTTTATTTGTTGTTTTACCGCATTAATGGTGTTTTCAATTTGAAACCTATCATCTGACAATTCCTGACTGATAGAAGATAAAGGCAATTTGTTGGGTAATACCTGAAGTTTTATGTAATGACAAACATTTGTCAAGGTGTCAAGGCCTCTCAGGTTTCCTGAACGGCCTGTTGCAACACCTGTGAGCGCAACTTTTTTGCCATACCAGATGCTTTTAATATCACTGAGGTCAATCATTAATTTAAAAATACCCGGAAATACGCCGTTGTATTCTGGCACAATAAATATGAATTTCTCTGCATGATTCAAGTATCGTTGTTCCAGTGCGATAAATGCATCATCTCGTTGAAAGGAATTTAATTCGCTTAAGGAGAATATTTGACTATCCACACCTTCATCTGCTAAAAATCGCTGGTATTCGGCAGCTACGCGCATGGTATTACTGTCTGGTCGATTGGTTCCGGCAATAATTGTATACATCAGTCTGCAAAGTTAGTCCTGTGAGTCATATCCAAATGGTAAGGTTTTAATAAAACTCAACGACGAATAGCTCAATAAAGTCTTTTGATATTGATTCATCTCGCCACAAATAGGGCTTTGTTTGCACAATCAAGTTTGCTTTTGGAACTTGTTGTGCAGCAAATAACTGTCGGATGTTGTTTGCCACTATCAATCGCTCTCTAAAACCTTGATGTGCAGTGGCATCCGAGTCAGAATCGCCATAATAATAGTTTATGTTGATATAAATTTTTACGTAAGCCGAATCATCGTACCAGTCCTTACAATCCTTTTTCAAATTTTCTAATAATTGAATTGACTCATCTGTAAGGACATTATTAGTGTCCAGGTCAAGACAAAATGTACCAATGGTATCAACTATACCAGGTTTTTTAAGGCGTATGTCCTTTATAATATTATCAGGAAAAGTATCCTGTCTGAGGTCCCAATGTTTATAGAATGGTCTGTAACCATCAACCATCACTTCCATCAAATACTCCTTCCCGATATGCAAGGCTTGCGTATAGCTGGCATCACCTTTATTCGAGCGGAAGGTATTTAGGGTTGTTGCAATATTCTTGGTATAAAATGTAATTTTTTCATTTTTTACTAGTTGCCTTGTTTTTTTATCCATCAACTTACCTTTTACACATAATGTGGGGATTGGTTTAATGCCTTCATACAGCTCAAAGCTATATATATCCAGTTGACCTCTGGATCCCGGTCGTTCCGTACCTACATAACCCATCGTCCCTCTGGCATTTACAATAACACCCCCATCTGTATTTACTGTATTTATTGGAGATCCCAGATTAATCGCTTTTTTCCAACTATTACCATCTTCCTTTCTGCTTACAAACAAGTCTGCATCACCCAGGCTTGGGTGACCATTACTGGCAAAATAAAGTGTTTCATTATCCGTATGAATAAATGGCGTGGTTTCATCCTTTTCTGTATTGATCATTGGGCCAAGATTTTCGGGTATAGACCATAGGTTATCCCGAAAATGTGAAACATAGATATCTTTTCCACCAAAACCACCTTCTCTATCACTAACGAAATATAAATCTCGATTGTCACTGCTCAAGCAAGGTTGCCCTTCGTAGGCAGTAGTATTAATGGTAAAAGCAAAATACTGTGGCGCACTCCAGATAATTTGCCCATCCTGCATGCCATTGCGATAGCAAAAAACCAAATCACAACCACCTCTTTCGATACCGTTGGGGCTGCGCATATCGCATCGGGTGAAAAACAAATAGTTGCCATCGGCACTGATTTTTGCTGCACCATCCGGGAAGCTCGTGTTAGGAGGGTAGCCAATATTTTTGGCCGCACCCCAAATTCCGTTAGTATCTTTTTCGGCTATGAAAAAATCTTCGTTGGCGCCCCCTACCCTGCGTGTAAAGACCAGGGTGTTGCCATCGAGCGATAAGCTTGGCATATACTCAGACTCGGCACTATTGATGCTATCGCCCAGATTGTCCAATATGACGTTGTAGCGCGGCTCATTAAGCTCATATTTTTGCAGAAGGTAGCTTGCCTTTAGGCTACCGAGTCTTTGTTTTTTGGCAGGGTCGCTGATGTTGTTGCCGAGCAAATCGAGCAGGTAAACCGCCGTTTCATTATTGCGCCGAAAGGACATTTTTTGGGCAATGTAGTATATTGGATGAAATGCTGCATTGGCATTGGCAATGATGGCGCGCTTGGCGTAGCTTTTGCTAAGTGGCAAGTTTTTTTGCTCGTAATGCAACTCGCAGAGTCGGCAAAGGATTTGTATATTATTCGTATCGGCAGGCAGTTTTGATTCGAAACAATTGATAGCCTTTTCGATTTTTTTCTTTTTTACTAGTTTTTCGCAGTCGTCTATATTGGGCTGTGCAGCGGCATGAAAAGTCGGCAAAGCAAGGGCCATGATGAGTATACCGATTTGCCGTGTAATGTTCATATCAGAAGGCTCAAAAGTAAATAAAGAATAGGATTGACCGCGATTATAATGAGCTTAAAGGAAGGGTCAAAAAAAGGGAGGTATAATACTACAAAACGATACTTGACTGATTTTTACCTAGTCGATGATTACGTCTTGGCGTGATGAACTCTTTTCACCTAAAGGAATGGCACTCTACCGCTGAGGCCAGTTTATCCTGCCTTATAGTGGGAGAGGCTTGTATGAAGCCTAGAAAGATAAAAAAAAGGCTACCCTATTGGATAGCCTTTACTGAGCCGCCGATGAGAATTGAACTCACGACCTCTTCCTTACCAAGGAAGTGCTCTACCCCTGAGCTACGGTGGCAAAAAATATTATGCAATACAACATAATACTTATTATATCAATACCGACTCAGACCTCTTCTCACGCTGAAGACGTGATACACTACTCCTGAGCTACGGTGGCAATGTTTTTTGAACCCCTCAAGTAAGGGGCAAAAAAAAAGCTGACAGCAAGCCTATCAGCGTTTTCTTTCTGAGCGGGAGAACAGAATCGAACTGTCGTCATCAGCTTGGAAGGCTGAGGTAATAGCCACTATACGACTCCCGCAAGCTCTATGATTAGGCCAAAAATAGTGGGCAGTGGTGGATTCGAACCACCGTAGGCCGAAGCCAGCAGATTTACAGTCTGCCCCCTTTAGCCACTCGGGCAACTACCCATCCTTGTTTCTAATGAGAATTTCATAAAAAACAAAAGAGCCGCTTGTCGGACTCGAACCAACGACCTACTGATTACAAATCAGTGGCTCTACCAACTGAGCTAAAGCGGCTTTTAAATTTTATATGTTCCTGTCTAAAAAAGAGCGAGTGCAAATGTAAAGGATTCAAAAATAATTTTCAAAAAAAAAAGCACAGGTATTTTTATTTTTTTAAAAAAAAATTCTGTGACAATTTAAGTAAATAATATTGGCCAGTATTAATATATCATTACACAACTCTAATGATCAATCTGCCTATTTTTGCTTTATGTCATTCAGAATTTTTTTTGTAAGTTTTATTGCAGCGGTTGCGGTTTTTAAAACCAATACCATTTGGGGACAGGCTACCAGAATAGATACTATCGTAGTGAACCTAACAAATGAACAGGCAGAAAACGAAAATGAGAACAAACCTCCTACTCCACTTCTTGACCTTGACAAAATGCGAAATCAAATTAAAGCAGACTCAGCAAGAATGGCCAGTGAAAACTTGGACAAATCAGCCTCAGAGAAAAAGCGTGAAGAAGGCCCTGCAAAAAAGCAATTAGCCGAAGAAGGCAAAATGGGCTCCACTGCTCCTAAAATCTTAAGAACCGATTCTTTATTGTCAAATCCGAATGAGGTAGAAAAAAAAGCGTTTTCTGCAGAAAAGAACGCAACAATAACAGAAGCTCCTAAAGGTTTAGTGCAGCAGGACAATATCTATGGCACGGTACGATTGGCCTATGATGAAAACACGGCTTCGTTTTTATTGAGTATTCCGACAGAAACAAAAATGCATTTCCATAAAGAACATTCAGAACATATACTATTAATAGAAGGCGAAGGCATGGTGCTATTGGGCTACAAAACGATTAAATTGAAAAAAAATGAGTTGGTTTTTGTAACTAAAGGAACACCACACAAAATAATCAATAGTGGTAAGTCAAATTTAAAGGTATTGTCTATTCAAAGTCCATTTTATGATGGTTCGGATATTATTATCCTCGAGTAAGATATGAATTATTTAGGACATGCAATACTATCTGGAGATAATTACAATATATTGATTGTCAATATTTTAGGAGATTTTGTAAAAGAAAAGCAATATCTACAATATCCAATAATGATTCAAAAGGGTTTGCAGTATCATCGTCATATTGATACGTTTACAAACAAGCACCCGAGTATCCGTGCTGCAAATAAAATACTACGAACAAACGGGGTGAAATATGCCGGAATCTTTATTGATATTTTCTTTGATCATTTCCTGGCAAATGACAAGACTTTTTTTTCCAATATTGAAGCACTTAAGACTTTTACCGAACGTACACTAAATACATTGGAAAATGCCACGGAGGTAATGACAGAAGAAATGAAAACATACTTTGGTTATATGATTCGATATAACTGGTTGTATCATTATCATAGCAGAGAAGGAATAGAAAAAGCAATAATAGGCATTGTGAAACGCTATCCAAGACTAGGTAATGACGATGAAATACTTTTTGCTCTGTTCAACAACTCCGAAGAACTTAGAGTGCATTATCATCAGTTCATTCAGGATATATATGTTTGGAGTACACAAGAACTTCAAAACCTACGGCAATAGCAAAAAAGGCATTCTGCGGCAAACCCTTAAATAAATGTCAGTTAAAAATTTATTATGCATCGTTTTTAGCAAATGCTAACTTGTAACAGCCTTAACACCCCATTTTTTTTATATAAGCAAAGATTATCATACCTTTGCGCCTCGAAAATATTTAAATAATGTCTGACTTAAAACATCAAAGAAACATCGGAATTGCGGCACATATTGATGCCGGTAAAACAACCACTACAGAACGTATTTTGTATTACACAGGAAAAACCCACAAAATTGGTGAGGTACACGAAGGTGGTGCAACTATGGACTGGATGGAGCAAGAACAAGAGCGCGGTATTACTATTACCTCTGCAGCTACTACTTGCTATTGGAATTTTCCGACTGTACAAGGAGAAGTAACTAAGGACACAAAGTCTTATAAATTCAATATTATCGATACTCCAGGTCACGTTGATTTTACTGTGGAGGTAGAACGTTCTATGCGTGTATTGGATGGCTTAGTGGCCTTGTTTTGTGCAGTATCTGGTGTAGAACCACAGTCTGAAACTGTATGGCGTCAGGCAAATAAATACCGTGTTCCTCGTATTGGTTTTGTGAACAAAATGGACCGCAGTGGTGCTGATTTCTTGAATGTTGTAAAGCAAGTAAAAGAAATGTTGGGCGCCAATCCTGTGCCTCTTGTATTGCCAATTGGTGCTGAGGATAATTTTAAAGGTGTGGTAGATTTAATAACCATGAAAGGTATCATTTGGGATGAGGCATCACAAGGTGCTAAATATCAAGAAGTTGATATTCCTGAAAATATGCAGGCAGAATGTGAAGAGTGGAGAGCGAAATTAGTAGAGGCTGTAGCTGAATATGATGAGCATTTAATGGAAAAATTCTTCGATGATCCGAATTCCATTACAGAAGACGAAATGCATGAGGCAATTCGTAAGGCTACCATTGATATGTCAATTATACCAATGTTAACCGGTTCTGCATTTAAAAACAAAGGCGTACAAAAAATGCTTGATGCAGTTTGTCGTTACCTACCCTCTCCAATAGATGTTGGTGCAATTAATGGTACTTTAGAAGATGGAGAAACACCTGCCAAACGTGAGCCTAGCATAACGGAACCATTCTCGGCTTTGGCATTTAAAATTATGACAGATCCTTTCGTGGGTCGTTTGGCGTTTTTCCGTGCCTATTCCGGTAAGTTAGATGCTGGTAGTTATGTGTATAATATGCGTACCGGTAAAAAAGAGCGTATCAGCCGTTTATTACAAATGCACGCAAACAAACAAAACCAAGTAGACTTTATCGGCGCAGGTGATATTGGAGCAGGTGCTGGATTTAAAGATATCAAAACAGGTGATACGCTCTGTGACGAGGCGCACCCAATCATTTTAGAATCTATGACATTCCCAGAGCCGGTAATTTCGATAGCTATCGAACCAAAAGCTCAGGCAGATGTTGACAAATTAGGTAACGCTATTGCCAAATTGGTTGAAGAGGATCCTACTTTACGTGTAAAAACTGATGAAGATACTGGACAAACAATTTTGTCTGGTATGGGAGAACTTCACTTGGACATTATTTTGGATCGTATGAGACGCGAGTTCAAAGTAGAGGTTAACCAAGGAGCTCCACAAGTTGCTTATAAAGAGGCTTTCCAAACAACTGTTGAGCACCGTGAAGTTTATAAAAAGCAATCAGGGGGTCGTGGTAAATTTGCCGATATCAAATTTGAGATGGGACCTGCCGATGAAGAGTGGATTAAAGAAAATGAGGGTAAAAACTTCCAATTTGTAAATGACATTTTTGGTGGTTCAATTCCAAAAGAGTTTCATCCTGCAATTATTAAAGGATTCGAATCAGCAATGAATAGCGGCGTTTTGGCCGGTTATCCTGTTGACAATATGAAAGTGCGCATTTTTGATGGAAGTTTCCATGATGTAGATTCTGACGCGGTTAGTTTTGAATTATGTGCAAAAGTAGGTTTCCGAACTGCCGGCAAAAAAGCCAAACCGGTATTGCTAGAGCCTATTATGAAAGTAGAAGTAACCACGCCAGATCAATACATGGGTGACGTAACAGGTGATTTAAACCGTCGTCGTGGTCTAATGGAAGGTATGGATACTCGTGCAGGTGCTCAAATCATCAAAGCGAAAGTTCCTTTATCTGAAATGTTTGGCTATGTCACTCAATTGCGTTCATTGACTTCTGGTCGTGCGAGTAACGTTATGGAGTTTAGCCATTATGCACCCGCACCTATGAATATTGCTGAAGACGTGATTGCAAAATCGGGTAAGAAAGCTATTGAAGAAGAAGCATAACTTATATATTTTCAAAATATCAAATCCCCTTTTACTAAGGGGATTTTTTTATGCTATACATCTATCTTAGCAAAGTAGTATGAAAACTTTAGGCATCAGTATTATTTCAGGTTTTCAAGAATTACTGGCCTATCCTTTACGATCCATATTATCCATTTTGGGTGTATCCATTGGCGTATTCTGTATAGTAAGTGTTAGTACAGTATTTGATAGTATGGAATCCAATATACAAGAAAATATGGCTACACTGGGTAATGATGTGTTGTACATTGGCAAATTTGCATGGATGCCCGAAAAAGGAGAATCTGAATACACATGGTGGCGCTATAAGGCGCGTCCTGTGGTAACCAAAGAAGAAATGCAATTAATCCAGCGCGAGTCTAGACTCAGCAGTTATGCTGCATTGTCTTACTCTTACAATGATGCACTCATGTTTAGAGGCAATAAGGTGAATGCGGCAACCATTTATCCTGTCACTTACGACTTTAATAAACTTCAACCAATTGATATTGAACGTGGAAGATATTTTTCGGCAGTTGAAATGCAGCTTGGGCGGACTAACGGCGTCATTTTAGGTAGTGATCTGGCAGAAGCTTTGTTCCAGCGTATTCAACCAATTGACAAAGAAATAAAAATAGGTGATCGCAAATATGTAGTGCTGGGGTTAATCAAAAAAATGGGGCAAATGATAACAGGTTTTGATTTTGACAACGCGGCCATCATTTCATATAATTACTTTTTAAGTTTTGATAGAATTGACCAACAAACAAATGGCGGTTTTGCCGATCCATTGTTAATGATAAAGGCGCGATCTGACAAGAAATTCAATAGCATGAAATTTGAAATTGAAGGCTTGCTGCGCAGGGCAAGAAGGTTGCGCGCCAATGAACCGAATAATTTTGCCTTTAATCAACTAGATGGTATTCAGGAGAAGGTTGGCGAGATTTTTTCACAGATAAAAATGATTGGTTGGATTATCGGCGGCTTCTCTTTGATAGTGGGCATTTTCAGTGTTGCCAACATCATGTTTGTAAGTGTAAAAGACCGAACGAGTATTATTGGTATTAAAAAAGCTATCGGAGCCCAAAACCAAACTATACTCATCGAGTTTCTGCTCGAAGCTGTTGTATTATGTACACTAGGCGGATTATTAGGTATGTTACTCACCTTTATTCTCACGCAGATTCTAACAGGCTATTTTGAATTCCCCATTTTTATAAATGCAGCCAATATTTTGTATGGCATTATTCTCAGTATTGTCGTGGGTATAATTGCGGGCTACATTCCTGCCCGAAGAGCAGCAAAAATGAACCCTGTCACCGCAATTCGATCCTAAGGGATTAACCATTTATGATGCTCAATAAAATCCGTCGAACGAAATTCAACAAGGTAAATTCCTCCGTTCAACCAATCGAACGAATGCTGAATAATATTCGTATTTAAAAAAATACCCTCGTACACCACATGACCATTGAGAGTAGAAATTCTCAATGTAACAGGCTGATGACTATAAGGGATTTTGGCATAAAAAAATCTGCCATTGGGTTGCACAAGACTACATTTTTTTTCCTGTAGTACGCTATTGGTGCTATTGGGCTTGTTGAGTCTCAGATAAGATAGTACTGGCAAATGATCTGAAGTTGAATTGCCAAAATTATCAAATGCATTGTCCACTTCTTTTAATATTGCTGTAGTGCTAGCTATGTGAGCGGAATATGCAGGTATATTCATCGTAATGTTGTCAATAAGACTGTTAGATGACCCTAAATAAGTTGTTTGACCCAAAAATCTACTTGGTAATGTAATGCCCTTAAATCCATTTTGCAACATGTAATCATATGGACTTACCGTAAAACCTTGTGTAATGGACCCCTCCAGTTTGTCGTTATAATCTCCTAGCACGACAACCTTTTGCTGAGAAAAAAATCCGTTTAAACTATCCGTCATGCGCAACGCGCCACCTGCCCTTCGGTTATGATCCGCAGATCCTGCAAATGCCTTAGCGTGCAAATTGACGAAGTATATGGTATCACTGTAATTTGTAATGCTTGTTTTTATGGCAAACGGCCACCGCCCCGATGAAAAATAATAGTACGGAGAACTTGTGCCTTGTTGTAATGGATATGTGCTGCGCAATAGGCCAAAACTGCCTTGCAATTTGACCTTTGTAGTATCTACTACGAAAGCCAATTTCTGACAGCTTTCATAACCAGTAATGGTTGGATCATCTATTTGTGAACAATAGTCGGAAACAATATAATGATAATTTACACCAAGCTTTTTTACCAGTTTTTCAAGGTTAGGAATACTAACAATTTCTTGCAAGGCATAAACATCTGCCCCAACTTCACGCATGATATTCAGTGCATTGTCATTGGCAATAGCAGTATCACAATTGCATTGACTAGGCGAACCAAACCATCTCATATTCCAGGTGCAATAGCTTATAACCTGCTGCTCGGCAATTGACGCTCCTATTACAAAAACTTTTTTATTTAACACAGCACTATTGTCTTTAAAAATAATTTCTCCCCTGTACATGCTGTCTTGATTTGATGGCACAATTCGTATGTACAATGGCAACGTTTGATTGCTCAGACTGCTAGAGATAGTAATGGTATCATTATACGAGATATTATCTCCAGAAATCTCAAAGGGTGCGCCAGTAATAATTTGCAAGTTGCCCGTAAAATTGGCAAAGGAAAATAAAATAGTATCTACCTGTGAAGGTATAGCCGCCCCCATATGTTCTATTTTTTTAAAAGTACTTGACAAGATAATACTTTGCGCACCTCCAAGTACCGTAATCAGGCAAAGTAATATTGTTATAAAAATTTTCGGGACAACCACTATTCAAAATTACGCCATTAGTAATTTTTACTATCGTAGATTTTGAGGTGTCTATTTCGCACTGAACACCTCGTCAGAGAAGCGGGTGTTGATTTTATAATTGTGCAGCACCATATAGATTTCACCTTTTTTTCTTTCATCAGAAATTTTACTTCCACTATTTTTTACATCCATGGCCAGCATCTTCGGTATTTTAAATTTCTTCATTTCTACCTGAACCAGCATTTTATTCGGCAAAGCCTGTTGTGAATTGGCACCATAAAAACTCTTTGTTCTGATTGTTCCGTTTTTCTTGGTGGTGATTTCACTAATATAAACCAAGGGTTGTTGTACACTTATCCAAAATTTCCCGATAATAACCTCTTGTTCAGGATTTAGTGGAATCACATTAACAACAGCGCATTTTTTGCCTTCAACTTCAGCATAGCCAGAAATGACCGCAGTATAAGTCTCTGTGTCTGCTAATAGCTTCGGGATATTTTTCATAGGGTTATCTTTTGGGATGAAAAAGATTCCTTTAGCCCGAATTTTAAATTTGTCTGCCTTCTTGAAAAAAACCTTTCCCTTGATATCCTTTATTTTGATTCCGGGTAGGGCAAACTTCATATGAATATCTGCATTATAATCTTGTACAGATGAAAACTTACTGTTCACGGCTTGTATCAATTCGCGCGCATCTTGAGCATTTATTGAGAAAGTAAGTAACAGATAACTTAGTAAAACGAATAATGATTTTTTCATTATGCAGTAATATCTTTTTTATTAAAAATATAAATTGACGCACCTAGCAACAATACAATGTGCAACAACAATACAACACAAGACGTAATCACCGTTGATAATGGCAACGGATCAACAAACATATCCTTCCAACTTATCATATGCGTTGTAAATAATAATGGCTGAATTAGTTTGAAACTAGGTAAGTCAAACATCCCTATAATGGTAAAAATGATGACTATTGCCATTGTAGCCACAATTGGTGTAATAGAATTATCTAAAATCGTTGATAAAAAATGCGCTAAACTGGCAACCACAGAAAGAGCTAAAAATGCAATGCCAAAAGCCGCCGCAAAGCGCCAGTTTAAATCTTGCGATTGGATTACATTCATGGCTTCAGCGTTAATGTGAATCAAGTCACCTGTGCCAAAAATGAGCCTTGAAACAAACAAAGCAATAATGCCCAAAAAAATCAGCAATAGCAAGGTATAAACAATGCCTGCTATCCATTTGGCTACGATTATTTTTGTTCTGCTCGCAGGTTTTGTAAGTAAAAAACGCACTGTTCCGGTAGCTACTTCACCCGATACCAAATCGCCAGTAACAAGCGCAACCAATAATGGCATCTGTATGATTAAGGTTTGTAATAAGATAAAGCAAATCAAGTTGCCATTTAAAACATTCCCTTCAATGGAAAAAGTATTTTCCAATTGACCTGTAACAAAGGAAATAATTTCTTGCCCATCATTATAAAAGGCGGCTTGCAACACAAAGCAAACAAATGCCACTACCACAAAACCTATAAAGGACCTTGGTCTTTTAATTGTTTTGGTAATTTCATTACGTAGTATGCCAATAAACTCTTTCATTAACGCTGCTCTGTAATTCGTAAAAAATAATCCTCAAGCCTTTTCCGGTAATTTGAAGATATCAAGTCAATATTTTGATCAATCAAGTATTTATTCAACTCACTTACTTGCCCCAATGGAATATTAAATCGGAAAATATTACCATTTTGTTGTTTAAGGAATTTGCTCCATCGGCTTTGCTGAATAAGTTGCTGACAAACTTCTACCTGCACAACTTCGACATCCACCAGTAAATCTTCTTCGGAAAGTAAGGCTGAAACTTGTCCACTGGCTACTTTTTTACCCTTATTAATTACCACTAGGCTGTGGCAGATTTCTTCAACTTCACTTAAGATGTGTGACGAAAAAACTATTGTTTTACCCTGTTCACGATTCAGTTTGATTATCAACTCCCTCAATTCAATAATCCCTCGAGGGTCTAAACCAGTATTGGGCTCGTCCAAGATAATGAGCTTTGGATTATGCAACAAAGCCTGGGCTAAACCCAGCCGCTGCTTCATACCATGTGAATAGGTACTCACCTTGTCATTTTCACGACCATCTAACTCAACCAAGGCATATAACTTCTTGTATTCATCCTGACTCACATCAAGTTGATAAGCCCTGGCACATATTTTTAAATTTTCATGTGCAGTAAGGTACTTGTAAAAATCCGGTTTCTCGATAATACAACCAATCTCCCGCATGATATTGCTGCGGTTAGTTGCAAGTTTTTTGCCAAAAAGCTTTATCTCGCCGGAAGTAGGCTTAATCAATGAAAGCAACATGCGCAAGGTTGTACTTTTTCCACTTCCATTAGGACCAAGAAAACCGAATATTTCGCCCTCAGGTACCGAAAATGTTAAGTGATCAACAGCTGTAATACTGCCAAACGTTTTGCTGATATCATTTACTTCTATAACCGACGACATGTAAAAAAGGTGAACACAAAAGTCGGTTGCTTTTCAAGCTAAACAATTTATTCAGGTATATAAATCTGTTAAAGATGCTACGCTGTAAAAAAGTATTGATGTTTTGTTAGATGAACCTTTTCAATAACAGTAAAACATTTATTTTAGCTAATCAACAAGAACATCATCATGAATAAAATTACATTGGCCATCCATGGCGGTGCAGGCAGCATTACGAGGTCAAATCATACCCCTGACTTTGAGGCCGCTTATCGCAATGCTTTGGAAGATGCCATTGCTGTAGGATATGCAATGCTCAAAAGAGGCGAAACAGCGGTATCGGCTGTTACGTCAGCCATAGCATGCATGGAAGATAACGAACTCTTCAATGCAGGCCGAGGGGCTGTTTTTACCAAAAAAGGTTTGAACGAAATGGATGCAGCCATCATGGAAGGCAAGTATCTGGAGGCTGGTGCTGTAACGGGAGTGCGCAATATTAAAAATCCAATAGCCCTGGCCCGTAAGGTAATGGAAAAAAGTGGTCATGTAATGCTGAGCGGCAATGGCGCCAAAGATTTTGCTTTACAGGAAGGTGTGGAACAAGCACCTGATGAATATTTTTTTACTAAATATCGCTATGACCAATGGGTTGAAATCCGTGATACAGATTATTATCAACTAGATCATAAGGAGGATAATCTGAAAATGTACGATAAAAAATTTGGCACAGTGGGTGCGGTTGCAGTTGATAAAGATGGTAACCTGGCGGCTGGAACTTCAACCGGCGGAATGACCAATAAGCGGTTTGGCCGCATCGGCGACTCCCCTATTTTTGGCGCGGGCACATATGCAAATAATAAAACATGTGCGATTTCATGCACAGGTCATGGCGAGTTTTTTATACGGGCTAATGTGGCCTATGATGTCAGTTGTCTAATGGAGTACAAAGGCATGAGCTTACACGAAGCCTGCAATGAAGTGATTCATAAAAAACTCAAAGACTTTGGAGGAGAAGGTGGATTGATAGCTGTTGATGCTCAAGGAAATCATGAATTATGTTTTAACAGCAAAGGAATGTATCGTGCATTCCGAAATAGTGATGGGGAACATGAAATAGCAATGTTTGGTCCCGAAGAAAATTTGAAATGATATTAGAAATTGAAAAAGCTATATCGCATATCAAAAGTGGCGATAATGTTTTTATACATTCAGCGGCTGCAGCGCCGCAAGCGTTGATAAAAGTTTTAAGCTCTCGTCATACTGAACTGCGCAATGTGACCATCTATCAAATGCATACAGAAGGAGTTGCTCCGTACAGCATGCCCGAAATGGAAGTTGCCTTTACAATCAAAGCTTTTTTCGTGGGTGCTTCTACGCGAAAAGCCATACAAGATGGCAAAAGCAGTTATATCCCCATTTTCTTAAGTGAAGCGGGGGCATTATTCCGAAAGCAAATTATCCCGATTGATGTAGCTCTAATATCGGTGTCGCCTCCTGATAAACACGGATATTGTTCATTGGGAACATCAGTTGATATTTCACTAGCAGCAATAGAATCAGCTAAGCTTGTCATTGCTCAGGTAAACGAAAGTATGCCACGCACGCATGGGGACGGGCTTATCCATCAACGAAACATTGATTTGCAGGTACACTATAATGAGGCGCTACCTGAGGTACAATATGATAGCTACTCCGAACAGATGCAAGCAGTAGGTGAAAACGTGGCCAGCCTCATTGAGGATGGTGCTACCCTCCAAATGGGAATTGGCACATTGCCCAATGCAGTATTGGCTTGTCTGGGAAATCATAAAAACCTTGGTATTCATTCTGAAATGTTTTCGGATGGCATTTTACCCTTGGTAGAAAAAGGTGTAATTAATGGTGAAGCGAAAAAGAAACACCCGGGTATGATTGTTTCCTCTTTTGTTATAGGCACTCAAAAGGTTTATGACTTTTTAGATGACAACCCTATTGTAAAAATGCTGGAATCATCATACGTCAACAATCCCTATGTCATTCAACGCAATCCAAAAGTTACAGCTATCAATAATGCTATCGAAATAGATTTATCAGGCCAGGTCTGTGCAGATTCTATAGGCAGTAAAATTCACTCCGGCGTAGGTGGTCAAATGGATTTCATACGAGGTGCGTCACTGAGTGAAGGCGGTAAACCTATCATTGCCCTAAGCTCTATTACAAAAACAGGTGCTTCCAAAATTGTACCTTTTTTAAAGCAAGGTGCCGGTGTAGTCGCTACCAGAGCACACATGCATTATGTAGTGACAGAATATGGGATTGCTAATTTATATGGTAAAACGATTGAGGAACGTGTGAAATTACTTATCAGTATCGCTCACCCTATGCATCGCGAAACATTAGAAAAAGAGAGTAAGCGACTATTCGGATAAATATGTCAAAATGGTAATTTTTGGTAGTATCTTCCCTTGACAATTTAGCTTATGAAATCATTGCAATTAATCACGCTGGCTCTATTAATTTCCCTTTCAATGTGCGCTCAAACAATAAATGCCACCTTGCAACATAATAGCTTGCAACGAACCTACACGGTTCATATTCCCGCCAATTATAATGCAAGCTTATCGGCTCCTGTTGTTTTTAACTTTCACGGATTTGGCGGCAACGGCCCCAATCAAATGAATACAAGCAATATGAATACGATTGCGGATACTGCCGGTTTTATTGTAGTATATCCCACGGGTTCTCCGTTGGCACCTTTGGGCATCAATCATTGGAATGTGGGAGGTTGGACCAATACCAGCAGCGTTGATGATATTGATTTTGTATCCGTATTACTCGATAGCCTGGCTACCCAATACAATGTGGATATGATGCGCGTTTATGCTTGTGGCTTTTCAAATGGTGGTTTTTTTAGCCATCGTCTGGCCTGTGAATTAGGAAATCGTATTGCAGCCATTGCCTCTGTATCCGGCACGTTTACACCCCAAATGCAAAGCAATTGTCAGCCGTCGCACAAAACACCCGTTATGCAAATACATGGCACAGCCGATGCGGTTGTACCCTATAACGGCACAATAGGCAATGGTGGTATGGCTTCGGTAGATACTGTTATCCATTACTGGATTACCCAAAACGGCAGCAGTTTTGTACCGACCATAACGCCCCTACCCGATTTAAATACCAATGACGGCAGTACCGTAGAACATGTTGTGTACGCTTCATCAAGTAATGCGCCTGTTGAACTGCTAAAAATCACCAACGGTGCTCATGATTGGCCCGGAAATAGCGGCAATATGGATATTAATGCTTCATTGGAAATCTGGAAATTCTTTAGTCGTTTTAGCAATTCAGCTGTAGGCATGACCGAACTACAATCGACTCAACAATTGAGCATCTATCCGAATCCTACCAAAGATGTTATTTATTTATCTAAAGCTATTGAAAAACCGACACCCTATGCATTATATAGCATAACTGGGCGTTTGCTATTAAAAGATCTTTTACCGGCCAATAGTCGTTCGTTGGACCTTTCCTTTTTACCTGACGGTGCATATTTGCTGCGCCTGCCATTTCAAACTTTATCAGTGTTTAAACAATAATAAGAGTATAGGTAATTCCAACTTACCCTTTCTCATATTTTGAAAACCGATGGCATGCTATCAGCATTTTGTCAAGTGTTTTAAGCATGCTCGTTTGGTGACAATTTGGAAAGGTAATAGTAGACGCTTATTCCTATACCAGCAAAGGCAGCCACAATAAACCAGGTGGTGTTAAAACCAAAGTGAGCTGTGCTTTGCATACCCAGGTTGTGACTAAATACATGTGCAAAAGAAAAGTTCATAGAGAATAAGGCCATATACTCACCTTGTTTTCCTCTTTTGGCTCTTTGCACTGCCAATGCATTGGCGAAAGGGAACACGAGCAATTCACCTAAAGTCATTAATACCACACTCACAATTAATATACCCGACCAACTAACAACTGGCAGCAACAAAAAGCTTGATGCCAACAGCATCAGGCCTACCATCAGTAGTTTTACTTTGTTTGTTTTTTTGCTTTCAAAATATTGTACTACAGGCATCTCAATGATAAAAATTAAAAAACCATTCAACCCCATTAAAAAGCCAATATCCCCTTCGCTAAGATGATGTACGGTGCGATAGTACACCGGCATAGTGGAGAAATATTGCAAAAAGGCTATAGTAAAAATATACAGACCAATAAGCAATAAAATAAAATAACGATCGCGATATGGCGATAAAGGATTTGTGACTTCTTTAGGTGGGTCTATTATCCTTCTTTTTTTTGGATTGAGTAAAAATATCAGCAAGATACCGGCTAAAATATTTGTAATACCATCCGTCCAAAACAAGGCAGCATAGCCAAAATAAAGTATCAGTAGTCCACCAACAGTTGGCCCTAGCGAAATACCCAGATTAATGGCCAGGCGGATGAGGGTAACGGAACGTGTTTTATTTTCCGGTTTACTATAGTTGCTCATTGCGACGAACAAAGCCGGTCGGAAAGCATCAGCAACCAGTGTAAGCGCAAATACACCCCAGCACAAAGACTGAAATGTATGTAAGTATTGCAACAACACAAAGCCAACCCCGCCCAAAATAAAACTTCCAAACATAACCTTGTAGCCTCCAATGCGATCGGTTAGTTTGCCACCAAACCATGCACCGGCTATAGAACCAAGACCAAAGCAAGTCATTATCCATCCTACATCAGATAGGGTGAGCCCAACCTCTATGGTAAGGTATATGGAGAGAAACGGAATAACCATCATGCCCGCGCGGTTGACCAGTGTGATCCCGGCCAGTAACCAAATTTCACGCGATAACCCCTTGAAGGTGTTGATATATTTCCGCCATAGCATTTTCACCGGGCAAATATCCATTATAAACGTTCATGATTATCATTCTGCCTCTGTCAACTTTCTTTTCTAAGTCATCTTCTTGTCAAGTTGTTGAAGCCAATCGTCTTAATGCTTACTTTTGTCCGTCATGAAACTTACTTTTTTATCATTTATTTACCTATTTGTTCCTATTTCTGCATTATTGGCTCAACAGTTTGAAGATTGTGGCACAACTATTACTGCAGAAGATATGCTGGTGATTAACAATGCTCTAAAAAATGCAAGCATAATAGTCGAACTCCCGAAGATTCTACCGTCCCAATAAAATTTCACATAATTGCTACAAGCAATGTTTTAGGGGGTATTGACTCGGCTTTGGTATTTGATGAGTTAGCCACTGTCAATGCATTCTATAAAAATGCCGGTATTCAATTTATTCATTGCGGAGAGATTGACTATATCAATAATTCTCTTTATGCCAATTTCGAAAAAGGGATTAGCGAGACCATTTGTGATCAACGCGATTGGCCAAATGTCGTAAATGTATATTTTGCCCCAAATGTATATCGTATGAGTGGTAGCAATCAAGTAAACCTTTGCGGCTATGCATACACCTCCAGTATGACAAAAAACCGTGTAGTGATGGATAATGATTGTAGCACAAACGGCAGCACATTGGCACATGAGCTAGGCCATTATTTTTCATTGGCTCATACCCACGAGACAAATGGAGGTTCAGAATTGGTAAATGGCACAAATTGTTCTACGGCCGGTGATGATTTGTGTGATACACCGGCAGACCCTGGTTTATCAACCTTAATTTAAGTTCAACGTGTAATTACATTGGTTTAACTACCGATGCAAATAATCAGCAGTATATGCCCAACGTGCGGAATATTATGTCTTACTCGCGTAAATCCTGTAGAACAGAGTTTTCAAATGGTCAGTATATGCGCATGAAAGCTTATTACGCTTCTTATAGAAACTACCTTAGTTGCGCACCTGTGGGAATAGATTTAATAAATGGTGTGGAAGGGGTACGCATATTTCCAAATCCTGTTGGTGACGTGCTGTATGTACAAGCTAACCAGCCCATACAACGCTTTGTTATTTATGATCAAGCCGGACGAGAGTTGTTTAACAACCCTATTGAAGGACATGAAATAACGATTAGTATGCAGCCCTATGCCAGCGGAGTATACTACTATATTGTACAAAGCTCAACAGGCATTATGAATGGTAAACTGATAAAACCCTAACGCAAGGATTATATCAATCCGAAACTCAAGTTTTAGATTGTAACTTTGTAGCATGCAAAAACTATTTATACTTTTCATACTAACATGCGGATTCACTTATTCAAGCACCAAAACATATGCGCACTGTGAAATTCCTTGTGGTATTTATGATGATTCTGTTCGTGTAAAATTGATTTATGAACATATTAATACCATAGAAAAGTCCATGAAAGGGATTCTCACAGAGTCGGAGAAAGCAAAGCCCGATTATAATCAGTTAATTCGTTGGGTGAGTAACAAAGAAGATCATGCAGTTAAAATCCAAGAAATCGTCAGTCAATATTTTTTACACCAACGGATAAAATTGGTTGATCGCTCAGATAATCATGCTTATGGACACTATGTGGAGAAATTAGAATTGCTGCATCGTATGGCTGTATTGGCAATGCAGGCAAAGCAAGGCACCGATATCAACACGACCCAACAATTGCGGGCTACGCTAGCCGCTTTTGAAAAAGCTTATTTTGGTCATAGTCATTAAGATTTCTTTTGCAGTAAATTCTCCTAATCAAATCATTGGCACAACAATCCGTTGATTAGCTTTGTGAGCCGTGAATTTTTTATTCCCTTTCTTTTTAATAGCAGGTGTTTTATTGGCTGTGCCGGTCATTATACATCTATTTAATTTTAGGAAATTTCAAAAAGTCTTATTTCCGGACATCCGATTTCTTAAAGAAATAAAAGAGCAAACAAAAAAACATTCACAACTTAAAAGAAGGCTCATATTAGCCTCACGATTGTTAGCTGCGGCATTTCTTATTTTGGCGTTTGCTCAACCCTATTTTAGTCGGGATGGGCAAAAAATGAACAACCAGTCAAATGCTGTAAGTATCTATATCGATAACTCCTTTAGTTTGGGCTTGGAAGATAAAGGAATTCCTAAGCTGGAACTGGCAAAAAATAAAGCACGGGATATCATAGAATCTTTTGGAGAAACAGATAAGTTCCAAATACTGAGCAATGATTTTACATCTGCCGAAAATCGCTTTTATACTCAAAAAGAGGCGCCGATTGCCTTATCGCGCATAAGCATTAGTTCAAAAAGTCGGACAACTGGAGCTATATTAGAAAAACAAAAAAAACTACTTCAGACACAGGCTGGCTATAAACTAATACTGGCCTATATCTCAGATTTTCAAAAAAATGGTTTTGACACAGAAGTAAAAGGCGCGGATACTATTCCCAAATACTTTGTACCAATTGCGCAAAACGAAATTCAAAATATCAGCATTGACACAGCCGAGCTAGCCGGAGGAAATCTGCGTCTGCAAGAAAGCAATGAATTATTATGCAAACTGACCAATCATGGAAACAGCGAAAAGCAAAGTGCGCTAACCTTAGAAGTCAATGGACAAATAAAGGCAGTTATCAATACCACCCTGTCCGCCAATGCCAGTAAGGTAGAATCTATAGCTTTTACCCCCAGCATGGCCGGAAAGCAGCAGCTAAAATTGTTTATAAACGACCATCCGGTAACATTTGACGATACCTTCTATGTAGCCGCAGAGGTGGTGTCCAATTATGCCGTCTTAATTCTCAATCAACAAAATGCCAATGCTTTTTTAAGTTCGGTTTTTCGACCGGCAGCGTTGTTTAAAGCAGAAAATAATAATGTCAATTCTTTTAATCCAAAACAACTACCAAACTATAGTCTGGTAGTTTTAAATGGACTTACAAACATACCTTCAGATCTATCAGCAGCTTTGGGTGAATATTTACAACAGGGAGGGAATATAGCAGTTTTTGCACCTGTGGGGAATACAAATGCAGTTAATGCTTTTTTACGCAATAATGCAGGCACCTCATACGGCCAATGGAATAAAGAGAAATTGTTTGTCACCTCTTTCAATAAAAGTCATGCTGTTTTTTCCGGACTTTTTGAAAAAGTGCCTGAAAATGTTGATTTACCCATTGCCTGCGAATATTACACCATAGAAGCAGGCGGTATGAGCGGTGTGCAAAAATTATTCACTTTTTCAAACGGGGATGGTTTTTTAAATGCATATCGTGTCGGAAACGGCAAGCTGTATGTTTGTGCTTCCTCTGCCGAAAGGCAAGGTTCTACCTTTCCAACCTCCTATTGGTTTTTACCCATGATGTATAAAATGGCAACTTCATCACAGCAAAATGCAATTCAGGCAATTGTGATGGGACAAAATGCCCAGGTAGCTATTTCAAATAAAAAAAGCAATTTGGGCGATGCTGTCTATCATATACGAAACAATGACCTGGATATTATTCCGTCACAACGGGCTGTGGGTAATAAAACCTTACTAAATCTTGATAAAAACATTGATCAGGCCGGTATTTATTCAGCTTACATGCCTGGCACCAAAGACTCTACACCCATTGGTATTAATAATAATCGTGCTGAAAGCCAAATGACTTTCTGGAATATCAATGACCTTCAGCGAAAAATAAAGCTCCAAAACGCATATTGGCTGCAACCCAATGATCAAACCGGTGCTGAATTGAATAGCCTTGAAAAAGGAACGCCCCTTTGGAAAATCTGTATTATTTTTGCCTTGTTGTTTTTATTGGTTGAAATTCTACTAATAAGACTATTAAAATAGCTGAATGAGCGTATTAATCAAACAGGCCACTCTCCTATCTGCAAAAAGCCCGTACCATCTAAAAAAAAGAGACATTCTTATCAAGAATGGCATCATCGAAAAAATTGCGAACAACATTCGCGATAAGGCCAATAAGACGCTAAAAGCGGATAATTTATTTGTCAGCCTAGGTTGGATTGACCTTTTTGCTGACTTTTGCGACCCCGGTTCAGAGCATAAAGAAGATTTGCAAAGTGGCTCTAGAACGGCTGCAGCCGGTGGTTATACCCATGTCTGCCTAATACCCAATACCTCCCCGGCTATTGACAGCAAAGCGCAGGTAGAATATATTGTGCGTAACAGTCGTACCGAAGGTCCAAAATTAATCCCTATAGCAGCTGTATCAAAAGATATAGAAGGCAGGCAATTAGCAGAAATGTATGATATGGCAAAAGCCGGGGCTCGTCTTTTTGGTGATGGAAAAAAAAGTATACAATCAGCAGGATTAGTACTCAAAGCACTGCAATACTTAAAAACAATTGATGGCACCTTGATACAGTTGCCTGATACCGAAAGTATTTCTGCTCATGGGCTTATGCACGAAGGTATTGCCAGCACAAGACTGGGCATGCCCGGCATTCCGGATATCGCCGAACATATTCAAATACAACGTGACATTGCCTTGTGCGAATATGCTGAAAGTCGTATCCATTTTACGGGTGTGAGTACTAAAAAATCCATAGAATTGATACATCAGGCAAGAAAAAGAGGCGTCCGTGTGAGTTGTTCGGTCACCCCTTATCATCTGTTGTTTACCGATAGTAATTTGGAAAACTATGATACAAACTATAAGGTGTTCCCTCCCTTACGATCTGAAACAGATCGAAACTTTTTAATAAAAGCTATAAAAGAAGGTTTGATTGATGCCATTGCTTCTCATCATTTCCCTCAGGATGCTGATGCAAAAAATGTGGAGTTTGCCTATGCCAAGGATGGCATGATAAGCCTTCAGCTCATGTTACCTTTACTGCTGCGAGCCGGTCTTCAACCTGAAGAAATAGTAAACCTTACCACAGGCGGCTACAAACTTTTGGGTCAATCAGAAAACCTAATCACAGAGGGTTCTTCGGCTAATCTTACTTTATTTACAACCTCAGAGGATACAATATTTGACAACGCCAACAATTTATCGTTATCTGCCAATACCCCTTTGCTGGGCTCAACACTTTCAGGAAAAATTATCGGCACCATTTTAGGCAAATCAATTAATCTGGCATGAACCTAAAAGGATATACTCAAATCGGCCTCTTGACAGGCTTGTGCATTTTATTATTTCAATTACTCATGATTAAGATGCAGCTTGCCACCAGCCCTTTGGTGGGCCTCCAGTTTGCCATTTTATTTGTCGGTATTCATATCGCCATTTTTTTATACAACCGTGCCAATAAATTGGTCATTTTGGATTTATTCATTATTGGCGTACGCACCATGAGCAGTGCTATTGCCGTTTTAGTTTTAGGGTCTGTCATATTTTATTATGTATTTCCACATCCGGCAGAAAGCAAAATCACCTATAACTTAATGATGGTTATTTTTCCTTTCGGAATCTCTGGTGCACTTTCTAGTTTTGTAAGTGCTATTATTGTAAATAAATTATTGCAAAAATCGTGAAACTCAGTATTGTCATACCCGCTTATAATGAGGCCGAATCGCTACCAGAACTATTACAATGGATAGAACAAGTCATGCAAACTAACGCCTATACTTATGAGGTAATTTTTATTGATGATGGTAGTCGAGATAATACATGGCAGGTAATAGAACAATTAAATAGTAGCCATCAACACGTACGGGCTATCAAGTTTCAGCGGAACTATGGCAAAAGTCCCGCATTGAACGAAGGTTTTAAACTAGCAAGTGGTGATTACATCATTACTATGGACGCAGATTTGCAAGACAGCCCGGAAGAAATACCATCTTTAATTCAGGTTTTGCAAGATGGCAACTACGACCTAGTCAGTGGTTGGAAAAAAGTACGGCACGATAATGCTTTTACTAAAAACTTACCATCCAAGCTTTATAATGGGGTCACACGTCGTATGAGTGGTATTAAACTTCATGATATGAATTGTGGCCTTAAAATATACCGGCGTGAAGTAATAAAGAGTATCGAGATTTTTGGAGAGATGCATCGATATATACCTGTATTGGCCAAAGCTGCAGGTTTTGATCGAATCGGCGAAAAACCCGTGCAGCACCAAAAGCGGAAATATGGAGTCAGCAAGTTTGGGTTGGAGCGTTTTGTAAATGGCTTTTTAGATTTATCTACTATCCTGTTCATTACTCGTTATGGCCGAAGGCCTATGCACCTCTTTGGCTTTTGGGGATCTTTAATTTTTCTATTTGGATTTGCCATGATTGCCTATCTCATTATCTCAAAGTTTATTTGGGATACTTACATTATAACACGTCCGGCTTTCTATATTGCCCTCACTACCATGGTGCTCGGCACACAGTTCTTTCTTGCAGGCTTTTTGGGAGAACTAATAAACCGCAATAGCCCGGAACGGAATAATTATTTGGTAGACAAAACCTTGTAGTTTTTTTTATTTTCATACTTTATACCTTGCTGCTAAGGTTGTTGAATGAACAAATCGTTTATAAAACCTTCTGTTGTGGTTGCTTCATAATAGCTTACAATTTTGAGCAATCTATTTAATGGATAATTTGCCTGAAGTAAAGAATTGCTTAATCTATTGGCTCTTCTATTTTTTAATCGGTGCGCAGCTACATTACCTGTTGCCATTCTAACTGCCAATTTCTTCACACGTTTGCGGCAATATTGGCCATAATAAACATACAATTTCAGCCAACGATTCATTTTTAGGGCATCCTTTTTACTAACATCTGCGTTTAAACAAAAGCGGGAGAATATAGTTTTTGCAATATGTTCAAATACCATATTGACTTGCTGATAATCGCCTTTCAGCGGGGGGCGTTTTTCCCTGATAGCACGAGCCATTACTTCTGGCAGGTCATAATTAATATGCGCATTGATAGCTAGCTGTAACTGCTGCATTTTACTTAATTCAACAGGGTTATAGAAGGCATTGTACCAGGCAAGATTCCCTTCATTTTTAAGTTGTTTTGGAGTTGCTGCACAGGCATAGAAAAAATGATTCCCAAAATCAACAATAAGTTATGAAATAGTTGAGGAGTCTTTCATTTGACCATTTTCTATGCGCTTCAACAAGCTATCTGTAGTATGCAAATAAAAATGGGCGAAATATCGGGCCGCAGGGTAGACGGGTTGACTGGCTGAAATCATTTTTTTTAGTTCTTTACGAACCTCATCGGTAGAACGCGCCTTAGCCCATTGGGCTTTTATTTCCCAACGAATCCCAACCAAGAAAAGGAAAGTAAATAATACCGTACGTCCCAAAATGGCAAGTAGAATGCTATACTGAAAGCCTTGCTTCAAAACTCATCTAAATAACGAAAAAATATTTTTCTAAAAAAACTGAAAACACATTTTATAAATATCGATTCATATAAAATAGGCGAATTTCCAGCAATACAAATCTCCACAAAAAGCAAATTAGATTGAATTCTAAACGATGTGTTTATAAAAATTATAATCCTTAATTAATTCTGGCTGATGCTCTAAAAATTGAGCAATATGTTTTTTTATAGCAAATTCTTGAAAAGCGGATTGGCTGTAATCAATTTCCCATTGCAAGCTAAATACATCCTGTCCTCCGCAGCCAAAAGCTCCTACCTGTTGCAGACATTTGGAAGTTTGAATCCAAAATGCATTTTGCTCAGGGCCATTTAAGGCACGCCTAAAGCGTATATGCAACATAAATACTTTTGTCATTTCTCCTATTATTTGTAAGCCAAATTGAACATGCATCATGTAATGTGTTTACATTGATATACAGTTATATTTCAAGCCATATTAACATATCGGCTAGTTCATTGACACATGGCAAGTATACTTTTGCGCCCATGAAATTATTGTTGGCATGCCTGCTTATTTTTAGTGTTCACCTAAGCCCGGCTCAGTCGCAACTAGCAGGACGGGTTATTGATGCGCAAAGTCAAGAAGTATTGCCTTTTGCATCCATCTCTGTTAAAAATAAAGTCACAAAAGCTATTAGTGGCGCAAAAGCTGCTTTAAATGGCAAATTCGAAATTAACAATCTCCCTAAGGGTCAGTATGTAGTAGTGATTAGTATGGTGGGTTATGAAAACAAACAACTGGAAGCCATTACCATTACGGCAGACCAAACGCGCCAATTGGGCGATATAATGCTCGTAAAAAAAAATCAACAATTGCGCAAGGTGGTAATAGAGTATGAGAAAAAAAACATAGAAATACAAGCAGACAAAAAAGTATTCAATGTAGAAAAAAATATTGCAGCGGTGGGTGGCACTCTCGAAGATGCACTACGAAATGTACCCGGGGTGAGCGTTAATGCTGATGGCAGCGTGGCCCTGCGCGGAAAGAGTAATGTAACAATATTGATGGACGGTAAACAGAACCCATTATTTGCTGATTTGGCCACGGCCCTAAAAAGTATACCGGCAGATAATATTGCCAGCATAGAAGTGATTACAAATCCTTCGTCAAAATATGAGGCACAAGGCCTCGGTGGAATTATCAATATTGTAATGAAAGAGGGCAAAAAGAAAAAAGGATTTTCGGGATCTTTGACAGCTGGCGCTCAATATAACTGGCGCTTAAATGCCGGTGCTAACCTAAACTATCGCCCCAATGAAAAATTAGGCTTTTTTCTGAATACCAATGGAGGAATCAGTAATGAATGGGAAGAAAATGAATATTACCGAAGTATCTATACCAGTACAGAAACTTATGAGTCCAATAGTATAAAATATCGTGTACCACGGCGATTGTTTGCCAGTTTTGGAGTAGAATACGCCATAGACAAGCGCAATGTGCTCACTTGGACTAATAGTGTATTTCGTGGTAGTTTTGATGGTGACGATACAACGTATATTTTTGAAAGAAGCAATCCCAATACATTGCAAGAGTATTGGTTTCGGAACAATGTCTATAATGCCAAACCTGCCAACACAACTACGAATTTAAAATACACCCGAAAGTATGCCAAGCAAAATCAACAATTGAATGTAGAGGCCAATATTAGCAAACGCTCTTATGTTCGACAAAGTGATTTTACTACCGAGGTTTTTGATGGGCAGCAAAACTTATTGAGCGGCTTTGTGCAACGGAATCCGATTGAAGGTGGTAATATTAATGGTGCTTTTCAGCTGGATTATCAATACCCAATTGGCGAAAAAGCCAAGTTGGAGGTTGGCGAACGAACCTATTTTCTAAATTTTCAATCAGAGAATTTCCCAACCATACAATTCTATAATCAGGCAGAGCAAATAGAAACTATCCTAAAAAATGACTTTAACTTTCTGCAACAGGTTCACGGGCTTTATGCTAATTATTCTTCTTCGTATCAAGATTACTCGTTTCAGTTTGGCTTGCGTGGCGAGTATTTCAGATATAATGGCACGGCTGCACAATTGGGAAACGCTAATTTCAGCACAGATTATCTCAGCTTGTTTCCCAGTGCGTTTGTCAGTAAAAAAATCAATTCACAAAGTGATTTGAATTTAAACTATTCTCGTCGGGTGAACCGTCCGGATTTCTTTCAGCTAATACCATTTATACGGGTTAACAGCCCCTTGGATACGAGTATTGGTAATCCGGGGCTTAATCCGGAATTTATACACGCATTTGAATTGGCCTATAATAAACGGTATGGAAAAGACAATACTTTTTTATTAAGCGCTTATTACCAATTAACAGATGACATTATACAACAATATAGGAGGTTTAACGCTGATGGGTCCACTTTTACCCAGACGCAAAATCTTGCTCAAGGAAGCACAATGGGTATGGAGCTCACCAATCAGTATTACGTTAGCAAAAACTGGGATGTGACGCTCAATGCGAATGGTTTTCGAAACATAATTAATGGCGATGCCGGCAGCAATAATCAAAACTTTGATGGTTATGGCGGTTTATTGAAGTTAATAAATAATACTGGCATAGGGCAAGATTGGCAACTTCAGGTATCCGGCACATATTTTGCCCAGAAAGTGATTGTACAAGGTAAAGTATTGGGCTATGGTTTTGCAGACTTAGCCTTAAAAAAATCTTTGCTGAACAAAAAATTAAATATCACATTATTGGCATCAGATATTTTCAACACCAATAAAACAACTACTGTATTTGATTTATTTCCGCAACAATATCAACGCACATTCCGAAACGAACAAACACGATTTATTGGAATTAATGTGCAATACGTTTTTCCTAAAACACAAAATGGACGAAAAGGAAGAGAGGCTGCAAATAGTAAATTTAAAAATCGCGATGAAAATCTTAAGGGCGAAGACAGCGAAGGTTTCTAATTCGGCTAGTCATTTTTCGAATTAAGGCAATGAATTAGATACCTTTGTGATTTCAACTTAGATTATGATTATATCTGCTATTGTAGCTTGTTCTGATAATAATGTGATTGGTATCAACAATGAACTTCCCTGGCATTTACCTAATGACTTGAAGTTTTTTAAACGCACGACCACTGATCATACAATCATCATGGGGCGCAAAACATTTGAAAGTATTGGAAAACCTTTGCCAAATCGTACTAATATAATTATATCACGCAATCCAGAATTTCGAGTAGAAGGTGCAAGGGTTTTTGAAAACATCCCTCAGGCTATTCAATTTTGTGAGAGCAAGGCATACGATGAGATATTTTTTATTGGTGGTGCCGAAATTTATCAACAATGTCTGCAATGGTCTGATAAACTTTATTTAACCAAAGTGCATACCGCCATTCAAAACGGCACAGCGTTTTTTCCTGAGATTGATTGGAATCAATGGAAACTTATTGATGATCACCACTATCCGGCAGATGAAAAAAATTCATTTGATCATACTATAGAGATTTATTTGCGCAGTGAGTAAGCAGCATCAAATACGCTCCTTCATTCGCTATTTTGCAACAGCAAAAGGCCTTCATGGTACCCATTCACCTTTTGTATACTCTTTTATTCAAGATGTGCTGCATGATAAAAGACAATTCTATGCCTTTGAACAAATAGCATCTTTGCGTCAAGATTTATTGGCGGACAAACAGTCAATTCAGGTACAAGATTTTGGGGCAGGTTCGCTGCATGGAAATACGGCACTAAGGAAAGTATGTGAAATTGCTAAAAATGCCGGGCGGACAAAAAAATTTGGCGAATTATTATTTCGTATTGTTGATTATTTTCAGTTCCATCAAATACTGGAATTGGGCACATCGCTTGGCTTGGCCACAGCTTATCTGGCCATGGCGCGCGAAAAAAGCAATGTTGTGACTGTTGAAGGGTGCCCGGCAGTTCGAGCTGTGGCACAACAAAACTTTGGGCGATTAGGCCTTTCGAATGTGTTATCTTACCTAGGTAATTTTGACGATATATTGCCGCTTATATTGGATGCCTACCCCACTTTTGACCTCATCTTTATTGATGGGAATCATAGAAAGGTGCCTACCATGCGATATTTTAATTTGCTTAAGCAACATATACATCCCAACTCACTGATTATTTTCGACGACATACACTGGAGTAAAGAAATGGAAGAGGCTTGGTCGGAAATAAAAGAAGACCCTCAGGTGAAGGTCTCCATTGATTTATACCAATTTGGTTTGGTATTTTTTATGAATGATGTAAAGCAGCGACAATCTTTCGTATTGCGCTACTAAATATTATTCATTGCCATCTACCATCATAATTTCATAACCCATTTTCTTAAGCTCCTCTTTGTGTTTTTCTATATCACCTACTAAAATGATATTCATACGCTCAGGAGTAATCCATTTGCGAGCCAAATTATCTAAATCGGCTTTAGTAATATCGTTTAGTAACTTGTTCTGCTCCTTCACATAACTTGTTTCCAGACCATAATTCAGCATGTTCGACAAAAAGCCAATCTTTTGAAATGCAGTTTCGTATTTACGCGCATCACTCTGACTGACAGCACTTTTCATAAAAGCGATTTCTTCCTTGTCCACACCTTCTTTCTGATATTGCTCCAACTCCTTAAGTACTTCTTTTAAAGCATCTACAGTTGCCGCTTCTTTAATACCTGACGAAAAAGTATAGTTTCCGGTATGTTCATCAGCCGAAAAATAACTTCTAGCTCCATAGGTCCAACCCTTATCTTCACGAAGATTCAAATTGAGTCGACTATTGAAAGCCCCACCGAGAGGGTAATTCATCAAGTTGGTTTTGTAATACTCCCCTGTGGCATCATAGTGCAAGTCAGTCACATAACCAACCCGAAATTCTGTTTGAGCAGCCTTCGGAATATTGACGGCATAGATAATTTTTCTGCCCGGATTGCCGAGTGTTGGATTGCCCATTTTTTTGTTGTGAGGCAATGGTTCGATATGAGGATCGACGGGATCCAATTTGCTCACCATGTTAAAGATTTGATCTTTAGTGTCTTTGTCGTAGTCACCAACCATAACAATTTGCATATCATTGAGCCCAATCCAGGTATTGTAATAGTCTTTTATATCATCAAGTGTAATGCTTTTCACGCTCAATTCTGTGCCTTCTTCTGGATTACCAAGTACTGAGTATGCACCATAATTAACTTTGTCATATGCATCATTTGCAACTGAACGTGCTTGGGTCTTGCTATTTTTTATACTTTCTAATCGTTGATTTTTTATACGGTTGAAAGTTTCTTCATTAAATACAGGGTTAAACATTCTTTCGTTTAATATATCCAACGTTTGAGCTAGATTCTTTTTTAAAGACCTTACGGTAAATGAAATTCTATCAAAACTTGTTGAAATACTCACAAAACTGCCAATTTCATCGAGTAAATCAGCAATTTCTTCGGCGGAATACTTTTTTGTATCCTCATTCATCATACTGGAGAATAAGCTAGACAAGCCCACTTTTGTGAGGTCGTTTTGTTCAACTTGGCGCCCCCCTTTTATACTAATACGAAAGGCCACAACAGGAATCTCGTTAGCATAACTTGCCATCATTTTAATTTCGCTACCCTTTACCTTTTTTGAATATTGCTCAACTTCTGGAACATTTACACTAACAGGTTCACTAGCCTTTGGTTGTTTACTTCTATCAAAATTATCTTTTGCTTTATTATACTTAAGACTAGCATAACCATAGTCAGGAGCCTGATAACCTTCTTCAGAGACTTCGTAATTTGGTTCGGCGGCTTGTAATGCTTCTTTACCCTGCGGTAATACACTTAATATCACCATGGGTTTGTTTTCAATATATTTTTTATAAACACGCACTACATCATCCAATGTAATATTTGTATAACGCGAAATGTCGTTTGCTATATAATCTGCATTACCTGTAAATGTGTAATAGGAAGCCAATTGCGAAACTTTTCCGCTGACACTTTCCAATCGATAAATCATGCTAGCCTCTCTTGATTTTCTGTAACGATCCACGTCTTTTTGTTTGATGCCATCTTTGGCAAGCTGGGCTATGGCTTCACGAGCTTCTTTCACCATTTCGGTTAGAGGAGTACCTGGTTTTGGCATAATCCGAATTGTGAACTCACCAGCTAGTTCAGAAGCAGGGTTTGATGCGCTAGCCATTAAGCCTTTTTGTGTTTTTACGATATTCTGATACAGTATGGAACTTTTACCTCCGCCCAGGATTTCTGCCAAACAATCCAATGCAGGTTCATCAGGATGATAAGTTGGCACGGTTGGCAATGTCATTACCAACATGGGGATTTTGGCATAATTATCTATGAGGTTTACGTATCGATCCGTAGTCATTTG
This sequence comes from uncultured Chitinophagaceae bacterium, assembly GCA_964409905.1. GTDB lineage: Bacteria > Bacteroidota > Bacteroidia > Chitinophagales > Chitinophagaceae > JAGNRR01. The sequence goes on along the minus strand of CAYPET010000007.1, from coordinate 28,308 downwards.
TACGGGAGGCACGTTGGCTGGGGTCACTTCCGGCCCGCGCGGGATAGACCCAAAATACTTTTCTACCCATTTTAGGGTTTGTTCTTTATTAATATCACCTCCAATAGTGATTACAGCATTATTTGGGCCATACCAACGTAAGAAGAAGTTTTTTAAATCATTGACATCCACTCGGTTTAAATCTTCAACATATCCAATCGTTAGCCAAGAATAAGGGTGTCCATAGGGATATAAATTTTTTGCCGAAACCTCACCGGCAAGCCCATAAGGTCTATTATCATAATTTTGTCCTCGTTCATTTTTCACTGTTGCCCGTTGCACTTCAAATTTCTTTTGCGTAACCGCATCAAGCAGAAACCCCATTCGGTCGGCTTCTAGCCAAAGCATTTTTTCTAATTGATTGGCCGGAACAGTTTCAAAATAATTAGTTCGATCTCTATTGGTTGTACCGTTTAAAGTTCCACCACTTTCTGTAATGATTTTAAAATGTTGTTCATCGGCAACATTATCACTGCCTTGAAACATCATGTGTTCGAAAAAGTGTGCAAAGCCTGACTTACCAATTTCCTCACGGGCACTACCCACATGGTAGGTAACATCCACGTGCACAATGGGGTCACTATGATCTTCATGTAACAATACCGTTAAGCCGTTGGGTAATTCATACTGCGAAAAAGGGATGCTGATTTTTTTTTCTTTACCATCCACTTGTTTTATCAACCGGGCCTGCCCATAAAGCAAACTAGTAGTGCATAAGGCAAGTAGTAAAACGATGCAATTCTTCATTGATTATTATTTTAAGCTGTAATTTATAGTAAAAGCATTATTTATCATTAGTTAATAGCATTGTTTTTGTTTGGAATACCTTCCTTATTTAGGTTAGCAAGGTTAAATTTGTTGGCTCAAATACCCAAGAATGTACGAGCAGTTAATTAATAAGCAGAAAAAAGTTGCGGTAATAGGATTAGGATATGTAGGCTTGCCCATTGCCTTGGAACTAGCGAAGAAAGTGGATGTTATCGGATTTGACATCAGCGCATCACGTATTGCAATGATGCAAAATCGCATTGATCCAAGTAATGAATTAGATGCCACAGCTTTTGATAGTTGTTCAATAGAATTTACTGCAGAGCTTGAAGATTTGAAAGCCGCTTCGTTTTACATTGTGGCTGTACCCACACCCGTGGACATCCACAATGTACCAAATCTGAATCCTGTATTAAGTGCATCAAAAACAGTAGGCCAGGTGATATCCAAAGGCGATTATGTTGTGTTTGAGTCTACTGTATATCCTGGCTGTACTGAGGAAGATTGCATACCGGTAATCGAAAAAATATCTGGGTTGAAGGATAAGGTTGATTTTAAATCAGGTTACAGCCCAGAAAGAATTAACCCAGGCGACACAAAACATACCTTGACAAATGTTGTCAAAGTAGTATCAGGTTGTGACGAAGAGTCCTTAGAAAATATTGCTAAAGTTTATGAATTAGTAGTTACTGCAGGTGTTCACAGAGCCTCCAGTATTAAGGTTGCCGAAGCAAGCAAAATTATAGAAAACACACAACGTGATTTGAACATTGCGTTAATGAATGAATTAAGTATCATTTTCAACAAGCTTAATATTAACACCTTCGAAGTACTAGAAGCTGCAGGAACAAAATGGAATTTTTTAAAGTTTTTTCCAGGTTTAGTGGGTGGGCATTGCATTGGCGTAGACCCATACTACCTTACTTACAAGTCGGAACAACTGGGCTATAAATCAAAAGTTATCTTGGCTGGTCGGACAATAAATGATGAAATGCCGGCCTATGTTGCCAAAAATATGGTTCAGAAAATGATTAAAAATGGATATAATCTGGCTGAGAGTAAAGTGCTTGTAATGGGCACCACCTTCAAAGAAGATGTTTCAGATATCCGAAACTCCAAAGTGGCAAATCTAATTTCAGAGTTGGAAGGATACAATGTTCGAGTAGATGCCTTTGACCCGCACGCCAGCACAGAAGAGATGATGCATGAATACGGCATTGCATTAGCTACAGATATTTCAACCCAATATCAGGCTGTAGTGGTAGCAGTTAATCACAAGGAATATGCCAATCTGGATATTAGCTATTTTAAAAATATTTTAGATAAAAATGGCCTACTTGTTGACATTAAAGGCATTTACCGCAACAACCTTGCTGACAGCGGTATAAATTATTGGAGTCTTTAATTTTTATTCTCAACGGTATCATAAATAAACACATCTTCATTCTCTTTCTTCATGAAGTATCGTTCGCGAGATTGTTTTTCTATTTCGTAAGGATCACTTTTTAGTTTTTCGCGTTGCTTATCTATCCGCCTAATTTCGTCATTCAAAAAGGCAATTTTTTCTTCTAACTTGTTTAGTTCTTGTCGTTTGCTAACAATAGTGAAAATATCGTATTGAGCAAAAAACAAAATCCAAGACAATAAAAAAATAATTACAATGTGTAATTTGTACCGCTTAAGAAAGTTAAGTAACATTATATCCGTCTATTTTTTACCAAAAGACAAATTTTTGCCTAAATAAACTGCCTGATTACCAAGTTCCTCTTCGATGCGCAACAACTGATTGTATTTGGCCATACGATCGGAACGAGAGGCAGAACCTGTTTTTATTTGCCCACAATTTAATGCCACAGCCAAATCTGCAATGGTGGCATCCTCGGTTTCACCGCTTCGATGACTCATTATCGTGTTGTACCCGTTGAACTGTGCCATAGTAACGGCATCTATTGTTTCGCTCAAGGTGCCAATCTGGTTGACTTTTACCAAAAGGCCGTTGGCTATCTTTTTGTCAATTCCCATTTTGAGACGCTTAACATTGGTTACAAACAAATCATCACCCACCAATTGGCATTTATCACCTATGGCCTCAGTCAGCATGGCCCAACCATTCCAATCGTCTTCATCCAAACCATCTTCAATAGAAACGATTGGATATTGGCGCACCCAATCTGCCCAAAAATTGACCAATTGCTCACTTGACATTTTTTTGCCGGAAGATTTATGAAAAACATATTTCTTTAGCTTTTTATCGTACAATTCGCTGTTGGCAGCATCCATAGCCACTACTACCTGTGTTTTGGGTTTGTAGCCGGCTTTAGTAATTGCCTCCAAGACTGTTTCTATAGCCTCTTCATTACTTTGGATGTTGGGAGCAAAACCACCTTCGTCACCAACATTTGTAGAATATCCCTTTTTCTTTAAGACACTCTTTAATGCATGAAATATTTCGGTGCCCCATCGCAAACCTTCGCTGAAGCTTTTTGCACCAACAGGCATAACCATAAATTCTTGAAAATCAATTTTATTATCAGCATGGGCACCACCATTTAAGATATTCATCATCGGAACAGGTAATGTTTTCGCATGAACACCCCCTACATAGCGATACAACCCGAGACCACTTTCCTGAGCAGCGGCTTTAGCAACAGCCATACTGACTGCCAATATCGCATTGGCACCAAGCTTGCTCTTGTTGGCTGTGCCATCAAGCTTCAGCATAGCAGCGTCAATGGCCTGCTGATCTGCAACATCCATACCTTGCAATTCAGCTTCAATAAGTGTATTGATATTTTTTACGGCTTTTTCTACCCCTTTCCCTAAGTATTTAGACTTCACATTATCACGCAGCTCGACGGCCTCGTGTATACCTGTACTGGCTCCTGATGGCACTGCTGCTCGCCCACGAACACCTTCATTAGTAAATACATCAGCTTCCACAGTTGGGTTACCTCTAGAATCTAAAATTTGTCTTCCTACAATATTGGTGATAAATCCCATGAAAATTACATTTCGGACAAAAGTAATACATACTTGAAAATAGAATGACGTACGGCAAGAATGATTTAAACAGTATAGATTTATATTTACACTTCACAATGGTCATTATCTGACCAGGGAGATTTTTAATAATAAAACATGAAAAAAATAATTATTCTGCTGGCTATGATGTTTGGTGTGCTTAATGTACAAGCTCAGGTACAATCTCATAGAATATTTACTTCGGATGGCAAATCGGTTACGTTTGAACAAATGATACGCGACTTGAAATCAGCCGATATCATTTTATTTGGAGAGCTACATAATAACCCAATTGCTCATTGGCTGCAACTAGAAACGACAAAAGCCCTTTATGAATATCGAGAACTGATTTTAGGCGCAGAAATGATTGAAGCTGACAATCAGCTACAACTAAATCAATACCTTAAAGGATTTATAAACAGCAAACAATTAGATACCCTGGCAAGGTTATGGCCAAATCATAAAACAGATTATGCACCGGTAGTTGATTTTGCAAAAGATAACGGCCTAAGTTTTATTGCCACCAATATTCCCAGACGTTATGCCAGGATGGTGCATAAAAACGATTTTGAGTCGCTAGACACCTTATCCCCTGAAGAGAAAGCCTGGATTGCCCCTTTGCCTATTACATTCGACCCTAATTTACCAACATATAAAAAGATATTGGAAATGATGGGTGGTCATGGTAGCGAAAAACTGGTAAAAGCTCAGGCTATTAAAGATGCCACGATGGCATACTTTATTCTGAAAAACTTTAATCAAGGTAAGTTGTTTTTGCATCTAAACGGAGCTTTTCATTCCAATGAATATGAAGGTATCCTTTGGTATTTGAAACAGCAAAATAATCAATTGGATTATGCCTCCATAAGCACTGTATTACAGGCAGATGTTCAACGATTGGCTGCAGAAAACTTACACAAAGCTGATTACATTATATGTGTAGATAGTGACATGACGACTACTTACTAACTTTATTCCATTTTTTGAGAAACTTATTTCCACGATTCTCCAAAGCGCTCCCCCAGCCATTAATAGACGCTTTTATTATTTGTATCAATTCGTTTGCTAATTCAGGGTACTTTTCAATGATGCGCTCACATACCCGAATGCTAAAGGCTTTTACGGCAATAGGTTCATTGGCATTACTGATAAATTTGACACAAATGTCAAAAATCTCTGCTTCAAATTCCTCTGGTATTTCAATAAATTGATAAATACGTACAACATTCCTACGAATGGCGTTGTGCCGCTGTTTTTGTACGAGTGCATCGATTAATGGCCGATGATAAGGTCGAAATAAATCAGGTTGACTATTTGATATTTTGCCCAAAGGCCAGCTAGCTACTTGTGAGGTCCGCATGTCCTCTTGAAGAAAACAATCTACCAGCTCCTTAAAACGTTCAGGATTATGCCCGATATATTGAATAAGCTCATCCACAACTATCTTTTCCTGACTTTTCTTAAGCTTTTCGATAATTTCAATAATCATAACTTGCCTTACTTTCTAGTCTTTTTCGAGTGTACAACCAATATCTGCAAATGTGTTGCAAGCATGTGAAAAATGAAATTAAAAAAAAGGTGCTTATTTAAGCACCTTTCTAATTTAAGTTTTATCCTTCTTTAACCCAGATAAGCCTGTAAAGACTTGCTGTAGCGTCCTTTTTGCAGACGCTTAATGGCACGTTCCTTTATTTGGCGAATACGCTCTTTGGTTAAGTCATATTTTTGACCAATTTGCTCTATTGTAGGACCGTCATTACCGCCCAAACCAAAATAAGCCATTACGATTTCGCTTTCGCGGGGGCTTAATGATTTAAGAATTCGAAATATCTCATTTCGCAAACTGTCTTGCATAACTGAGTCATCGGTGTCATTACTGCCTTCCAATAACTCTCCCATGCTCACATCTTCGCTATCTGTAACGGGAGCATCTAATGAGGCATGACGGGTATTACTGGTAAAAATATTAGACAATTCAGTCTCAGACATTTCCAAGATCTTAGAAAGCTCTTCAACCGATGGTTGTCTTTCGTGCTCTTGTTCAAAGGCAATAATTGCTTTGTTTGCACGGTTGTAAGCGCCAATTTTGTTTTGCGGCAAGCGTACTAATCGTCCCTGCTCTGCTAACGCTTGTAAGATAGACTGGCGAATCCACCATACAGCATAAGAAATAAATTTAAAACCTTTGGTTTCATCAAATCGACCTGCAGCTTTTATCAAGCCCAAGTTTCCTTCGTTAATCAAATCACTAAGTGTCAATCCTTGGTGTTGGTATTGTTTAGCAACTGATACAACGAATCGTAAATTGGCCATTACTAATTTTTCTAAGGCTGCATCACTGCCCGCACGAATCTCGCGCGCCAAGCTTGCCTCCTCTTCGGGTGTTACCATAGGTAGTTTGCTAATATCTTGCAGATACTTTTCTACCGATTGGCTATCCCTGTTAGTAATCTGGGTGGCTATTTTAAGTTGTCTCATATATGTTTAACTGACGTTTTTTTCTCCGTGGCTTTACGAAGACGTGCAAAAGTAATGTTATAGACGCTTGTTTACAACCTATTTGTAGTTTGCTTATGACAAATTTCTGTTAATCAGCAAAAAATATATTTTTTTTCACAAAAAAATGACTTAAGACTTAGCGTTGAATATTAATCTTTCTCAACACTATTTGGTTATCGGTAGTACGTAATCGTAAAAAATAAAGACCATTACTTATGTGGCTTACCGATAATTCATTTGACACTTCAAACTGCTGTACCCGATGACCATTGGGTGCCAATAATTCAATAGAGGCAATATCATTTTTCAGAGGCTGCAAAATAATGCGGTCAGTTACCGGATTTGGAAATATTGTCAAAGATGCCAGTTGGTAATCCTTTACTCCTACAGGATATGGCTGAGCAATAACTTCAATCAGTGTATTATTCACATCGAAAAAAATATTGTTGTGACCTTTCACTTTTATTAACCCATTCGTTGTGCTAATATTGGGCGCAATAATCGAATAACTGCCGGTATTAGGAACATTACTTGCGCACAAGTAAGGCCATGTTTCACCTTTATCCAACGAAAAATAAATATCTACTGTAGGGGTATTAATTTGACCAGATTGTGTACCTGCCGGATTCCAGGTTACTGTTTGAGCCGCATCACCATTCCACTTTTGACCAGGCACATCGTGACTTGTAACACGAAACAAATTGGAGCCCATATCGATAGCCTCGACTTGCAATTCATTATCACTATAATTGAATGCGCCGTTTCCATTATTTATATCCCTTGCGGCCACTTTAAAACTGATATTTCTGGTTACTTCAGGAAGCACCTCCCCTTTTACTTTAAGCACTTCAGGAATTACGCGTGACATTATCGGGAAAACGCGCACATTACTTGAAGTTGGTGGATAGGAACGAAATAATGGATTGCCGGTGGAAACAGTATTCCATGGTCCAAAAGCTCCCAAATCCCATTGCTCCCAACAATAGGTAATTGGATTATTTTCAGCATCAGTTGCATTGGCAGTCAATTCAAAAAATGTTTTATATGGAATGTAATATGTTTGATTTATTGCACCAAGTACGGGTGGCGTGTTATTTGTAGGCACCTTGGCAGCACAATTGCCTAAGCCATCCATATGATCACTCATTTGCATCAGCGATCGAATATGATAGTAATCATCACTATTGTTTTGAACATCATCCGAACCACATAGGCCCGCATAACCCATTATGGTGGTAGCGCTACCGGGCTCGTAGGCGCTGTTACTGGAACCATTACCCTGACAAGAACCAATGATGGAGTTAAATGTATGGCTCCCACCAAATTGATGCCCCATCTCATGGGCTACATAGTCAATGTCAAAAGGGTCCCCAACAGGGTTAGACCGCCCCGTAACACCTCTGGCTTTTGATGTGCGACAAACACAAGCCAAATTTGCTATTCCGCCGCCGCCGGTACTGAATACATGACCAAAATCAAAATTTGCAGCACCAATAATATTATTCAAGGTAGTTTGATTTTGGCCTAACATCGTACTGCCACTACTATTGGTATATGGATCATTGCTACCTGGTAAAAAAATAACATCGGTATTGTTTGCAATGAGCTGAGCCATCATGGAAAAATCTCGTTCAAATACGCCATTCACGCGATTCATGGTTGTGACCATTGCAGATAATACACTTGCTTTAGTTGGATTAGCTCCGCCTACGGCGGCGGCATATTCCTCTGTACAGGCCAATGCCAATCTGTAGGTTCGCTTTTCTGTACCAAACGTTTTTCGTTGACCTTTCAATTGAGGTAAATTCGAATCGCGTACAGGCTCACCCGAGTGTATTTCTGACTCTACTATCTCCTCATCAATCAAACATTGCATTCGTTCGTTGGCCGGAATGGTATAGTCTTTTTTGTAGTACACAAAATACCATTCGTTGTTGTAGCGTTTATATGGGTCAATGAAATAGGTATTCTTACCATTAAAGATTTTTGCATGAAAACCCCAATATGTAAAATCAGCTTTGCCGGTTATTATAGGGTTCTGGGTATGGACCAACGTATAGGTTTTAATCTCAGGAAACTTATTTGCCAATTCCATTGCCATCATTGGTGACTCAAAAATGTAATAAGACTCAAGTTCGCCCGCTGGATTGGGTAATTCAATAACCGGGTAAGATTGTTGATCCTCAGTTGGTATACCGGATTGTAAGGCTCTGAAATTTGGGATGTCCAATTTTGCTAGTAAGTAGTTTGTTGGTTGTAGTAGCTGTTCGCCTGGTGTGGCAATTTCTTTTTCAGGGCTAATATACCAAAGAGCGCCACCGAAAGAAATTGTATAAAGGCAGCAGATAAAAAGAGTGGTAAAAATTGTTTTCATTTAATCGTTAATTTCAAATTGTTCTTTAAGTGAGGATGACGCATTCTTGTCAAACGAAATGTATATCATTTTTTGATTCGGCAATGGCTCTAGGAAAATTCTGTTTTCACCAATATTGGCATAAACACGAAGCCCTTTTTCAAAGTAATAATCTACCCGAGCCGAATTGCCACCGTTGTTTAATTCAAAACCCTTGAATGTCAATACGCCGTTCTTTTTTTGTTGTTCATGGTTTAAGGTGCCAGAATCTTGGAGTTCGAAGGTTAGGCATTCCACTTGACCATTAATGTATAATGGAATTGCAATATTAAATGATTGTCCATTTTCAAAACCAGCAATCATGACGTCGCGCAGACGCTTTTGATCTGTCATAAAAACGGCCAAATCTTCCATATCCATATTGGACTTCTTTTTATCTATTGGCGTCCAGATAACGTCATGAATAGGATCCACGCATGGTTCTCCAAATTGATTAATGGAATGCTCTGTTTGATTCGGAGTATTTGTTGTAGATAGGGTTACTTCTTTTTTGGTTCTGCACCCAACCGCTACAATTAGCAAGAGCATTATTACTGCAATAAAATTAAAGGTTTTCACAGCCACTAAAAATAACCATTAATAACATATGAAAATTCGTTAGAAGAAAAATTTTATACTTTCATGACGTAATTAGTTAGTCAACTACTAAGTAATTATCCTTCAAGCCTTATGGGGTTTAAGCAGAGATACACATTATAGAACTCCATATTTCGTAGTTTTATAAAAATTTTACTGGAGTATGAGAAATCTTTGGACAGTTATTTTTCTACTGTCAATAGCGAATAGCTTGTATAGTGCAGATATCAAACGAAGTGACAGCATTGATATCAAACAAACAATCGTCTACTTTGACATAACTGATTTTAATGCAAAAAACATTACCGCCCATGCCAATTTATTGATTGAATCCAAAATTAATGGTCAGAATCAAGTATTATTTGATTTGGAAGGGCTTCAAGTAGACAGCGTATTATGGAATGGTAATCAGGCCATTTTTACTCATACCGGCGCATTATTAACAGTCAACACACCTACTACTTTTAATCAGACCGACACCGCCGTATTGGATCTTTACTATCGGGGTCAACCTTTACAAGATCCAACTTGGGGAGGTTTTTACTTTGTGGGCAATTATGGTTTTCAAATGGGGGTCGGATTTCAGGCACAACCCCATTCAGTGGGCCGTTACTGGCATCCTTGTTTTGACAACTTTGTGGAGCGAAGTCCTTACGAATTTTTCATCACCACAACATCTGCTCATATGGGAGTAGCCAATGGCATTTTTAAAGATTCCACACTACTTTCAAATGGCAATATCCGTTGGCACTATAATTTGGAAGAAGCCATCCCAAGTTATCTGGCAGCCATAGCTGTGAGTGATTATACTTGGGTTAAAAAAAGTTTGTCAGGAAAAAGTGGCATTACCCCGGCATGGATAGCCGCACCACCGGTCGATACAAACAAGGTAAACGGTTCATTTGCCAATCTACAGTCATCTTTTTCTATGCTTGAAAACAATTTTGGCACCCACTCTTTTTCGAAGGTTGGATATACACTTGTTCCTTTTTCGGCTGGAGCCATGGAACATGCCACTAATATTCACATTGGTAGTGCATTTATTGACGGCAGTTTGAATTATGAAACATTAATCGCTCATGAGTTGGCGCATCATTGGTGGGGAGATTTAGTGACATGCCAAACCGCAGGTGATATGTGGCTGAATGAAGGATGGGCAAGCTATGCTGAGCACTTGCATATGGAATATACATATGGTCAGGAAGCATTTCGAGACGCCCTGGCTGCTGATCATTATGCCGTTTTATCGCAAGCACATTATCGTGATGATGGTTATAAAGCCCTTTCACCTATGGATAGCTTGCATACTTATGGGCCAACCGTTTATAACAAAGGCGCCGATGTAATACAAAGCTTACGGTCATACTTAGGGGATAGTTTATTTTTTGCTGGCACCACAGCATTTTTAAATGCAAATAAATTCAAGGATATAAACAGTGCAGACTTACGGGATTATTTATCCACCACTTCAGGCAAAAGCTTAATGGACTTTTTTGACGATTGGGTTTTTCAACCTGGATTTCCTCACTTTTCAATAGATTCTACACAAGTCATCCCAATAGGAAATCAATTTGAAACAACAGTCTACCTGAGGCATAGAAAACATCAAGCTAATCATTATTATAAAGATGTACCCATTGAAATAGCATTTTACGATGATATGTTTATGAAACATATTTATCAACTCACTTTTTCTGGTCGTTGCATGTCATTAAAAGTTAATTTGCCATTTAACCCATTAATTATTGCGATAGATCCAAATGAAAAAATTGCCGATGCTACAACTGCCGATGATTTTGTAATCAACAAAGTTGGATTTACAAATTTGGCACACAGCAAAACCAAGTTGTTTATTCAGCAACTAAACAACACAAACGACTCCAGCCTAATACGTATAGAGCATAATTGGATACCACCCGACCGCTTCTCTGTAAATCCAATGAATGATTATGTGCTAAACAATCAGCGTTATTGGCGTGTAAGTGGTATAAATCTGCAAAATGCTTCGGGTTATATTGAATTTCCTTATGATGGAACCAGCAGTGATTACTTTATTGATAGCTCCTGGATAATTGGTTCAGAACTGAATATCCGACTATTTTACCGAAAAGACGCCTCTCAAAACTGGTCATTTGCCGACGACAGCTTGCGCGCCTATAACCCCACTGATAAAAAGGGTAATGTGTTGTTGAAAAAAATAGAAGCTGGGGAATATTGTTTTGGTATCAGAAGGCCTGGATATACAGACCCGCTTACAAGTGATATCCCACTAGGGCCGTGTAATGCCGTCACAGCAATAGATCAACAACTTTTACTTGAAGGAAAATTTACAGTTTACCCAAATCCAAACAACGGAACAATAAGTATTACGTCGGCATCAGGAAAATTTACCGGACAATTAATGCTATTTGACTTACAAGGAAAAAAAGTTTTTGAGCGGCTCATTACAATTGACCAAACAGAAAATAATGTTGATATACAGCATCTGCCAAATGGAATGTATGTGTTAAAATTATCGAATAGTAAGAGTTTATTTGTGCAGAAGGTGCAAATAATGAAGTAATTAGTAGAATGTTATCAATATACGCTGCCTTGGGTATTCTGCTTTGATTAAACTAACTTTATTCTTACTAGTCAGAAGTAGCAGCAACGAGTTATGAAATATCTATATACATTGTTGATTTTTTTGTTCACTTTCCAAGTCGCCAAAAGTCAACGTTTTTTTTCTGAAGGCATCATTACCTATAACGTACAAACAGACGGTAATTCTAGTAATATTGGCACTTATATTGTTTACGTGAAAGGGTCCTACATAAAGCGATACCTAAAACTGAATAACGGATATGAGAACATTACCATTTATAATGGTAAGGAAGGCACCTCGGCAACGTTAAAGGTTGTGCAAGGCACGCCCTACGCGCTCATGCTCACCGCCGCCGAAGTAAAAGATGCAAACAGACAATTTGAGGGGGCAACTTATGATTTTCAAAAAAACAAAATTACCATTGCTGGTTATAATGCTTCCAAAGGCAAAGTGACTTATCGCGATGGAAAGAAGGCAGACTTATCTATCACCTTCGATTTACGTCCAGAGGATACCCAGTTTTTAACCATGTTTCCTAATCTTAACGGTGTACCATTAGAGTTCTCTATGGATAATGGCAACTCCAGCATGCGTTTCATAGCAGAAAAAGTAGAAGTCCGTAACGTAGGTTCTGAAGAATTTGTCATTCCAAAAAATTATAAAATTGTAACCAAGAAAGAGTTGGAAGGCAAATAATATGATTGGTATTTTCGCAGAGTGAAATTTCTGATTGTAGGTTTAGGCAATATCGGTGGCGAATATTTTGATACCAGACACAACATTGGATTTGATGTCGTGGATCTTTTCGCTATTAAGCATCAAGCACAATTCAAGTCAGATCGCTTAGGAGATATTTGCACAGTAAAATACAAAGGAAGAACCTTACTATTGTTAAAACCCTCAACCTATATGAATCTCAGCGGCAAAGCTGTTCAGTATTGGTTACAAAAGGAAAAAATACCGATAGAACGGCTATTAGTCATTACAGACGATATTGCCTTCCCCTTGGATACGCAGAAACTAAAAGAAAAAGGCAGTGCCGGCGGGCATAATGGTTTAAAAAGTATAGAGGAACATTTACAAACGCAGCAATATCCTCGCCTACGATTTGGTATTGGGAACGATTTTTCTCGTGGCCGACAGGTTGATTTTGTGTTGGGCAAATGGGATGAAAAAGAAATTCCACTTGTACAGAAAAAAATAAGTCAAAGTATTGATATTATTGAAAGTTTTGTCAGTCTAGGACTAGAGCGCACGATGAATATTTTTAATAATAAAAAAATAAAGCCGGATGCTGAAAGCTCAACAAACAAAACACAATCAGAAGATAATCCCTAAAAAAAATAAGTAAAAATGAAAATCATTTGCATCGGAAGAAATTATGTGGCGCATGCCAAAGAACTTGGTAACGAAGTGCCTTATGAACCAGTTGTATTTTTCAAACCACAAACAGCCTTACTGCGCGATGGTAAAGATTTTTACTACCCAGACTTTTCCAACGATATTCATTTCGAAGGAGAATTGGTTTATCGGATTTGCAATAATGGACGGCATGTAAAACCAAAATTCACAAAAGATTTCTATGCAGAAGTTACCGTTGGGATAGACTTCACTGCACGGGACATTCAAGATAAATGTAAAACAAAAGGCTTGCCTTGGGAAAAAGCAAAAGCTTTTGATCATAGCGCAGTTGTAGGAGAATTTGTGCCTATTCATGAAGTGCAACAAAACGGACATATTAATTACGAATTAGAGAAAAATGGACAAGTTGTGCAGTCTGGCAATACTGAGCTTATGATGCACAACATAGATGATATAATAGTTTATGTATCAAAATTTTTTACATTAAATATTGGTGATTATATTTTCACGGGCACTCCGGCCGGCGTCGGACCTATCAGCATTGGTGATGAATTTATTGGCAAACTAGGCCAACGAAACGTCATGAAATGCACAATAAAATAATACGTCATTTTACTTGTTATTAAAAATATCTACTATCAACTCAAGGCTTGGGAAGAAATGCCTTAAATTGCAGGCAAACACTTATTTCCATGCAAGCTTTACTAAAAAAACTAAATTTATCAACTCTAAATAGCGGCACTTCTACAGGTCAAAAATGGTACCAATCGAAGCAACATACAATTGAAAGTTACTCCCCTACTGATGGGAAATTAATTGCTTCTGTTTTTGCCACCCGTCAGGCAGATTATGACGCTGTACTCACTAAAGCGCAACAAGCTTTTCAAGAGTGGCGACTATGGCCGGCACCTAAGCGCGGCGAAGTGATTCGGCAGTTAGGTGAGCAACTCAGAGAAAATAAAGAATCTTTAGGCAAACTGGTGAGTTATGAAATGGGCAAAAGTTTGCAAGAAGGTATGGGTGAAGTACAAGAAATGATAGACATCTGCGACTTTGCCGTTGGGCTTAGCCGACAGCTACATGGCCTCACCATGCATAGCGAAAGACCAGGGCACCGGATGTATGAACAATATCATCCACTCGGGATTGTGGGTATCATATCTGCTTTTAATTTTCCGGTGGCTGTTTGGTGCTGGAATACTGCACTAGCCTGGGTTTGTGGTGATGTATGTGTTTGGAAGCCTTCAGAAAAAGTTTCTCTTACAGCCATTGCCTGCCAAAAAATAACCGCAGCAGTCTTCAAGAAAAATGGCGTACCCGAAGGAGTGAGTTGCCTAATAAATGGTGATCGTGAAATTGGTGAATGGATGAGCCATGATAAACGAATAGCACTGATTTCAGCAACTGGGAGCATCCGTATGGGCAGAGCCGTTGGGGCTGCTGTTGGTGCGCGATTGGGAAAAAGTTTATTAGAACTGGGAGGAAATAACGCCATCATTGTTACCGAAAATGCCGACTTGGACATGACAATTGTCGGTGCTGTTTTTGGGGCTGTGGGTACTGCCGGCCAGCGATGTACCTCTACCCGCAGGTTAATTATACACGAAAAAGTGTACAACAAAGTAAAAACTGCCTTGGCCAATGCATATAAGCAAATAAAAATTGGAGATCCCCTCGATCAAAAAAATCATATGGGTCCTTTAATAGATAAAGATGCGGTGCAGCAATACCTTAATGCTATTGAACAGGCTAAAGCAAGCGGAGGAAAAATTGTTGTAGAAGGTGGTGTATTAAAAGGTAGAGCATATAGCAGCGGATGTTATGTAAAACCGTGCATTATTGAGGCAAAAAATGAGATGGAAATTGTTCAGCACGAAACCTTTGCCCCAATACTGTACATCATGAAGTACAAAACAATTGAAGAAGCCATAGCTATGCAAAATGGTGTGCCACAAGGTTTATCATCGGCTATTATGACCAACAACCTGCGACAAGCAGAACTGTTCTTATCACATGCCGGAAGTGATTGCGGCATTGCCAATGTTAATATAGGCACTAGCGGTGCTGAAATTGGCGGCGCATTTGGTGGCGAAAAAGACACCGGCGGTGGAAGAGAAAGTGGCAGTGATGCCTGGAAAGTGTACATGCGACGTCAAACGAATACAATAAACTATACTACGGAATTGCCATTGGCACAGGGTATAAAGTTTGAGTTTTAATAGAGGACTCCTTTGGGTAAACTAAACTATCAGAAAAAAGCCTTCCTCTTGTTGGCTATTATACTAGGTATTCTGGTAACCTACAAAGCTGCTTTTATCTCATTTACACATGACGAAAGTGCTACCTATAATTACTTTCATACAAGTAGCATCATTGATTTGTTTACTGATCCCGGCATCTGGCATAGTGCGAATAATCATATATTGAATACAATACTTTATCAGTTATCAATTGGTGTATTGGGGCTGAGTGACTTAGCCATGCGACTTCCAAATGTGCTTGCATTTTTGGGATTATCGCTGATTGGTTATTGCTTCCTATTCAACGATTTAACAAAAACAGGTGCACGATGGATATTGCTTGTTTTTTTGTTTCTAAATCCATATGTGCTGGATTTTTTTAGTCTTTGCAGAGGTTATGGCCTGAGTATGTTTTTTCATTTCTCCGCCTTAGTTTTCCTGTATCGCTTTTTACATTATCAAAAAGCAGTTAATATCTATATGGCGTTTGCATTACTACTTTTAGCAGCACTCGCGCTACTAACCAATCTGATTTTGTTGCCGGTATATTCTTTTGCTCTTTGGCTTTATTTGCTTCGACAAAAAAGACTGACTTCACATGCTATTATTGCTCCGTTAATTTTTGGGATAGCATCTTTATTTTTATTACTACGCCCTATTCAATACCTCTCACAATTTGGAGAATTTGAATATGGTGTAAATAATATTTATGGCTCCATAAGCAGTTTTGTATCACAAAGCCTTGGATTTAATAATTATTTTGGGCCGCAGACTGTGTACTATGTGACCATAGCATTGCTATCTGCGTTTATTATCATTCTCGTGCTATCAATACGAATGTCGAAAGCTTCTTTTTTTGGATTGTCATTGATATTATTATTTATATCCTTGTATGGAGCTTACCTGATTCTTGATATTCAATTTCCTTCTGAAAGAAAAACGACCATTTATGTTCCCCTAATAGCTATGCTTCTCGGCATCTTTTGGCAAGAAAAGAAAACATATTCATTAGACTGGTTAATCCCTATGTTCTTGACGACAATTTTCTCAATCAATATGATAAATGCGTATCGACTCAACAGTGTGATTGAATGGCATTATGATCGTTATACGAAACAACAAATCTATTTGTTAGCTGAAATGAACCAACAAAGAGTCAGCCTTAAAACACATTGGTTGTTACATCCAACATCCAGTTACTATATCAACTCCAGAGGTTTGCATCAAATTGAATTATTGCCGTATGAAAAGGAATTTAATGTAAAAGAAAAACCAGATTATTTGCTTGGTTTTAATGGTGAATTGGTGGCTTATGCTGATTATGCTTTACTAAATGCAAAAGAAGATATTTCTATTTACAAGAAAAAATAACCAATGGCACGCACCGAGACACAACATATAGCATTGGGAACAGTTGCGCCAAACTTTGCGTTAATCGACACCATTTCCAACAAACTAATTACATTAGAAAAGCAAAAGGGAGTAAATGGCACTGTCATTATGTTTTTGTGTAATCATTGTCCTTTCGTAAAACATATCAACAATACTATTTCTTCATTGGCTAATATATATATACCAAAAGGAATTGCATTTATCGGTATAAGTAGCAATGATGCAAAACAGTATCCTGAAGATGGACCTGAAGCAATGCATCAAGTTGCTCAAGAAGAGTCCTATATTTTTCCGTATCTATACGATGAAGCACAAGATGTAGCCAAAGCCTACCAAGCTACTTGTACGCCAGATATCTTTTTGTATGACAAACAACTTAAATTGTTTTATCATGGACAAATTGATAATTCAAGGCCGGGAAATACGATACCTTGCAATGGTGAAGATTTAGTAAATGCTATGAACAAATTACTAAATAGTGAAAAACCTCCTGCTACACAGCATCAGGGAATTGGTTGCAGTATAAAATGGAAATAAAAAAAGACGACCTATAATGGTCGTCTTTTGAAAAGAAATAAAATCCCTATCTCAACAACGTCACGTTACCATTAAAGGTATTCTGAAAGCCATTTCTCCAACGCACCGTAATAAGATATACATAAACACCGTTTGGTTGATCCTGGCCGCCAAATTCACCATCCCAACCTCTTCCGTTTATTTCGGTGGTGTTGAATATAAGCTCGCCCCAGCGATTCATTATTTTCATATCAAATTCAATAATACCACTACTTAGCATTTGTCGCGGAATAAAATAATCATTCAAGCCATCACCATTGGGTGAAAATGAATTGGGAATATTTAGGTAGCAATCACGCTTTACCCAAATACTATCAGTACCTGCACAACCATTATTGTCAACTGCAGCCCAATACCTGCCCGTTTGACTCACAGCTATTGAAGCTGCGGACACCCCGGTGCTCCAAGTCAATATTTCATTCGGATTTTCAAGATTGCGCAGTGTGACAGCCGAGTCTACTCCGGGACAGAAGGTTTTATCTTCACCCAAGTTGATTAATGGGTATTCATTTACATTAATAGTGACGGTTTTTACTTCATCAGGACAAACCAAATAATCACCACGAAGACTAACATTATACACCCCAGGTGCATCAAAAACATGTTTAGGGTTTCGCAAAGAATCCAGCAGAACGCCGTCATCAAAATCATAGAACCAATTATATGTGTGCGGGGCAATTGAATCGTAAAACTGCACTGGTTCGCCTGTACAAATACTCAATGGTGATGCCGAGAGTTGCACATAGGCGGGTTCATCCACAAATACTACCTTTCGTGCCGAATCAGTACACCCGGTCGAATCTGAAACAAAAAGCTGGACAACATAAGTCCCAATGGCCGAATAGGCGTGTACCTGATTTACCGGCCCGGCACCCGTAACAGTAGTGCCATCTCCAAAGTCCCAACTATAGGTTAAAGGCCCTACGCCTTGTATAGGAAAGACAATGGGTGAAAATATAAAGGATGTCCCCAAGCAGACTGAGTCAAATTGTGTACCAGGACCATTATTCGAAATGAAAAAATCAGCACCCAACGAATCAATTATTTCGATAGTCAAACTATCAACTAATGATGTCGAGCAAAAGTTTTGCAGATAAATTACAATGGTTTCTGTACCCTCAGGAATATTATCTTTCAATGCTCCTATTGCTATTCTTCTAACTGTGTCATTCGGGTTTGGTGAGAAAACTATATAATTAGGAAGGAAATTATAATCAATATTATTGATTGCAGACCCTTGAATTGTAAAACGAACAGTATCAAAAGTATTGACACCATACTTTTGAATATTAATATCGATATACAAAGAATCGCAACCTTCTATCAATACTGGATTGCCATTTGCGGATAGCAAGGCAGTGTCAAGATTGAGTCCAACACTATTTGAGGTAAAACTACCAGCCTCCAGCATGATACCTGAGTCTAGGATATCATCAAATGCATCGGCAATAGCCAATTTGAAATGGTACACTTGACATGGTTGAATTTGTGCCTCGGCGCGCAACACAGTGGTAAAACCCTGATAGTTTACAGTAGTGCCATTTGCATTACAAACAAAGTAATTACAGGTATTATTAGCAGCATTAAACATTGTACAGCCTGCAGTTAGATTAAAACAATTCGTATTCGTTGTATTGCAACATCCGGGATTATTTGGACAATATATTGTGCTAACGCCCACAGGACAAGTCCCGCTGCTTCCGGGAACAGTTGCTATATTGATTGCACCATTCGAAAATGGTCCGGCTATACCCGGGCCACTTACAAAAAAACCAAAAACATCATTGTAATTTGTACAAGTAAATGAAGGATACTCACTAGAGCCAAAAACGTAATTAAACTTTACAGAGTCTCCGGTAGTTTCAAAATCAAATTCAAGAATACAGGCATCATTCGTTTGTTGACCGCACAACAAAGTCAAATCAGGATCACCTGGTGCACCATGACCAAAAGATGGCCCATTGGCGGGACCATTGATTCCGGTAAAAGGACTTGTAGAGTCGGCAGTACCGGTTGTTAATACAATCCCACTGTCTAAACCAAGATTGGAATTGGTTGCAAAAAAATCACCAGAGGCCAAAGGAGGACAATTCAAGGTAGCATTAGCAACGTTTACCCCTGCACCAATCAGACGATTGGCCAAACTTGTTGCAACTGCGTTATTATTCACAATGATTTGTGCTTTGCTTATACCAAAACAAATCACTGCAACTTTTAATAATAAAATTTTTTTCATGCCAAATGCAATTTTGTATAAAGATATTTTGATTTCTACTGTATACCAAAAATCAAGATAAACAAACCTTAATATCCTAATGTTAATAAAGACGCTTAGTCAACTCTAACTGTTAGCATTCTTTGTATTCAAGTAGAAAAAAATGGCGAAATATGACAATATTTAAACAAAAACAGTTTGAGCTATTTTCACAGCCTCAATGAGTGCTTTTTTGTCTAAATAGTGCTCAATACCATTATGCTCTAAGAATGCTACCAAATCCTCTGTGGCCATATTACCCACAAGATCATTTTGCGCCATTGGGCAACCCCCTATCCCATTAATAGCACTGTCAAAACGATAACAATTACTGTTGATTGCGGCCTGTAATTTTTCTATTCTTGTTTCTTGTGTACTATGAAAATGTGCGCCAAATTCTATCTGCTTGTCGCCAAACTCACGGTTTACAGCATTAAAAATATATTCAATATTGTCTGGAGTGGCTATGCCTACAGTATCACTCATGGCAAAAATTGAAATGCCTAAATCAACTAATTTTTCAACCCAATGCATTACAATTTCTGCATTATATTCATCGCCATAAGGATTGCCAAAACCCATAGATATATACACTACCAATTTTTTATTATTTCGAACGGTGAGATTTTGCATTTCATCCACACGTTTCAGCGATGCATCTATTGAACTATTGGTGTTTTTTAATTGAAATGTTTCAGAAATTGAAAAAGGAAAACCAAGGAAGTCAATTTGCTCATACGCCACTGCATCAGTTGCCCCTCTGCTGTTTGCAATAATCGCCAGCAATTTTGAGGTTGTAGTGCTCAGGTCCAGCTGTGTTAAAACATCTTTAGTATCAGCCATTTGCGGAATTGCTTTAGGCGAAACAAATGATCCGAAATCTATCGTATTAAAACCGACTTTCAGTAATTGGTTGATGTAACGAACCTTTTTTTCAGTGGGTATTAAATTTGGCCAACCTTGCATGGCATCTCGCGGACATTCAATCAGTTTTATTTTCATTGCTTGCACAAATTTAGGCCAACTTTATTAAGTAATTCTTAAATCAAATTTGATTAACCTTATTGGTCAAATACTTAGATTTGCGCACAATGACACAAGCAGATTACATAGCCGTACCGTATGGTCAGACCGTACATGGCCAAGAAGAAATTGATGCCGTAGTGCATGTATTGCAGACTTCAACACAAATGGGTAAACATGTGCGTGAATTGGAACAAAAGGTAGCTGGCTTATACAGTAAAAATTACGGTTTAGGCGTCAACTCCGGTTCAAGTGCGTTGTATCTCGCAGCAGAACTACTCGATTTTGAGCCTGGTGCAGAAATTATCACTCCTGCCCTCACTTTTAGCACTACCGTGGCTCCATTAATTAAGAAAGGTTGGATACCGGCATTTATTGATGTCGAAGAAGGCACATACAATATTGACGCCACCAAGGTAGAAGAAATGATTACGGACAAAACCAAGGCGCTGTGGATACCTAACTTAATGGGAAATTTACCCCAATGGGAACAACTTCGGGAGATTGCGGATCGGTATAATTTGTTTGTCTTAGAAGATAGTGCGGATACACTTGGTGCAGAAATTGATGGAGCAAGCAGCGGTCGTTTTACTGACATGAGTACTACTAGTTTTTATGGCTCACATATCATCAATTGTGCCGGCAATGGTGGAATGCTTTGCGTAAATTCAGAAGCTTATATGGAGCGAGGCAAACTACTTCGATCTTGGGGACGCTCTTCATCACTTTTTGTAGAGAGCGAGGCCATCGAAAATCGATTTAATGTAGAAGTCGACGGTATTCCATATGATGCCAAATTTGTATTTGAAGAGCCTGGTTTTAATATCGAACCAAGTGAACTAGGTGCGGCTTTTGGTTTGGTTCAACTGAGCAAATTGGCTGCCAATATTGATTTGCGCACAAAACATTACAATCATCTAAGGTCATTTTTCGAGCAGTATGAAGAGTATTTCATTTTGCCTAAACAGTTGCCTAACTCTCGCACAGCTTGGCTCGCATTTCCGGTCACCATTCGTGAGACTGCTCATTTCAAACGCAGAGAATTGCAAATATTCTTAGAAAAACGGAACATTATGACCCGAACCGTTTTTACCGGAAACATATTACGTCAACCTGGCTTTAAAAACATTGCGCATAAAGCAGCTGCCAATGCTTACCCAGAGGCCGATAAAGTGATGAAAGGTGGGATGCTAATTGCTTGTCACCATGGTTTGGTTCAAGCACAAATTGATCACATGAAAGAAAGCATTACGGCTTTTATGAATGAAAAAATTTAATGGAAGCAATTCTAGATAAATACCATTTATTTTTCTATTCTGCCATTGTTTTAATAGGTGCCTTTCTCATCAATTGGTTCTTGCGTTCTGCAATAAATCGGATTATTAATCGCCTAGACGACAAGGGACATCAGACCACCAAGATTAATTTTATCAAAAACTCCTTAGGGTTTGTAATTTATAGTATTGCTTTGGTATTGATTTTTATGGCAATCCCGAAGCTACGCACACTTGGCGGTTCTTTATTGGCAGGTGCGGGAATTTTGGCAGCCATTATTGGTTTTGCCTCTCAGGCAGCCTTTTCTAATATTATCAGTGGTGTATTTATTGTTATTTTCAAACCATTTCAAATTGATGACGTCATTGAAATTGACGGAGGATTGAAAGGAGTTGTCACCGATATTACGTTTCGCCATACAGTAATAAAAGATTTTGAAAATAGACGTATCGTAATTCCTAATACAAAAATTGCAGATTCAACCCTTATTAACAGCACCCTAGATGAAGAGAAAATTCGAAAGAAAATCAATTTTTCTATCAGCTACGAGAGTGATGTGGACTTGGCTCGTAAAATCATTATTGAAGAAATAGAAAACCACCCTCTATGTATTGATAATCGCGAAGAGGAATCTGCTCAAGGCGAAGAAAACCCGCCTAAAGTACTTGTGCTAATGACTTCTTGGGAAAGTTCTTCGGTAAATTTACGCGCCTATGCATGGACGCCGAGTAATGCCGATGCCTTCAGATTGGAATGTGATATTTTGGAATCTGTAAAGAAACGATTTGCCAAAGAAGGTATTACAATACCCTACCCTCAGTTGCGCGTACATAAGTAAGCAATTTTTTTTTGTATTTTTATCCATACACAGTGTATGGATAAAGTAGTCATCTTTTTATTCCTATTAGGTACATGCAGTAATATTTACGCTGCGCAGCCAGATTCTACACAATATGCAGGGCAGAAAAACCCTTGGCTGGAAATACTTGATTTGGAATATGACAATGCAGAAACAATCGAAACGGCTACCACTAATTACTTAGTTACAGGCACAGAGTCACGATTGTATATTTTTGCGCCCGATGGTACCGTGCGATATTTTACCTTTTATACAGCCAACGGAGAACAAAAAAAACGTAAAATAAAAGAAGAGCAATTATCCCAAAAACAACAAGAACAGATTAAACAATTATTGCGACGTTGCCGCGAAACGAATTTCTCTCATATTAACCCAAAACTATTGAATATAACGGTTAAGGATAATGTTGATTTGATAGTATCTAAAGGAGAAACATTTAGATTCCGTTATATCGGTCTTGACTATTACAAAGATTTTGCGACTTATGCGCCACTGAGATACATAGAGCGAAAATTTCCTGGCTGGCAAGATCGAGCAGCTATGTTAAATTTAATTATCGATTTTACACAGATTGCTGACCCTGATGCAAAATACGATTAATAAATTGGCCAATGGTGTATCCATCAATACACAATAAAAAATCTATCTTTCAAAAAAATATTAGAATTGTCTTTAAGTAAAATCTGGAGCTGGTTTGTAATTGTTGCCTTTGTGGTGGCCATTTTTAATTTTTTATTCAACCCCAATGAAAAACAAATTTTTGCTCAAATGGTTACAGGCAAGGCCGGTGATACAATCCTGGTCAACACCTTGAGCACAAACGCTGTCACACAAGATGATTTGAACACCTTACAAACGGGCACCGTGCTTACTCATGGGACTTATTATTATCGCTACCATGAGAACAATATCGATGTACTAAAGGTGCCCCAGTCTGACGGAATGATCGGAATAGCTGAAACCGCAGTGAAAATAAGTCTTGGGCTAATAGGCATAATGGCCCTGTTTATGGGGCTAATGTCCATTGCCGAAAAAGCTGGCGGCATTCGATTTTTAAGCCGAATTATTGGACCTTTCTTTACAAAGTTATTCCCCGGCGTGCCTGAAAATCATCCTGCCATAGGTCATATGATGATGAATTTTTCAGCAAATCTACTTGGCCTAGATAATGCCGCTACACCATTCGGACTGAAAGCCATGCAAAGTCTGCAGGAATTAAACCCAAACCAATCAACGGCATCAGATGCCCAGGTAATGTTTTTAGCATTGCATGCATCTGGCTTGACATTGATACCGGTAAGCATCATTGCCATTCGATCTTCTATGGGGGCCAGCGACCCTACAGATGTATTTATACCGTGTATGATTGCCACATTTGTCGCCACCATCACTTCCATGTTAATCGTTGCTTTCAAACAACGAATAAATATTTTTCAAAAAACCATTTTAGTTTGGATATTGGGGATTAGTGCTTTTTTAGCAGCTTTTGTTACCTTTTTGGTTAATTTGAACAAAACAGTTTTAGAACAATTTAGTAGCACACTAAGTAATGGATTAATCCTTGCCATATTTTCTATTATTATATTAGTAGCTGCTTTATATAAAAAAATAGAAGTTTTCGACTCCTTTATTGATGGCGCCAAAGATGGCTTTCAGGTTGCGGTAAAAATAATTCCTTATTTAGTTGGTATTTTAGTATCAATCAGTCTCTTGCGTACAAGCGGAGTTTTTGAAATCGTCATGAATGGTCTTCGTTTTGTATTTTCAATCTTTCCTGACACTCGTTTTGTTGATGGCCTTCCTACTGCTTTGATAAAACCACTTAGTGGTAGCGGTGCAAGAGGCATGATGGTAGACGCTATGAATACTTTTGGTCCAGATAGTTTTGCTGGCCGATTATCGGGGGTATTACAGGGCACAAGCGACACAACCTTTTATGTTGTGGCTGTTTATTTTGGTGCAGTAGGAATTAAAAATACCCGCTATGCAATTGGCGCCATGCTACTTGCTGATCTTGCCGGTATCGTTACCTCAATTTTATTAGCATATTTATTCTTTGGATAATAAAATGATAGATAAAACCAAGTTTTTACATCCGCTACTCCATTGTAATAATTGAAGCGATTCCGATTTCGCAATCGAGGTTAAAATGTTTTCAGGCATGCATAAAGTTCGTATACATCCTGAAAATTATTATACATAGGTACAGGGGCAAAACGTACCACATTCGGTTCGCGCCAATCTACTACAATGTTATTCTCTTCAAGGTGCTTAAAAACTTTGCGTCCATTTTTTGAAAACAGCAATGATAACTGAGCACCTCTTCTGTTTTTATCTGAGGGTGTAATGATTTCGAAGGCTAATCTCTTATTCTCCGTTTTTACATGATGCAGCAAATGTTCTGCATAGGCCGTTAGCATGATACTTTTCTCACGTAAATCTTCCATTGATGTTTGATCAAACAAATCCAAACTTGCTCGGTGCGCCGCCATATTAAATACCTGGGCGTTGCTCATTTGCCAACTTTCGGCGCTGGGCATAGGTACAAAACCTTTAGTCATTTTGAACCGTTTTTTTTCATCGTATCCCCACCAACCGGCCAAACGAGGTGTCTTGGGATTCTTAGCATGTTTTTCATGTATAAACACACCACCTACCCCACCAGGGCCAGAGTTTAAATATTTGTAAGAGCACCAGCAAGCAAAATCAACTTGCCATTTATGAAGATGCATGGGCAAATTACCAGCCGCATGGGCTAAGTCAAATCCGCAAATTGCGCCTGCTTTGTGCGCAGCTTGGGTAATTTTTTCGATATCAAAATATTGCCCGGTGTAGTAATTTACCCCACCGAAAATTACTATTGCTACAGATGATTTATTTTTTTCTATAGCAGCCAATATATCATCTTCCTCAATAATGTGCCCTCCCTTCCGCGGAGCCACTTCCACTACAGCTTTGTAAGGGTTGAACCCATGAATTGCGGCCTGTGTTTCCATCGCATACATATCGCTGGGAAAAGCACCCGCCTCCATAATAATTTTGTATCGTGATTTGGTAGGTCGATAAAACGATAACATCAACAAGTGTAAGTTTACAGTAAGTGTATTCATGGCAACAACTTCTGTATTTTTGGCTCCCACCAACTTAGTCAGGCTATCGGTGAATTGGTGGTGATATCCAAACCAAGGACGTGTGCTATTAAAATGACCATCAACCCCCCAATTGGCCCAGTCTTGCAACTCTTCTTCGAAATACTTTTTGGTACCCTTGGGCTGTAAACCTAATGAGTTGCCACAAAAGTATGTGGCACGTTTACCATTTAATTTAGGAAAAAGAAACTGATCTCGAAAATGACCTATCGAATCGGCATCATCCAATTCCTTGGCAAAACTTCGAGTATTTTGAAATTGTATCTTGTCAGGATTCATAGCGGCTTACGAAGATAATGCATCCTGTATCAAAAGTATAAGAATACAAAATCCAAAGTGCTCATTTCGTACTTTTTAAATATGCAAAGTGTATTTTCGCAAACGACTAAATAAATTATATCGTGGCATTAGAATTTGGCAAAGAGACATATTTATACTGGTATGAAAACATGCTTCTTCAACGGAAATTTGAAGAGAAGACTGGACAACTTTATGGTATGCAAAAAATAAGAGGGTTCTGTCACCTTTACATTGGTCAAGAGGCAGTTTCTTCGGGTACCATGACCGCTATACGCGAAGATGATAATATGATTACTGCTTACCGTGACCATGGATTGGCTATTGCCAAAGGCATTACCCCACGCGAATGCATGGCAGAATTATACGGCAAGGCAACCGGATGCAGTAAAGGTAAAGGCGGCAGTATGCACTTTTTTTCAAAGGAAAAAAGATTCTTTGGTGGCCATGGTATTGTAGGAGGTCAAATTGGTTTAGGTGCCGGTATTGCTTTTGCGGATAAGTATAACGGAAACGATCGTGTAACGATTTGTTACTTTGGTGATGGAGCTGCTCGTCAGGGTATTCTTCACGAAACTTTTAATATGGCCATGACCTGGCGATTGCCAGTTATTTTTGTTTGTGAGAACAATTATTATGCAATGGGTACGTCTGTAGAGCGCACAAGTAATGTATTGGATATTTATAAACTTGCCGATGCCTACGACATGCCTGGCGATAGTGTTGATGGTATGAACCCCGAAGAAGTACACAGAGGAATTAATCGTGCTGTAAAACGAGCTCGTCAGGGGGATGGACCAACATTATTGGAAATGAAAACGTACCGATTTAAGGGGCATAGTATGAGCGACCCTGCCAAATATCGCACTAAGGAAGAGGAAGCTGAGTTTAAAGCAAAAGACCCTATTGAATACGTGAAAAATATATTGCTGAAAAACAATTTTGCAACAGAAGCTGACCTAGAAGAAATTCAGAAAAATGTAAAAGCGATAGTAGCGGATTGTGTTGAGTTTGCCGAAAATTCTCCATGGCCTGATGACAGCGAATTATACCGCGATATTTATACGCAAGAGGATTATCCTTTTATCGTTGATTAGCAAATTACCGTGAGTAGATTATTGGGTTATCATTTTGCATATTGTTCTCTCACGCTACTGCTTTTCCTTTCCTTAAAACTAACTGCACAGGACACTTATTTTAACCAAACCAATGGGTTGCGTTCTGCCCCGTATGAAGTTGGTATTCATTGGTGGACAGCACTTGCCAAATCAAATAAGCAAGTAAACATTGATACTTTTGGCATGACGGATGCTGGTTTGCCACTGCATGTAATTACTCTTAGTAAACAGGGAGTTGGGTTTCGGGATATTCAAAAAGATCAAAGTGTAAAAATACTAATTAACAATGCTATACATCCAGGCGAGCCAGACGGTGTAGATGCGAGCATGCTATTTTTTGAGGATATTTTAAAGAAGCAGCATTTTTCGAAACTGCTGGATAGTTGCATTTTTGTCTGCATACCCTATTACAATATTGGAGGCGCACATAATATCAATTCATCAAGCAGAGCAAATCAACTTGGCCCAGAGGAGTATGGCTTTCGTGGTAATGCGCAAAATCTTGATTTAAATAGAGACTTTATCAAATGTGACAGTCGAAACGCAATAACCTTTGCCAAATTAATCCAGCTTATAAATCCAGAAATTTATATCGAAACCCATGTGAGTAATGGTGCTGATTATCAATATACTATGACCTATTTGCCTACTCAGCCGGACAAATTACTTCCACCTTTAGGTCCGTATCTGCAAAATAGTATGATTCCAGCTCTAGAGAAAGCCATGCTAGATTTACAAAACGAAATGTGCCCTTATGTCAATATACATAATGGCCCTTTAGAAGATAGAATAGTTGCTTTCTATGACAGCCCGCGTTATAGCACGGGAATGCTCGCATTGCATGGCATTATTGGTATTATAAC
>CAYPET010000006.1:27038-112110 GCA_964409905.1 uncultured Chitinophagaceae bacterium | reverse complement strand
TCTTCTTTTCAGGGGTTTTACGCTTAAGGAGGAAAACCGTCTCAAAGAACTCGTACAGGTACGATAAGATAATACAGCATAACTCCCACAGGTTTACAATACTGACTCGTCCAGCGCAAAGTGATAGTGATAATAAGGTGTGTCATTGATAATAAATACCAGGACATCTTCCTTTGTTGTCCGCACCTCCTGCACTGTATAAATCTTGCCTTTAGTACCGTCTGCTCCTAGAGCTATTACCCTAAAGGGCGTATTCACCTGTCTCAGTTTCCCGGCAGAGTTCACTACCAGGATACTATTGTAATTGATATAAGAAAGATTGTTACTCATTGTATAGTTTTTGCATGATACAAAAACACCCCACCTATAAGATTATAAGCAGGGTGTCAAACCAAACGCACAGTACATCAGTTAAGGAACCAACTGTTTTGGTTTTCTAATCCGCTTCGGATTTGCTCTGTGAACTGAAAAGCATTTACACTTCTATCCAAGAAGGTGTCAATGTAACTGCTCTTGTTTGATCCTGTGAAAAGATTGTATAGCTTCCAAAGGTTTATCGACCCATCACTATCCTTACAAAAACTCGTATCGCGATAATAGTCTTTTACTACAGTGTTGATTTGAGTATCGTTAAAAAGTAAAGGAGCAATCTCGCTCTTCGTATCATTAGGCAAATGGTTATACATTCTGCAACGACCAATCATAGTTGCAAACTGTTGCTCAGTGAGTGAATACTGATTTAGCCTACTCAAGCCCGTTAAGTGCTTTTTTGCATCGTAGGTTTGAAACAGACTTTGCATAGCTGACTGCAAATGGTCCACGCTTTTCACCTTCAGGTTTTCTAAATAACCATCTGTACTGACGCAGAGGTTCGTACAAACTCTGTTCTGAAAGCCTATAAACACTTTGAAATGCTCATCGGCACCCTTTCGACTGTAAAGATTATCCAGATTGTAAGCCTTTACCCCACCCACTGTTAGTGAAAGCAAACTACCATCGATTCTACTGCGAATGTTTGGAAGCTCAATGATAAATGCACAGCGCTCGTAATACAGTGTTTTTTCATGCTCTTTTAGTTGAGCAGCTGGCTTATCCTTTGCTTCGGGAATTCTACCCTTAATGGGGTGACTTAACCTTATTGAAGGAGAAAGTATTTGTTTACCGGCAAATACTTTGCCTATTGTAGTCATGGTGGTATCTATAAATTCAGCCATCGATATTGTCGGTTCGTTGTCTTTAATAAAGACAGGAATTATATGCTTATCTCTGATTTCAGTTAGTGAACTTTCAATCGTATTGGCTTGCATAAATGGTTGGTCCGTTGATAACGGAATTGCTTCTTGTATGATTTCGGTTTTATCTACCGGTTTTATTGTTGTATTGTCCATTTTGTTGTGATTTTGAAATTTGTGTAATTGGTTTTGGTATGAGTGATTGCCGAATCAAGGCTTGCTTCTTCGCTGAGAAAAGCTCTTTGTATTTGATCTTATTCTCCAGCGACAAAGCATTAAATAATGCAGTGAGTACAACTATATCTGTACAGTCCTTCACTCGCTCAGGAATTGGTATTTGTGTATCGTCTACTTCAACGCTTTTACCGGGATCTTCTTCAGTCAATTTTTCTGAAATACTCTCGGCACTATTGCACCATTCGAGAATGGTTTCCCCTGTTTTGGTCGTGATTTTAAACTCCGGTTTATCAGCAAAAAGATTGGTTCTATCCTTACTGGCTGTGGCATTGTGTTTAATATCAATATCCAAAACAA
Organism: uncultured Chitinophagaceae bacterium; assembly: GCA_964409905.1. Classification (GTDB taxonomy): domain Bacteria; phylum Bacteroidota; class Bacteroidia; order Chitinophagales; family Chitinophagaceae; genus JAGNRR01. The sequence goes on along the minus strand of CAYPET010000006.1, from coordinate 110,344 downwards.
TGGTAAACTCGTAGTCCATACCCTCTCGTGTTACTCCTTTCAGACCAACTTTTTCGGGTATAAACTTGCCGTTTTTCTCTTGTAATACATAGTCCTGTTTTGTTCGGATCGTACCTACTATGTGACAGGGTGATTGCAACATAGCTTGTATGAAAGCATTGTGTCTGGGTGTCAATTTGCCCCAATTGGTAAAACTGTTACCGGCCATATTGCTATGAATACTGAGTATACCACCCGGACCTTCCCACTCATGGGAAATACTATCAATGATAATGACTTCCATGCCTGCTTGTTCGCATAGCTTGATAGCCTCTATGTACTTTTCAGGCGTAAATGGTTCGGAAATATTGAGTACGTTGTACTTACCCAAATGAGCATACAATTCTGCTGAGTGATTTTCAGTATCAATGACGACTATTTTAGGCCAGTCTGTAGTTAATCCTCGCGCAATGTATAGTGCGGACATAGTTTTCCCACTACCACTACTGCCTTGTAGTGCTAAACGTATTTTTGAGCGTTTACGCGACGCTTGTTGAATTTGCATAATAATTGTGTTTTTGTGTTAAAAAAAAGGCGACAGTCAATTGAATTGACCATCGCCCATAACGAGTGAAAGCTGAATTAGATAGTAATCTCTTCAAGCTCCTCAGGAAATTGCTGTACTTCCTTTTCCGAAATAAGCGTTTTGTCTTTTGTTGAATCCATTTCTTCATCAACATACTCATAACGGTGATTTAAGGTGATTGTTTCACCTGTATCCTTAATCGTGTAGTTGTAAGGTTCACATTGAACTTGCTTCACCTCTCCCGGAATCTTTTGTCCGACCAAGGTTGCTGCTGTTCTGGCGTCATAAGTTGAGGCCACCATCGCTTTTTTGGAGGTCAAGTAAACTTTGCCTGTTTGTTTTGAACGCACGGGCATCACCCCACCTTGAACTTCAAGGAGGACGAATTGCTCACCGTGTTTGTTTTCTGTTAGATCGAAATCTGTAATTGTTACCATTGTGTTTGATTTTTAAATGTTTAATAAATAATAATACTGGCAGCGAAAACAATTTCACCGTGTCGACCCGGGGCTTGTTTCTTTGCCAAAACTTAGCGGGGGGTTCAATATGAAGTGGTGTAGCGCTTGCGACGCACGCATTAGACGCTAAATAGCATTGAAAACGACATAGTATACAAGGATTAAAACAATGAAGTTTTGAGAGGCGAAATGCAAGGTATAGAGGCATATTGGGCCTATAGTGCACGGTAAGTTGTCCGAAAACTACAAAAAGTACATAGTAAGTAGGCGGTTTAGGAGCTATTCAGTGATGGTTGATTTGTGAAAAGAGGTGGGAAAGCATTATAGTATATAAGAACACAAAAAACCAAACTAACGGAACGGTAATATGCTGGCCTATTAGTCCCATTTGGTATAGCTTTAAATATCGTTATATATACTAATTCACGATTTCCTAACAAAACTAGCGGATAAATTTCCCATTTCATGTTTGAAATCATCTTCAAAGCTATCAAGATAAGCACGTGTGGTTTGAATACTCGAATGACCTAGCGCTTCACTAATGTATTCAACGCTGACATTTGAGCGTTTTAAGAGTGTCGCATAAGTATGTCTAGCCCAATAAGTCAAAACTCTGTCCTTAATACCAACGATATTAGCTATTTGGCAGAAGTATTTATTAATCATTCTCACTGTTAGTTTAATAGTCTTGTGTTGTTTTTCCGGAGTTAACCCTTGCTCTAGGATTGGGAATAAATATAATTCTGAACGCCCCTTGTACTTATCTATTAAATGCTGAACCTCAGCGGTGATTGGAACTTTAATGGTTTTAGTCTTGTTTCGAGAACTTTTGGCTGTTTTTCGCCTTACAAAATGTAACATGTTACCATTGATATTGTCGTTCGTTAAGTAGGCAATATCTTTAATATTCATGCCTTGACAGAAATAACTAAAGAACCACATGTCCTTCGCCCATTCTTCCCATTCACAGACAGGTGAATAATCATATAAAAGCTGCAACTGTTCCTGGTTAAGAGCCTTCTTCGGATTATTTGAACTAGGGATTACGTATTTTCTCAAGCCAAATGGATAAATCTCTTTTGAAATTGTATCATCAGAAATAGCTGAATTAAAGACTTTTCGCATTTCTCTAAGGTATATGCCAACCGTTGAAATAGATTTTTTCTTCTTTAGCATCCAATCTTCATAATCGTATAAAAAATCTTCAGTTACATCTTCAAATTCCAATTGCGTTATTGATTTCTCTTCCATAAACTTTTTTATGCTATTCATACTACTTTCAGTACAACTAGCACTTCCAATTTTATCCTTATTTAGGGCTCGTTTTATCTCTTTGTCGAAGTATGTAAAAACACTTTGACGTGAAGCTTCGTCTTCAAGAAACTTGGATTTAAAATTGTCTAAATTGAACCTCTTTTGACCCAATATTATTATTTCAGCCTTGGCAATAAATTGGTCAGTTTTTATGCGGATCGTTTCTAAATTGCGTTTAGTAGTCAAATCAAGCCCTTTTAGATTTGGGTGGCGCTTATCCCTAATAATAAGCATAATCTCAAATTCTCGTTCCGTTAAATCTTCTTGTACATTCACGTATCTTGACTTTTTTCCGTACGTTATTCGCAGTTTTAATGGATACTTGTTGTTTTTCTTCTTTCTTCTGGTGTCCAAAATAATACTTGCTGTGGCTCTCATAATTTTCAATTTTCTTGCAATACGTTCGAGTTAAAATGTGTAACTCTATGACACCAAAAGAAGTTGAAAAAAAGCTTCTATCCAACGTTTTCAGGGTCTAGGACACTATATAAAAACAGGGGAAACATAATACTATCAAATTGTTTTCGACTCATAATCAGGGGGTCCCTGGTTCGAGCCCAGGTGGGTCCACTTAAATGAAAGCCCCTGAAAATGGGGTTTTCGTTTCCTGTTTCCTATGATGGCTTTGGAAAGTTTTATTAGAAATGACAAATACTTACCAAAATGTTGCCACTACTACACAATTGCCATACGGACAGTCTATCTGGAAGATTGCCTTCTGACGGTCACACTCTGTTCTACCGCAGAAGACAGTCTTGGCAAAAGGACACCCTTTGCATTCCCGTGAAAATGAATTACTATTTAAATTTAGTCAAAATTCAAAATCACGACTTTATACAAAATCAATTGGTTATTAACATTTTATTTATTAGATTTACTGTGAACAATAAATTTAAACAAATGAAAAATCTAATTCTTTTAGTCATGCTTTTTTGTGGCTTTACCGCAAACGCACAATGGGGGTTAAACGGAAATTCAATTTCCTCAAGTGACTATCTTGGTTCAACTAAAGGGAAAAGTGTAATCGATTTATCTTCTTTTCCATCAAGTGTGTATATAATCCAAATTATTCAAGGAGGAATAGTCGAAAATAATAAAGTTGTAATTGGCAAATAAGATTAGTTGGACAGCTCGAATTGTCCTATTCTTCACAGTATTTATTACCAGTTTTTTTTATTATAACTATGGTAAAGAGACATACCTTTTTACAGGAGACTCTTTAGGATATTATTCTTACTTGCCATCGTTGTTTATCTACGATAATTTTTATTCAATAGAAAAACTTCCTCATGATAAAGGAATTGAACGTCCTGTACTAGAATATGTTGCTCGTTACCCGAACGAACAAACTAAAACTTCAAAAGGCACTTATATCAATCAATATACCTATGGTGTTGCCGCATTTGAAATGCCATTCTTTCTGATTGCTCACCTTTATGAAAAGCTGTCAGGTGGTAAGGCCAATGGATATTCCATAAGTTATCATCATGCTTTAAAGGTGGCTTTTTTGATTTTCGGCCTGTTAGGAATGTTCTTTTTATACAAGGTAGTTAATCTTTTTTTTAGTAGAGATGAGACGATATTAGGTATCTGCTCAATTCTATTAGGAACTAATCTGTTTTGGTTTGTGTTTGTTCAGGGAGGAATGGCACACAGTATTTTATTCATGTTGTATTCCTTGCTTATTTATTTAACTGTTCTATTACATAAGAATCCTAAAAATATCTATTTCGTAGCAACTGCCTTTATAGCTGGAATTATTACAGTTATCAGACCTAGCGATGTTATTTGTATTCTGATTCCTATTTTATATGGAATTTATTCCATTGAAACACTAAGAGAGAAATGGATATTCATAGTAAAGTACAAGTATATTATCCTACTGTCTCTCTTTGTCTTCGCTCTGCCGATAATTCCTCAGTTGGTATTTTGGAAAAAATATGCAGGTAGTTTTATTTATTACAGCTATGGACAACAAAGTTTTGATTGGCTACATCCAAAAGTTCTTCAAGGATTGTTCGGGTTTAAAAACGGATGGCTTCCCTATTCTCCGATAATTATTTTTTCCTTAATCGGACTTTTTTTTGCGAATAGAAAATTTCCCGAGCTTAAATTGTCAATATGGTTAATACTAATACTTCACATATATATTTCTTATTCTTGGTGGTGCTACAACTATATTAATGGATATGGTTCTAGACCGATGATTCATTTATATCCGCTACTTGCTCTGCCGCTCACTTTAACCATTCACTATATCCGTAATTTTAGGTATGCTTTTTTGAAGAGCTTGTCCGCAATAGTGTTTGTGTTACTTCTAGTTTTGAATTTATCCCTAATGTACAAAGCTGCCGAGGGTAAATTGATTTCTGAGGAATCTAATAGTACATTTTACTTTTCAACACTATTTAAAACAAATTTAAGTTATGATGACTTGGTTGTCTTTGATAGTGAAGAACTACAGCCTAATCAAAATACACTCCAAGTTCTAGATACGATTTCATACCATAACTTTGAAAATTTACAAGATAGTGGTAATCATTTCATATTTGATTCATCATTATCCTCAGTAGTTTGTTTTTTAAATGAGGGCGATGAATTTCCACCCTTCCCATTTAGAGATACACTTTCCAAGAATCTTGGAAGAGCCTATGTTAAGGTATCCGCATTAATTCGAATACCTCAATACGAATTAAGTATGTATTGGCAACCTATATTAGCTTTTTCATTGAAACGAGAAGACTCAACCATTCTCTGGAAAGGAATAAAAGTAAATAATAAAATTAGCAGAAAAGGAGGAACTATGAACAAGTCAGAAATTACCTTTGGTCATGCAAAAGAGAATATTTGGGGTGAGGTTTCTTTTTTCGTTAATTTGAATGAAATAGAATTGCTTAAGAATGACATTTTGGAGTTTGGTATTTGGAATAGGGCTAAAAAACCGTTGTACTTTGATGAATTGACATTAGAGACTTATCGTTAGGGTGTATACTACTGAAAAATTATTGCCTTAATTATTGAATACATATAGGTTATTCACAATTTTTGATTTCTGTCGATTTGTTTACCCTATATTTACCCTTTTCGATTATAAATGATATAAATGACTGTCAATCAATTGAATAAAAATTCAAAAGTAGTCCAAGTTGGGTCCACGAAAAAAGGCTTCCGCATTGGAAGCCTTTTTATATCCGGTCGATTACTTTTCTGGCTAAAGCAGATTGGCCGATACCTCAAAAGTAGGTGTAACCTCAACAATGATATCCTGTGTGATTGCCTGGTCTAATTCAGCCGAAGCTTTCATCTGAAATTTTTCTTTCATGATATAAGGCTTCAAATCCTCGCCTGATACATCTGCCTCCAACTGCGTAGAGCCGTCATCGGCTACCGACAATTTCGAAGCCACTTGTATTTCACTAAGGCCATCAGCACTGATGGAAATACTCACCGACTTTAAGAAATCAAATGACTGCCCAACGGGTAGCTTGGTGCGCACCACCATTTTTGTAAGTTTGATATGGTCTACCTTGTCAACACTAAATCCATTACTCTCAAATTCTTTTATATAAGCCGTTTCTATCTCACCGGTAGAAAAAACAATTGCCTGTCCAACCAATGAAGTGGCCGGTATAGTAAATTCACCGCTGCGAGAAAATCTGAATGTGCCTAACTGATCTAAAACTTTGGAGCATGAAGCCATTAGTATAACGGCACTAAAAAATAAAATTGCTTTTTTCATAAAATATGGTTTGAACTACAGAGTAAAAAAAGTTTTATTCCTCGCCAAAACTATTTTTCATCTTATCCCAAAGTTCCGGTATGCGTTTAACCCACACCAACTCTTCCATTTTGTCTTTTGCATCCTGTACCGGAATCCCAAACCATACTCTACCTGGAGGCAATGATTTCCCTACGCCGCTTTTGGCCAATACAATTGAGTCATCACCAATAGTCAAATCTTTACTTACCCCTACTTGGCCATAAAGAATTACATTGTTTCCAATATTCACCTTGCCGGCCACCCCTACCTGTGCAGCAAACAAACAATTTTTACCAACTACTGTACCATGACCAATATGTATGTAATTATCAAATTTTGAACCTCGTCCGATAATCGTATCCCCGCTTGCCCCTTTATCAATTGTACAACAAGAACCAATCTCTACATAATCTTCAATAATCGTTCTACCCGTATTTTCTAATTTGTCGTATAACAAATCTCTGCCCGGACGACGAATAAAATAAAATGCATCACCACCAATAACTGTATTGGATTGAATAATTACATGATCACCGATAATACTATTATCGTATATAGATACACCGGGATGAATAATACAGTTCTTTCCAATCTTCACATGATTTCCAATAAAAACATTCGGCTGAATAATGGTACCCTCACCAATGGTTGCCGTATCAGCTATCATTTTAGTAGCAGGCTCAAAAGGTCTGAAATGTTTTGATAACGCAATAAAATCACCTGCAGGATCTTCGCATACAAAAATTAATTTATCTGCCAAAGCCTCAACTTCTTGATCTATCAATATGATTGTAGCATCGCTTGTAAATGTTCTTTCGTAATACTTTTGATTGTTTACAAACGTGATATCTCCCATAGTGATTTTATGCACTTCATTTATACCGGTTATTTCTGCATCCGCCGGCACGTTGCCAATAATTTTTTTTGGCTTTACAAAATCTTTCACCCACTCGATGGATATTGGCTTATCAAATTTCATTCAGATTATTTCAATTGTGTTTCTGTTACAAATATAACCGATGCTTTATTTTAATTCGTACGAAATGAAAGTAGATGACAAACTTTCTCAAACGCTTATCCCCAAAATTGTGAATAACTTTTGCAAGTAAAAAAACTAATGAACAAATTAATACATCTATACTTGTATTGGTTAACACGCTTATTAACCCATAAATTCAAAAAAAGCCGATTGCGCATGCAGTCGGTTTTTTTACTTCATTAATTCGATGGTTTAAAAAACGGTCTGCGTACTTTTATACCTTCTAAAAAAAAACAAACAACCGGCATGTTACATTCAATGACAGCATACGGCAGTGCTGAAAAATTAATAGGCGACTTGCAATGCTCACTCGAAATAAAAACGCTTAATGGCAAACAATTTGATGTGTATGCCAAAATACCCCAAAGCCTCAAATCAATTGAGACGCAACTACGACAACTTATCAGAGATCAATTACAACGCGGGAGTGTTGAACTTATAATTAATCTAAAACAATTTGGCGAGAGCAAACCTGTTGGCATCAATAAAGAGCTGGCTGTTTTCTACCGCGAAACAATCCGCGACTTGAGTGAAGAGCTTGAACTTACCAGCGATTTTTCTTTAGATACCATACTGCGTTTACCCGAAGTTATTTCAACCGGAAATGTAGTGCTAAGCGATGATGATTTGGCAGCCATCACTTCGCTCTGCAAAAATGTTTGTGACATTGTTAATCAAGAACGTGCAAAGGAGGGTATGATGTTAGCAACATCATTGCAACAAAACATTGCGGCTATACAAGGAAGCGCCTCAGCAATTGTACCACTGGAGAAAGAACGCATCGCGCAGAAAAAAGAAAAAATAACAACGCAACTCAAAGAATTCATGGCCGATGAAAACTTCGATCCCAATCGACTGGAACAAGAGATGATTTACTACATCGAAAAACTCGACATTAGCGAAGAACAAACACGCCTTGCTCATCACTGCGAATATTTTTTAGAGCAATTACAAAACGACGTCATCATGAAGGGTAAAAAACTTGGTTTTATCTGTCAAGAAATTGGTCGTGAAATAAACACTTTGGGAGCCAAAGCAAATGACGCTACCATACAGAAATATGTAGTAGCAATGAAAGATGAACTTGAACAAGCTAAAGAACAAATTGCCAATGTCCTGTAAAAATATCTTACTTTCTGTTTTTGTATCAAGTGCATTGTTTGGTAGTTGTATACCATCCAACACCTTCGAAAAAAACATTGCAATATCTCATCATCAATGGCATGCCGATGATATTAAAAAAATTGACTTTACCATTTCAGATACCAACAGTCATTATTTAATGTATGCCATGATTCGGCACACTGATGCTTATCATTTTTCTAATATTTGGCTGGAAATTGAAACAATCAAACCGGACAGCACATCCACCAAACAGCGCATCGAACTTCCACTTGCCGAAGTCAGTGGCCAATGGGCAGGCCGGGGGATGGACGAAATTTATGAGCATAAAATTCGGCTCTCCGGTAATACATCTACCAAGTTTGACCAGACTGGTGATTACATCATCAAGCTCAAGCAACTCATGCGCGAAAATCCGCTGCAAGAAATGTTAAGTGTAGGCATTCGAATTGAGCGCATCCCTTCACAATAAATTATACTAGCCAAAAGCGATAAAACGAGCAGGAAAGCGCAATTTTACAACATGTCCGCAACCATTTACGCTAAGGATTTAGTAAAAATTTATAAAAACCGCAAGGTGGTAAACCAAATATCTGTAGAGGTAAGCCAAGGTGAAATTGTCGGCCTACTTGGTCCGAATGGTGCCGGTAAAACGACTACCTTTTACCAGGTTGTGGGCTTAATAAAACCAGACGAAGGGCATGTATACCTTGACCAATTAGAAATAACCAAGTTGCCGATGTATAAAAGGGCGCAACTCGGCATTGGGTACCTGCCTCAAGAAGCTTCCATTTTTCGGAAGATGACTGTAGAACAAAATATTGCCGCAGTACTGGAAATAACCAAACTGAGCAAGCAAGAACAGAGAGATAAATTAGAAAGTTTACTCAATGAATTCCGATTAACCCACGTACGAAAAAATATGGGCGACGTGCTGAGCGGTGGAGAAAGAAGACGTACCGAAATTGCACGCGCATTGGCAGTTGATCCAAAATTCATCCTTCTTGACGAACCCTTTGCGGGTATCGACCCAATTGCAGTGGAAGATATTCAAAGCATTGTAGTAAAACTGAAACATAAAAATATCGGTGTATTGATAACCGATCATAATGTACAAGAAACATTATCCATTACAGACCGCGCCTACCTGCTCATACAAGGCGAAATATTGCGCTCTGGTTCTGCAGAAGAATTAGCCGCAGACGAACAGGTACGCAGACTGTATCTTGGACGCAACTTTGAGTTAAAAAGGAAGGACTACATTTTCGAAGAAAATCAGGATTGATTTTTACCATACTTAGCTGGCACACGCTATCTTAGCGCAACCCATTATGAAGATACTCAACCCTGCCATTAGAAGCTACATCAAACTCAGATGGAGTTATATTGACCAATATCTTCACAATCCAATTAATGCACAAATGAATACGTTTAATGACCTGCTTTCCAGCGGTCAGTTTACAGAGTTTGGCAAAAAATACAACTTCCCCAACATCAACAATATTAAGGAGTACAAGGCCAATGTGCCTATACATACTTACGAGGATATTTACCCTTATATCAAGCGCATGATGGATGGCGAAAAAAATATATTGTGGCCATCGAATGTAGAATGGTTTGCAAAAAGTAGCGGCACCACTTCGGATAAAAGTAAATTCATACCAGTAAGTAATGAGAGTATAGAAGAGAATCACTTCAGAGGTGTACGAGATGCACTGGCACTATATTTTAAGAACTTCCCGCAATCCGAATTCATGAGTGGCAAGGCGCTCATAATGGGCGGTAGCCATAAAGTTCACGAGCATAATGAGAATGTTTCATATGGCGATTTATCTGCTGTACTAATGCAAAATATGGTTAGTTGGCAGAACATGATTCGGACACCTGGTCTGGACATTGCCCTCATGGAAGAATGGGAAGAAAAGCTAAACAAAATGGCTGAAGTAACCATAAAAGAGGACGTGCGCTATCTGGCAGGTGTGCCGACCTGGACATTGGTCTTATTGAACAAAATACAGGAAAACACCGGCGTAAGCGATATTCATGAAATATGGCCTAATCTCGAATTGTATATTCATGGCGGTGTAAACTTTGCACCATACCGCGAGCGGTTTGCCAGCTACTTCCCTAACAAGACGGTGAATACTGTAGATACCTATAACGCATCAGAGGGCTTCATATCCGGTCAAGATATTCTCGGGGATGAAGGCATGTTGCTTTTTCTTAAACATGGCATATTTTACGAGTTTTTACCACTGGAAGAACTCGGCAAAGAAAATCCACAAACACTTCAGCTTGACGAGGTGGCACTACATACCAGCTATGCCATTATCATTACAACCAATTCGGGATTGTGGCGATATATGCTGGGAGATACCATTGCCTTTACTTCGCGCTATCCGTTTAGAATAAAAGTAACAGGAAGAACAAAACATTTTATCAACGCCTTCGGTGAAGAAGTGATGATAGAAAATACAGATTTCGCTATAACGCAGGCTTGCCAAAAAACACAAGCAATACTGCACGATTATACCGCAGCACCTATCTATTTTTCGAACAGCGAAAATGGTGCGCATCAATGGCTCATCGAGGTGGATATTAATGACAATCAGAAGCAACTTTTCATTGAGGTTTTAGATAAAGAATTACAGCAAGTCAACTCAGATTATGAAGCAAAACGTTATAAAAACATAGCGCTGCGTATGCCAGAGGTACAATTTGTAAAACCAGGTACTTTCCAGGCTTGGCTAAAATCAAAAAATAAGCTTGGTGGCCAACATAAAGTACCACGACTTAGTAATGACCGAAAAATTATTGAAGAGCTGCTCAAATTTGTTCAATAACGTTTATTACGCTTGCGCCAGTTCCATGGCGCCATCGGTTGACTATCCTGCCATAAGCCCACCCTTGCTGCTCGTGCGCTATCCTCCAAAGTTTGTAAAACATCATTTGTATTAAAGCGATCAAAATGCCAGGCATAACCAGCTCGAATCATTTCTTCGTTGATGTATAAATCATCCAGATAAACTTTGGCCAACAGGCGTTGGTACCGATCTTTTTTTCAAAATCTATCACAATAAATTTCCCTTTTATTAGCTTGCTCAAATATTGCTTGGCCTGACGCCCAAAAGCCTGATGAAGCTCGGGTGCATCAATAAGCCTAACCTCTTCCTTTTCATGCTGACTGGTTAGCACTACGAAAGAATCACCATCTTTTACATGTATCACTTTTACTTTTGGGAATTGCTGACCTCCTTCAGCTGAAAGTTTGTCATTCACACAAGCGCCCAGTGATAAAACAAAAGCAAACAATAAAATACTAAACCGTTTCCGTATGTCCATTGAGTCAGTAAAACAACAAAACTAAACTACATTCGCACCATACTATGCCACAGAATTACCAACAACTTGCTAAAACACTCTTTGGCTTTGAAGAAATTTTGGCCAATGAACTTCGTGACCTTGGTGCGTTAAACGTAAAGCAACACAACCGCATGGTGAGCTACGAAGGTGATAATGGTATGCTCTATAAGGCCAATCTGGCCTGTCGAACGGCTATTAAAATACTCAAACCCATCCATACATTCACAACCAGAACCGAGAAGCGGTTTTACAATAGTATTTACAAAATGGACTGGGAGCAATATTTGTCAAACGACAAAACATTTGCCATTGATGCAACAGTGCATTCTGAATTTTTTAATCACAGTCAATATGTAGCTTTTAAGGCTAAAGATGCAATAGTGGATCGATTCAGAGAAGAAACCGGTAACAGACCCAATGTTGATACTAACGACCCTGACCTGCGTATTAACATTCATATTCAGCAAGATAGCTGCACTGTGAGTCTTGATGCCAGCGGGCATAGTCTGCATCGAAGAGGCTATCGACAGCATGTAGGTATTGCGCCTATTAACGAGGTGCTTGCTGCTGGATTATTAATTAAAAGCGGTTGGCATGGCCAATGTGACTTCTTGGATCCGATGTGTGGTAGCGCCACGATACCAATAGAGGCTGCTATGATTGCATGCAATATTCCTGCCAATATCAACCGAGATTTTTTCACTTTCAAAAAATGGGATGATTGGGATGAAAATCTTTTTGACACAATAAAGCAATCCTTACTGAACAAAACACGCGATTTTAACTACAACATTCGAGGATTTGAAATGAATAAAAAATTAGCCGATTTTGCCAAAGAAAATATTCAGTCTGCAGGATTGGAAGATTTTATCAAGATTGCCAAACAAGATTTCTTTAAAAGTGAAAAACAGGGTGACGCACCTTTGCACATTTTCTTTAATCCACCATACGATGAGCGGATTGTCATCGAAACGCAAAATTTTTATAAACAAATTGGCGATACGTTGAAACAGCACTATCCCAATACTAGGGCCTGGATGCTAACGGCCAATACTGAGGCTCTGAAATCAGTAGGCTTGCGCACATCGAAGCGTATTCCCTGCTATAATGGCGCGTTGGAGGCGCGACTTGTTTTATACGAAATGTATGCTGGAAGTCGTAAAAGAAAAGCAGAATAATTGCCCTGCTAATGCTTGTTAAACTTTATTTTTGTGGCTCTTTAAACAAGGCAGCTGAAGTATGTTATTAGCAATTACGGGAGATTTAATTATTGAAAAGCTGATACTGATATCCGCCATTTTAGGCGGCAGTTTGGGAGTGGCTATGTACCTCACCTGGGCAGAAAGAAAAGTGGCTGCTATTATGCAGGATCGTGTTGGGCCTAACCGCGCAGGGCCATTTGGCATGTTTCAACCACTGGCTGATGGCTTAAAGCTTTTTATGAAGGAGGAAATTATTCCTACTTTTTCCAATAAATTTCTTTTCATATTAGGGCCTTCATTGGCTATGCTGACGGCTTTGATGACTAGTGCTATAATTCCTTGGGGCCCAACTTTTGACGGCTTTTCGCTTCAGGTGGCTGATATCAATATTGGTATGCTATTCATATTCGGCGTTTTGAGCGTCGGTGTTTATGGTGTAATGCTGGGGGCATGGGCCTCGAATAACAAATACTCCTTGTTGAGTGGAATACGAGCAGCAGCTCAGGCTGTTTCTTACGAATTAGCACTTGGCATTTCTTTAATTGCCTTGATTATGGTGACTGGCACAATGAGCATTAAAGAAATGGTGGAACAGCAGCATGGCTTTTTGAACTGGAATATTTGGAAACAGCCTTTAGGATTTTTGATTTTTCTGGTGTGTTCTTTCGCTGAGCTAAACAGAGCTCCTTTTGACATGGCAGAATGTGAAAGCGAATTGATTGGCGGATATCATACAGAATTCAGCAGTATGAAACTGGGCTTTTTTCTCTTTGCAGAATACATCAATTTATTTATCACCTCTGTAGTCATTAGCAGTTTATACTTTGGCGGATTTGACTTTCCTTTCATGGACGTCGTTCAGGCCAACGTACCAGCATTGGCATTTTCATTAATTGGTGTTGGAGCTTTAATTACCAAAGCCATTTTATTTGTATTGTTTTTTATGGCCATCCGTTGGACGTTACCGCGATTTCGTTACGACCAATTGATGAACCTGGGGTGGAAAAAACTGATTCCGCTGGCTTTAATAAATATGATCATTACCGGGGCTGTTATCCTATGGCTTCAATAACGAAAAAATTATGAGTAATACTATTACAGATAGAGCTAAAGCCGTTGACCGTCGACCCATGACGTTTATGGAGTCGATGTACATACCGAATATTTTAAAAGGATTGAAGGTTACTTTATCACACATTTTCACCAAAAAGCCTACGATACGCTATCCTGAAAAGCAACGCCCCTTCTCTCCGACTTTTAGGGGGTTGCACATTTTAAACCGTGATGAAGAAGGCAGAGAGCGTTGCACTGCCTGTGGTTTATGTGCCTTAGCTTGCCCTGCAGAGGCTATCACTATGGAAAGTGCAGAGCGCGAAGCAGGTGAAGAGCATTTGTACCGAGAGGAGAAGTATGCAGCTAATTATGAAATCAACATGTTACGCTGTATTTTCTGTGGGTTATGTGAAGAAGCCTGCCCGAAAGATGCAATTTATCTTACGCAAACTTTTGCGCCAGCCAATTATCAGCGCAAAGGTTTTATCTATACAAAAGATGATTTATTAATACCTCACCCTCAGGATGCGAAAGCAGGAACAAAAACCGAAGCATAAAAAATGAGTTTAGATTTAATCATTTTCACCGCACTTAGTGCCCTTACATTAATTAGTGCCATTGGGGTAATCATATCACGCAACCCTATTACCAGTGTGCTTTTACTTATATTGACCTTTTTTTGTATTTCGGGTCATTATTTATTAATGAACGCCCAATTCTTAGCGATAGTTAACATTATTGTTTACGCGGGAGCCATAATGGTGCTCTTCTTATTTGTTATAATGCTAATGAATCTAAACAGTGATACCGAACCCCAAAAAAGTACGATGGTACAATTTGCAGGGGTTATTTCGGGTGGCTCGTTATTATTGGTCATATTAATGGCCTTTCAAGGAGCAGGCATCGAACTTGCCCAAACAAATACAATAGTTTCGGATATTGGTTTGATTAAAGTATTGGGTAAAAAATTATTTACCGACTATGTTTTTCCATTTGAGATTAGCAGTGTTCTATTTCTTAGCGCTATGATAGGCACGGTAGTACTGGGCAAAAGGGATGAAGAAATTGCCACAGTGGCAGATGATTAATCGATTTTTTTGCTCCCATTAATTGCCCTTAGCTTGTTATAATCAAGAAAGTAGATAAATCGTAAAGAGACTTCGAAAGCTTGCGGGCGTTGAATTACTCTGTATAAATTAGCACCAAATTTATTATCTAATTCATTATTCAATATGTAGGCATCATTAAGATATTGCTTAAAGCTAAGAACCATCCGACTGCCTGGTGCATAAATCCAATTCAGAAACAAATCGATGTTTTGTAAATTATAATTTTCATTTATTGAATTTGCCGGTACTGCATTATATACATTATTCATCCAATTACCCGTGCCATCTACTCGATGTAAAGATTTATTGAAAATTTTTGAGTTGTAGTGCCTGAAGCGGCCGGTCAAATTTAGATTAGGCGAAAAATTATAACTCAAATTGATCTGTGCAGTTTGCTCTAAAATGTCTCTGAATGCAATGACAGGTAGTTTGGTGGCAGCATCCAAAAAAGAGTAGCCAAGATTACTTTCATTATTCTGATAGTTATAAGTTGCACTAATTTCCAAATGGTCGCTAAACCGATACCGAAGCGTATTATTTATATAATAATAATCGGGGTTTGGAGCAATAGTGGCACGACCAAAACCATAACTCCATGCCCAAAATGTTTTTCTACGGCTATCAGAACTGCCATTTGTAGAAACGAAAAGATAAGGAAACTCTTTTATTCGTTCTCCCCAGGCTGCTAATTGATAATAATTAATGGGTGAAAAAGGTGTGTTTTCCAAGGTAAATGTTATATCCCAAAAGTTCTTTAGCAACATGAAATATGAAGTGGACAATTGCCAAAGTCTAAACGAAAATGGCTGGGCATTATAACTCAGCGTTTGATTCAGATAAAAATTATATAGCTGCAAATAACTAGGCTTCGGCTTGTTTTCAAAATAACGGAATTGCGAATACGAGTACACATCATTTCGATCAAACTGCAAGCCTAAATCGGTTTGATTATACTGTGGAGACAAATATCGCAGTTGCTGTAACAGACGAATTTTACCACTAATCTTATCAAAACGTCCTATCCATTTTGTTCCTGTTAATCCTTGCGTATTGGCACTAGTAGCATGATTAAATCGATATGAGAAAGTGTTAGCCTTGCTAAACAATACAGCCTCAAATGCCGAAACATTTGCGTCATGGCCATCGCCTAAACGATAGACATTTGTGTTGGTAAAATTAATATAAGACTGGCCGCGTAAACCTTGGTCAACAACAAAGACAGAATAATTTGTAAGCGGTTCTGTTTCTTCTTTAAAAGTTACGCCACTTTGTTTTTCTGTAATAGTGGCAGATACCGGGGCGGCAAGTGCGTTAAAAAGCCCAATGCCCGTTTTACTATTAGTTCGGCCTGATAACTTAAAGGCATTGTATAAAGGAGTTACGTTAGGGTTCTGTTTAATATGATAATCTTGATCATTAGCATATTTGGTATTTATGCGTGAAAAACCTTGGGGTGTGCTTCCTATTCGTCTGCTATACAGTAACCCTTGTTTATTAAATAGCTCCACACCTTCAGTAAAGAAAGGTCTGTTTTCGTTGAGTTGTTGTTCAAAAGCAGAAACATTACGAATTAATTGATCAGAAATAACCTGAGAGAAATCGGGTATTAATGTCATGTCGAAAGTAAACGCCTCATTAATACCATATTTTAAATCCATGCCACCACTGCGCAACCATTGATTTTCTCGGCCATCTGCTGTTGGTTTTTGCTGAAAACCTCCGGATACATAGGGAAAAAATATCAATCTTACGGGGGGCTCAATATCTTGCAATCCTTTGAGTACACCCGCCTGAGCCAAGAAACCTGTTTCGCGTGGATTTACAGGATTCCAGTAACACTGCTCACGGCGATGGCGAATGGTTCTAGAAAATTGTATGCCCCAGGCCTGTTGATTGTTTTTGGAAAACCGTAAGGCCTGAAAAGGTATTTCCATTTCTACAATCCAAGCCGAGTCGGTGATAGCAACACTGCTGGTCCACACGGCATCCCATGACCTGTCACCATTACCATCATTACCACCATTTTGCAATCGCTCCTCTTGCTGTGTCCCCGCCGCAGTCACTTTAAACGCAAATCCGTTTTGCTTATCGTTATAAGTATCAAAATAAACACCAAATACATCGACATTTGCATTACCAATTTCATCGCGTGGAGTCAACTGCTCAAGAATATCAGCCTTATTCTGATAAAGTATTGCAGCAATATATATAGCGCTCCCGTTGTATAATAGTTTTATCTTACTACTACGAGTAGCAGGCTTCATTGGGTCTGGTATCGTTTGAGTGAAATTGTCCGCCACTTCGGCAAATTCCCAATCGGGCTCATTCAATATTCCATCAACCCGTATTTTACTTGTAGTGTTTAGAATCTTGTATTGTTTGACTTGCGCATGCATTTGTCTTGTTGCAAGCATTACCAATACTAACATGAATATTATTCTGCTAATTTTCTTCAAAGGAATGTATAAAAAAACCTCCCCAAAAACATGGGGAGGTCATTATGATTAATAAATTGATTACATTAAGATTAATCTCTCCAAAGACCACGACCAAAGTACCAAGCAAGACCTAAGTTAATAGGGCTGCGGGCAACATTGAAGCCACCAGTTGTGTTGCTTGTAGAATTGTTAGGTCCGTCAGGGTTACGTTTAACGTTTGAAAGGTTAAGACCAGCAAAATCAGTAAACAAACCTAAAGAGTTGTATGGAGTGAAAGTGAAACCGAAGTTTACACCACCCATAACACCATTTAAATCTGCACCTGCAGTAGTCGTTGTGGCCCCAACAACATTGTCAGTTTCCTCGCTACCAGTCATTAGACCAATATTAGCATTGGTGTGAAACGCAAACCAATTGTTCAATGGGAAATATTTTTGAGCAAACAAACCAAATGAAACACCAGTTCCGCTAGTTTCGGTTCTGTTATTTACACCAGTCTCTACGCGATTATTGTAGTTGTTTACTCCTACGTTTACACCAACCTCCAAATTGTCAATTACCATGTAAGTAAGTGTTGGAGTAAAGTTGAATGAATTCATGGTAGTTTCTAAATCATTGAAATCATTAGTTGTTCTGTCAGAATTGTATCCCATGCCTGCGCGTAGTACCCAATTTCCTTGTGTTGTTGCTGTTCTTTTTCTCTTACGTTGTGCTGAAGAATCATATGTGAAAGCGCACATTAGAATCAGTGTAAATAATACCAGTTTTTTCATGTTTGTTAAGTTTATGTTGAGGCAAATGTAATCTCTTTTATTTAAAAAGTGAAATGTTAAGGATAAAATAATTAAGTTGGAAATGCTCCACATTTCACCCCATTTGTAGTGATTACTGTGCGCTTAAACCTACTCGTCATTATCAAAGAGACGAATACGAAAAACAAAAACACATCCAACAAGCGCGGGTAAGATTAAATTAATAAACCATAACAACACACTTGATACAAGAATAGCCAAGGCATTGCCGCTTACAAAGGCCAAAAAAGTTACAGCCGTTTTACCCCGCACACCAACATCTGCTATAACAAAAGAAGGCACAACCGCTATTATCCAATACAACAACCAAATGCCGGCAAATGTTTTAGCAGGCAAGAAGTATTGATGAGTGACATACAGCAGTATATAAAACTGAACAGAGTATACCACATAACGTGCAATGGCATAAAGTATAAGTTTTATTAGTGTACTTTTCTCGTAACGTTTAATAACCTCGACGTACACACTTATTTTTTTTAATAATGGTACATTTTTACAAAAAGCAACGAGCACATCCAAATGAAATAATATGTAAAGCATTACAACTGCCATCAATAAACTCAATGCAAGAAGTGCATATAAAAAAAATGACTGTTGAACAGCATATAAATAGAATATCAGTCCAAGTACACCAAAAAAACTGGTCACTAACATTTGCGCAAAACTGCCTATAATGGTTATGGATATTCCGGTTAATTTGTTCGTATTTTTAAGATAAAGTATCCGTCCAAGATATTCGCCAATGCGGTTTGGTGTAACGATAGATACCGCTAACCCCATGAGCACAGACTGATATGCTGCTGCAACACTTAACTGCTCGGTATGTCTCAATAACATTTGCCATTTCACACTTTCAATGGCCCAATTAAAAATCATGAGGAGTAATACCAATAGCAGTGCGAAAATCTTTGCCCATGACCATTCCTCAAATAAGGTATGAATAGAATCCTGCAGGTTTTCCTGGGATTGTATCTGATGATACAATGAATAAGTCAACCATATGAACAAAACAGCCCCCAGGGCTATTTTAATATTTCGCTTATTATTTCTGCTTAAGGCCAAAAGTGTAAAATTAGGGAATCATTTGGCTGAATGTAAAAAAGATTTTTTTAGTCACCTAACGTATAGCGTACTAAGTGCTTGAAAGCTTTGTTTTTTATTCTATCGCGATCAATCTTACTAGCTACCAAAATTGTATTTTTACTATCGTCAATGGCTACTAGTGAACAGATAATTTTAGGAATAGATCCAGGAAGCGTGGTAATGGGCTATGGTTTAATACTTGTAAAATCAAATCATATGAGCATTATAGAAATGGGCGTATTGAAATTAGGCAAGTATAACGAAACCTCAGAACGATTATATAAAATCTATAAGCGCGTGGCCGAATTATGTGCCGAGTACAAACCTACAGCCTGTGCCATTGAGGCGCCTTTTTTCGGCAAAAATGTACAGAGTATGCTCAAGCTGGGCCGCGCTCAAGGTGTTGCTATGGCTGCAGCCATGCAATCAAATATACCGATGCAAGAGTACTCCCCAAAGAAAGTAAAACAATCTGTCACAGGGAATGGTAATGCGAGCAAAGAACAGGTTTGGCGTACTTTACAAAAAATATTGAAGTTTGAAGAATCAACGCAATATCTGGATGCTTCTGATGCCATAGCTGTAGCCCTTTGCCATCATTTTCAAAGTCGCTTTCCCAGCGTATCCGCAACAACCAATCAAGGATGGGATAAATTTTTAAAAGAAAACCCAGACCGGATAAAAACAAAAAAATAATACATGAGCAATCGGAATCTGCGCGTCATTTTTATACTCTCTGTGATAACAGCAATACTAATGTTGGCTACACAATTGTATTGGGTTAAATCTTCATATGAAGTAGAACGTAAGATATTTGACAGCAAGGTAAAAGAAGCACTGAATCGCGTTGCTGGTGGCTTGCTTCGTGCCAACAACAATTATTCTCCTTATATTGATTTAGCTAAAAAAGAAAGTGAACTGTTTTTTACAGTAGAAATTGGTGAGCTGATTAATCCTGTTGCTTTAGAAGAATTATTAATACGCGAATTTGGAAATCTCTCTATCAATACAGATTTTGAATATGCCATCTATAGCTGCGATGATAAAGAAATCAAAACAAGTCGCTTTGTCTATATGAGCAAAGAACGAATAGGTGATACGAAAGATGTGGTAAAGGGATTCCCACTTTCGCATAGTGAGCGAAACTACTTTGCTGTGCAATTCCCGCATAGGAATGTTTTCTTGTCTAAAGAAATGTATAAATGGCTAATATCTACAGCGCTGCTTTTTCTTGTATTGGTCATCCTGGGTTATGCCTTATTTATCATTTTCCGTCAAAAACGATTGAGCGAGATTCAGAAAAACTTTGTAAACAATATGACGCACGAATTTAAAACGCCATTGGCCACAATTAAAATCGCTTCAGAGGTTTTAAAAAATCCAAACATTATCAATAATCCACAAAGATTATTGAATTATGCCACCATTGTATCAAACGAAACTGCACATTTAACTAAACAAGTAGAGCGCGTATTGCATATGGCTAAAAGTAAAAAAGGAAATATCGAGTTAAACAAAGAGTGGGTAAAAGTAAAAGAATTGGTAGATGAAATTACAGAAAAAACATATGCACCCTTGATAAGATCGCGCGGGGGGCAACTTGATATTCATTTTAGCGATGAAGACGTACGGATATATGCTGATAAACTTCACCTAAAGAACGTTATTGGCAATTTGTTGGACAATGCTATTAAATATTGCGAACAAGTACCAATGATAAAAATTAACATCACCACAATTGATGATAAGTTAAATATTCAAATTCAAGACAATGGCATAGGCATTAGCCCCGAAAATTTAAAAAACATTTTCAAACGATTTTATAGAGTACCTACTGGCAATGTGCACAATGTTAAAGGCTTTGGTTTAGGATTAAACTATGTCCGTTTGATATGCGAACGTCATGGTGGAAAAATTAGCGCGCAAAGTACACTTGGAAAAGGTAGTACTTTTAGTATATTTATGCCTATAAATAAGAGATAGATGCCACAAAAAGTACAAATACTCCTTGTAGAAGATGACTCGTCCCTAGGGTTTGTGATAAAAGATGCGCTTGAAGACAAAGGCTTTGAGGTAACTCTTGCAACAGATGGACAACAAGGCTGGCAACAATTTTCAAAAAATTTTTATGACCTATGTCTTATTGATGTAATGATGCCAATAAAAGATGGATTTACATTGGCCCAACAAATCAGAAGAAAAAATGACTTTATCCCAATTATTTTTCTTACAGCTAAAAGTATGCAGGAAGATAAAATAGCGGGTTTAAAAGCAGGTGCTGATGATTATATCACCAAACCTTTCAGTATGGAAGAATTATTATTGCGTATTGACATTTTTCTCCGCCGAACCATTGGGTCAGATACTGACGAAACAACATTCAAACTGGGTTCTTCAATATTCGATTATGAGAATCTAACCATAAAAGGTGATAATATTGATACACGCCTTACGCAGAAAGAAGCTGACTTACTCCGTTTCTTTTGTTTAAACGCTAATAAGGTAGTAAAACGTGAAGAGGTATTGACAAAGGTTTGGGGTAAGGATGATTATTTTTTGGGTAGAAGTATGGATGTTTTCATTACCAAAATTAGGAAGTATTTAAAAGAAGAGCAGGAAATAGAAATCCAAACAATACATGGCGTAGGATTTCGATTTATCAATCCTGCCTTAGAAGGGAATCATGAAGAGGATGCATCTAATGAAGATGCGTAAGTATTATTTTTTGAATCTCACTCATTTCCAAATCAGTTAAAGAAAGTTTACTTTGAGTAAAATTTAAATCGTTCGCTGTATTGATTGGTACAAGATGCATATGGGCATGCGGAACTTCCAAACCAATAACGGCTATTCCACAGCGGTTACATTGAAATGATGCCTCAATAGCTTTGGCTATGGGCCGAACAAAAACAAAAAATCGATTCAGCAACTCATTATTCAAATCAAAAATATTATCCACCTCTACCTTTGGCACAACCAAAGTGTGCCCTTTTTTTAATGGGAAAACATCCAAGAAAGCAATAAAATCATCATCTTCCTTGATAATATAGGCAGGCACCTCCCGTTGAATAATCTTCGAAAATATAGTACTCATGCTTAAATACTAATTTCATCAATTCTGAATTGTATAATCCCACCGGGTGTTTGAACATCGGCAACATCCCCTACTGCTTTACCCATTAAACCCATTGCAATTGGCGAGTTAATGGATATTTTCTTCAATTTTAAATCAGCTTCATTTTCCGATACTATCTGATAAGTGACAGATTTATTATTATTCAAATTGGTTATTTTGACTTTGTTCAAAATAGTCACCTTACTTAAATCAATACCCGTTGGATCCAATACCCTTGAGTTTGCCAATGCACTTTCAAGTTTGGCAATTTTTGCCTCATGCATACCTTGAGCCTCTTTCGCAGCATCATATTCAGCATTTTCTTTCAAGTCGCCTTTTTCTCTGGCCTCTGCTATTGCACTGGATATTGCCGCCCGACCAACTGTTTTGAGCTGCTTCAATTCGGCCTTCATTTGCTCAAAAGTTTCCTTAGTAACGTAAGTTATATTGCTCATGATCTGATTAAATTTAGGTAGTTATATTAAATAAAACAACGCTTCCTTATTAAGAAAGCGTTGTTTCTGTTTTTATAGTTTTTATTATTCTATATCTTCAAGTTCACCTATATCCTCAGCAGCACCCTTATCTCCTCCCAACATTATACGAAGAGTAAACGTGTGACAACCACTATTAAAACGTGTATGGTTATAACCATAATCTAAAGCCAATTTTGGGCTTTCTGCATCAGCACCTAGATTTGTCAAAAAACCAATCCCGGCTGCTAAGCCAGAATAAAAGGTTGTATTGTTACTTTCTGATAAAATATCTGCTTCATAACGATAGGCAGCACGTAAATAGAATTTCTCCATATAAGCATACTCTGCAGCCAAGCCCAGCCAATCCTTAGAGAACGAATTGGATTTAAAGCTAAACATTGGTGTTAGTCTATGTTTTGGTTTATAGTCCGAGTCCGTTGGATTTCCATTTTCATCGAGTTCTTTATTTCCTTCATCTAGGTATATGTCATATGATACTCCAATAGAAAGTTGTGATGGCAATTGGAAACGCTCACTACGCTGCTGTACTGTTATCTCTTGAACACCCGTTGGGTCATTACCATTAAACGAAAAACCATCACCACTAAATCTCAAATCTGTTCCTACGTTTCGCAATGTAATACCAATTTTAAATCGGTCATCTTTACCAGATTTATATTGTATACCTGCGTCAATCCCCAAAGCATTCGCGCGAATATTAGTAACCGCTTCGTTTACAAAGGTTAATCCTAACCCTGCACTCATACTTTCAGAAAATCTCTTAGAGTACCCTAGTGTTGCGTTAAAAAATGAAGGCTTATATGCTCCAATACCACCTTGAGGATTATCTACAGTAGTAATAGGAATTTCACCAAATCCAAAGGTCATAATATTTACGCCGAATACTGCAGTCTCTCCTACCGGTTGGGCTACGCCCACATTACTAACACTCATGCCAGAACCTGCAAGATAACGCGAATGTGAAAGCCCAATTTCGGTATAATTTATTTGAGATAAACCTCCGATGTTATTTTTCATCGCTTCCAAACCTTTAACATTTGCCACGTTTAGCGCAAATAAACCATTGGATGCTGCCCATGGATTAATTAGTAGCTCGCCAGCACCTGCTTGTCCAGAACGATCTCTGTTACCGGCCCAAGTCGTGTTCGCTAATAATATCAGGCAAAATAGGAATGATAATTGTTTTTTAATTCTCATGGGATTACTATCGTTATTTTCTTGATTCAATTTAAATTAAAGGCTTGTAATATCAACGGGTCGCATTGCTCCAAACCATTTGATTACTTTTTCACCAATACCTTCGATGTTAACATGTAACAAATACATTCCGCTAGCAATTGGAATATTTTTGTTGTTTTTCAAATCCCAATCAATAAAGCTTGTATTAGGATCATTCTTCTGCAATGTTCTGATAAGCGTACCATCAATAGTATAAATATTAATCGTTGCTTTTTCTGGCAAGTTGATTATTTTAATACGATTATCTAATCTATTTGCTTCATACTGACTAAATGCATAATAAGGATTAGGTACAGGTTGTATTCTATCCAATAAGGCTTCCTTATCATTTGTGTAAGAATTTCTCACATCACCAATAGAAGCTGGCGCTATATCATTCGTTGAAAACTGATACAACGGCCAACCACCATTTTTAAGTGGCGTAGAAGGGTCAGGCTGATAATTAGCAAAAGGTCTTTCTACTCGAATACGAATCTTTGTTTCTGTAGGTACTAAACCATCTTTTAAACTAGCCAATTCGGTAGCTCCTGTTAAAAGCACATTTCCTACCCACATAACAGTATTGTATACTTCATTCAAATTAGCATTATTGTCAGACCCCCGGGTTGACTCATTATTTGCAGCACGTAATTTTGAAAGAGTAAAATTCCCTTCATCATATTTTGTATCTTGTATATAAACAAGATGTTTACCACCCCATTTCAAATCAAAATTAACGGGGTCAAACGCTCTGGCTGTTGGATTCCAAATCATATCATTGCCATTGTCCTGACCGTTATATGACTCTTCTCCAAAGATAATATTTAACCTTTCGCCTGTTTCTACATTGATTGCGTAACCGGGAAACCAACTATAACCACTATCAGTAGGATGATAAGTAGGATTCCCTTGTGCATCAAAGCCTTTATCCCAAGCTGGGTGTCTTCTTATATTATATTTGAATTGACCACCTTCACCAAAAGGTGTTGCAGATACATGATCGGTCATTTCAATTACAGGGCATTTCGTCCATAGACTCTTATCAGCAGTAAATACTACATCAACTGAATGAATGCGTTGCATTAGTTGGTTCAAAATACGCGTTACCAAACGTGAATAAGAAACACCATTTCCACATTCAGACTTGTCAGTCTTATTCGTCATTACATATGGCGCCCAAGTACCAAAAATAACGTCCTCATACTTCTCGATTCTGTCAGCAGGGAAAGTCCAATCATTCATATCACACTCCAAACTATTTGGAAGACGAATAGGATCTTCACTCGTAGCCTCACCCGAACGAATCCAGTTATTAAAAGACTGCCCCTCAGCATCTGCAATACCACCCAGCCATGGTCTGTTTATGTCCGCAAATGTAATCGTAGAGGTTATGAAGGCATTTTCACCAATAGAGTCATTATCTCCAGGGCGTAATACCTGCCTCATTCCTAGAGACATTCCCCAATCTTCATACTCTTTTCCACTAGCGCTGTATTTTCTCAATAATTGATCATTATATTCAGCAATACTGTGGTTACTGTAAATAATGTCTCCTGTAGTTACATTTTTAATTTGCCAGAATGTGCTATCTCCCCGGGCTCCCAATGATTCATTTGGAGCAGGAAAAGCATCGCGCACGTTTAACGATAACTCATAGTTACCAGGGATAATTGCATTTGGATTCACCACATATAAATCAGCGGGACCTTTACCA
Organism: uncultured Chitinophagaceae bacterium; assembly: GCA_964409905.1. GTDB lineage: Bacteria > Bacteroidota > Bacteroidia > Chitinophagales > Chitinophagaceae > JAGNRR01. The sequence goes on along the minus strand of CAYPET010000006.1, from coordinate 84,482 downwards.
GCTTGGTATGTTGGTGTAAAATCTTGATTATTTCCTCCGTACAATATTGTCTGAATTGACTCTTGTGTAAGTTCAAGTTCTCTTCCACCATTTCCTTTTCCTTCAATTTGAGTTAATTGTATACCAGTACCATACTCTGCATAAGTTTGGACATACAAACTGTCATTAGCCGGATGAGGTGTGGCAGCAATAACTTTTATTGGCAACTCTCTACCATCTGTTCTGCTTTCAAGATATTGAACATCCTGAGTATTTCCAGCATTTTGTGGATCAAAATCATTCTCGCTGCTTGCAGGAGTAGATCCTGGAGGATCAATATCATCATTATCAAACTTATTATAGGCATAAGCAACCGCCATGAAATAATATGTTTTATAATTAACGAACTGTTTTGCAGTTCCTGTGGCAAAAGCATCTTCCTTAAGTACGAAAGAATGTTTTATACCCTCATTGGCACCAGATACCATTAATTTTGGAATGTAGTATTGGTCTGAAATTTCTGGATCAATTACAAAATTCATTAAATCTGTAATATGATTTTTTTTGTCAGCTTGATATACAATTCGAGCGACATCAGTATTAATACTTCCATCTTTTGAACGAATATCGGAGAATGCTACCGAAGCATTTTTTAATTGATAAACAATATAACCCTCAAACTTATATAAACTATCCGGATAAGGGGTTAGTCTTTTAACTGCTTTGGCAGTTGATTCTAAAAATTTTGGATCACTGAAGTTCGTACCATAACCTTCACCTTCATTGTTTGAAGAAGCAGGATTTGAAATTTCAAAAACTAAGGTTTTATCCAAAGGTGATATTTTCAAATCTGGAGCTTGTGGACCGTAAGGCAATTGAAAGTCATTATCAAACAAATCTTGAGCCTTGTCGTCACACACCAAAATCTTTGAGAAACAAGCCGATTTGCCTGCTCCTGCGCTTGGAACCCAAACACAACCAATGGTTACATCACTTGGCACAATACCAGGCACGAGTTGGAAAGGTCCTGCAGAGTGCACAAATCGACGGTCAAAAGGAGCACGATTACAATCAGGCTCTGAAATACCCCCTCTACATGGATCGTCGGGAAAAACGCTTGCTGCATTTGCACCACCTCCGGAAAGCGGATCACAACCCCAAACAAAACGTGAGCCATCTCTCCAGCTTCCTGTCATGTAATTATAAAATTCATTTTTAATCGTAGGATCACCATCACGACCATTACCATTGTTAAAGTAAGTGAAGACACTCATTTTTAACTCGAGATATTTTCTTTTATCCGGACCATTGGGGTCGTAATTCGGATTATCAATGCGAGGTCCACGGAAAAAGTCCACACCAACCATCGGTATATCATAGCCATAGCCAGTAGGTGTTTCATCATATCCATCTCCGTTATATAAAATACCTAAACCTCTAGCTGTATCACAACCTATATAATCGTCAAAAGCATACCCCATATCAGCATCTGTCCATGTTGCCATGTAAGCACTGTCAATCAATGAAGTACTCCAATTATGTACACGGTAGTTATAAAACGTAGCATCATTTAAACAATCTGCAGTTGCAAAGGCGAAAGCACCTAAATGTATCTCAACACCAATCGCATCAGATTGTGTTTGTGTTTTTGCATCCCCTTTATCATTAAAAACGTACCAAATGTATTGATCACCTAAGATATCTGGATAATCTCCATCCAACCAGTTATAAACGTTGTCATTATTTACATCAATAAAAGGAGCCATTTGACGATCCGGCACAGTTATAGTACCGCCCGAAGCACCAACAGCATTCGTTGAATTCCGCCCTGGCCATTCCTTTATTACGTCTGGAACATTGGCCGAATTTGCAAAAATACAGTTTGGGTCATTGTTACACAATTCAGCCATATCCTTGAATAAATTGATGTCTGCCCTGTTTATTTTCCAGAAACGGTCCCAATCAGAACAAGTTTGGAAATCAATGGAAGCACCGTTAAACTCATCCAAGGGTCCAGTCCAATAATCGTTCCCTCGGCTTCGGTAGGTTTGGGCTGCCACTTTCAAATCATTTGTAGATTGATCAATCCCGCCAATCCAAATGGAACCAGCAAAGAGTGCATTTGCATTGCCACTTTTGGGTACAGCATACCGTGCAACACCCGCCGCACGATCCCACCACAAGTCACCACCACTCATAATTCTTGCCCGAACATTATTGATGTCCAAGTCAATGGTTGAAGTACCTTGGTTACAACCGGCAGCAGTTTTATTTAAACCAGGTTGTTGCCTCTTCTCACCTACAGTAGGCAAAGCCCACAAAGAAGCGGCAATTAACAATGAGGCTGCTGATAAGATTACTTTTTTCATATTCAATATTTCTTTACGTTTCTGATTTTAAAAGTTCATGGAAAATCCAACGTATATGCGTCTTGGGTTATCTAGTAAAAATGGATTGGTCATATTGACATTGTATTGATCAATAAATGCTTGTGGAAATATTCGAGAAGTATTTATATCTTGAATTCCTTGTGGTGAAGACAAGTATCCATCATCATCAGCAAGACCAGTATAACTGTATACACTCAATACATTCCGAGTATTTAACAAATTCTGGAAATACATATAAGCATTCATTATCAGTGGTTTGCCTGAGTTTTTAACAAATCCTCCCTCAGCATTCTTTTTCTTACCAACTGTTGTTAATATAAAGTCTTTATCAATACGCAAGCCTATGTCATTTGTCCAAGGTCGGCGAGAACCGTTCAACGTACCAATAATGGGCACATTGCTTCCGCCTCCTGTTAAAGGAGTAGCAAGGTCTGTTCGAGTATATGGTTGTCCACTTCGCAGGTTAAATAGCAAGTTAGCACCTAATCCACTAAAGACATTGTGGTTACCAATCTTTGGACCTTTTGAGTATCCCATTGGATAGCGATAATCAATATTTACGTTACCAATATGGCGTGCGTCAAAACTCATTGGGAAAACAGTTCGCAAGTTTGGCTGACCACTAGCAATCAGCGATTGCATTGAAGTAGTCGAAGACCCTGTACCTTCAGCAAATTGCAGCGTATACGCAGCCGACAACCTTAATGGACTGTTCTTTGACCGCAACATTTTATAGGTGAAAGTAAAACCCTTCGTAGTTGAGAAATCACGATTACCGTATGAGGTATAGGTTTGTGGGTAAGCCAAAATATACTGTTGCAATTGTATTTGGTCTTTTCTTTCACGATAATAAACTTCTACGCCCACTTTACTTCGTTTTGTTAATGCTTGCTCAAATCCTAATGTATAATTTATTGAACGTTGCATTTGCAAATTGGCATTATTAATAATATTTCTTCTTTCAGGTAAGAAATAATAATCATCCGGAGTAACAAAATTGTTGCCCTGTGGATATTGCGTTACAATATCGTAATTACCATAGAACAAGGACTGATCTGTGATTGGGAATGTAAATTGTATACGAGGTGATATGGTGATGTCCGGCTTATAATCTGTAAAGGCGTTATCAATTTTATAACTTTCACTTTTAAGACTATCCGTTGGGTCTGTTAACCAAGGTTGAATGGGCAAACCATTTGCATATTCCTCAGATAATATTGTAGGATCCGAAATTTCTTTACCGAATGGATCATACCATGTGTCACCCTTGCGGTAACCCACTAGAGTTGGACGGGCTGACTGGTTATTATCTACATAAGGCATCCAAGTTTCATCAAAACCGGCAACTTTCGGGTCGGGAGCTGTAGTTCCCTCAGTGGCGTTAATTGCAACACGATAATCCCCTTGATTCAATGATCCCAAATTGCGTATGCCATATAAAGAATATGGATCACGCAATACGCTTTGGTTTGCATCAAAACGATCTATCCGAACACCAACATTGAACTGAATATCCTTGTATCGGAAATTGTCTGAAATATAACCGTACATGTAGTTAGGGTTATAGGCTGCTATCGGTCTCAAATAATCTCCCCTATCATCCTTTTGAGTCCAGAAATCTCGAAAATTTGGTTGACGTCGCTGAATATTGCCTAAGTAATCATAACCACTGTAACCCACTCGACTTCCCAAACCTTGATTATATAAATCATCTGCAGAGAACATATCCAATGAAAAAGTTGACGGATCCAAATTATCTGTAAAAACCTGAGTAGTATTACGCTCGTTACCAAAAAGCTTTTTGCGCAATTCTTTATCAAATCTGGATTGATCCGCTTCTGCAAAAAAACGATTAAACTTAATGGTATCAAAAACTGAGAATTGCAATCCACTTTGAATCAACTGCTCCTCGGTATATTCATTCCCTCCAACAACGAATATTGGATTATCCACGTCAAGCGTTTGGATGTGTCTGTTTGCTAATAAACGCATTTGCGTCCATAGGCTAGATGCTGCCAAAGAATAAGAACGAGATGTAATCTGCTCATAACCCAATCCAAACTCTACTTGGTGTGTAATGGGGTCCTTGTTTTCTTTATTACGAATACCCTGATTTATATCAAAAGACGCATCAAGGTTTAAGTTGAACTGATCAGATTGTGAATAACCAAAACTCCCAATTTGAGCACCTGGTCCTGTAAACAAACCATATGAACTAGCAGGGCCGTCGCCATTTCGAAGACCTCTCAGCGCAATCATTTGTGTTTGATTGCGTATATTAAATCGAGGGTCATTCATAATTTGATTTGTATAATTCTCCAACAAAGGATTAATACCTCCAGGCGTATACTCCAAATCAGAAAAACCATCTCCAATAAATCTCCAACCTTGGTATATATTACCATTTCTTCCTGAAACAGTATCCTGTATATAAATTGGTGTCGTTATTTGATTAAATTTACCAACATAGCCATATCGGAATACATCACGATCATGATCGGGGTTTTCTGATCGACCATAACTTCTTTGATATGACATCTGTAATGTATAGAAGGCATTAGAGAATATCGCATCTTTATTATCACCGGCAGGTTTTCCTAATGATTGACGCATACGCACAAATCCTCGAGCCTGATAATTATTATTTATGGAGTTTGCTTCGGGAGCAAACATTGCATTTGCAAAACTCCAACCAAGTGATCTATTATAATTGAAATAAGTACCTAAAGTAAGGTTCATACGTGCGGTTGGCGAATAATCTAACTTACCTAAGTAGTTGATGTTATAGTTTTCACCATTTTCACGGGCTTTAATTGTTCGAAAATCACTCTCAGTAATTGTTTCGGCAGTTGGCACGAATGAGGCTGCTCCAGTGCCGATAGGATTACTGGTAATCGGATTAGCACGAATTGCCTCCAAAACCTCAGGTTTCAACACGCGGTAACCACCATAAGCAGGGTTCGCATCTTTATTATATCGACCTGACAAGCTTAAAACATAACCAAGCAATGGGCGTATTTTCTTACCAGCTGAATCTTTTTTAAACATAAGTGGCCCTGATAGATTCATAGCAACAAGATTATTAAAATAACCATCAACAGACGTTTGCGCTTGAATATTACCTTGCGTAGTTGAAGTTATACCTGCTGTATTCACCTCTACAACACCACCGGTTGCATTACCCAATTTGGCCGGCAAACCAGACCTAAAAACCTCAACATTACGAATAGCCCCAGGAGCCATATTACTAATGGCATTACCGCGCATCATCATACCATCTACCAGATACATCGTTCCATCATTACGATCACCTGATAAATTCAAACTACCGTTGCTTTGTTTGTTAACACCGGCAATGGTCCCAATAGCGTCTACAACATCAACAGAGGCCAATTTGGTTATTTCTTCTTTTGACTTTGATTGACCATTCGGTTGTCCCGGATCAATTAATTTTTTAACCACTACACGCAACACTTTCGTGATATTCTTCTTACGTGACATTACTGCATCGTATTTTGTCATCCTACCCGAATTCACCTGAATACCTTCAATCTCCAAAGCTGGAAAGCCAACTGAAGAAAATTTTACGGTATAAGAACCGGCATCCAATGGCTTGATTTTGTAGTTACCATTGATATCAGTTTTGGTCTGACCTTTTAATGCACCTCCTTCAAAAGCTCCAACACTGGCAAATGGCACAGGTTCTCCTTTCTCGTCAGTTACTTTACCATCAATACCCCCGGGACTTGATTGAGCAAATCCGGTGTTTATGATTGCCGTCAGTATGATTAAAATAATTAGTCTCAATTTCATAGTCGTGTTATGTGAGTTTTAATTAGCTCGTAAATATATGTTAAAGATATTAATCAAATCTTGTTTTGTTTAAAAAAAATCAACAACGGGGTCAGAGCTAAGAAACTTATAATTTTTAGACATTTTCCAAGTTCAATATTACACCACGTTTGGATAATTTATCTTCTCTCTTGATATTCTTAGCGTCAAAAAAAATTGACAAAATAATTGGAAACCTTTTAGAAGATTTTATTATTTAGCAACGTTCACAGCGCGCTTTTCTCTTATCACTGTTACGCGTATTTGCCCGGGATATTGCATTTCTTTTTGAATTCTGTCTGCAATATCGAAAGATAATGTATCGCTTTCAGCATCACTTACTTTGTCTGCTTCCACAATGACCCTCAGTTCTCTACCTGCCTGGACGGCATAGGCTTTTTCTACTCCCTTGTATTCCATTGCCAAATTCTCCAAATCTTGCACACGTTGCAGGAAGCTTTGCATAATTTCTCTTCTTGCTCCCGGTCTAGCGCCACTAATGGCGTCACAAGCTTGAATAATCGGCGATATCACATATTTCATTTCCATTTCATCGTGGTGTGCACCAATGGCATTTACCACTGCAGGATGCTCACCATACTTCTCTGCAAGTTTTGCCCCTAAAAGAGCATGTGAAAGTTCAGTCTCTTCTTCAGGTACTTTTCCAATATCATGCAATAAACCTGCGCGTCTAGCCAACTTTGGGTTTAAACCAAGTTCAGCCGCCATGATGCCACACAAGTTTGCGGTTTCACGCGAATGTTGCAAAAGATTTTGACCATACGAAGATCTAAAGCGCATTCTGCCTACCATACGAATTAGTTCTTTGTGCAAACCATGTATTCCAAGGTCAATCACCGTACGATTGCCTATCTCCATAACCTGTTCGTTGATTTGATTGCGTGTTTTATTCACCACCTCTTCTATTCTTGCAGGGTGAATGCGACCATCTTGAGTAAGACGCTGTAAAGAAAGGCGAGCAATCTCTCTGCGCAGTGGGTCAAACGAGCTTAGAATAATAGCCTCTGGAGTATCGTCAATCACTAAATCTACGCCAGTTGCTGCCTCAATGGCCCGAATATTTCTTCCTTCTCGGCCAATGATTTGCCCTTTTTGCACATCGCTTTCTAGGTTGAAAACGGTTATTGAATTTTCAATTGCCTGTTCTGCTGCAGTGCGCTGTATGGTTTGAATTACGATTTTCTTTGCTTCCTTATTCGCTGTAAGCTTGGCTTCTTCCATGATCTCCTGCACATGCGCCATGGCGTCTGTGCGGGCTTCTGACTTCATGACTTCTATCAACTGTTCTTTGGCATCTGCCGCTTTCAAATTGGATACTTTTTCTAAGGCTGCAATGTGCTCTTTTTGCTGCTCGTCAAGTTGTTTCTGCTTTTTTGCAACAATTTCCAACTGATTATCCAGGTTTGCCTTTTTTTGGTCATATTCGTTTTTGGCCTTGCTTAAATCTTGATTTTTTTTGTTCAGCTCGCCTTCTTTTTGTTTTATACGCCCCTCGGCTTCTTTCAGCTTTAGCTCTCGTTGACTTACATATTGATCATGTTCTGAACGTTTTTGTAAGAAATTCTCTTTGGCTTCTAACTTCTTTTTTTCAAGAATGGCATTGGCCTTTGTTTCGGCCTCACTGATTATGGATGTTGCTTTTACTGATGCTTCGTCTACTATTTTTTGGGTGTTTTTGCTAAAAATTAATTTACCAAGTAGTATACCTATGCCTAGTGCGACTAAACCCACTATGGCGATTATTCCTAAATTCATATTTTATATTGATTTTCACTTCTATTAATAAATAATAATTGTGGTAATACTATTTACCACCGAGCGAAGATACAATATTTTATATTTTGCCTTTGCATTAAAAAAAAGATACTTTTGAACTTCATGAAAGCATCACCGATAGGAGTTTTTGATAGCGGATTGGGCGGACTTACGGTAGCCAAGGCCATATTGGATTTGCTGCCAAACGAATCGATAATATACTTTGGTGATACCTTGCACTTACCTTATGGAGAAAAAAGTGCAAAGCATATTCGTGATTACAGCGAGGCAATTGTATCCTATTTATTAAGTCAACAGGTAAAGTTGATAGTTATTGCATGCAATACCGCATCGGCTGTATCAGCCGGCTACCTTCGTGAAAAGTATCATAGTCAAATTGAAATTCGCGGGGTGATAAGGCCTTTACTTTCGCGCGTAGCGACAAAAAATTATCAGCAAGTCGGACTAATCGGAACGCAGACGACTATTGATAGTAATATTTACCCAACAATCCTGGCCGAATACAACACCCATATGCAGATGCAATGCTTGGCTACCCCATTGCTTGTGCCCATTATCGAAGAGGGCTTTGCTGAAAGTCAAATTATCGATGAAGTATTGAAGCAATACTTATCCAACTTAAAAAATATTGATGCCTTGTTGTTGGCGTGTACCCATTACCCATTAATAAAAAAAAGTATTGAAAAATATTATAATGGGCAGTTGGATGTACTAGATAATGCTGCATTTATGGCCGAAGATGTTAAATCATACCTGGAAAAACAAAACTTGCTGAGTACAAAAAAATCATTAACTGACAAATTCTTAGTAAGTGATTACACAAATACTTTCGCCAAATCGGCCTCAATGTTTATGGGTAAGACAATTAACGTAGAAGAACGCAATATATTTGCAAGCGTATGAGTAATGAACAAAAACCAATCATTGGTTTAACCACCGGCGATATAAACGGTATTGGCCTAGAATTAATTATTAAAACCTTCAGCAACAAAAGTCTTTTTGATTATTGCACACCCGTGCTTTTCGCATCCAATAAGGTGCTGAATTTTTATACCAAAACAATAAATGACCAGTTTAAATATTCTAGTGTTAAAGACTGGAACCAACTGAATAACAAAATGCTGAACGTGTACACATGCTGGCAGGAAGACGTGAATGTTGAGCCTGGCAAACTTACCAGCGAGGGTGGCAAGTATGCAGTACGCAGTTTGGAAGTGGCCGTTCAATGCCTTAAGGACAATCAGATTGATGCCTTGTTAACTGCTCCAATACACAAGAGTAATGTGCAAGGAGCAAACTTTAATTACAGTGGCCATACACCGTATCTAAAAGCACAGTTTAATGCTGAAGACGTAGCCATGATGCTTTGTACAGAATTTTTAAAAGTGGCGGTGCTTACAGAACATGTGCCGGTATGTGAACTTTCCAAGTACATTACCAACCAGGCCATCGTTTCGAAAGTAGAAATCATTAACAAATCGCTGATAGAAGATTTTGGCATCGAAAAGCCAAAGATTGCAATTTTGAGCCTCAACCCTCATGCCAGCGATGAAGGGCTGATTGGCAAGGAGGAAAATGAAATTATTTCTCCGGCTATCGAACAATTACGTCAAAAAAATATTTTAGCATTCGGGCCTTATGCAGCAGATGGCTTTTTTGCGCGGCATGCCTACAAACAATTCGACTGCGTTTTGGCAATGTATCACGATCAGGGACTAATCCCATTCAAAATACTTGACATGGACCAAGGTGTTAACTTCACAGCCGGCCTTAGCATTGTGCGCACATCGCCCGACCATGGCACGGCCTTTGACATTGCGGGTAAAAACTTAGCCGACAATTCTTCTTATCTGCATGCACTATATAGCTGCATTGATATTTTACAAAGCAGAAGGGGCTACAGAGAGAACACAAAAAATAAACTGGTCTACGGAGCTTATAACAAAAAAGTCAAGCGCAACTGTCAGGACGTTGTAGAAGATTAAGCAACAAAAATTAATGAACATATACTTTATTAGTGGCTTGGGTGCCGACGAAAGAGCTTTCAGCAAACTAGATTTTGTGCTTCAACACAAGGCTATTTACTTACCCTGGCTGCCTATCACAAGCAAATCAGAAAGTATCGAAAATTATGCCAGTCGCATGGCGAAGGACGTTTTGGGTCCGGATCCTATCCTAGTAGGGCTATCTTTTGGTGGCATGATGGCAATGGAAATTGCCAAACTTATACCAGTAAAAAAAGTTATTCTAATTTCTTCATGCAAAACCAAAGATGAGCTACCTACACAGTTAAAATTGGCTGGAACACTCGGACTAGATCATCTCATTCCAAGTTCCTTAGTAAAAAAAAGCAAGCCAATCATATACAATTTTCTGGGCACTATCAGCGAACCCGAAAAACAAATTGCATCAGAATATGTTGACAATATTGACGACGAATATCTTGCCTGGTCATTTCGAACTATTAGTCGATGGCGCAATACTGATGTTGCCTGCCCTACTTTTCATATTCATGGCAACGCTGATATGTTATTGCCTAGTAGTTTTGTAAAGGCCGATGTTATCATTGAAGGTGGTAATCATTTTATGATTTACAACAAGGCAGCAGAGATAAATCCTGTAATAAATAATGTATTAGCCCAGCTTTAGCGCCAAATCTTTCTCCGAGATTATCATTTTTTCAGCTGGGATTTGCCAATCGATATTCAATCGTTCATCGGCATAAAAAATCCCTCCCTCACTTTCTTTGTTATAATAATTATCACATTTGTACGAAAACAACGTTCCATCTTCCAGCACAGCGTAGCCATGCGCAAAACCACGAGGTATAAATAGCTGCAAGAAATTTTTTGCAGATAATACCAATGAGAAGTGTTGCAAATAAGTTGGCGAATCTGGCCTGCAATCCACCACCACATCAAGCACGCTCCCTGCCACCACACGCACCAATTTAGCTTGTGCATGTTGCCCCACCTGAAAGTGCAACCCTCTGATCACACCATAGTCCGACTTCGCTTCATTGTCTTGCACAAAATCAATGTTCAATCCCGTATGTTCCTGGAAGCGGCTTTTATTAAATGACTCAAAAAAATAGCCTCGCCCATCTTCAAAAACGCGAGGTTTAATGATAAAACAACCTTTTAGACTGGTTTCTTCGATGTTCATAATCTATAATATTCCTATTAATTCGTGTAAAGATTGTATCTCATAAGTGGCACTACCATCATTGTTTTGTCGATCAGTTGGGTTGAAGTAAACCTGATCCATACCAAAATTTTTCGCACCCATCACATCTACCTCAAAATGGTCGCCAATCATAATGCTCGTATCTTTCGATGCATTAGTCTGTCGGATAGCAAATTCAAAAATTGCTGGATTTGGTTTTGATGACATGGCTCTTTCAGAACTAACTACCTCAGAAAAGTAATGCGCAATACCCGCATGACGAATTTTTTGATGCTGAGTTTCTTCAAATCCATTGGTAATTAAGTGTATTGCACATTTTTTACTACTGCAATAATCCAACACCTTTATCGCACCATCAAACAAATGTGTTTTTGTAGGTAATACTTCCAGATACAATTCTGCCAGTTGTTTAGCCAGCCGAGCATCATACTTCTTAAAATTTAAAAACGCTGCTTGCATCCTTTTCCAGCGCAAATCGCTTCTGGAGATAAAACCCTTTCTGAATCGTTCCCAATATTGAAAATTAATTACCTGATAAACTTCATTAAACTTGGCATAATCAACATGCAAAAATGCACCAATATTGAGGGTATCAAAAGCCACTTGCATAGCTTCTTCTGAGTTTTTATCAAAATCCCATAAGGTATGATCTAAATCAAAGAATACATGCTTATACCTCATCATTTCAGCGGCAAAGTAATGAAAATAATATTGATTAATTTTGAATTGAAATGAATGCTTCAAACCAAATCAATTATCATTTGATGAAAAAAATAACCTTACTGTTAGCTTATATTCTATTTATTACCCTTCAGCCAGCGATGGCCGAAAAGAGAAATGTATTGTTCTTAGGCAATAGCTATACTTATTTCAATAATTTGCCCCAAATGATTGCCGACCTGGCAAACTCTTTGGGTGATACATTAACATTTGAAAGTCACACCCCTGGAGGCTATACTGCGTTTCAACATAGCGCAGATATCACGAGCATTTCTAAAATTGCACAAGGTAATTGGGATTATGTAAGTATACAATGTCAAAGTCAAGAGCCAGCGTTTTCCCCTGCTCAAGTTAACTCGCAAACCTTGCCTTACATTATTTCTTTGGATAGCACAATCCAAGCAACCAATAGCTGTGCTGAAACGCTTTATTTTATGACATGGGGACGGAAAAATGGTGACGCTTCTAACTGTAGCAATTATCCTCCAATTTGTACCTATGACGGTATGCAACAACGATTGAGCGAAAGCTATTTGCTATTTGCTGACAGCACCGCTGCGAGCTTATCACCAGTTGGCGCTGCCTGGAAAAAAATGCGCGATACCTATCCCAACGTGGAGCTGTATAACCCTGATGAATCTCATCCATCTATCAATGGAAGTTACCTGGCTGCTTGCGTATTTTACTGCACCTTATTTCAAAAAAGCTGTGTGGGCAGCCAATACTTGCCAGGTGGCGTGGGCAACGCCGATGCCTTTTATATGCAACAAATAGCCGATAATATCGTATTGGATAGCATAGAGAACTGGCAGAGCAAAGGTCATATCCCCTTCGCCGATTTTAGCTTTTCAGCCTCCCCCAATCCGTCATTGTTTAGTTTCACAAATTCCTCAAAAAGATTCACTTCTAGTCTATGGCACTTCAATGATGGCTCTAACACAGATACTACAACCAACCCTTTTCATGTTTTTCCAAATACTACAAGCACATACAATGTTTGCCTGGAAGTAAAAAGTGCCTGCGGCAAAAAGGACAGTGTATGCAAAACCATTATGGTTAACGGCACCGGTACTGCTAACGTGCAAGCTGGATCCGACATCATCATTACTCAACATGCTCGGTATATTTATCTGCATCACCTAAACAAGAATGTAACTGCCCAATTATTTGATTTAAATGGTCGATGTATAATGAGCGAAGAATTGCTATCCCCTTCTGCAACAATGGATTTGTCAAAATACTTACCGGGTGTTTATGTGCTATGTTTAGCAGATGATTATTTGCGGATCGTAACCAAGAAAATTGTCATTTACTAAATCTTCTTGCCTGGTGCCCGTTACCTTTGGCAAAATTTTTTATATGTCATTATTGATAACAGGCACGATGGCCTTTGATGCTATTGAAACACCTTTCGGCAAAACGGATAAAATCATTGGAGGTTCAGCCACTTACGGCGCATGGAGTGCCTCTCACTTTACCACACCTATCAAACAAATATCGATTATTGGTGGAGATTTCCCGACGCAAGAAATTGAAGCACTAAAGGGCCGGGGCGTTGTGTTTGAGGGTGTAGAGGTTTTGCAGCATGAAAAGTCTTTTTTCTGGAGTGGTAAATATCATTTGGATATGAATACCCGCGACACTTTGGTAACAGATTTAAACGTCTTAGAGAAATTTAATCCTCAAGTTCCTGCATCATATCAAGATGCAAAATATGTAATGCTTGGCAACTTAGCCCCAAGCGTTCAACTTCAAGTCATTGAACAACTGCATGAGAAGCCCAAATTAATCGTTTTGGATACAATGAATTTTTGGATGGACATTGCGATGGTTGATTTACAAGCTGTATTAAAGAAAGTCGACCTATTACTAGTTAACGACAGCGAGGCAAGACAATTGAGTGGCGAATACAGTTTGGTAAAGGCTGCAGAAAAGATTCGTTCAATGGGCCCAAAATATCTGATTATAAAGAAAGGTGAACATGGTGCATTATTGTTTCATGAAAATAAAATATTTCACGCCCCAGCATTGCCGTTAGAAGAAGTATTTGACCCCACAGGGGCCGGTGACACATTTGCCGGTGGTTTTATGGGTCATTTGGCCAGCACCGATGATTTATCTTTTGAAAATATGAAGAAGGGTATTATAATCGGATCAGCCATGGCCAGTTTTGTAGTAGAGAAATTTGGGGTAGATCGGCTACGTGAAATTTCCAAAGCAGACATTGATAACCGCTTAGAAGAATTTGTGAACTTAGTTTACTTTGAGATGAATAAAAACTAAACCATCAAAAGGTATAAGCTATGTTTTTGACGTAATTTTGAGCCTTCAAATTATGAGCGATAATACTGCAAAATTTACCGTAACGATTGATAATATATCGGTTCAGGTGAATCCTGGTACTACAATATTACAAGCAGCACGTGAAATAGGTGGTGACGTTACCCCGCCGGCAATGTGCTATTATAGCAAGCTGGAAGGATCAGGAGGCAAATGCCGCACTTGCCTGGTTGAAGTTAGCAAGGGTAGTAATGCGGATGAACGTCCTATGCCCAAATTAGTAGCAAGTTGCCGCACACAGGTAATGGATGGAATGGAAGTAAAAAATATTACTTCTGATCGTGTTCGCGACGCTCGGGCTGGTGTGGTTGAATTTTTATTAATGAATCATCCTCTGGACTGCCCTATTTGCGACCAGGCCGGAGAGTGCCATTTGCAAGATTTGGGCTATGAACATGGCGCTGCAGGAACACGATATGAATTTGACAGAAGAACATTTGTAAAAGAAGATTTTGGGCCTTACATACAGCTGCATATGACGCGCTGTATATTATGCTATCGTTGTACATACGTAGCTGATCAATTAACAGATTCGCGCAATCATGGAGTGGTAGACCGAGGTGATCATGCAGCCATATCAACTTATATCAAAAAAGCTATCGATAATGACTTTAGCGGTAATATGATTGATGTTTGTCCAGTGGGTGCCCTGACAGACAAAACCTTCCGATTTAAGCAACGAGTTTGGTTTACCAAGCCGGTATATGCGCATAGAGATTGCGATAAATGTTGTGGCGAAGTTACCTTATGGAACCGTGGTGAGAATGTACTTCGAGTAACAGCACGCAAAGATGTTTGGGGTGAAGTAATGGACAGTAAAAAGGATGGAAAGCCCGGTTGGATATGCAATACATGTCGTTTTGATAAAAAAAACACATCGGATTGGGTTATAGAAGGCGCAGCTGACATCAGCCGTCATAGTGTAATAAACCAAGGTTTATATAAAACTGATACTGTTATCCCTTCTGAAACACTACCAAAGGTATTAAAGGGGCGAAATCCAAAACTGCTACTGGATATTCATGACGTTAGTGAAGTAAATAAAAAGCCCTAATCGGTAGTTGAAAGTAAATGTTTGATAAGCTCAAAAAAAAATGGAAGGTTAACAACCTAGACTTGATTTTAATACTTTGTGTATTTGCCATAACAGGTACTACTACGGCCTATATTTCTCGATATATTACAAATTGGGTGGGATTAACAGCAGAATCACCCCTATGGCAGCGAGCCGGGCTAAGAGGCCTGATTTTAATATTTGGATATCAAATTATTATTCTGCTGGTTTCGATACCATTCGGACAGTTTAAATTTTTCTGGAATTACGAAAAGAAGATTCTGCGAAAAATGAAAATATTAAAGTAATCCACTAAAAAGATTTTTTACCGATCGGCAAGCCTTCCACCGATATAGGCGAACGGAGTCGTTAATAACAGCAATGGCATTGCTAAACCAATTGGAAAGGCGAAAGCAATAACCATGAATAGATAAATTACAGTACAAAATATCCCAACCCCTAAAGCAGCTTCTGATTTTTTGATTGGCACAATACGAGCAGCCGCATAAGCACCAAAAAAAACACCCAATATAGCCGATGTCACGATGGCTATATTTGCCCTTAAAGGCAGTTCTTGTAAATACCTTTCAAAACGATCAACATCCGCTCCCTCTTCAAGCGACGGATACCCAATAAGATTTGGCGCTAAAGATTGAAAAAATATGGTAATAAAATAAGTAGCAATAACCCCTATTGATAGCGACAGTATAAATCGCAATGGATTTGATTTCATGGTGTAAAGGTATTTTGGCATAAAGTGATTTACACGAAATGTTTGGTTTATGTTTCCAATTTATTAACTTTGGCAAAAATTTATAGAATGAACAAAAAGGCAATTATTTTATTTGGTTTGTTTGCGCTCACAGTTAGCGCCATGTTTTCATCTTGCGAAGTTGATGATAATGATAACGTAAACTCAACCTTAGCCAAGGTAATGGTAATTAACGCATCTCAAGGTACAATGTTTGATTTTTATATTGACAATGCCCTACAAAATGCGAATGGCATTATGTATAACAGAAATACACCATACTTTCAAAGTCTGACAGGTATGAAAAATCTACGTTTGAACAATGCTGCAACCGCTGTAACCGTTGCTGATATTAATAAAGACCTTGACTTAAACGGTGATTATTCTTTAGTAGCCATAGATACAGCAGGTAAAACACAAGTATTGTTTTTAGAGGATGACCTTAGCGACCCTGTTTTAGGGAAAGCACATATCAGATTTATACATGCCTCTCATAACAGCGGGGCAATTGACATTGTTAATCTTGCTGATACTAGTGTTGTATTCTCAAATCAAAGCTTCAGACAGTACACAGCATTTGCTCCAGTTGACGCTGGTTCATACTCTCTTGGTTATCGTGTAATTGGCGATAGCAATATTGTATCTTTACCAACACCTGTTAACTTGGCTAACCGCGGTATTTACACTATTGTAGCTTCTGGTTATAATACAGATACTACTGGTACTACATTAACATCATTGAATATCGACCTTATCAGAAACAATTAATTTTTTTTATTTTTCCATGAAAAAATCCCATGATATGTATCATGGGATTTTTTTTATTCCGCGGGTTGACCAAATTGCTTTAAATGATGCAGCGCATGTTTGTGAAGTAAATGAACTTGTTCTTCAAAATTCAGTTCTCCAAAAAAGGGATTTGCAATACGTAAATTATCGTTTTGCTGATAAACAAGTACAAAATTATCGATTTCGTTTTGCAACCATTCCAATGCCAAAGGTATTGTTGCTGTATCTGTTGGTTTAGGCGTTTCGGCCATGTTTGGATTGGGCGTATTTTCTCTAAAAGGTTTATCACTCATCATAAATCGATACATTTTATCTGTGACAATCTCAGTCTGCGTATTGGGGAAGTGTATTTTTCCGCTCGCAATCTGAAATGACCAAGCCATATGTTCGATCATTTGATGTAGATTCATTTTTCCAAAATGCGGTACCTTTTCACGCGATATTTCCTTTAATAATTGGAGAAAATCATTTTGCAGAAATTGTAATTTAGGATTCATCGGCTTTTGTTTTATTCCAAGTTTGATATTCTGATGAAGGGCTTTTTGCTTGTTTTTCAATTTCTCTTAATGGTTCACAAGGCATAAGCTCCTCCTTTGCCTCACGGGCTAATAATTGATAAACTTCGGTTCCCTTCGTTTTCCAATCAATCATTTGATCTGTGACCGTTCGGATAACTTTTGCAGGATTGCCTACTATGAGCGATCTAGGTTCGAAAACACTGTCTGCCTTTACAAAACTTAGCGCACCTATAATGCATTCATCACCTATAATAGCATTATCCATAATGACCGCATTCATACCTATCAATACATTCTTACCAATTACAGCGCCATGAATGATAGCTCCATGACCAATGTGCGCATTTTCTTTTAAAATAACCGTTACTCCGGGAAACATATGTATTGTACAATTCTCTTGCACATTACATCCATCTTCAATAATGATGCTACCAAAATCACCTCGTATTGCCGCACCCGGACCAATGTATACATTTTTGCCAATAATCACTTGACCCGTAACAACAGCCTGCGGATGAACATAGGCGCTTTCATCAACAACGGGCTTAACTCCTTTATATGAATAAAACATAATTAGTAAAAGTTCTTATTTTCTGCAGCCATATGTCTCAATAATGGACAACAACGGTAACGGTCATCGCCAAAACTCGCCTGCAATGCATTTAAATAATTAACACAGTTCATAATACCTAATTCATCTGCCCAGGCCAATAAGCCTTTAGGATAATTGACACCGTATTGCATTGCTTTGTCAATATCCTCCTTAGTTGCAATATTTAAATATAATGTATCGGCAGCCTCATTGATTAGCATATATAATACTCTAAACTTTATCTCATTTGAGACTGCATTCAGGTCTGGTGTGATGATAAATTCTCTCTGTTGTTGAGGGTAGGTATAAAAACCCTTGCCTGTTTTACGTCCCAGCCAATTAGCCTCTACCAATCTTTTTTGAGAAAAAGAAGGCTTATACCTTGGGTCATAATAGAAAGAAGCCCAAACTGTCTCAGTAACCTTGTAATTTACATCGTGGCCAATTAAATCAGTAAGTGCGAAAGGCCCCATCTTAAAGCCAACCTCTTTACTTGTTAATACACCGTCTATAACATCAACAGAAGCTAACCCTTCTTCCATCATTTTGATAGCTTCACTATAAAATGGCCGTGCAACCTTGTTCACAATGAAGCCTGGCGTATCCTTAGCAACTACTGTCACTTTTTGCCAGGAATTGATTAATTCCAGGGTTTTACTTAAAGTGGCACTATCCGTTTGTAGGGCCGGAATAACTTCTACCAACTTCATTAGTGGTGCCGGATTAAAAAAATGAATCCCAATAAATCGCTCTGGCCTTTTGCAAGAAGATGCTATAGAAGTTAAGGATAAAGAGGACGTATTGCTAGCCAAAATGCAGTCTTGACTGACTAAGGATTCAACTTCTTCAAAGACTTTTTTCTTGACATCCAGATTTTCAACAATAGCTTCAATGATAACATCAGCCGAAGCCAATTGGCGAATATCACTTGTCCAAAGAATTTTATTTAATATTGCTTCGGCTTGAGCATAACTAAATTTTCCTTTGGCAGTTAATTTCTCCAAAGTTCCTTCCAATTGTACTTTTGCCCTTTCGATACCATCTAGATTGACATCATACACAATTGTATTATGGCGGTTTTGAGCAGCTACTTGAGCTATACCGGCACCCATTGTGCCAGCCCCAATAATTCCTACTTTCATATAACTTGCAAAATAAAAAATCCCAACCAATGCTGGTTGGGATTTAATGTATATTTATTAGAATCTTATCGAACTAAAACAACATCACCTTTGAATGTTTGTACATGACCATCGGCAAAGGCTGCCTTAATTATATAATGATAAGTTCCGTTGTCTTGAGCCTCTCCACGATAAGTTCCATCCCAACCACGATTATCCTTGGCATAAAACACCTCTTGACCCCAACGATTAAATACTCTGAACTCCGATACTTGTTGATAACCAAAATTAGCAATACGGAAGACATCATTATTGCCATCTCCATTAGGTGAAAAAGCAGTTGGTATAAACAGATTGTGGGAGAAATCAACAATAACATAAATACTATCTGTGTTTGCACAGCCTTTGTTATCAATACCATAAACAGTATAAAGCGCACTTTCACTCGGCTTTATGACAGGAGAGGAAATGTTAGGATTATTCATCCCCCAACTAGGCGACCATGAATATTTTTCAGCTCCCTGTGCAATTAACTGCACATCCTCCCCATAACGCACCACGATTGTATCACCGTTGGTGATAAGTACTGTAGGCAAGGCCAATACATTAATTGATGTTGATGCCGTGTCAGTACAACCATAAGAATCAGTGCGCACAACTGTGTATACATGTTGACCAGGTGATTTTGGAGTAATTTCCGGCGTGGCACAGTTTGTACAACTCAAATCACTAAGTGTAGAATTGGGTCCTGCAAACCACTGAAATGTTTCTGAAGGTGCATTACCTACCCCTTTAGCTACTGCGCGCACCCGGTCGTTCAAACAAATTGTTTCTTCAACTGGAGTAACTAAGACATCGTGATTCGACAATTCCACGGTAACTGTATCCCAAACTTCACAACCATTTCCACCAGTTGTATACACTACAAATTTGGTAGGATTATCATTTATAAATGCCTGAGCATTCTGAACGGTTGAATCAAATAAATACGGTCCTTCCCAACGATATTGCCAAGCAGTTGGTGGTAAGTCACAACCATAGAATTGCATATTTGGCCGACTTGTAGAAATTGTCGGCAAAGTAGTACCCGGTGCATCAGGAATTTGACAACCACCAAAAGGCGAAGATGCTCCTATATAACGATTAGCCGGCGCCGTGCTACTTGAGGCGACCTCATCGATACCAATCGGATTTAAGTTAAAGAAACAAACGTCTACTATAAGGTTAGCGTTTCCATCCCAAATAAAGGGCGTTTGTAAATCAAACGTATTAATTCCGAGCTGCGTTTGATAAGCATTGTTCTCATAGACTCTCTTCAACAAAACAGAAGGCACAAAGTTGTTAATATCCGACACATAGGTACAACCCATTTTAATTTCCATGTTGAAGTTTCCAAAAGAAGTCTTGTTAACAATATTAAAACTCAATGAGTCTATTCTGCGTGGTCCGTTCCAACCCATGGCGGCCAATTCTGCTTGTGTAAAAATTATTTGGCAACGAGCGCCATTGTTACTACCCAAGAAAGGTGTAACATTAAAAGCAGCATTTGAACCCGCGCCAAAACCAATCATAGCAGTCGGTCCGGCACAGTTAATATTTTCTACACCACAAGTATAGGAAGGAGGCGGACCAAATGGTGTAGCGGTTAGATTTGTCAAGCCTGGCTCACAAAGCACGGCTGGCGATGCACTACCCTGAACTGTAACAGAAGTATCTATATAAACCGTTATTGTATCACTACTCTTACAGGCAGTTTGACCATTTGTAGTAACTACATATGTCGTTGTTCGATCAGGACGAACATAAGGATTCTTTACATTAGGATTGCTCATACCATGTGGTGGACCAGAAACACCAAGTTCTGACCAAGTCCACTGTGTAATATCTTCAGGACCTAAGGCTGGAATGATTATTGAATCACCTTTATAACACGCTGGTAAATCAGGGCCAGCAGACACACCACGTAGAACTTTAATAAGTACTACGATATTAGAACGCAAAATAATTGGTTGCCCGTTAGTACATGTTGAATCAACAAATGAAATAATAACTGTATGATCACCAATCTGAGAGGCGGTAGGCGTCCATGTAAATGTCCCAACAACCGGATTCCCCCCACCAACAGGATTACTTGTATAGGTAGAGTTAATTGCGGAAACATTATTATTTGCAAAAGTCTTAACCAAGTTGTTCACAGTATCACCCCTACCTTCGGCTTCAAACGACATTGTTTCGCCAGGGCAAACCCCAATCACAATTGTTGGGGAAGACGATAATAATACCGCACCTTGAAGATTTCGTATTAAAGTGTTTGTACTTGGATTTACAACAGGCGAAGGTGGAAATGTCGTACAACCTACAACACTCACCTGAACATCACGTTGTACTTGACCCACGCGTTGTTGCGTAATAAAATCATATTCTGTTGCAGTGAAGGCCAACACAAATTCGCCAATCATAGTAGGAGTAAAAGCAACCGTTCCTGTCGATGGGTCTACTGAATATCCGGGAGGATTTACAGAAACCGGCATTGTAGTAGCAATTGGACTTGTAGGAGAATAATTAGCACTATATGGATTGTATGGAGTACAGCTAAATGCGCTTGTACCATTCCCTGCTGGAGTTGCTGCAAAAACAAGAGAGTCTAGGTCAGGATCAACAGGGCTATTCAAATATTGGAACGGTTGATTCAAACAAATATATGGAATTGGCTCAGCCGTCAGTTTTACAGAGTTATTCGGTCGAACTGTATTATTTAATAAAGCATAAACACAAGTACTATTTGCCGGGATTGTCAAATTTGGGTTTCTACAACACAACGTCCAGCGAAAACGCCAATCGGAGCATGCATAAGGCAAGGTAACATTCCCTGCATAGTGAAAATATTGATACACATTAAACTGTGCAGGCGGATTCGTACAAGGATTGGCAGAAACCAGATTTGGACAAATGCCATGGCGGGGAGTACCATTCCAAGGGTCATTTACACCATTTGTATCCACCGTAAATGAGATACTTGTCTGGCTGCAACTACTATCAATTGCAGACATTTGCGTGGTGGCACCCAAAGTAGCACCGGAACAATCACGATAAAGAATCAAATGCACCCGGTAATTCAACGGACTTAAATATTCATAATAAACATCCGCTGCGGCAATATGCGATGCCTTCGATGGTGAAGCAAAACAACCTATGATAGCTAATACCAAAAATGTTCTTAAAATGTGTTTCATAGCTTTTATTTCTATCTTTAAAAAATAGACCTTAAAAATACGCACAAATGGATAATTTCATGCTTTTTGGTCTCTTCTTTTACCAAGACGTGACTTTTGTTTGGTAAGTTGGGTAAAAATCATTTTTTTTTGTAAAAAAAGTATATGGAATCAATACAACTCGAGATTATTAACGGTATTGCACAAATCACACTCAATCGGCCAGAGAAATTCAATGCATTCAACCGAGAAATGGCACTATCCTTGCAAAAAGCCTTGGACGAATGTGCAAATAATGAAGATGTTCGGGCTGTGCTATTAACCGGTAATGGCAAAGCCTTTTGCGCCGGACAAGATTTAGGTGAGGCCATAGATGACAATGGAATAAACCTTCCTGAAATTGTGGAAAAGCATTATAACCCCATTATTTTAAAAATCCGCACCATGGAGAAACCTATAATCTGCGGAGTAAATGGCGTAGCAGCCGGTGCTGGTGCAAATATTGCACTTTGTTGTGACATTGTAGTGGCTACCGAAAAAGCCTCATTTATACAAGCCTTTAGTAAAATTGGGTTAATCCCAGATAGTGCTGGTACATATTTTTTGCCTAGACTAATCGGCTGGCAGCGTGCATCTGCGCTCATGATGCTGGGTGAGGCCATAACTGCTGAAGAAGCTGAAAAAATGGGCATGATTTATAAAACGTTTACCACAGAAGATTTTCAGCAAAAAACAGCCGAACTAGCTGCAAAACTTGCCACAATGCCCACAAAGGGGCTCGGTCTTACGAAAAGATTACTGAATGAGAGTGCCGTAAATAACCTTAATATGCAGTTGCAGCGCGAAATGGATTTACAAACTGAAGCTGGCGAAACATACGACTACAAAGAAGGGGTAAATGCCTTTCTTGAAAAACGAGCACCTAATTTCAAAGGAAAATAATTGGCAAGAAGATCGGGCATTCTAACTCAAATGACTAATTCGTCTTTCTACCTCAGCTAGCGTTTGTTTAAATACATTCCGCAGTTTTTGATACAATTTTTCAATGTTTTCCATAGTATCGTGGTTGCGACCGGCTTGCTCCAGCACGAAAACTCCCGACAATTCCTCTGACACACCCAAATAGCGCAATTGGGACTTTAATGAGTGAGCACCTATTTTGATTTCTTCATAATCCTGATTGCTGATGCCGTGCCAAATTTTTTCCATCATTTTGGGCGCATTCTCTTGAAAGAGTTGTAAATATTTTTTCATTTTGTCTGGTTTACCGCCTGTAAATGAATTCAAAAATGTATCGTCTATCAAGTCGGAATATAGAGGTTCCGTAGGGGGCGTGCTGGCATTTTGAGTTGTTTCTTTAGTTGGCATTCCATGCACAGCATGGCTTATTATCTTATCCTTATCCAAGTATTTCAGCATTTTAGTGAATAAATCCTCTTTATCAAAGGGTTTTGGTATATGATCATTCATGCCGTTCAGCAAGTAATTCTCTATATCATCCTGCATAACATTGGCCGTCATGGCAATAATAGGTATCGTCTTGTTTTCAATTCGAATATCCTTGGTAGCTTCCAAACCATTTTTAACTGGCATTTGAATATCCATCAATATCAAATCAACCTGCCCCTTCTCTTTTTCGAGCACTTCTAATACATCAATGCCATTTTCGGCTGCCAAAATGCGCATATTTGGGGCTATTTCGTGCAATACGTCTTCGGCCAGTATTCTATTAAATTCATTATCCTCAGCCAACAAAACAGTGGCATTGTTCAAACACAACAGTTCTTCATCTGAAAGTTCAAAAAAATCGCAGGTCTCATCAATATGCGATTCAGAAGGAATCTTAAAGGGAATGCAAAACTCAAATGTTGTACCCTCCCCTAATTTACTTTTTACACTGATGGTACCATTCATCAATTCAACAAGCTCTTTAGATATGGTTAAGCCCAAACCTGTGCCGCCATACTTTCGTGCCAGATCGGTACCGGCTTGAGTAAAACTTTCGAATATTTTGTTTACATAATCTTCCGAAATACCAATGCCTGTATCAATTACCTGAAACCGTATACAATGAAATTCACCCTCTACTTTTTCAAGAAATACTTCGATGTCTACCTGTCCCTTCTCGGTGAACTTTACAGCGTTTCCCACGAGGTTAATTAACACCTGTGTCAACCGTGTTGGGTCGCCGGTTATGGTTTCCGGAACATTATCTTTCATATTAAACCATAGCGCGAGTCCCTTTTCTTCTGCTTTGATGCGCAGCATGTTTACCACATTCTTCAAACAATCTTTCAACGAAAAATTGATTTGTTCTATGCGCACTTTCCCGGCTTCTATTTTTGAAAAATCGAGGATATCATTAATAATAATGAGCAGATTATCAGCACTTTGTCGAATGGCGTTCAGATATTTCTTCTGGTCCTCTCGTGGATTTTTTTCCCATAGAATACGGCTCATACCTACAATAGCGTTCATAGGCGTCCGAATTTCGTGACTCATATTAGCAATAAACTGCTGTTTCAAGGTAGCCGTTTTTTCGGCTACCTCTTTTTCTTTGGTAGCTAATTGAATCTCCTGCTTAGTTTGTAAGTGACGTAGTTTATTTATCGTGTTTTCTTGAAAAATCTCTTCCTTGAGCTGTTCATAAGCCTTCAGATGCTTGTAGGCCTCCGGTAAATTATGCAATGTTTCATACAACTCGGCCAATATGCCATGAATACTCATTACATCATGCCTTCTGGAATGTTCAACAGCAGAGGTATAGGCGATATTAAAGTGTGTTTTGGCCTCTTCGTATTTTCCTTGTGCACACAACACACGCCCTATATAGTAATGTGAGGTAATGAACCCCTCGGCATTATTGCGTTTTTGAGCCAATACTAACCCCTTATTTAGGCGCTGTAAAGCGTGCTCGTGATCATTCAACTTATAAGCTACTTTCCCCAAACCAACTTCGGCCAATATAAAATTCAACGAATCCTCATTACTTAATTTATGAATTTCCTCGTATGATTTTTTAGCCTGATCAAAGTTTTCTTGTTTAAAATAAATATTACCTAAGGCATAGTGCGCCTCGGCAATTCTATTTTTATCGCCGCCACCTTCAAACAAGGGCAGCGCCTTTTTAGCGTATTCCAAGGCATTTTCGTATTCATATAAATCCAAGTGCAAATTGGCTATTTGCAAGAGTACAACCGCTGTTTCTTTATCTTCGTTCAGGTTTTCGTTTAGCCGTAGCGCTTTCTCATATTGTGTAAACGCCTCAGATAGGCGTCCCAAATCGCGATAAATACTGCCGTAATTTTTAGCAATTCGGGCCCGCAAACCATTGTCGCGCAGGTTGACGGCCAATCGCCTTGCCTTGTCTAAAGAAGCTAAACCAAGTTGATATTCTGATTGCAAGGCATAGCAATAACCAATATGGTTATAGGCTCTAGCTTCAGAAAGTTCATCATGCACTTCTTTTGCCTCCTTTATAATTTCGTTGCAAACCATTATGGCCTTAGAAGCATCAACCCGACGCAATTCAAACACAAAATCAATTAGCGCCGGCAATCGTTTTTGTGGATTTTCAATTGAACGTAATTCTTGAAGCTGTTTTTCGTAATCCATGCGTTTTTACTTAAACCGTAAAGTTACAGTGCTGTTCGGACACAATTAGACCAGAAAGATTGACAGTTATCAATTAGCTACACATTTGGCTCATACTGAAATAGGTAATAGGAAGAGGTTTTATCAGAAATGCGAAAACGATTATCAATACGCTCCCCTATCAGCCACATCAGTCTTTTTTTACCATTTCCCTGCTCAGGTATCATTTCCAGCACCATGGCCTGCTCTTTTTGCAAAGGCGAAAACTTGCGGTCTATCATGTAGCGGCTGATTTTTTTCTTCTTCGTCATGCCCAACGGATAAAAATAATCCCCAGTTTTCACCGGTCGCACTCGAAAAGGCAAGTCGATAACTGCGGCATCCAGGTAAGCCATATTGCTGTCGTACTTGACCGATACCAGCGGCTCGTTGACCAATTGCCATTTGAGCTTACCTGTCGGCATGCTCAACGTGCCGGCGCTTTGATGTATAAAAAAATCGCCAGATTTTTCTGCTTGCTGTGCTTGTATCAGTAAAAAATCGCGATCTTTAAATATGACATAATCTTGCAGGTCGAGTCGTGCGCCATTAGAGGCCTGCAATAAATTCATCAGCTCCGAAAGCTGGGTGGGCCGCAACCCAAAATCGCTAAACAATTCAAACAATATGGTCTGTCGGGCGGTCAGATGCATGATGCTGCGAATGGGTAGCTTCCAACTTTGATGAGGGCCGGGCAACAACAGCTTTTTCCTCAATTGTGCCATGCGCTGCTGCAGCAATTGCTGAGCCTCTTTGAAATACTGCGCCGACTGCAACATGTTTTGCCGGGCCTGCGGAAAACGCTCTTCAATAAGTGGTAGCAGGCTATTGCGCACGTAGTTGCGCTGGTATTTATCTGTTTGATTGGACGCATCTTCTCTGAACGGAATATCGTTTTCGGCGGCAAATTGATAAATTTCATCCTTTGAAGTATGAAGCAGTGGGCGCAAAATATCATTTTCAGCATCGGGCATACCGGCCATGCCTTTGAGGCCGGAGGCGCGAAACAACTGCAGCAAAACGGTTTCGACCTGATCGTCTGCATGATGCGCTGTAATGATTTTATGGGCATTTTCCTGCTGCATGATTTCTCTAAAAAATGCATACCGCATTTCGCGCGCCGCCTCTTGTATGCTCAGCTTGTTTTGCTGTGCATAGGCCGCGGCATCTTGTCTTTTTGCAAAAAAAGGAATGCTTTTCGCCTGGCAAAAATCCTCCACTAGCTGCTGATCCTGATCGGCCGCTGCGCCACGCAACATAAAATTGTAATGCACCGCTATCACAGGAATTTTCAGTTCATACATCAGCGCCAACAACACCATACTGTCTGCACCACCGCTTACTCCCACAACATGCCTATTGCCTATGTTGCTGTAAGTGCTAATAAAGTTTGAAACCGATTTGGCTAGATTACTATTACTCATACTCCTCATCAAAAATCTCATCATAAGCCATGCGGAGTTCGCTTTCTGCATGTTTGTCATTAAGAGCCCGCGACACTTTTATTCCTTTATCAAAAACAGCTTTGGAATCTTTGCCGGCAGATGCCAGGGCCAATCCAAGATGATAATATGTGCCTACATAATTTTCGTCTATGGCCAGCACTTTCTCAAAGCACGAAATGGCCTGCTCCAAATCTTTAGTTTTTAAATGCTCCAAACCTAAGGCATGCCACAAAAAACAATCGTCACCCTGCAACGATAGCATGCTCTTCAATTTATCGATTCTACTTTCGCTTGCATTATTTATTTCTTGCATATTCTACCCTTATATTTGCACTCTAAATTTAAAAAATGAAGATATTAGTTTGTATAACTAAGACTCCCGACACGACCACAAAAGTACAGTTTACCGACAATAATACTCGCTTTGTGGAGGATGGAGTGCAGTGGATTATAAACCCTTATGACGAATGGTACGCCCTTGTGCGCGCTCTGGAATTAAAGGAAAATGGCATAGCATCTGAAGTACATTTAATATCAGTAGGTGGTGCCGACGTAGAGCCTATTATGCGCAAAGCCCTTGCTTTGGGCGGAGAGCAGGCCATTCGGATAAATTTGGATAATGCCGACACTTATAATACGGCTATGCAAATTGCTGAATATGCCAAGGCAAACAACTACGACCTGATTTTGGCAGGTAAAGAAAGTATAGACTATAATAATGGTAGTGTTCCGGCCATGATAGCCGAATCGCTGGACATGCAATTTGTGCCGAACGCCACCAAGCTGGATGCGGAGGGCAATGCGCTGCAGCTCGAAAGAGAAATAGACGGCGGTAAGGAATCACTTACTGTGGCCTTGCCGGCAGTGGTTTCTTGCCAAAAAGGTATGGCAGAGGCCCGTATACCCAACATGCGTGGCATTATGGCCGCCCGTACAAAACCACTCACCGTCGTGGAAGCATCGGCTACAGAGGCGCTTACAACAATCAGTTCATACGAATTGCCACTGGCTAAAGGCGGTGTGCGTTTAATTGATCCTGAAAACGTTCAGGAATTGGTTGATTTATTACATAACGAAGCAAAAGTGATTTAAGACATGGTATTAGTATTCGCAGAACAGCAAAACGGAAAATTTAAGAAAGCAGCCCTGGAGGCCGTAAGTTATGGCGCACAGTTAGCTGCGCAACAGGGCACTGAGTGTGCGGCAGTTGTTTTAGGCGCAGTTAACGATACTTCGGAATTGGCGAAGTACGGCGCTGATAGAATTTATCACTCCAGCCAAGCCGAGCTAAATAATTTTAACTCAAAAAACTACACGGACGCCTTGGCAAAAGCGATTGAGCTAAGTGGTGCCAACACCATTGTCTTTAGCGATAATGTTACTGCCCGTGGTATTGCTCCTCGTCTTTCTGTTCGATTGAAAGCGGGCATGGTAAGCGGCGCAATAGCCTTACCGGATGGCGATGGTCAAATAAAGAAGAGTGTTTTTAGTGGCAAAGCTTTTGCTCATGTAAAAGTCAATACAGATAGAAAAATCATTTGTATCACACCCAACTCTGTTGGCATTAGTGAAAACCAAAAAGCCGGTGGGCAAGAACATTTAGATGTGGCTGTTTCTGACAATAGCATAACGAATCAAACTGCTAATACCTTGAGTGGCGATACGGCTCCTTTAACCGAAGCGGAGTTGGTAGTTAGCGGCGGTCGTGGATTAAAAGGGCCCGAAAACTGGGGTATCTTGGAAGATTTGGCAGCTTCGATTGGAGCGACATTAGCGTGTAGCCGTCCTGTTGCTGATAGTCACTGGCGACCGCATCATGAGCATGTTGGTCAAACAGGTGGTACGATTCGTCCAAATTTGTACTTAGCGGTTGGCATCAGTGGGGCTATTCAGCATTTGGCTGGTGTAAATAGTTCTAAAACAATTGTGGTAATCAATAAAGATCCGGAAGCACCGTTTTTCAAGGCAGCAGACTACGGCATTGTAGGTGATGCATTTGAAGTGGTACCGAAACTAACCGCAGCGCTGAAAGAATTCAAGACGGCTCAAGGTAATTAAATAAATAAGATGAGTGGCTATAAAATAGAGGTTGAGATTGTTGCGCTAACTAATAGCATTAGTGGATCCCACTCCTACGCGGTGGTAATTGGTGAAGTGAACGGAGTGCGTCGAATACCTATTATCATCGGTCATGCCGAGGCACAGGCTATAGCTGTATCATTGGAGGATGTCAAAAATGCCCGACCATTGACTCACGATATGATGAAAAATATGATGGACACATTTCATATCGAGTTGAAAGAAGTGGTGATATATAAACTGAAGGAGGGTATATTTTATTCTAAACTAGTTTGCAACTCACCTAATGGCGAAAAAGAAATTGACTCAAGAACTTCCGATGCGTTGGCAATGGCAAGCCGATTTAATGCGCCCATTTATACCTACGAAAGCATTTTGAGCAATGCCGGCTATATTGATAAAAACAAAGAAGAAGAGCCAGACGCCGCATTTGAACCAGCAACTGCACCGAGTAGCAATAAGCCTGAAAATATTCTTGAGGATATGAGCCCGGAAGAGTTGAATGAACTGCTGAATGAAGCTATAGAAAATGAGGATTATATTAAGGCCGCACAAATTCGTGACGAATTAAACAGAAGAGACGCATCTAATTCTTAAATAGCTTTGATGCGCAACCAGCCCATGTCCTAATGAACAAGGGCTTTATACATTTCCTGCTTCACTTCTTCCAGACTTAAGGCTTCCATTAAAACCGTATCTTTTGCTACAGAAACCTCACCAGTTTCCTGTGATATAACAAAAGCTATCACCTCGCCATTTTCTGCAGCCCCAAGGGCAGCTCGATGCCTCAAGCCACGGTGTGAAGCCATTTTTTGACTATCACTGATAGGCAACGTGATACCTGCGGCTACAATCTGATTATTATCTATCAATACGGCACCATTCTTCAGTGGGCTATCTGCACAAAAAATACTGTTCAACAGTTCGGAAGATACTAAACCGTTTATCAATACACCATTATTTGTATCCAGCTGATATTTATTGCTTCGTGCAAAAACTAGGGTTGCCCCAACTTTTTGCTCTATGAACTTGTGAATTGCCTCCATGCTTTCATTTATTACCTCTTCCTCGGCAATATATTTTTTTAATCCACTAGTTTTAAAAAATCGCTTAATTAAGGGTCCGGTTGGTCTGCGACCAATATTAATTAAAAACTTGCGCAACTCGGGCTGAAATAGGACAATCAGTCCAATTAAGCCAATACTTACCAATCTGTTAAAAATTTCGCCCATAAGCGGCATCTCAAGCCACACAATAACACGCCACAATAGATAAATGATTAGGGCACCAATAAAAATATTGAATGCAATACTCCCTTTTACAGCCCTATACAACTGAAAAATAAGGAGCAGAAAGAGTGAAATATCAATTATTTCTATCCAGCTAAGTTCAGAGAAATAGTCGTTGACAAGAAAAAGCATAGCCACAAATGTAGTAAATTTGGATTTCCCATTTCAACATGCAAGGTGTTATTACCATCAATCATCTAATCAAAGATTACTTTCTGGAAAAACAGGTTGTACATGTGCTAAAAGGTATTGATTTAAGTATACATTCTGGCGAATATGTAGCATTAATGGGACCTTCAGGCTCTGGAAAATCAACACTCATGAATATTATTGGCTGTTTAGACACAGCCACTTCGGGTGACTATTTTTTAAATAATCAAAAAATTAGTTCCCTGAAAGAAGAAGCGCTAGCCGATATACGGTCAAAAGAAATAGGCTTTGTATTTCAGCAATTTAACCTATTGCCAAAACTCACAGCATTGGACAATGTAGCTTTACCCCTTGTTTATGCCGGAAATAGTAAAAAAGAACGACATGAAATGGCCCGTGAAAAACTAAAATTAGTAGAGCTTTCAGACCGCGCTGACCATAAGCCAAATGAATTATCCGGAGGGCAATGTCAGCGTGTGGCCATTGCAAGGGCTTTGGTAAATAGTCCTTCCATTATTTTAGCAGATGAACCTACAGGTAATTTAGATTCAAAAACATCCGGCGAAATCATGAATATTTTCCAAGCGTTAAACGAACAGGGTAATACGATTATCCTCGTAACACATGAGGAGGATATTGCAGCAAGGGCCAAACGAATTATTAGACTGCGTGATGGGGTTATAGAAAGTTCTATAGAAAATTCATAACACAAAATAGCGAACCCCTATCAATTTATCTTTGAATCAATATTTTTTTCACTCCCCTTCTAAGAATTTTTCACTCGCTTTCAAAGAATACAGTACGCCCTTATCTCAGTATAATCTTAGGAAAGGCTTGTTAGTATAAATTTGGCTACATCCTGTAAGTACGCAGGGTGGTATTTGAAGTACATTTGCCAAATGGCATTTAAGATTTATACCAAAACTGGGGACAAGGGTGAAACGGCATTACTTGGTGGTACTCGAGTACCCAAAAGTCATATCCGCATCGAAGCTTATGGCACAGTGGATGAGCTCAACTCATGGATTGGGAACATCAAGGATGTGTTGAGCCAGGATTTTCATGCAGAACTTTATCAAATTCAAAATTACCTATTCACTCTAGGTAGTCATTTAGCTACTAGTCCTGAAAAGGATATAAAAATGAGTATTCCGGCATTGAATGAACAAGAAATTAATTTTCTTGAAGCTAGCATTGATAAAATGGAAGAGTCTCTACCGCCATTAAAAAACTTTGTTCTACCTGGTGGTGATGAAGCCGCTTCTAAGATTCATATAGCGCGTTGTGTTTGCCGACGTGGCGAGCGGATTTGCGTAGCCTTAGCCTATCAGGAAGAACTTGACGAACAAATCATAAAGTATCTTAACCGACTTTCGGACTACCTATTTGTACTTTCTCGGTATGTACTGCAACAGCACAATGGTACAGAAGTTATTTGGGCACCATAAAAAAAGGCCTCCATTGGGAAGCCCTTCTTTATAATTTATTTAAAGTCCTTTACTCCACAGTGACGCTTTTTGCCAAATTTCTTGGTTGATCAACATCACACCCTCGCATGATGGCAATGTGGTAAGAAAGAAGTTGTAAGGGAACAATTGAAACCAATGGAGAGAGTAACTCCTCTGTTTCCGGTACTCGAATCACATCATCAGCCAACCCTTCAATTACCTCATCGGCATGATTGATAACCGCAATCACTTTGCCTTTTCTTGCTTTTACCTCTTGAATATTGGAGACAATTTTTTCATGGGCACTTTTATTCGTTGCTATAAAAAGCACTGGCATATTCTCATCAATAAGGGCAATTGGGCCATGTTTCATTTCGGCGGCAGGATAACCTTCGGCATGTATATATGAAATTTCTTTTAATTTTAAGGCCCCTTCGAGTGCCACCGGGAAGTTAATACCCCGACCGAGGTATAAAAAATTTTCGGCATCTTTATACTTCTTGGCAATTTCTTTAATTACATCATTTAACTCTAGCGCCTCTTTTATTTTCTTTGGAATTTCTTCCATTTCATAAAGTATCTGACGTAGTCTTGAAGCGGATATTGAACCTTTTTTCTGAGCCAACTGCAAGGCCATCAGCATTAATATGGCTACCTGAGTAGTAAAGGCCTTTGTGGAGGCCACACCAATTTCCGGACCAGCATGTGTGTAGGAACCTGCATGCGATACGCGAGATATGGAGCTGCCAATCACATTGCAAATGCCGTATATTAATGCTTGTCTTTCTTTGGCGATTTCTATAGCAGCCAAAGTATCTGCAGTTTCTCCAGATTGTGAAATGGCAATAATGACATCCTTTGAATTTACAATGGGGTTTCGATACCGAAACTCCGAAGCATATTCAACTTCTACAGGTACACGTGCCAATTCTTCAATTACATATTCTGCAATTAGGCCAGAGTGCCACGAGGTCCCGCACGCGGTAATGATTAAACGTTCTGCGTTATTTATACGTGTTGCAAATTCACTGACACCTCCCAATTTTATCCAACCTTCGCTCGCATTCATTCTTCCCCGCAAGGCATCTAAAATCACTTTTGGTTGCTCATAAATCTCTTTGAGCATAAACGTATCATACCCCCCCTTCTCAATATTTTCAAGATCCATTTCCAACTGCTGGATGTAGGGCGTTTTTTTAATATTGCCTAAGGTCATAATATCGAAAGATCCATTTCGATTTAAAACCGCAAATTCTTCATCATTAAGATAAACAACCTCTTTTGTAAATTCAACAATTGGTGAGGCATCGCTTGCCACATAAAACTCGCCGTTACCAATGCCGATTACTAGCGGACTACCTTTTCGAGCGGCAATGATTTGATCGGGGTTTGATTTGTCAATAATGACTATGGCGTAAGCCCCAACCACCTCATTTAAGGCGATACGTAAAGCTTCTACGATATCTACTTGTTCTTGCTTTTTGATATCCTCAATGAGGTTCATTAATACTTCAGTGTCGGTCTCGCTCTTGAAAGTATAGCCTCTTTTGATGAGCTCAGTTTTTAGTGAAGCATAGTTTTCAATAATGCCGTTATGAATAATGGCTAATTGTGCAGAATTAGAGGCATGAGGATGGGCGTTTAAATCTGAAGGTTCTCCATGTGTGGCCCAACGTGTATGACCAATACCAACAGTACCTGATTTATCCTTACCTTCAGCAAAGAGCTCCAAGTCGGAAACCTTACCCTCTTTTTTAAGTATCGTAAGTTCACCATTGAGCAAAGCAACTCCTGCACTATCATATCCACGATATTCCAATCGCTTTAAGCCTTTTATTAGAATAGGATAAGCCTCTTTGGGGCCTATGTAACCTACGATTCCGCACATAATTTTTTAACGTTGTATTTTGGTGAAAATAATATTTAATTTTGGTTTTTCCAATGCCACTGCACTACCACTACCGCGCAACATAACTCTGCCTCTTGCCGGGAAATTGCCTCTGACTGCTGATAATTTTAAGGCAAAATTACTATTCTGAGTGGTCACTGCTTTTTGAATTGTATGGGATATGTTGAACTTGTATTGAATTCGTTGCAAACCGGCTAGCTCATAAAAACCTCTAAATCCGCCTACGCGTTGCGAGCCTAATAATAAATAATCCTCCAACACTTGATCCTCTCCATTTTCGTCTACATATAGCATCTGAATTTGATTTGGAATATTATAAGCAACCGTATCACTGTAATTGGTTATTGGCGAAATGACAGTTAGTATTAATTCGGCCTTATTAATCACGGCATTTGGAAACTGGCCGATATGAGGAAATGAAATTAGACTGGCCATTCCCGGTTCACTCTCTATAAATATTATGGAATCTCCTTGTGGAATGGTATTTCCAATGAATGGCTCACAAAACTTACCTGAATAGTTGCGCGTTATTCGATTAAATCTATTACAATAGGTCGCATCAAACGGAAAAACAGCGGTTGTCGTGTCTGGAGAGCCATTATTAGTATAACGGTAGTATACATACATAGATGTATTGTCGGTATCAAAATACCCCAAAGTAGAACCTGCCGTAGAGTCTGGCAATACAAAAAAACCACCCAGCCAATCCAGAAAACTGGCGTAACTGGCAAACGTATTTGTATTTTGCTGTGCAAGAATACTATCTCGAAAAGGCACAGGTAGCTTAAAGCGCAATTGTGGTCGCAACGTAACCCCATTAACTACTGGCGAGTCTTTTGCCAGCGTATTAAAATTAACCTGTTGCGCATCCAATAACTGCTGAGATGAAATAGTTACATCATTAGACTCGTAATAGGCGGAGTCTTTGGAGAGATTGTCGGTTGTGCGATACAATGAAAAAAACTGGTTTGGTGCTGAAATAGTATCACCATAAGAACCCAAAAAATTAATAGCCAATATAACTGAATCAATAATTTGATTTGTACCGCTAAAACTAAAACTAGGCGCTGGTGGCCTTACTTGAATGTATGATGAGCCAACCGTCTTGCCATATACCGCATCATTTGAGATGGTGCCAATCATGTGCGCAAAATCTGGATCTCCAGCCCGATTGGTATTGTTTAACTTGCCGCCTGTAAGCAGGCTATCTTTATAAACCGTACTGGTAATTACTGTGAAGGTATCTTGCTGAAAGGTATTAATATTGTCAACTAATGGCACTAAGTCAGAAGGCAAAATAGTATTTTCTTTGCAAGATGTAGTCAACAAAAAAGAGGATAGCAACAATCCTACCCACGCAGATTTTGATGTGGGATTGAGCTCAAAAAAAAGATTTTTCATTCAGATGATTTTAATCGTCGCTTTCTTCGGGTGAAATTTCAGCATAAAGTTCAATGATAGCGTTCAAATCTTCATCCTCAGGATTAAAATTTAACACTTTCTTGCCGCCAGTCGATTTTATTGATTTTTTGATGTTGGCCGATACTTCAGGATGACTTAGGTAAACGACGTCAGCATTTTTTGCCCCACCTTTGTACAAATCGTCATTAGTTCCTCCCTTGAACGGAGTTATCATGGCAGGTTTTAACTGTGTACTGTTAGCCAACATCTCACCAAATCTCTCGCCAAGGCCCTCCCTGGTAATCGTTTTGGATATCGAATAAATGATTTTAGAGTTGGCAAATACCGGCTCATTTTTGAATTGATTTTTTATCAAGGCTGGTATCAAACCTCCCATCCAGCCATGTATGAAAATAATGTCTGGAGGCCAACCAAATTTCTTAACCGTTTCTATGGCACTTTTACAAAAGAAAATTGTGCGTTCCGCATTATCGTCAAAAAAATTTCCTTCTGTATCATAAAACACTCTTTTTCTTTTATACATGTCTTCATTATCCATAAAGTACATCTGCAAACGCGCATTAGGTAGCGAGGCTACTTTTATAATCAGCGGATAATCTTCTTTATCAACATGAATGTTGATACCAGAAAGTCGTACGACTTCATGAAGTTTATGTCTGCGTTCATTAATTGTTCCAAAGCGTGGCATGATACACCGCACCTCATAACCTTCTTTATTGCTTAATACTGATAACTCATTCAGAGTTTCCGCCATTTCAGTTTCAATGTTATAAGGATGAAATTCATGAGATATGTATAAAACCTTTTTCTTGTGCGCTGGGGTCATTCAAAAATTGTTTAGGAAAATAAGATTTGCGAAATTACGAAAAATATAAGACTTTCACACGAAGAACAGCTTTCAATTCGTATTTAGGCATGATATTGATTCAGGACAGAATAGAGCTAGAAGCTTATTTAGCAAAACTAAATAAGGGTGTGAAGATTGGATTTGTACCTACAATGGGTGCTCTGCATGAAGGTCATCTATCATTGCTTAGGGCAGCTTCTGAACAAGATGACGTCATAATATGCAGCATTTTTGTCAATCCCACACAGTTTAATGACAAAAGTGATTATGACAAATACCCACAGGTGTTAGCTGAGGACCTTCAATTGTTATCTCAGGTTTCAGTAGATGTTGTATTTGCCCCTGCCGTAGACCAAATATACCCTACCGGTATTGACACAATTCCATATTATGATATAGGTGACCTGGAAACACGCTATGAAGGCGAACATCGGCCTGGTCATTTTCAAGGTGTTTGTCACATATTACATGTCTTTTTAAACATGATTAAACCCCACCACTTGTACATGGGCGAAAAAGACTATCAGCAGGTAGCAGTAGTTCGGAAACTTATAGAACTAAAACATCACAGCGCAACCCTTGTCTCCTGCCCTACATTGCGTGAAGCGAGCGGTCTTGCCATGAGCTCTAGAAATCGACTACTTAGCCCGAATGGATTAGAAAATGCATCGGCCATGTATCGGGCACTTCAATATGTAAAACACAACGCAGGTGGAACCGAGTTTACAACCCTAAAAAAGGAGGCATACGAACTACTAAAAGTCAACGGTTTTGAACCTGAATATCTTGATTTGTGTGAAGCCACAAATATGACACCGCTTAACGATTTTAATCATGAAATACCCATGCGCCTGGTGGCAGCAGCGTTTATCGAGGGTGTGCGATTGATTGATAACATTGGTATTGGATAATATCAAGGCAGAATGAGGCTTTGGGTTTACCTTTGCCAACGCAATTATGTTAGTAGAAACATTTAAGTCAAAAATTCATCGGGTACACGTTACAGAGGCCAATTTAAATTATATCGGATCCATAACGATTGACGAAGATTTACTTGACGCGGCTGATATGTTTGAGAATCAACGAGTCCAAATAGTGAATATCAATAATGGCGAAAGGCTTGAAACGTATATCATTGCTGGCAAACGTGGCACGGGTACTATTTGTTTGAATGGTCCGGCTGCCCGAAAAGTACAGGTAGGAGATGTCGTGATCATAATTGCCTATGCACTTATGGAAGAGCAAGAAGCTCGCCAATTCAGACCTATCACGATATTCCCTAACGAACAAAATAAGTTGAATTAAAAACAACTCATGCAACTTCAACTCAATCGCAAAAAAATTATTCAATACGTTCTCTTTTTAGCGATTGCGTTTTTGTTTTTATGGCTGGCAAGCCGCGGTATTCCATTGGATAAAATGATGCACTACATCAGAGGAATCTCGTTATGGCCGCTACTTCTGGTATTCATTGGTGGGATTGGCAGCCACTATTTAAGGGCGCTCCGATGGAAAATGTTGATTAAACCATTAGGGTACAACGTGAGTGTGACAAACACTTTTTTAAGTATCATGATAGGTTATTTGGTCAATTTGGTCACTCCGCGCATGGGCGAGGTAGCACGATGCGGTGTCCTCTCAGTTTATGAAAAAGTGCCGGCCGACAAACTGGCCGGAACCATGATAGCCGAAAGAGCCTTCGACCTTATTACTCTTTTAGGTGTTTTTTTTATTACATACTTTGTAGAATATGATACAGTGAATGCTTTTGTGCAGGAAAACTTGTTTCAACCCCTGAGCCAACGACTGAGTAAGACAGGATTATACTTGGCCCTAACTATCTTGATAGTAATTATCGGTACTTTATACACTTTACGTAAAAAACTTTTTTCAACTGAAAATAAATTTTTAGTAATTATCAAAAATATCTTGGAAGGTCTTAGCACTATCCGAAAAGTAGAAAGCCCGTTTATTTTTATGGGTTACACTGCTGGCATATGGCTACTCTACTTATTTATGACCACCCTTGGTTTTTGGGCCTTTGAAGATTTACGCAATCTATCATTTGGAGAAGGGCTGGGGGTTTTATCTTTTGGCACAATTGGTTTTGTAGTGCCGGCCCCAGGGGGCATGGGTTCGTTTCAATATTTTGTATCCCTTACGTTGCAAGAAATGTATCACATTGAAGAGGCGCTGGCATTGGCCTATGCCAACGTGTCCTGGCTAGCGCAAACCCTAGTGCTTATAACAGGAGGCTTCTTTTCCCTTATAATGCTGCCCATTGTAAATCGCAAGAAAAGCAAAGAGCCACTTTAGATAGAGAATAAACCAGCTCTATTAGTTTTAAAGAAATTTGTTTTTTGGATACCATGGGTCACTTTTTTTGGCCATGATGATACCTTACTTTTGCCCAATCCATGACTAGCGAGCAAATAAAACTAATGCGCATGCAACTTGAAAACCTGTATCGCTACTTGAAAATTGACGATAAGCGACAGCAAGTGGCCAATAATCAGCAGCTGAGTTTAGCTCCGGGATTCTGGGACGATAACGAAAGGGCTACCAAAATACTGAAAGAGACAAAAGGCATGGAGTATTGGATTGCTTTATATGATAGTGCTTCAACCAAATTGGAAGATTTTGCTGTATTATTCGATTTTTGGAAAGCCGGCGAAGAAAGTGAAAATGAAGTTGCCAAAGCCTTTGCCGCAAGCCAGCAAGCTTTAGAAGACCTTGAGTTTAAATCTACCCTTTCTACCGAAGAAGACGAATTACCCGCCATTTTAATGATTAATTCTGGCGCAGGAGGAACTGAAAGTCAGGATTGGGCAGAAATGCTACTGCGTATGTATAAAATGTATGCTGATAAACAAGGTTTTAGCACACAAGAGCTGGATATTCAGTGGGGGGATGGCGCAGGCATTAAACAAGCTACTATCGAGATTGATGGTCCCTTTGCGTTCGGCTTGTTGAAGGGAGAATCAGGGGTGCACCGCTTGGTCAGATTATCACCATTTGATAGTGCGAATCGCAGACACACTTCATTTGCGTCGGTTATCGTTTATCCGCTTATTGATGATACCATAGAGATAGAGGTAAACCCGGCAGATATCGAATGGGATTTCTTTCGGGCCGGTGGTAAGGGCGGCCAAAATGTAAACAAAGTTGAAACGGCCGTCCGCCTAAAACATTTGCCAAGCGGAATAGTAGTAGAGTGTCAGCAAAGTCGTACACAAGGTGAAAACCGGGAGAAAGCCATGAAGATGTTGAAATCACGCCTATATGAAGAAGAGCTCCGCAAGCGCGAAGAAATAAAAAATGCTGGCAACGCCTCCAAGAAAAAAATAGAGTGGGGTTCTCAAATTAGATCATATGTTTTTCACCCTTACAAAATGATTAAAGACCATCGCACAGATTTTGAGGTCAACAATGTACAGCCCGTAATGGACGGCGAATTAGAAGGTTTTATTAAATCTTATTTGATGTGGAATAATGCCACTGAAAACAATTAACTTTATTTCTCTTCTTTTGAATACAAAAATCTTCATACTGATTGCTATTAGCTGCCTATTAAACATGCCAAGTTCTGGGCAGAGTGCAGCAGGAAATGACATAATCAATCAAGTATCCGAATTAAAAAGAAAAAATGATAGCACTGAGGCTTCGCTCAGAAATTTGGCATTGAAACTAAAACAGGATTCTATAGAAATTGCTATCACAAGCTTGCAGGCTGAACGGATGCGCACCAGGGATAGCATAGCACGCCAAAAAAAAATGCAACGTGATGCAGCCCGGGCAAATCAAAAGGCTGCAATGCTTAGAAAGAAAGAAAGAGCACATATCCGCGAAAGTATAGATGTTGAAATAAAAAAGGCTGCCGCGGCCAGAAAGGCTAATAAAAAAAAGCAATCAGATAAAAAGTCAGCAACAGCCCAAACGGTTTTAAAAGAAACAAACAAACAGCCAAGTTTTACGAATGAGAAACCGCCTCGATTATTGAACGAAAAAGAAACTGAGGCCAAAACAACAATTCGGAATTACCCGGCTGAAATAAATTTATCTAAGACTGGCCAAAGGGCACTACCGGCAAAAAAAACAACTTATTTCAGTTTCCAACTTGGTCCATCGGGGTACATTGGCGATTTAGGGGGCAACTCGCAACTCGAGAATAATTTATTAGGTGATGTAAACTTTAAAGAGAATACATTTCTATACGGTTTTACCCTGTCCCACCTTAGAAGAGAGGCTATTGGATTTAGGTTTAGCTATATTTTGGGTAATATAGCTGGTAGTGATCAAAATACTTATTATTCCTCAAAGGATGATCCGTCCTACAATCGATATCTGCGCAATCTTGATTTTCGCACCAAAATAAACGAGGCTTCTTTGATGTTGGAGGTTTACCCATTGAAGTTCTTTCGTTTTCATACAGCTGCCAATAGAAGTTATCTTCAACCCTGTTTGTTGGGAGGTATAGGCACATTTAGTTTTAATCCTCAAGGTTCCTACTTTGATAAAATACTCGATGAAGATGTTTGGGTCGACCTGCAACCATTATCAACGGAGGGTCAGGGAATGATCGAATACCCGAACAGAGCACCCTACAAACTGCGGCAATGGAACATTCCGTATGGCGTAGGTTTTCATTACGAGTTAAGCCCAACCATTCGACTCGGTTTAGAATTTGTTGGTCGGCACTTGTTTACTGATTACCTAGATGATGTAAGTACAACATTCATCGATCCGGCACTTTTTGATAAATATCTTACTGTTTCAAATGCTGAAATTGCCAAATTGGTAAACAACAAAAGTCGATTTGTAGATGCCAGTAAGGCTTATAATCCTGGTCAGCAAAGGGGTGATGCTGGCAATAACGATATGTACTTTTCAATATCCGGCAGAATCATTATCAAATTAAACCGCAATAAAGACAAGTTTGTAAAAAGCACAAAACGTAGTCTGGGCGTTTACAAATACGACGATAATGAGATTTGTGAATAATCCCAATTATATTTGAATTTCATTCTAATATCCTGATTATGCAATACAATTTTTCAGCCATTGAAAAAAAATGGCAGAAAAAATGGCGAGATAGTAATATTTATCAAGTTACTGAAGATGATGATAAAGAAAAATACTATGTACTTGATATGTTCCCGTATCCTTCAGGCTCGGGCTTACATGTTGGACATCCTTTAGGATATATCGCATCTGATATTTATGCGCGATACAAGCGCCTGAAAGGGTTTAATGTTTTGCACCCTATGGGTTTTGATGCCTTTGGTTTGCCTGCCGAACAATATGCCATTGAAACAGGCCAACACCCGGCAGTAACCACAGAAAGTAATATTCAACGCTATAAAGAACAATTAGAAAAAATTGGATTCTGCTATGATTGGAACCGCGAGGTTAAAACTTCCGATCCGAATTATTATAAATGGACGCAATGGATTTTTCTGCAATTGTTTAATTCATATTATAATTCAGAAGTCAATGCGGCTCGACCAATTCAAGAGTTGATAGCGCAGTTTGAACAACATGGTTTTGATGGTAAACGTACATTTTCGTCCCAAGATTGGAAGGCTTATTCAAATCAAGAAAAAGAAGATATACTGATGGACTTCCGACTGGCATATCGCAAGGAGAGCTACGTAAATTGGTGTGAAGC
Organism: uncultured Chitinophagaceae bacterium; assembly: GCA_964409905.1. Classification (GTDB taxonomy): domain Bacteria; phylum Bacteroidota; class Bacteroidia; order Chitinophagales; family Chitinophagaceae; genus JAGNRR01. The sequence goes on along the minus strand of CAYPET010000006.1, from coordinate 42,312 downwards.
TCTTGGTACTGTGCTGGCAAATGATGAAGTAGTCAACGGCGTTTCAGAAAGAGGAGGCCATCCGGTAGAACGACGTAAAATGAAACAATGGTTCCTTCGAATTACATCTTATGCCGATAGGCTATTAGATGGCTTAGAACATGTTGATTATCCTGCACCATTAAAGGATATGCAGCGAAATTGGATTGGCAAGAGCGAAGGTGCTTCCATAACATTTAACGTCTTGAACTCCCCCGAAAAAATAACAGTCTATACTACAAGACCAGATACTATATTTGGCAGTACCTTTTTAGTACTCGCCCCGGAGCATCCTCTTGTCAAGACTATCACCCTTCAAGAAAATTTAAAACATGTTGAAGCCTATCAGCAGCAAAGCGCTAGTCGCTCAGAACGTGAACGTTTGGCCGAAACAAAGCAAATTACAGGTTGCTTTACAGGCGCTTATGCCATACACCCATTCACCAACAAAAAATTGCCAATTTGGATTGCTGATTATGTTTTAGCACATTATGGAACTGGAGCCATAATGGCTGTGCCGGCTGGTGACACACGCGACTATTTATTTGCACATCATTTTAGTCTGGATATTATTAACATATTTCAGGACGTAGATATTAGCCAGGAAGCATTTACCGGCAAGAATGTGAAACTTCAACATGCTGATTTCTTAAATGGCCTGAGCTCTTCATCGGCTTCGAAGAAAATATTAGAAGAAATAGAACGACTTAATATTGGGCAGCGAAAGATAAATTATAAAATGCGCGATGCAGGTTTTAGTCGGCAACGATATTGGGGGGAACCTTTTCCAATAATCTATCAAAAGGATGGGAGTATCTTGCCAGACAATTTGCCGCTGCTACTACCTGCAATAGACACCTATGATCGTGGCCCTGAAGGTAAAGGTCCTTTAGCGCATTTAACAGAATGGACCAATATTGAAGCGGGCCAACGCGAAACGGATACTATGCCGGGATATGCCGGTAGTAGCTGGTATTATTTGCGTTATTTGGACCCACAAAACGATGATAGTTTTTGTAGTCGTGAAAAGTCAGATTATTGGCAACAAGTGGATGTTTACATCGGCGGTGCCGAACATGCGGTTGGTCATCTGTTATATGCTAGATTCTGGTGTAAAGTACTAAAAGATTTAGGGCACATCTCTTTTGACGAGCCCTTCAAACGGCTCATAAATCAAGGCATGATACAAGGGAATTCGCGCCTAATCTATCGTATTAGCGGCACAAACAAATATATCAGTGCGGGATTAAAAAATCAACATGAGACTGATGCGATACATATAGATGTAATGTTATGCGATGGCTTGGAATTAAATATAGAGCAGCTTAAACAATGGCGTCCACAATATGCAGATGCTGAATTTATTCTAGAGGACAATAAGTATATCTGTGGTCAGTTGACTGAAAAAATGAGCAAAAGGCTTTATAACGTAGTAAATCCTGACGATATTATTGCCCAATATGGAGCAGATACATTCCGCATGTATGAAATGTTTTTAGGGCCTATTGAAGACAGCAAACCATGGGATACAAAGGGTATAGAAGGTGTACATCGGTTTCTTAAAAAACTTTGGAGATTGTTTTATCAAAATGAAATATTTGAGATTAGTGTAGAGGCACCCACCAAAGATGAGTTGAAGAGTTTACATCAAACTATAGACAAAGTCGAAAAAGCTACTGACAGTTTTTCTTTAAATACAGCTGTTAGTCAATTCATGATATGTGTAAACGAACTTACCGCTTTGGGTTGTAATAAAAAAGACATCCTTGAGCCATTACTCATACTACTTTGTCCATTTGCTCCGCATATCACAGAGGAGCTCTGGTATCAACTAGGTATGGAAACCAGCATATTAGAGGCGCAGTATCCTATACTGGATACAAACTATTTAGTTGAATCAGAAATTACCTATCCATTAGCAATAAATGGTAAAAGAAAAATGGAAATTATCCTCCCTGCTGAATATAGTCAAGAGGACGCAAAAGTATTTATCCTTGCAATGAAAGAAGTACAGGCCTTGCTGCAAGGTAAAGACATTAAGAAGTTCATCTTCGTAAAGGGACGAATGATCAACCTAGTAATTTAATCTTTTGTGAAAAGAATTTAATGGCAATCAATATGTTGTAAATTCGAAAAGAAACTAGTCTGTTATCATACGTAAACTCTCAATAAGCATATACACGCTAATACTAATTGCCGGTACTGCAGTTGCTCAAACAACTGTGCGCGGCATTGTCGTTGACAACCAGACCAAAAAACCATTAATATCAGTCAGTATTCTAAACGTACATACAAATGACAAGGTAATATCGGATAGTAATGGATTTTTTTGCATGCGAATTAAAACTGGTGAATTGCTCTTGATAGACAAAGAGGGTTATGAAAATGCTAGAATTCGAATTGCGAACGAAAGAAACCCCCTATTCTATAATTTGCACCTGGATAAGATTCAAAACCGTTTAGACCCACAAGGCCATTTATTACCATACCAACGTGATAGCCTGAAATTTGTTAACACTTACTCATTAATACTCAATGGCAGTAAAAAAGGTGAAAACAATGCTAGTGGTGGTGGTATATCCTTGGATGCATTAAGCAAAAAAAATAGAGATCGTTGGGCATTCCAAGCAATGTATGAGAAATGGCAGAATGATAAATATGTGGATTTCATTTTTAATAAGGCCTTGATTAGTGAAATAACAAAATTAGAAGGCGATGATTTGCGTTTATTCATGCAATATTATAGACCGACATACTCATTTCTGCGTTCGGCTACGGAGTATGAGTATTTAGACTATATAAAGAAATCTTATCTTGATTACTTGCGTAGACCAAAATACTAAGTGTCAAAAATGAACTTTCAGTTGGCCAAATTATAAGCATTGAATATCCAATAGATACAATAAAAAAACCCGACAAAGTCGGGCTTTTTATTATTAGCAAAAAGTACTTATTATCTACTAAGATTAGGGAATGGCGGAGGTGTGTTTGAAGGACCTGTCTCACCAGCTCCAGCTGCACGATAATCAACTGCATTGTCATTACCACCTCTTCCATATTGGAAAATGAATCGAGCGCGATCAATACCATTACGATCAACCATGTAGTTGATAACAGCATTTACGCGATCCCATGAACGTTGTTGAGCAACTTTGCTGCTGCTACCATTACCCATAACAACAACACTACAATTTGGATTGCTTCTCATAGAGTTAGCCAAATCATTCAACTGATTTTGAGCTGAAGTGCTCAATGTGCTTGAACCTCCAGAAAACATTACAGAACCTTGATTGATAGAACCACAACCACTAGATACAGGTCCATTTTTACAACATTCTGGATCTGGACAAGTACCAATGCCATCAGCATCAGAAGGTTGACATTCTGTTGGAGTAATTAATTGTTTGTCTTTGTAGTCGGCAACCCCGTCACCATCTGTATCAAGTGGACAACCATGAGTATCTACAGCAACACCACCTGGGGTATCACCACAACGATCGTAGCAATCAGAAACCCCATCACCATCAGCATCATTATCACATTTGCTAGTTGATTTAGTTTTAGACGCTAAACCATTGTACATAAAGTCATTAGGGTTAATCCACCAAAGAGGAGCCACCGCGTCAGAACCAAGGTTAACATTGATACCTACAGCCAGATAGTTGATATTATCCATATCACGAGTCAATGCTGTACGCTCTTGCCAACGTTGACCATCAATTAAGTCATCCATTGTAAAGATTACTTTATCCTCAACAGTCAAAGATACTTTTTTACCTAAACGGAAAGAGGCTCCTAAACCAACGTTTACGGTAGGACGCAAGGTATAGTCATTAAAAAATCCTCTGGTATCAGTGTGTCTTTCAGCAGCTGATTCATATTCTCCATCAAAAAGATTTTTCAAATCACTTGAGATATCTTTTCTGTCTTGATAAAGTGAGTTACCAGCGGTTGGGTAGTTCGCAGCCACAGAGTTAAAGTTATAATTTGCACCAGCTGCATCGGTAGCATCAACACTAGTTTCATATAACAAAGCACCAATACCTGCCAAAGCATGGTAAGAAACTTTATTTGTACCTTGGTGATAACGTATGTTATTTAAAGCTCCAATTACGTCCATTGACAATTGACGAACTTTAGTTTGGTAGTTATAGTATACTGGACCTGTATATCCTGCTCTGTTCCAAGGATTTTGATTACCTGCTTGAGCATAACCTCCAGCTGTTTGATAGTTGTAACCACTGGCAGAACCTGACAAGTATTGCAAACGGGTAGAGAACACATAACCCCATGCTTTTCGCACGTTAATTGCAAAACCTAATGTTTCCATCGGGTTAAGTGCTTTATTAAAAATCGAACGTGATCTAACATCGCCAGATACGTTTACACCACCAAAAGAAAGACCAACTTCCCATTGATTTCTTGGTTTTGATGGATACAAATAACGATTGTTCATAAAATCGTTTTGCTGATCCATTCTTCGTTCAGGGATTAAACTACTGTCTGTGTAGTCGTAGCTCGTTAGGTTATATACACCTGAGCTTTGGGCATTTACCTGTGTAAAACTAAACAAGGTAAAAATGCTTGCTAATATTAATAAGTACTTTTTGCTAGCCATAAATCAAATTTTATAGTATTTTCAGTGGACAAAAGTATTCAAGTAGCGCTAATAATCAAAATATAATCGGTCTTTTTTATATCTTAACAAACTGATAAAAAAAACGACGAAAATCAATAAAAAAAAGGGTTTCAGGCGGGAGATTATAAGCTTATCCACATTGATTTGGCATATTGGTACAAATAACTTCCCAATAATCGGCATGAAACTGCCATGTTTTTTAAATACAACTGAAAAAACAAGCAATCTTTCTAGACCGATTTCACAAATCTCCAATAGAGATAGACAGCTGAAGCAATATAAGAACAAGAAGTCGCGATTGCGGCACCAATAATTTGAAATTTTGGTATTAAAATAAGGTTCAGCAAAATACAAAACAGCAATCCTATGAGTGAACTCTTAAAGTTAATGTCGATGCGTTTTTTACCCGCAAAATAAGCACTCCATAAGATAGAAGGTGCAAAAATTGCTATTCCTGGTATTAAATACGGCAAGACATCGGTTACCTCCTTGTATGCCTGGCTAAAAAATATTGGCACTATCCAAAATGACAATTTATAACCTAGGATTCCAAAGATGATTGCCAAATAAAAAATATTCAAAGACCAATTATGTATCTTTTTGGTCAATAAGGCAGAATCACGTTGCGAAGTCTCTGTAAATATGATTGAATGAAAAGCATTTGGAATAAGCCATAATAGTTGCGCTAACGAAACAGTTAAGCCATAAATACCTAATTTAGATTTGTCATTTAAAAACCCCGTGATAAGCCAAACGTCCAACTTGTAATTCAAGAATTGCAACAAATTTGTAACATACACCCACCCTGCGAAACCCAAAAGCATAAAAAAAACTGTTTTTGAGAAAAAGCGTATTTTAAACAGATATCCTCGCAACCGCATTGCAAACATTAGGTACAAAGAGGCCTGTAAAAGCAAAACTGCAGTATTGCTTAGAATGATATACTTGAAAAAGAACTCAGCATTTGCCTGATTCCAAAAATAACCAGCAGCATAGATTAATAATAAGATTATTGCACTCAGAGCTGTCGTTAAAGCAACCTTGCGATACTGTTTTTCGGCTAGTAGTAATGCCTGTAACAATTGGTTATAAAAAAGTATGGTAAAGTGCACTGAAAGGCCCAATACAATAAACTTTGGCGGCAATAAAGAGGGTAGCACAATCGGCGCCAGAGCCGAGTGTGAAATAAGATATGCCACTGCCAAAAATATGACGCCCGTACTTAGTGCAAAAAACAACAATTGTCCGAGCAGATCTTCTCTATTTAATTTTTGTGCGGCTAAGTAATGATTAATTGCCGGAGGTAACCCAAAACTCAAAGCCAAGGCACCAAAAGCATAAGCATTTATATAAAGTGTCCAATCACCATAACCACTGCTTCCCAACATTCGTGCAACGATAGCCAACGCAAAAAAATTGGAAGCTGCCGTTAATACTTGGGAGGCTGTAAGGGCTGATATGTTTTTAAATAAACTAATAATTTGCAATTAAAAATAAAGGAGTGCTAATCGCACTCCCCAAATATATGATAAAGCTCTGCAGTTTTTGCGCCTACCAAATAACCGCTCTTTCATTCGGCGAACGATACATTTTGTCTCCTTCCTTTACATTAAATGCAGCATAAAAAGGCGCAAAGTTTGACAATGGTCCGTTGCATCTAAAAATTCCTGGTGAATGAGGGTCGGTGACCAAACGTTTTGCAGCCTCTTCATCAACAATATTCAAACGCCACACCTGAGCCCAGCTTAAGAAAAATCGCTGATCTGGCGTAAAGCCATCAATCAGCTCTTTACTCTTGCCTTGCTTGGTTTTTTTAAACGCTTCATAGGCTATAGTAACACCTCCAAGGTCAGCAATGTTTTCACCTAAAGTAAGTTTCCCATTGACAGGTTTATTATCTAGAATTGTATATGAATTAAATTGATCAACTACCATTTTTGTTTTGCTCTCAAACTTTTGTCTATCCTCTTCTGTCCACCAATTTTTCAAATTTCCATCAGCGGCATATTGACTACCCTGATCATCAAATCCATGAGTCATCTCATGGCCAATTACTGCGCCGATAGCACCATAGAGCACTGCATCATCAGCCCCTAAATCAAAAAATGGGTATTGTAAAATCCCTGCCGGGAAAACTATTTCATTAAAGGAAGGGTTGTAATACGCATTTACAGTTTGAGGCGTCATGTGCCATTCAGTTTTATCTACCTCCTTACCTAATTTGCTAATCATGAAGTTATAGTCAAAAATGTTGGAGGCTTTGATATTACCAATAAAATCTTTTTTTGTAATCTCCAATCCTTCATACGAACGCCACTTGTCAGGGTAACCAATCTTTTTTACAAACGTATTAAGTTTCTCCTTTGCCTTAACTTTCGTAGCCGCGCTCATCCAGTCTAAGTTTTCAATGCGCTCGCCAAATGTCACCTGCAGGTTATCTACAAGTTGGCTCATTCTCTGCTTTGCCGCCGGGGTAAAATATTTCTTCACGTACAATTTGCCCAATTGATGACCAACGGCACCGTTCACTAACCCCAATACTCTTTTCCATCTCGGCTTTTGTTCCTGCTGGCCACTAAGTGCTTTACCAAAGAAAGCAAAATTTTCATCAGCAAAATTGTTGCTCAAATAAGGCGCAGCTCCGGTAAGTGTATGCCAGGCCAAATAGGTTTGCCAATCCTCAAGCGATTCCTTAGCCAATAAATTATCCATGGCAGTAAAGAAACCTGGTTGCCCTACCAAAATACTATCCTGACCTTTCACATTGATTGCCTCAAAAAAGGCATTCCATTTCATGGTATTTGCTTTTTTATCAAAATCAGTCACAAAATATTTATTGTAGGTTTTGTAGGGGTCACGCATTTCAGTACGATCCATGCTGGCTTTAGCCAAGCTAGTTTCGATGCGCATAATAACACCTGCCTTAGCCTTAGCCTTAGCTTCGTCATCGCCCGCCAACTGAAACATATTGGCCACATGAACCAAATATTTTTGACGAATATCTTTCTCTCGATCATCACTTTTTAGGTAATAATCTCTATCCGGCAAGCTCAACCCGCCTTGCCATAATCCGCCTATATATTCTGTCACATTTTTTTCGTCGGTACTCACGTAATAACTAAACAAGGGGTTGCCACCTTCTTTTGTCATCTGTGCTAATAAAGCCAACATTTCTTGTTTTGATTTTAATCCGCTTATTTTATCCAAGTCTTTTTTAATTGGATTAATGCCCAGTTTTTCAATCGTTACAGTATCCATCCCACTGGTGAATAAATCTCCCACCATTTGACTGGGGCTATTTTTCTCGCCCGGATTTGCGGCTGCTTCTAAGGTTAGTTCTTGCAATACCTTTTTATTGAACTCTGACAACATATCAAAAGCCCCCCATCGAGTTTCTGAAGCCGGAACCGGATTGTTTTTACGCCACATTCCGCCCGCATAATCATAAAAATTATCGCCTGGTTTGATGGTGGTATCCATGTAACTTCTTTCGATAAACGAAATGCCGGTTGGCATTGAAGATTCTTGTGTGCTTTTGGCTTTGTCGTCGCAAGACATATAAATGAGCATGGCTGTCAGCAACCCTACTATATTTAAACGATTCATATAACTCAATTTTGGAAGCCAAAGATAAGGGTATATCCAACATGATAACAAGTACACTAGCTGAGAGGTTGATAGCCTATTTAAACGGTAGCAAATTTTGAAAACTTATACCAAAATCCTATTTTGTGTAAAAAATATACCAAATGCAACGCAGAGAATTTATCAAAGTAAATGCAGCTTTGGCTGCAAGTTTGGCTTTACCAAAAGCTATTTTTAGTCAAACTGAAATTTTAATAAATCAACCTATACAGGCAGTATTTCTTCAGATAAAAGCCAAGAATATTGGGGGCTCACATGAAAGTTGTGTGATAAAATGACCAAAAATTTTGATACCTCCAGCAAAGAGGATAAAATTTTTGAATTGAATGTACGCTATTACTCTAACGGACTTTCTAAGGGCAAACCAAAACAGGGATTTATAAATTTTTAATTACCAGTATCCGAACGAACGACGAAACCAAGACTGCCATATGCAAGGCAAAATGTCAAGACGTAGATAAGAACGGATATAGATTTCCAAAATCAATGTTCAAACCAAAACGTATCACCCTGACCATTATGACAACTTCTAATGAAATCGGTATAACCATTAAAAGCAAACAGGGCGTACTGACAGAAGTCACTAAAAAAATTAGTTCATCATCTTTGGGCAGCGATGGAGATGGTTGTTACATTACAACAGCCTGTATCAGCTCTAAAAATATGCCCGATAACTGCTACGAACTCGAAACGCTGCGTTACTTGCGTGACCAATACATGAAAAATAATAATGAAGGTAAAAAGTTAATTGAAGGATATTATTCACTGGCACCATCGCTTGTGAATCAAATCAATACTTTTGATAACAAGGAGGAAATTTATGACCACATTTATAAAAAAATGATTCTACCTGCAGTTTCATTGGTATCATTGGCACGGTATGAGGAAGCCGTTTATTTATATCAATCTTTTACAAAAGGGCTGTATAAAGAATACTTGGCAGTAGATTAGTTTTAAATAACCGTATTTTTTATTGGATATAGTGTATTTTAGTTCTGAAAACAGAATATTTAAAATGAAATTCAACACATTATTATTGCTTCTTGCTACCAGTTTTTTAGCTTTCTCATCCTGCACAAAAGAAGATGAAGGCCATGCGCCTGAGAGTGCGAACATCCGTTTTGATCCAAAAGCTGACGATGTATTACTCAAAGAAGGTACGCTAACAGCCGTGGAAGGCATTGATGGTACTGGTGTGATTAAGCTATATGGTAACCCTGAAAGAAAAGTACTGCGTTTTGAAAATTTCATGGTAGATAACGCGCCTGATTTAAGTGTTTATCTTGCCAAATCAAAAGATGATGTTGGCGATAGTTACCGTGTAGGTGATTTGATTGCTGCCAGCGGAAATTTCAATTACACTTTTGGCACGACCGTTAATACTACTGATTATACTTGGGTCATGGTATATAGTGATAAGAATAGCAGTTTAATGTGCTTTGGTTTACTACAATAGTCGCTAAAGAACTTAAAATAAAAACTCTCACAACGCGGAGAGTTTTTTTTATTTAAGCCAGGGAAAAGAATAATTAAATAATGAAGCTTTATCAATAGATGCGTAATTGAGTGAAAAAAAATGTAGGTTTGCATTAAAGTTGTTAGCAAAAAAATATTTCATATAATTTGCAACACAACGAACCTAAAAAAATACAATGGCAGATAGTTTCGGAAAAAAAGACCGGGAAAAAAAACAGAAGAAAAAACGTGAAGACAAAGCTGCACGAAAAGCACAACGTCGAGAAGACGAAGGTGGTAGTGATATCATGTACTTACACCCAGACGGCTCATTGCACCCTACCCCACCGAGTGTTGATGATCAAATTGAAATAGACGCAGAAAATATAGTATTAGGTGCTCAAAATAATTTGACCGATGAAGATCCGATGCGATATGGCAAAGTGAGCTTTTTTAATCATGACAAAGGCTTTGGTTTTATTGTTGACCGCATGGATAATGAAAGTGTTTTCGTGCATATTGACAGCTGTATCGATGAAATTTTCGAAAATAGCAAAGTAGTTTTTGAAACCAAAAAAGGTCCCAAAGGGATGATGGCTGTGAACGTGCAACTGGAAGAAAATTACAAACCACCAACACCGGTAACTAAAGAAGAGGTGTCGGCCGAAGAAAAAAATAATGAAGAAATGGAAGGTGATACTTCAGATGTATCATCTGAGAGTTAACAACACTAGGCACTGTAATTGAATTTAAGAGTGTTAAAATTAAAAAGCTTGGCATTGCCAAGCTTTTTAATTTTAACGATTTACCAAGTATGATTGAAGCCGAAAACCTAGTGCAATGAATGGAAGATTGGTATCACAAAAATATATGCGTTAAAGAACTACCTAATTAAAGTTATATTTCCTTTTCTAATATACTCTTTACCATCAGTTAGGCATCGATATCGGAAGACATAGTAATAATCGGCTATAGGTTGTCTTTCACCTTTAAATGTTCCATTCCAACCTTCTGTATAATTTGATGTTTGCCATATGCGCTGGCCCCAACGATTAAATATTTCAAATTGAAGCAAATCAATTCCAGCGGTGCTTATCACGCGGAATTCATCATTATTACCATCACCATTGGGACTAAAAGCATTAGGCATAAATACCTCACTACAACAGTCTCCTGGATTGATATAGGTTGTGTCAGTTATTTTACAACCCAGGGCATCCAACACTTCAACGAAATAATAGCCAAATCTTAAACCAGTCACCTTAGACTCGGTAGAAGCAGGAGTTGTGCTCCACAAATAGATATATGGAGGCACCCCACCGTTTACAATAACACTTGCCTCACCCTCGTCACCATAACCAGTGCAAGGCAAATCCTTTTTGACTATTGTAGTTTGCATAGCGTTTGGATTAGGCAGTAAATTAAAGGTCGTATCAAACGCACAACCAGAACTATCAATAATCGTAATAGTATAAGCGCCTGGCTTGAGGTCTGTAAATATTCCTGTTCTATTAAACGAAATACCCGGGCGGCGATAATAGGTATAATAAGGACGGCCTCCTGTGGCCACTACCACAATTTTGCCGTCTTCTATATCGGGACAAGTATTTGGAGTTAATTCGAAACTTCCAACTCGCACCAATTCAGGTTCTGTTAATACCAGGGAAGTATCCAATGAACATCCAAAAGAATCTAATACATTCAATGTATATGTACCAACCCCGAGATTACTATAGACTGTGTCTGTATTGAAAGGTCCCCCGTTAAACGAGTAGGTTAAATTGCCCACACCGCCAATAACAGTAAAACTCAAAGCCCCATTCGTATCGCCCTTACATCTAGGTTCGGTAATGGTCAATGATGCAACTTGAATTTGTGGATTTTGATTTACTGTCACCTGCGTCGTGGCAGTGCAATTGTAAGCATCCGTGGCGGTTATAATGTAGTTGGTTGCAAATAAACCTGTAAATAATCCACTAGTAGCTTGACTACCAACATTCGGAGAAATATCAAAAGTTATCAATCCAATACCTCCATTGGCGGCTACACTTATTTTACCAGTCGTATCACCGTAACAAATAACGTCATCCACGGTTACGTTAGTGAATAATATTTGTGATGGCTGCTCCACCAAAATATTATTTACACTCAAAGTACAGCCGTTAGAATCTGTTATATTCACGATGTAAATATTAGCTGCCAATCCAACAAATACGCCGCTACCATTGGTTATAGCACCAGGCAACAGAGTATAGGAATAAGGCTGTGTTCCACCGCTTGCAGTTACTTGTACCTGACCATCATTACCTCCAAAACATCGAACAGAATCGGTAGCAAAGACCGCAGTTAATGGTTGTGGCTCTTCGATAGTACCAACAGCCGAAATACTACAGCCTTTTGTATCCGTAACGGTAATCGTATAAACATTCGCTCCCAAACCTGTAAAAATGCCTGTTGAATTAGCAATATTACCCGGCGTTAATACATAATTATTCCCTCCATTACCACCGGAAGTATAAATAGACAACGTTCCATTACTAAAGCCGGCACATGTGGCATTTGTAACCAACAGCGAATCAAGCGTTATAGCCAGAGGTTGATTTACAACTATCGTCGTTGCAAGGCTACAAGCATTCGCATCAGTGACTACAACAGTATAAGTATTGCCAGTAAGATTATTAAAAAGACCACTTGTGTTCGTAATATTTCCTGGCTGTAGGTTATAGCTATAACCGCCGACTCCGCCTTGCGCACTCACAAAAATTGCTCCATCAGATAATCCAAAGCAACTAACAGGGATTGTACCGATACTATCAAAAACAAGTGGTCCAGGCTCGGCAATGGCAATCGAAGTGGAATAAGTACAATTGTTAGCATCAGTGATAGTGATAGTATAAATACCACCAGAAAGAGTGGCAAAACTCCCCGTTGTATTATTAATGTTACCAGGGGTCAAGTTATAACTATAAGGTCCATTACCACCTATACCCAGGATTGAAAAACTACCATTATTAGCTCCAAAACAACTAACATCAGTAAGCTGCAAGAGGCTATCAGATACAGCACTAGGCTCTCCAACATTTAGGTTCGTACTCAATGTACACCCATTAGCATCTGTTGAAACAATGGTATATGTTGCATTCCCTAACAAGTTTGCAAATGCACCAACACTATTGGTGATATTGTTTGGCAATAAAGTATATGATTTTGTTCCAGTTCCACCTGTAGCAGCAACATTAATTGTTCCACTAGAATCTCCAAAACAAAGAGCATCGGTGGAAACCGTCGTTGTAAACTGTAGGGCAGGAGGATTGATAATTGAAAAATTAGAATCCACTTGACAACCATTTGCATCCACAATACTTAGCAAATAATTAGTTGCATATAATCCGGAGAAAATTCCAGTCTGATTCGTTTGGTTTGTAGGAATGATACTATAATTCAAAATACCATTCCCTCCACTTGCGTATATATTTACCAAGCCATTACTGTCACCAAAACATAGGGTACTTGAAGGAATAATACTATCGATGACTGGCTTGACACTTGTATTAATTGAAAAAGCTAGTGTATCAGCGCAACCGTTTCCATCAACCACATAAGCAAAATAACTACTGGCGCAAAGGCTATTGAAAGTAGATGTATTCTGATATACAACTCCATTTATACTATAATCAATCGTACTACTAGTTCCTGCGCTTACATAAACGGTAGCGTTAGCATCACATCCCGGATTACAAGTTGCTTCGGTAACAGCAATACTATCTATTGAAGGTGCCACTGCAGCCGATATTGTAGCATTAGTAGTCACCGTACAGTTATTGGCATCAGCAACAGTTACAGTATAATTAGCGGCGTTAAGATTTAAAAAAACATTACTTAGCTGGTTAGCTGCACCGAGATTATATTGATATGCAGCTACGCCACCGCTTGCAAAAACAGTTATGGTACCATCATTAGCAGGATTGCAAGTTTCAATTGCCGTCAAAACAGAGTCAACAACCAGCATCGGTGGTTCTGAGACATTTAGGGATGTAATTATACTGCAACCATTCGCATCCGTAACTGTAATCGAATATGTATTGGCTGATAATCCGGTAAAACTTCCTGAATTGTTTGTAACATTTAGCGGTTGAAGTGTATAAATCAGGGCCCCAACGCCTCCAGACGCAGAAATATTAATACTTCCGTCACTTAAACCATTACAACTAACATCTACTATGGTATCAGCATTCCAGTTTAGCGCTGAAGGTTCAGTAATTACAACTTGCGTAGTTACACTGCAATTATTTGCATCCGATAAGGTTATCGTATAAGTATTTGGTGCAAGATTATTAAAGTAACCAGTTGTATTCGTTAAAGTGCCTGGCTGCAATGAATATGTTAGCGCGCTATTTCCATTTCCTGTAATTTGTACAGAGCCGTTATTCAACCCAAAACAACTCACATTCGTATCCACAACCGAAGTTATTATTGGGCCAGACGGAGTATTTAAGTTAACAGTTATGGTGTCTAAGCAATTATTAGCATCAATAACCGTTACCAGATAATTACTTGAATTCAAGTTGAGGAAATTATTACTAGACTGACCAGGTCCTCCAATACTATACAATAGCGGTGGCGTTCCTCCAGTTGCAAAAACAGTGATTGAACCATCTCCTCCAGGTACACAACTTGGTATATTTGTAACAAGGCTATCAATTGTTAACAGTGCTGGTGTTGATATCACAACACTTGTTGAAGATGTACAACCATTGGCATCGGTCAATACGACCGTATAAGTATTAGGAGATAAATTATTATAATAGCCACTTAGATTTGTAATATTACCAGGTATTAAAGTATAATTAAAACTGGTACTCGATTGTGCAGTCACTTGTAGTGAACCATTATTTAATCCAAAACAAGTAACATTTGTATCAACAACAGAAAGTATTGCGGGTGCTGGATCCGCACTCAAGGTCGCACTCTGCGTCACACTGCACCCATTAGCATCAGTAACATTCACAACATATAACCCGCCACCCAAACTACTAAATGTATTACTACCCTGGATAAGCGATCCCAAACTATACTGATAAGCTACACTGCCACCACTCGCATAGACTACAATGCTGCCGTCGCCGCCCGGAATACACGTCGGTTGCGTCAACACCAAACTATCTATCAACAGTAGCCCAGGCTCGCTGATGGTAACCTGTGTGCTCACCGTACAATTGCTCACATCGCTAATCGTAATGGTGTAGGTGTTCGGGCTTAACTGACCAAAATAACCACTGCCATTCGTCAACGAGCCAGGCTGTAATGTATAACTCAGCAAACTGCTGCCTGTAGCCTGTATCTGCAGGCTACCATTGTTTAACCCATTACAGCTTATCTGTGTGTCTACAACACTCGTTATCACAGGCGCATTCGGCGCACTCAAGCTCGCACTCTGCGTCACACTGCACCCATTCGCATCGGTAACATTCACAACATATAACCCGCCACCCAAACTACTAAATGTATTACTACCCT
>CAYPET010000006.1:0-26938 GCA_964409905.1 uncultured Chitinophagaceae bacterium | reverse complement strand
GTTGCGTCAACACCAAACTATCTATCAACAGTAGCCCAGGCTCGCTGATGGTAACATTCACCGTATCTACACATCCTCTTGCATCGTAAACAATCACTGTATAGTTTCCTGTGTCAAGATTATTAAACAAACCAGTTGTGTTCGTAATACTTCCTTGACTCATAAAATATGAATAAGGAGCAATTCCCGCGGATCCTTGTAGCACTATCTGTCCGTCTGCCGCACCAAAACAACTGATAGTAGTATCTGTTGGTGAGATAAAACTTGAACTAATTGATACACCACCCGGACATGCAAATTCATAGGCTCCAGCATCAGGGGCAATTGTTGAGCGAGTCACATTTAATATATCATCGGCAATACCTAATGGTATACCAATATTATCCATTAGTAAGTTAGTTGGCCGATAATCATTTACTGTTGGATTAACGTATTGTGGATCCAGACTAAATGAGTTCTGCCCCCAAGCATTTGCATTGGCAGTTTGCCAGTTTGACAAGTTAAGATAGTTAGTCGATGCGAATTGGCCGTAAAAATTACCACTACCACTACCGTTTACATAAATATTATTGTAGTCACAAGTGACAGTAGAATTTGAAATAATCGCTATCCCATATTTATTAATATTTCCAGCTCGTGCAATGCTGACGTTGTTATTACGTATGTCAACCCCCATCAAACTATTGTTTGACTCACAAAAAATACCATACGTCAAAGCAGTAGGCAAGGATGCAGAATTCGTTGCATTTAAATCAATGGTATTGTGCCAGACATTCAGGTAGTTAACCGATGAAAAAATGTAGATGCCATGCTGTGGGCCAAGTGATAGAATATCTTCAATTAGATTGTTTACAATCGTGTTGGTATTTCCGCTCAGAATGGTCCCTGCTGCATAAATGCCGGAGAAGGTATTTGTTGAATTAATGTTCGTTGTAAATGGGTTGTGGACATGATTTTTTGAGATAAGCCCATTCACATCACCACCAAAACGGATTCCCTCAAAATTGCCCAATAATGTTCGACTTGGTCGGCTAATAGAGTTATTAAGAACTAGGGTATTAGCCGTATTCGTCATTCTCAGTCCATTGGAATATGCATCTAATAAGTTGCAATCTATGATCTGATTCGCCATGGGTCTATCCGATGTCTTCCCATAAAGCGATACCGATTTATCTCCTCCTTGTATAGTGGAATTGCTAACAACATTACTATCACAACCACCAAAGCCCCCAGTGATAATAAGAGAATTTGAATCTGTACTGATTGCAAACCCTAACAATGAATTACTGGTACTATTCGATGTTACACTGATAGTGCAACTATCAAAAATATTATTGTTCGCCTGATTGTAAAGATGCACAGCATGACCATAGGTAGTGCCCGTAGCTTGAATATTCAACTTGTTAAACCGCAAATAATCAGAACCTGCTAAACGCAAAGTATGCCTACCAACACTTGAAGTTGCGTTATATGTTAGTGTACTATTGTTGCCATTAAATGTTATCGTATTCGTTGCAGATGCACCTGAAACTTCACAAATGTTTATCTGCTCATTGAATATATTGCCAGGGGCAACATCGAAAACCACTGGACCAGTAATGCCACAATTACATAAATCATATACCACCGAAGTAAACGTTTGGTAATTCGTTGCGCTCACGGGTAATGCAGGGTTAATCGTGTAATTACCCGCCAAGTTTACACAAATCCATTCAAATGCGCCAACGTCAGGAGTGGTCAAAGATCGAGGTGCAGTATTAATATCATTACTAATACCTAGAGGGAAACCAGTGTTATTTATAAAACCATTTGTTGGAGTAAAGTCAAAAGTTGATGGGTTAAAATATACGGGGTCAACTTCAGATGAATTTTGTCCAAAAGCCCCGCCATTTAATGCCTGCCATGCACTAAGATCTGCGGCATTAACACCAAAGCGACCATAAAAATTGATCCCATTGGTACCGTTTACATAGACATTATTATAGTCACAAATTGTAGAAGGGGTTAGCAAGCTAAGCCCGGTTTTAGTACCATTCGCTTTGGTGATAGTGATGATGTTGTTACGTATGTCTATGCCATTACCACCCGTCTGTTGAAAAACACCAGTAGCAGGTTGATTGGCATTTAATGATGTCGAAAAATCGATAGTATTGTGATAAATCCGACAATGTGTAGCCCCCACCAGCCAAATACCATATTGCGGACCGGCAGAGTTAAAATCAGAAATCAAATTATTCAAAATAATATTTTCATTACCTACAGTTGCAGGTGATGAAATATAAATGGCCGCTTGTGGTGCATTCACACTTGGATTAGCCGAAGCCGGGTCATGAAAATGATTTCTCTGAATACTGGAGCTCGAAACACCTCCCACTAATTCAACCCCGGTATAATCTATGAGGTTCGTAACAGTAGGTCTTGAAAAATCACAATCAGATACAATTAATCCGGTTTGTAACTCCACAATCATCCCTTTCTTATAAGCATCTTTAAACTGACAGTTCAAAAATTGATTATTACTGGTTGGGAAACCTGTGCGACCGGTAACGGCTACATTATAATAACCGCCTTCGAATACACAATTTAAAAAAATATTATTGCTACAGGAAGGTGTAGAACCGATAGTGGGACTGGTTGCAAAATAAGGATGATTACTAATAGCCAAACCAATTAACTGAGAAGAGGCAATACCAATAACATTCTTCAATTGACAATTGGTGAAGATGTTATTATCTGCAGCATTAAATAAATGAACAGCATTCCCGAAAGACAACGATGTACTTTCAAAAATAAAATCATTAAATCGGCAATAATCTGCTCCATTCAAACGCAAAATATGTATGCTTGACAAGGCGCAGGCCGAATATGAAATCGTGCTACTATTTCCGTTAAACGTAATTGTATTCGTGGGTGATGCCCCAATAATTTCAGGAATATCCACCTGCTCATTGAATAGAGTTGCGCTGGCCACATTAAAAACAACAGGACCGCTCACACCACATCCAAGCGCTCTGGTGACAGCTCCAAAAGTTTGAAAATTTGTTGCTGAGGTTGGCAGCAAAGGATTTATAGTATATATCCCATTTAACGGGGCACAACTCCATTCGTATGCACCGATATCTGGCACAGTGGCAGACCTTGCATTGCCCAAAATATCATCAGATACAAAAGTGGTTGGCACCGCAGTATTACCCAAAAATGCATTCGAAGGCACATAGGCGGCAGTAAAATAAGGATCTATTACGGTAGAGTTTTGATCAAAGGCACCGCCATTTGCCGTTTGCCAACTTGCCAAGGATGTATAACTTACTGTTTGATACAACCACCTAGGTGGTTGTATCCCTCCGTTATCAAAATAAAAATTATTATTGTCGCAGACAACACTGGAGCTATTTATTTGTAAAAAATATTTATTGTTTACCCCCACGCACTCTCCACCGGTAAGCGATATTAGATTATTTCTTATTTCAATATTCTGAGGTGTATTGCCTATTAACTGAATACCGTTGTGACTAAAAGAACTTACAATCGGATCGTCAAAAGAAATCGTATTATGCAGTATGCGCACATGGCTGGCATTTTCACAATTTATTCCGGTAAGAGTACCAAGAGACTGAATATTCCCTATCAGGTTATTGGCTACAATAATTTCACTTCCCAATTTTGAGGAGTCTTCTATGGTAATACCATAATATGCAGGATTCGTGCTGGCAGAAGGAACAGCGAAAAAAGGATCATGAAAACTATTTTTTTCAATACGCGCACTGGGCATACCCGAATGGATTTCAATACCGGTAAGCTGTACCGGTGAGAATGTGGTGCGATTTGGATTCCAAAATTCATTTTTGATAGCACGAAAAGACTTGCAATATCGAGCCTGAATACCGCTAAAGAAAACATCTTTTATTTTACAATCTTCGATGATGACATTCGTATTAGTTTCTGCTGCTGCCCCACTGATACAAATACCATTATACGCGTTATTTACCGTGCAATGCTGAATGATGATACTATCATTCGGAAGTAGCCCCCCGCCAAAAGCAATAGTTGAGTCTGTATTAATCAAAAACCCTATTTGAAAACTTGTGCTGGGTGTACCAGGCAATAAATTCACCTCACAACTATCAAACACATTATTTCTAGCACTATCAAGAATATGCACTGCAAAAGCTTTTCCAGATTCCAAGCGATCAAACACAATTCGGTTGAATCGAAAGTAGTCAGCCCCTTTCAGACGCAATGCGAACGGCCGCGCACTATTCGGTGTATTATATTGAATTTTGGAGCCGTTACCATTAAAGGTTATGGTATTCACAGCACTAGCACCGGATATTTCGGGTATTTCGACCTGCTCTGTAAAAGTTTGATTTGAAGTTACATTAAATACCACCGGGCCGATGACACCCTGTGAATTTAACGCCGACACAGCATCGGAAAACGAATTAAAATTTGTACCAGCTGTAGGTAATAAATTATTGATTGAATAATTTCCACTCATCTGAGCGTGCGCACCAAATGCACATAACACCAAGATAAGTACAAGCATTTTTTTCATAAAAATTGATACGTTGTTCACCTAAAACCTAAATTCTTTAATTATCTATTTCCTAATCTTTCTTCTAATAATCAATAATTAGACCAAATAATGCCTTTTTCAGACGCCAAAAAAGCCCTCATTTTAACATTTATGTGTAAAACATATTAAAGGACATGTATAAAAATAGGCATTAAACCTATGTTAAAGCGTATTTATTGAAGAAAAAAACCAATTTCAAGATAAGATAAGATTCATTGAGAAATATCAATTTGCCACTTCGTTTGGTTGATTACCTTTGCGTTTGTAATCATTTGCTCGACCTACAATCGACTCTAAATAATTAACAAATGGCAGAACTACGCAATCGGCTCTCAAAAAAAGAGCTCAAGGAGAAAATCCAATACGACAACACGCCCCGACACACCATTTCTTTTTACAAGTACTTCCCTATCGAAAATCCGAAGGAATTTCGTGACACTTTATTCCTGCATTTTAGTCAATTGGGGGTATTTGGTCGGGTATACGTGGCCGAAGAAGGCATCAACGCACAAATCAACGTGCCCTCCGAAAACCTGGATGCCCTACGCAATTACATTTATTCCATACCGGAACTCGACCAGATTCGCCTAAACATTGCCGTGGAGGACAACAACAAAGCCTTTTATGTATTGAAAATAAAAGTCCGCAACAAAATTGTGGCCGACGGCATCGATATCCCGGACTTCAACCCCAGCAACAAAGGCACCTACCTCAAGGCTAAGGAATTTAACGAACTGGCCAAAGACGAGAATACCATCATTGTAGACATGCGCAACCATTACGAATACGAGGTTGGCCATTTTAAAAACGCCATCGAAGTGCCCAGCGACACCTTTCGCGAGCAATTGCCCATGGCCGAAGAAATGCTGCAAGATCAGAAAGATAAAAACATCATCATGTATTGCACCGGCGGTATCCGCTGCGAAAAAGCCAGTGCCTACCTCAAGTACAAAGGATTCGACAAGGTGTATCACGTCGAAGGGGGCATTATCAACTATGCCCATCAGGTGCGTGAAATGGGACTGGATAACTATTTCGTGGGGCGCAACTTCGTCTTCGACGACCGCATGGCCGAGCGCATATCCGATGATGTGATTGCCCAATGCCATCAGTGCGGCCAGCCTTTTGACCTGCATACCAACTGCGCCAATTCCGGTTGTCATTTACTGTTTATACAATGTGATGCCTGCAAAGAAAAAATGCAAAACTGCTGCTCGCAAGAATGTATGGACGTCCTGCAGCTACCCGAGGAAGAACAAAAAAAGCTCCGACAAGGCAAAGACCGCGGCATTATGATTTTTAATAAATCAAAAGACGCCCTCAAAGACCGCTTTGTGCAGTATAAGCCCAAAGAATAGAGCAGAAAAAAGCCACCAAATATCGTGACTTTTCATCTATTATTTAAAATGCTCTATTCACGCCTATCACCCACCTAAAGTCGGTATACTCCTGACCAAAGGGCGGTGCGCTTAAGAAAAATGGCATGTCAAAACGTATCGTCAAAGGTTTGGCCTTGTCAAACACGCCCCATTTTTTTATCGTCATAGCCACACCTACACCGGCGTCCATTCTAAACTTGGCCCATTGGGTGGTCGGATTCATTTCGGTAATGTCGGCCGCATTCAGTTCGCCCCGCGTTATTACACCACCATCGGCAAACAAATAGGTGTCGAAATGCAGGTACTCGCGCAAACGCTTCGGACGAATGGGTATGTAACGGTCAAAGTCTACCTCCAGGCTGGCGCTCGCACCGCTCAGTCCTTTGTAATTGATGTACAGGTCGCCATTGCCATCTTCGTCTATGGCATAATAGCCGGTATAGCCCCGCAGGTTCAATCCGCCACCGGCATGCATATTGGCAAAGTCGGTGGTTGAGTAGCCGCCCAAACTACTTGGCATAATGCCATGCGTGCGGGTGTATTTATTCTCCATGAGCTCTTCGGGATTGGCGCCTTGCAAATAAAGGGCACTCTCCGTCGGTATGAGGTTGCCCACACCTACGCGGCCAAACAGTCGGCCGCGTACATCAAACTTTTTCCAGGCGGTATAATGCTTTAGCTCGCCTTCGAGATAACTGTAATTGTAATTGTCCCTATCAAACAAGACCGGCAACGGCAAGCGCAGGCTGGCGCGGAAGTTACCACTCGAACGCACGCGTCGGTAATTTTTAAACCAATCGGCCTGCACAAAGGTGTTGGTCATGTCGTTACCATTGTCGCTCACATCGCTCGTCCACTCGTTGGGAAAAAACAAATAATCGCGATTGAAATTGCCAAAGCGATAAAGCGAATTCACCCCAAAGCGAAAACGATTATTGTGGTTGGGCTCATAATCCACATAGGCATAATGCTTCGCAAAGCCTTCCATCATGCGGCTGCCCATGCCCCAGGCCACCTTATTGTCTGTACTGCGGATGGGCGTAGCATAGTTAAATGTGTAGTCAAACATGCGGTGTTTATCATAAAAACCGTCGTTGGCGCCTACCAGATAATCCTCGCCCTGCAGTATATGCGTATTGAACCACACCGTCGCATCAAACTTTTTGGCATAGTTTAAAAAACTACCCTCGGCATGTAAACCTGCCTTGATACCGTCTACCGGATTCCACCATACATCGGGCCGCCAGTAGGTAATGTATTTTTTACGATTCGGAAATTGATTGAGGCCTCGGTCAAACTCGAACACATAATTTTTATTAAACAAGCTCCCGCGTGTTTTAGCATTGTCAAGCGGGTTCATATCAGGGAGTCTGTGTGTTGGATCAATCTCTACAGACCGAATTCCTCCGGGCACCGTAGCGACAAATGAATAGTTTCTATTCAATATCCCCCAACCATACCATTTTGGCAAATGTGTAGCATTCGTCTCTTTACTATAAGGTTGGTTCGGGATATAGTAATCATGCACGGTCCCATTCTTTGCTACTACCCGCACATCCAAAGGCATTTGCATTTCACCCTTCCGTCTCAACCGAATAGTATAGCGGTCACTGGTTTTACTTTTCACAATCTTCGTGATGCCGTAATCCAGTGTTTTGGTCGTTTCGAGAAACTGATCAAAAAACCAATCAAGGTCTTGGTCGGCATATTGCGAAATTGATTTTCTGAAATCGTCAAAATAAGGGTGACAAAATTTCCATTGCGCTACATATTGCTTCATGGCATTGAGGAATTTTTCTTCTCCCAATACATACTGCAGATTATAGAGCATTGTGGCCGTTTTGTAATAAACCAATGCATAACCATTACCATGACCAATGGCGCCATCAAAGTCATTTGAATGTGTATTCAAATGAGCATCTTCGGCCCGAACAACATCGTTTACGTATCGATAAAAAACAGAACGCTCACGAGCCGGTATTGGTTTTTTGTGCTTTAATAAATATTTGTTGGTTGGGGGTGTGGCAGTTATGTAGGTGCCATCAATTTTTTCTTGCCCCCACGAAGTGAGGAATTGTGTAAACCCTTCATCCAAGGCGGCTCGATATGTTTCGTTATTTCCTATCATACCATAAAACCAATTATGCGCAATTTCATGAATCAATAGGCCATGATTATCGGGATTTCTTCCACCATCCAATGTTATCATGGGATACTCCATCCCATCGCGGGCATCAGCCGCCACGATTTTCGGATACTCGTACATGCCAAAGTCTTCTGAAAATGTTTTGATAATGCGCGTCATATACTCAGGTGTTTCTTGCCAGCCGGAACAATGTGACTCGTCAACGATGGCAATACATTTTACCCCATTCCACTCCGCCTCACCAAGGCGATAAGCGGGGTCTGCGGTAAAGGCAAAATCATGAACATTGACAGCAGTATATCGCCATGCTTTCCGCTTTGTGCTGTCATATGGTGTTATTGTTGATGGCTTACTCCCCCATGGTTTATCCTTAAAATTTTTAATATCCAATCGCTCTCGTAAATCACCAGGAAACACTTCTTGAGGATTCATAAGTTGCCCGGTAGCTTCAACTACATAATTGTTGGCAAAAGTCAAATCCACATCAAATCGACCATAATCGCCGTATAATTCTTTGTTCAAATGCTGGTCCAGATCCCAACCTTTTTTCATGTCATAAACACAAATCCTGGGATACCAGTGTACACCATTAAAATGCGTCCAGCCCCAATTTTTATACTCTGCCATGCGACGTCTAAACCCTTTGCTATCAAAAAAGGTAACAAACGACATCTCAAAAGTTGCTGAAGCGCCACTTGCAATAGGTTCGTTGAGGTAAACCTT
Organism: uncultured Chitinophagaceae bacterium; assembly: GCA_964409905.1. Taxonomy (GTDB): domain Bacteria; phylum Bacteroidota; class Bacteroidia; order Chitinophagales; family Chitinophagaceae; genus JAGNRR01. The sequence goes on along the minus strand of CAYPET010000006.1, from coordinate 18,114 downwards.
TAAGATGGTGTTGTCCAGTTCTGTTTTTACTTTTTTGCCATTTACCTTGAGATTTTCAACAACGGTGCCTAGGCCTGCCGCCTGATACTTTCCTAAATCATTTACGGGTTCTCCATTCGATTCATGCAGATCACTCAGGTAACTGTTTTTTGTAAATGCATTCTGATACAAATGAAAGTAAACAACTCGTAAGTCATTTGGTGAATTATTGTAATACACCAACTTTTGTTTTGCGTCGATCACATTTGTTTGTTCGTTTATATCAGCTTGTATGGTATAGTGCACGTCCTGTTGCCAATACCCCGGATATGGTTTTCTGTTTTTCCAATAGTGTTTATTCGAGCTTGAGCGATAATCAACATCCTGAGCAAAAACAAACATCCAGCTACATAGCATAATGAGCAGCGCAATGAAATTTTTCATGGCCCAAAAATAAGGTCTGTAAACTCGGAAACTATTTTTTCTGTTTAGAAATAATGGGTTGCCCAAATTGGCATGAAGCAATTGAATGCTTCAGTATGCAAAGCCTATTATTCGAGCTAACGTAGCTTAAATACGATTGGTAAGGCAAAATACATTTCAACTTTTCGTTCATTGAGCAAGGCTGGTTTCCAGTTGGGCATTTTTTTAACTAGCCGGATAGCTTCAGCGTCAAAATTTTTATTTCCGCTGCTCACTCCGATGGTTATCTCTTTCAGCTTGCCTAACATATCTACTATGAATGAGACCTGAGTAACACCCTCCGTTCTGCTCTTCAATTCCTCACTTGGGTATTGAAAATTTCGTTTTAAAAAGGCGGTAAGGGAGTCTATCCCTCCAGGAAATTCCGGATACACATCAGGATAATCTTCTATCATATCTGGCTGAAACTGCATTGATGCTTGCGCATAAGTTTCGATGCTATTGCAAGCAAGGCAAATAAAAATTACGAATACTAATATTTTCTTCATACTCATTCTTTACTCTCTATTGGGGTCGGTTTTTTTAACCCATTCTGTCTCAGCCACCAGAGCATCCAGCTCATTTGCAAGACGCGTAAAAAACGTTGGACCAAAGTTGGCTTGTCTTACTTTTTTTTGCCCTTGCTCTTTGCCAATTGTAAAAGTGTAGTGTATCATAGGGATATCCGAAATATTAGCCGTGTATTCCTCCTGGGCGTTACTCAATTTCTTCGAACTATATCTTTTGAATAATTGTTTTGCATCTGCCTGGCTAATAGTTGACTCAAAATACCCAACCCGAGGTGCATCTTTTTTACCCCAGTATCGTACTTGGCCATTCTCAGTTATTTCAAGTATATACCATGGACAAGTCCCGAAACAAGGCGTACGCTCCATTGTGATACTATGTATACGATGTTTTTTACATGCCATTAGTTGTGCAGGATGCAAATTAAAGAAAAGCATGTTGAATAGCACGAGGTATTTAAGCATCCAACGAAAATACAGATTTTGTTTATACTTTTACTCGCAATGGCCAACCCGCATTTACAAGGCGATAGTGATAACGCAGATAAAGATTTTGAGAACAGTATCAGACCTGGCTCTATAAAAGATTTTGAGGGGCAACAGGAGCTTATTGATAACATCAAGATTTTTATTCAGGCAGCCAATCAACGAGGCGAGGCGCTAGACCATGTCTTATTTCATGGCCCCCCTGGCTTGGGCAAAACAACCTTGTCAAGAATTGTGGCCAATGAACTAGGCGTAAACATTAAAGAAACAAGCGGACCAGTAATAGAAAAACCAGCGGATCTTGCAGGGCTATTAACATCGTTGGAGAAAAGAGATGTCTTATTTATTGATGAAATTCACCGCCTGAGCACTATTGTGGAGGAGTACTTATATGCAGCAATGGAAGATTACAAAATCGACATCATGATTGATAGTGGTCCAAATGCGCGTAGTATTCAGATAGAGTTAAACCCCTTTACCCTAGTGGGAGCTACCACTCGCTCCGGCTTATTAACTGCTCCACTATTATCAAGATTCGGTATAAAATCTCGTCTGCATTATTATCAGTTAGATGTGCTTACAAAAATTGTTTGGCGCAGTGCCGACTTACTGAAAGTAAAAATCACAAGTGATGCGGCCAAAGAAATATCCCGCAGAAGCCGAGGAACCCCTCGTATAGCCAATGGATTACTACGACGAATGCGCGATTTTGCACAGATCTTAGGCAATGGCACTATAGATATGGGTATTGCCGAATATGGATTAAAGGCACTGAAAGTTGACGAAAACGGATTGGATGAAATGGACAACCGCATATTGAGTACTCTTGTAGAAAAATTCAAAGGAGGGCCCGTGGGCATCGGTAATATCGCAACAGCGGTGGGTGAAGAACGCGGCACCATAGAAGAAGTCTATGAACCTTTTTTGATACAGGAGGGGTATATCTTTAGAACGCCTCGAGGGCGAGAGGCTACAGAAAAAACATATAAACATCTGCAAAAAGACCCACCGGCAAAAAGGAATACACTCTTTTAATAAAAAAAAGTGCTTCGCGATGGAAGCACTTTTTCATAGATTGATGCTAGAAAATCAGTTTACTCGGCATTTTCATTTTCAGCTTCGGATGTTTTTTGGCTATTGATGGCCAATTGATCAATTTTCGCCAGGGAATCTATTTTGAATAATCCACGTTCAAACTGCGGTCCCATAAATTTATCCATACTCATGATAAGCATGAACGCACGCTGATTAAAAGGCAAGTCGCCGGTATCATACCAGCTTACTTTTGTTTTACTATCATCTATCTTCTGAATCGTAAAACCACCAGAGGATTTTGACTGCCATGGCTTCACAAAAACAAGATCATATTTCAAACTTGATGGTGTAACCTCGGTCCATGTCATGGTACCATTACCTGTAATTTCGCCCTCCCAAGTATGGGCTGCACCTTTAGTTCCATCAACACCGGCAATGGAGTAGTGTGCTTTAGGATCCAATTCATTCCATGGTGACCATGCAGGCCATTTTTGAAAATGTGCTAAATAGGAATGGGTGATAGAATCGTTAGCATTAATGATTGCCGTGCGTTCAACTTTGTAGGTTTTGGGGCCCAGCATTGATGCTACTAGCCATGCAACCACCATTAATACAATGATAATTGCCAGATACTTTAAAATTTTCATTTGGGGTATTTTTTATTTACCCGAACAAAATATTGCTTTTTTTTGACAATTCAAAACTCCCTAAATATCAAGGGTATTATTCGTGACAACCGATGGTTGGCGTATTGGATCGCAAAATATCATTGATGTCATCAATAATCGACGCTAAAGGAGTTCCTGCATTTTTTGCCGGAGAGCTTGCAAGTAAGGAATAGTCCCACTCTTGCCTATTATTAAAAAGTGGATCTTGATTAAGTATATTATTTTGGCTTAACACTCCAGCGGGAATAGCGTCATTTCGTTTTATTAAACAATGCTGTAATGAAACATTAAAGGCGAAGTTCGCGCCGAACCGATTATCAAGGATTAACTCGTTATCAATGGTGCCATACACAATACTATTATTCATATTGACATTTAAATCAGCGGCTACATAAGCTGTCTGACTTACTTGTCTGTGCCGGGAAAAATACATCACGGGCTCGTTGATGTGGGTGATGCCACCGCCACTGTAGGTGGCAAATGTGCAAAAATTGATATTATAGGTACCGCCCTCTATTGCTGCAAAATTCTGTTTTCCACAAGAATGTACCAGACAGTTATTCAAATTAACAGCCGTATTGAAAGCCAGAATTCCCCAACCCAGCGAATTGGCAATTTGACATTTATTCATTTCAAGCATGTATTGCCCGGGAGGGAAAGGCACCCAAGGAGGCTGAACATATACTGCAGCATCTGATGCCCCTCCGTTTTTTATAATGACATGATTAAGACTGCTGCCCGCTGATGAACTCAAAAAATGCAAGCCTCGCCACTCGCCAGGAAAATCTTGGCCAAAATAATTTCTATCCAAACGGTCTCCTTGGAATATGATACTATCTTCTTTGGTGCCATAGCAATTTAAACGACCGCCAATAAACAATTTGCTATTGGCATGCATATAAATTCGGCAGCCCTTTTGGATCGTGAGTATTTGCCCAGAGTCAACCAAGGCGCTATTAATTATCACATAGGGCAATTCATTTGTCCAGGTTTGAGTGCTTAAAACACTATCACGCAGTATATAAGCGTTTTGCCCATAAGCTTGGAGGGCAACACTGTAGCTGTTCTCGTTTAATTCGATAAGTATTTTATCATCAATCACAAAAGGGTTTGTTTCAGTATTTGGGTCAATGGTCACGGCAGCGAAAACATAAATGCTATCATTAGCAGCAATTTCGATTTCGGAGATATTGTTCGTCGGAACGCCATCAACATTCAATCTAAAAAAAGACTGACTTCCATTTTGGATTCGAATGTTATTGATCCGAATGGGACTATTATTAGCATTGAAAATCTTCAATCGTTTTGTAACACTTCCGATGGTGGTAAAAACGGTATCGAAGTACAACGTATCGGCAGAAAATTCCAGCCGGCCACCTTCCAATAAGTAACGCTCCTTTTTGCAAGATGTCAATTGGCTTATTAGAATTGACACAAGTAGGAAAGTGGATATGATAAATTTCAGTTTCATAACGTTAGCTAGTGCAATTGTTTGCCAACGCCTATTGGCAGTTGTAAAAATAAAAATAGGCTATTCACATAGCAATCAAACACGTTTTGTAGCATTTTATTGTCAATCTAATTAAGAATTTGCGGCATGAGCCAAACAAAGTACACTAAATTTAAGACCTGCTGCTTTGGGCGCAGCTAATATCAAACTCTCAACGGTTGCGCCAGTGGTAATTACATCATCGATAAGCAGGATATGCTTTTCTGAATAATTGGCTGGCAAATGCCATTCAAAGGCGTTGCTAAGATTTGCAATTCGCTCCAGTTTTGTCTTTCTCGTTTGGCTTTCTGTATTTTTTACGCGCATGACGAGTTTTTCATTAATTATTAACCCGGTTTGAGCAGCAATACCTTGAGCAAGCAGTGCGGATTGATTATACCCACGTTCAAACTGTCTTTTTTTGCTAAGTGGTACCGGTACAATTACATCAATACTCTCAAAGATTTTGACTGATTCGCTGGCTAATACAGTGCCCAGATAAATAGCTAACTTTTCATTGTTATTATACTTTATCTCATGAATCAGTTGTTGAATTTTACTGCCAGTATTGAAATAAAACAAAGCACTTGCCCTTTCAAATGGGAACCTGGCAAAAAGCTTCTGCTCAAGTGCATTGTCATTATGTTGTTGAAAATGAGTGCGCGGCAATTGCGCAAAACAACCTAAACAAATATGTTGCTCGCCGGAAATAAGGATATTATTGCAAATCAGACATACATTCGGAAAGATCAAATTCCACAAATCATGAAGTGCCGTTTTGAATGCGTTCATTTATTAAAACAATGCATTATAAAGTTCGTCTACTTTCCCAACTTTAACGATTTCAATATTTTCAGCTTTAATATGTGCTGTCTTATTAAATCTTGATATAAAAAATCGTTCAAATCCCAACTTCTCTGCTTCCTTTATTCGCTGTTCCAATCTATTCACCGCTCTGATTTCGCCGCTCAAACCTATTTCACCGACAAAACAATAGTTTGTGTTGATGGGCATATCCTCATAACTTGAGAGAATTGCGGATAACACAGCCAAATCAATGGCAGGATCTTCGATTTTTAATCCTCCAGCAATGTTCAAAAACACATCTTTAATTCCAAGCTGAAATCCACCGCGCTTTTCCAGTACTGCTAAAAGCAACTGTAAGCGCCGCAAATCAAAACCGCTGACTGTTCGCTGGGGGGTTCCATAAACTGCTTGCGTAACCAAAGCTTGTACCTCAATCAGCAATGGCCTCGCACCTTCCATTGTAGCTGCAATTGCGGCTCCGCTTAGGTGATCATCTTTTTGCGAAATCAATATCTCTGACGGATTCTCTACCTCCCGAAGTCCATTGCCAGCCATTTCGTAAATGCCTAGCTCGTTGGCATTTCCAAACCGATTTTTTAGACTGCGCAAAATCCGATAGGTGTAATGCCGATCACCTTCGAATTGCAGCACAGTATCAACCATGTGTTCAAGCACTTTGGGACCAGCGATGTTGCCGTCCTTGTTGATATGACCAATAATAATCACTGGCGTATGGGTATTTTTTGCGTAGCGTATAAATTCTGCTGTACACTCCCTCACTTGCGAAACACTGCCAGGCGCACTTTCAATAAAAGGTGTATGCAAGGTTTGAACCGAATCAACGATCACAATAGCTGGTTTAATTTTTTTTATTTCTTTAAAAATGGTTTGGGTATCTGATGCCGCCAGCAAGTATAGTTCATCATTATTGGTACCAATACGTTGTGCGCGAATTTTAATTTGTTCCAGACTTTCTTCTCCGCTGATATAAAGAATTTTCTTGTTCTGTAGCCTCAACGCTATCTGCAAGAGCAAAGTACTTTTTCCAATGCCTGGCTCACCGGCGATGAGCGTAACACTACCCGGCACCAATCCCCCTCCCAAAACACGGTGTAATTCTTTGCCCGGCATGGACATCCTTACAAGTTCTTCATTTTCAATTTCAACAAGTCGCTTACTTTTATTCTTTCCTCTTTCATTCACATCATCCCATACCAATCCAGTAGCTTTCTCTTTTACAACTATTTCTTCCACTATTGTATTCCATTTTTTACAGGATACACACTGACCAACCCATTTGGGCGATTCAGCACCACATGATTGACAGAAAAAGGATGTTTTTTGTTTGGCCATTTTAGTGAAATAATAAAAATAGAGCGTAAAAAGGAAAAAGGGACTATCGATTCTACTCGATAATCCCTTTCTTACTAACCCATAAAATTCTATGCTAAGGTAAAAACGTTTTGCATGATAACAAATTATTTTCTGGTTATCTAGTAAATAAAAATAGTTAAAATGCCGACCGAGTTTAAAAAATAAGCCAAATATTGATTTTTTATTAAATATTTACGTCATAATGGCATATTTTTTAAAATTCAATAGTTGGACCTAAATTTGATTATCTTTATCTAAAAATTTAAAATGGGAGTTTATACAGGATATTATATCATTGGTGGCATCATGTTTTTGGTAAGCATGCTTGTCAGTAATCGGCTAAAAGCAAAATTTAAACAATACTCACAGGTCGGTCTTTCAAACGGATTAAGCGGAAAACAAATAGCTGAAAAAATGCTTCGTGACAATAACATAAATGATGTACGTGTTATTAGCACACCTGGTTTTTTGTCTGACCACTATAATCCGGCAGATAAAACAGTCAATCTAAGCCCGGATGTATATGAAGGCCGATCTGTTGCTGCAGCTGCCGTTGCAGCGCACGAATGTGGCCATGCTGTTCAGCATGCTACAGCCTATACTTGGCTACAAATGCGTTCAAAGATGGTTCCGGCGGTGCAATTTGGTTCTCGTTTTGGGCAATGGGTAATTTTAGCTGGTATTGGATTTATGGGTATTGGTGGCGGAAACAATACGCTTCTATTAATTGGCATAATAATGTTTGCTATCACCACTCTTTTTTCATTAATCACATTACCGGTAGAATTTGATGCAAGTAATAGAGCAAAAGAATGGCTCAGGAAAACAGGGACCGCCGGCAGTGGAGAAATGGAAGGTGTAAGCGACGCATTAAATTGGGCTGCAAGGACTTATGTGGTAGCAGCAATTGGTAGTCTAGCCACCCTTTTGTACTACATCATGATTTTCTTGGATAGAAGATAATTATACCCCTGAAAAAGCAAATAAAAAGGCAGTATTCCATACTGCCTTTTTTATTATATCGCCTTTAAAGCAGCAATTGTCTGAGTAGGATTAGATGAACCAAAAACGGTATTGCCTGCCACTAAGACATCCGCCCCGGCTGCAATGATTTCCGCAGCATTATCGAGCGTTACACCACCATCAATTTCAATTAACACTTCGGTTTCTTGTCGACTAATTTCTTGACGTAATGCCTTTATTTTATTTAGTGTGTTCGGTATAAATTGCTGTCCACCAAAGCCAGGGTTGACACTCATAAGACATATTAAGTCAATATCCTGAAGTACGTCAAAAAGTTGATTCACATTGGTATGCGGGTTGATAGCCACACCGGCCTTCATACCCAGACTTTTTATTTGCTGTATGTTTCTATGCAGGTGAGGACAGGCCTCTATGTGAACACTTAAATTGTGCGCCCCGGCCTTTTTGAATGCCTCAGCATACTTGCCTGGCTCTTCTATCATTAAATGCACATCAATAACTTTTTTGGCAGCTTTGCTTATTGCGCTCACAATTGGTAATCCAAAGCTGATGTTTGGCACGAAACGGCCATCCATAATATCGAGGTGGAACCAGTCAGCCTCTGAGTGATTTACCATTTCAACGTCAGCAGAAAGGTTAAGAAAATCGGCAGATAATATAGAAGGTGCGATGAGGGCCATATTTTTGTTTAGTTTTGAGAATGAAGCGATTTATTCGAATTTTTACTTTTTACTATTTAATCTTTCAAGTGCTTTTTGTGGAAGATCAAATTCGGCATCAAAGATACGCGCCTGCTCATAATCATCTTTGGCATTTTGAAAATTCCCAAGTATTTCATAGCATAACCCACGATTATAATAAGCTTTTGCATTGTCTGGTGATAGAATAATGACTCGTTCAAATTCTCTACGTGCTTTTTCTGTAGAATCTTGCTGAAGTAACATCCAACCCATATTGTAGTGCGCCTCAGCATAATTTCGATTAATGCTCAAGGCGCGTTTGAAAACGGCTTTAGCTTTCTCGAATTCTTCTTGAGATTGATAAAACATAGCCTTAGCATAGTGCGCTTCCATATTTGTAGAGTCTACTTTAATTGCATTATCGAAATACTGCAATGCTAAAGGGTCTTTCTTTTTGGTATATAACAGGCCCAACTGCATAAAACCGTCAAAATATCGTGGCTCCGTTTGAACTGCAGTTTGAAAACTAGAAATAGCGCGCGCTGTTTCGCCCATATCTTTATAACACAATCCTTTCAGGAAATATGCATCAGCATTATACACATTCATTTGTAATACTTTGTTTATTTCGGCAAAGGCTTTTTGGTGCTCCTTTGAAAATAGAAAAATATTGGCAATTTTTAAATGGGCAGTTTCATCATTAGGATCAATGGATATAGCTCGCTGAAACCACTTAACACTACCGCTTATGTCTTTATTATCAAAGAGAATATCTCCAATAGCACTAAAATACGCTGATTTTGTGGTATCTATTTTTACAGCTTTTTCCAAATCACGGAGTGCCAATGAATCATTATCAAACATTCTGTATAGTTGTGCGCGCTGATATAATAATGGCGCATCGTTCTGGTTCTTATCAATTTTTTTTGTAATGGCCATAATCTCATTAGGCATTGTCGCCGCCTCAGCAACAACCTGATTGGTTTGTTGTTTGCAAGCCGAAATATATAGCAATATAAAAAGTAGTAGAAAAACCCTATTTTTCATAGGGCTCAAAAGTAATTGCTTTTAATGGATAAAATTATTTAAGAAGTGTTACATCTCCTTGCTTTTGCTCCTCTCGTCCGGTAAAGTTGCACTTGTATTTTACGATATAGTAGTATGTGCCCACTTCACAAAGCTGATTTCTATACCTACCATCCCATGCATCAGATAAAATAGTTGTATAAAAAACACGATTACCCCAACGGTTAAAGATTTCGAAACTTTGTAATTTAATCTGCCCATAACCTATAAGGCGAAAAACGTCATTCAAATTGTCACCATTAGGTGTAAATGCATTGGGTAGAACGACCAAGCAACAGGGTTCATATTCAATGGTAAACTTAGCTGTATCCGTACAACCTAAGTCGTCTTGTACGATTGTAAAATAATCACCATACCGAACCGGATAAACACTGTCTGTGTTCACTCCAATACTACTGCTCCATATAAACGAGAATGGTGCTGCACCTCCTGTAACTATTGCTCTTGCACCACCATCGTCCCCTACCCCTTGACAGTCTGCAGGGGTGGTTTGGATAGAAAGTTTAATAGGAATTGCCTCTACAAAATTTATACTAGTATCGGCCCTACAACCCTTGGCATCCAACAGACTAATGGTGTAAGTGCCTACACCAAGATTAGATATAGAATTTGTCGAACCTAAGTTTGTTCCGTTAAAACTGTAGGTATAAGCCGGGTACGGGCTGTTCGTAGACCATTGTAAGTAACCATCGGCGTCGCCTCTGCAAAACGGTCCTTTCAAGCTGTCAATGTTAATGATAGGGCTGATAGTGGAAGCTGGTACAATATATTTTCCGGTAGATTTACAGCCAATATTATCTATCACCTCAACAATATAATTACCCGGTACCAAATTATTATAGAACGTATCCGCTCCTTTCACTGCTCCATTTAACAAAAAAACATAGGGTTGATCACCATATTTTGCCCTGACAGTTATTTCACCATCATTCACTCCTACACAACTATTTGGTGTAATGTTCACTAATTGTAGCTGGACAGATGTATCCGGCTCGGTTACTAAAAAGATTGAATCATTCAAACAACCATTTACATCCCGCACATAGATTTGATAATAGCCAGCAAAAAGATTACTAAACAAACCGCTGGTTTGGAAAGTGTTGCCATCAATAGAATATTGATACGGACTGGTGCCACCGGTGGCAGCAACACTAATTGCACCCGAACTGTCACCCTTACAAAGATTCGGTATCATATAATTTTGAATGACGTGTAACACATTTGGAGGTTCGATTATGGTAAAGGTTGAGTCGTATTGACATCCAATATTGTCCGTAACTTGGATGGTATATTGTCCACTACCTAAGCTGCCAAAGCTACTTGATGTGCCATTGCTTATGTTGTTTATAGTATAATTATAAGGCGCGAAACCTCCACTCGTAGACAAGCTAATCGTTCCGTTATTACCTCCTGCGCAACTTACATTTTGCACAACGATATTGTTGAATTGCATATAATTATTTGACACCAAATTAATCGTGGTGTCAAACTGACAATTATTGGCATCGCGGATTCGAACAATATAAACCCCTTGTATCAAATTAGTGAATGTGTTGCTGGTGGTATACAATGATGAATTAATTGCATACAAATATGGGGGAACTCCTCCACTAGTACTAATTGATATTTGCCCATCAGTGGCACTACTACAAAAAGGTTGTTGAATAACAATATTATTAACTATTATTGGCGTTGGCGAACCGATTACAACAGGATTCGTGACAATGCAACCCGCACTATCACGCACATAGGCAATATTACTACCACCAGGCAAATTATTATACTGCGGATTGAGCGAGTAGCCTGAACCGCCCAGTTGATAACGCAAAGGTTGCACACCTCCACTGGCAAAAATGGTCAAGGAGCCATTGTTCAAGTAGGAACATGTAGCGTTTGTTATACTGATGGAATCAATAGTCGTATTGGGTGATTGAAGTATAGTAATTGTAGTATCAATATAACAGCCTAAGTTATCTTCACTTCGCACAACATACGTACCCGCATTTAACCCTGTGAAATTACCACTAACCTGCTGCGGAGTGCCAATAATATTGTACAATACCGGCATGTTTGCCGAACTCGCTGTTATGCTAATCGTACCATTCACTTGACCAGGACATATATATTTACTAAACGTTAAAGATGAAATGCTAACCGCTGCAGACCCACTTATATTAAAGGTAGAATCGGCTATACAGCCTTTTGAGTCTTTGACATAAATGGTATAGGTTCCACTTGGCAATCCTGTAAACAATCCCGGACTGACATAATTTATCCCATCAATCGAAAAAGTATATGGACCCGAACCCCCACTACCACTATAACTAATCGTACCACCTCCGCCTAAACAACCAGGATTTATTATGGATAAATTAGCAATAGATACTGAAGTCGGATTTGATATGGTGACAGTCGAATTAAAAACACAATTATTCGCATCACGCACAGCTATTAAATAAGTACCTGCAGCCAAACCGTTAAAAACAGTATTCGCCCCAAACGGGCTATTATTCAAACTAAAAGAATAAGGGGGTGTGCCTCCGATAGCACTCAAATTCACCGAACCATTGCCTCCTCCATTACAATTAGGATTTGTTTTAGTATTTGTACCAAAATTCAAAACCGCAGGTTGTGTCAACGTTACCACCGTATCATCAAAACAACCACTACTGTCAATAGCTCTTAAATTATATGCACCGGCAGCCAAACCGCTAAAACTATTCCCTATTTGATAGGCCCCTAAATTTAAAGAATATTGGTAAGGCGAAACCCCTCCTGAAACAGTAAAACTAATGGCACCATTAGCAGCACCATTACACAGCGGTGGCGTAAGCGTAACGGCATTTATTTTGAAATTACCATTAGCCAAAATATTCACAGTAGTGCTCTTCGTACAGTTCATAGAGTCACGAACGGTAATCGTATAGGTACCGGCAACCAAATTTGGAAAAATATTATTAGGCCCAAATGGTCCACCATTTATGTTGTATTGATATGGAGGGGTACCCCCGCTTGCGGTAATAGTGGCACTGCCCGTTGGAAGCGAATTACAAGATGCATTCACTACTATTGTATTAGAGATTATTAAATCTGGAGGGTCTATCAGCGATATTGTTGTATCCTTAAAACATCCATTGGCATCCCGAAGTCTTATTACATAGCTACCTGCCGGCAAATTATTCCAGCTAGAAACTGCCCCAAAAGGTCCGCCGTTGATACGATATTGATAAGGTGACTGACCTCCTGCGCCCATTAAACTGATACTACCAAATCCCCCATAACATGGAGGTCTAAGTACAACCACATTTGTAAAATACATGGCCGGAGGTGATGCTAAGCTCACATTCGATGTCACGGTACAACCCGCAGCATCGGTAATCCGCACCTGGTAACTTCCGCCTGTAAGACCCGTAAAATTGCCCGTAGTGTTAGACCCTCCGGGTGTAATAGTATATTGAATGGGTGGATTACTCGCAGTTCCTACAACACTGATAGTGCCAGTGCCAGGCGTAAAGCATGGCGAACTTGTAGTATTGACTGATACAATTGATAAGGTAGCCGAACTACTAATAACGGTACTCGAGGTAATCGTGCAACCACTAGCGTCTGTTACTGTCACCACATAAGTGCCTGCACTTAAATTGCCAAAATTTCCTGATGCCTGTGCTGCCCCACCGTTTAATTGATATTGATAAGCAGGGTTTCCATTTGAAGCCACCGCTACAATATTGCCAAGTGGGCTACCTAAGCAGCCTACATTACTCTTGGTAAACTGAGTAAAACTCAAAGTGTTTGTTTGTTGCAAACTTGCAGATGTGGTAATTGTACATCCATTTGCATCTGTAACGGTAATTGTATAGACACCGGCACTCAGATTAGAAAAACTATTTCCAACCACAGGCGGGTTGGTATTTAGCACATAACTAAAAGGAGAAGTACCCCCATTAACAGCTACCGAAATAGACCCACCAGCAGGAAAACTGCAACTTGGTTGTGATATCGTAATCGCACCAAAGCTAGGAACAACTATTGCAGCTAAGGTAATTATCGTGTCATGTATGCAATTGTTTGCATCCTTCATGTGCACGGTATAGGTACCTGGCGAAAGATTGCCAAAAGTACTTGATGCTGTATAAGGACCAGTATTCAGCGCATAAGTAATGGGTGGTATGCCGCCTGCCCCTTGCACACTGATACTGCCCAAGGTAATACATGTAGGTTGGACAACCGTAGCTACTGAGTAAAATTGGTTACTGGGTGAAATTAAGGTTGCAATGGTGGTGCTAGTACAACCATTAGCATCGGTTACGGTGATATTATAGGTTCCGGAACTTAAATTAGAAAAAGTATTAGAAGCTTGGCCGGGTCCGCCATTCATCGAATACACATAAGGCGTTCCACCATTAGAAGCAGTTATTTGAACACTACCGGAATTCGTCGTGCAGCTCGGTTGTGCAATATTCAGCGCAGTTACGGTTACGCCCCCCAACTGATTTATTTGAATAACAGTATCAATAAAACAACCATTTGAATCTGTCAATCGCAACGAATAACTGCCAGCTGCCAAGCCCGTATAATTACCTGTTAACTGCACAGGGCCATTATTCAAAGTATAACCAAAGGGCTGTGAGCCGCCAAAGCCCGAAGCCGCAATTGCGCCATTGTTTAACCCACAAACTGCAGAGGAAATGCTTATTGTATTAAAAGAAAGCTGCCCGGGCGAAGAAAGAAAAATCACAGAATCTTCGATACAACCGCTTGCATCTTTCACCTTTACAAAATAATTACCAGGCCCTAAACCATTTATGGTATTCGAAATTTGATAGGGCTGATTATTGACTGCATATTGCAATGGTGGATTACCTCCCGATGCAGTTACCGTCACAGAACCTGAATTCTGCCCAAAACATAATGGATTCGTTACCTGAAGGTTGTTAATCAGGATTGGATTTGCCGCCGTAAGGGTTACTGTTGTATCATCAATGCATCCATTCGCATCACGTACCCGAATAGTATACGTGCCGATGCCTAAGCCACTAAAAACATTATAACTCGTAAAACTACCATTGTTCAATCGATATTGATAGGGAGAAGTTCCAAACTGACCCGCGGCCGTAATAACTCCATTTGCAATATTGGCACAACCCGGCTGTATGGTAACATTGGCCTTCACGGGGGGCTGCACAACAAATGACCGTGTGGTGTTTGCTGGCATAGGATTATTGCAATTATCCACCAGGGTATTGCCATCTGTACCGTTGACAACTGTGAGTATATAATTGCCCGGGGGTAAAGGGTTAGAAAAATTAATCCGAATCAGATTCGTAAAGCCAGCGCCTTGCGTACATGATTGACTTACAACATTTGATATTGTAGCATTTGCCGGAGCCAATGTAAAATCTGAGCCATTAGCAGCCAGCGAATTACACCGAATATTTTCGGCAAGTTGAAGCATTAAATAAGAAGGATTGGAACAACCTGCTTCCAATGTATCCGCCTTTATCGTTGGCGGTGTATTATCAAATACACTAGCTGTGCCACCAAAATTTAATGTGTAACCACTGGTGGAACTAGACGCATTATTTATCAGTATCAGATAAGTTTGGCCTGCCGTAGCCGATATTGCCGAGCTGTAAGAAGGGCCCGCAGCGCCCAGCGATGCATTCGCAGAGGTCAGATTCAAACCAGTTTGTCCACCAGCTGAAGAATTGGCAAGGGAGGCATAATTACAGCGCATGGGCGGCAGACCGTTCAAAATGTCCTGGCAAGATTTATCCGTGAGATTATACACGGCAAAATCATAATCATCACTAGCCGAGTTTGGTATGATATCAAAGGTCAGTGAACCTGCCGTTGTAGTATTGATGATGTACCAAACAGAATTATTTTCACCAGTCGTAAGGCAACCTTGGTTATTGGGCCCTAACTCGTTGACATTTCCGGAGCCTGTATAAGATGTAGACTGGGTGTATGAATTTTGACATACTGCTATTGCGCCAAAACAATCCTGGGGTGATTGAGCAAACAAAATCGTATTTGAATATCCCAAGACGAAGACCAAAAAGAAGATATGGCGTAACGATTTATTCAAATAGTTAAAATTTTAGTATTCAATCCACAATAATCCAACACAAACAAATATAAGGATAATAATTTACCTATTCACGAGTCTAAAAAGGTATGAAGAAGTACATTTGCTAACCTGTTTTTTAATTAAATACAATATTTATGCCATATTTATTTACCTCTGAGTCGGTATCTGAAGGCCACCCGGATAAAGTTGCTGATCAGATTTCTGATGCCATCATCGATCATTTTTTGGCTTACGATAAAGATTCAAAAGTTGCCGTCGAAACGCTCGTTACAACCGGGCAAGTCGTATTAGCCGGCGAAGTAAAATCAAAAGCTTATTTAGATGTACAAAGCATTGCCCGTGAGGTTATCAATCGGATTGGTTATACCAAAAGCGAATACATGTTTGAAGGCAATTCGTGTGGTGTGTTATCTGCCATTCACGAGCAAAGCGCCGATATCAATCAGGGTGTGGATCGCGACGTAGACAAAAAAGACTTTGAAACAAGGGCCAACGCGCAAGGCGCCGGCGATCAGGGAATGATGTTTGGCTATGCCACCCGCGAAACCGAAAACTACATGCCTTTAGCCTTGGATATTTCGCATAAAATTTTGCAGGAATTAGCCCGTGTGCGTAAAGAAGGTAAAAAAATGACCTACCTGCGCCCCGATGCCAAAAGCCAGGTAACCATAGAATATGCCGACGATAATACGCCCATTCGTATTGATACTATTGTAGTTTCTACACAACACGATGAATTTGACAGTGATGCCAAAATGCTGGCGAAAATCAAAAAAGATATTATCGAAATTATTATTCCGGCCGTTAAAAAGCAGTTGAGTAAAAAAATTCAAAAACTGTTTACAGATAAAATCACCTTCCACATCAACCCTACCGGCAAGTTTGTGATAGGTGGTCCGCATGGCGATACCGGCCTTACCGGTCGTAAAATTATTGTAGACACCTACGGCGGTAAAGGTGCTCATGGCGGTGGTGCATTTAGTGGTAAAGACCCAAGTAAAGTTGATCGCTCTGCTGCTTATGCTACGCGCCATATTGCTAAGAATATGGTGGCAGCAGGATTATGTGATGAAGTATTGGTTCAGGTTTCCTACGCCATAGGAGTCGCTAAGCCTTGTGGTTTATTTATTGACACTTACGGTACAGCCAAGGTCGATATGACCGATGGAAAGATGGCCCGCGAAATTGAAAAAATATTCGATATGCGCCCATACGCAATTGAAAAACGATTGAAGCTGCGCTCGCCGATGTACAGCGAAACGGCTGCCTACGGACATATGGGACGCGAGCCTAAAAAAATGACCAAAGTATTCAACAAAGGCAAAGAGAACGAAAAGAAAGTTGATGTAGAACTGTTTACCTGGGAGGCCTTGGATTACGTTAATAAAATCAAGAAAGCCTTTGGCTTGAAATAATTAGCAAGCTTGCGGGGCTGAGCCCGCCTGCCGGACGGGCAGGTTTATCGAAGCCTTATAAAACTTAAGGAAGCCTAGGCTTCCTTTTTTTATTAATACGAATTACAAATTCTAACCAATAATTAGCTGTAGGCATATTCCTAGCGGCGGCACCAAAGCATCATTAAGTATCAAAAGAAAATTCTCTCCCGTGTTAACTTCAAATTCTATAGGCTCTTCACGATGCTGAAAGTATATAGCCCCTTGGCGGGTGTAGTTTATAAGTATGCCGTTGAATTAAACAGGTAGTTGTTCCACCTAAAATTAAATTGCTGATACAATCAAAAAATACGGCTGCGCTGCACTGCGCCACTGTGCCCTTGGGCCAACACCTTGGCAACTGCCGCCAACCCGCTAGCAAAAGCCGTGGCAGTCTAATAAAATAGTGTCGTCAATTTTTTGGCTCAAAAAGCGGCCAAAAGTGGCAAAGTTGGCCTTGGCGAAGGCACAGACGCAGTTTGAGTACGCTTCGATGCAGCTTAAGACCTGCCCGACGACAATTTAGATTGAACTAAATGATTGACTTGCGTACCATAGCGTACGACTTGCGTACAGTAGCGTATGACTACAGCACCAAAAGCTTCGTCGGTACGCCCTAAATGATTGTCAAGTTGTTCTGCGGGTTTGGGAAAATGGTATCATTAGCTAAGCAAGCTTTAACACTTGCCGGCAAGGGCCGCAAACGCTTTCTATTATCCAATAATATACACGCCACCGGCTGGATGGTGGAACGGGTGGTGTAGGTATGAGATAAATGGTACAAAACCAAGATGGTTGTAGTACATTTTTAATATGAAAAAAATATAGACCACATACATTAGTGTAGTACATACTATGTATGTACTATACCATTTTGGGCTGTAAGCTTTACGAACAGTGTATTGTATTGAATTTTCTGGAAATATCCCAATTTAGGCTCTTATGGTATATATTTATGTGATTGGAGGAATCCATCTGCCAAGCTTGGCTGTCTTTTGCGGTCAGCGACC
>CAYPET010000005.1:0-162681 GCA_964409905.1 uncultured Chitinophagaceae bacterium | reverse complement strand
TACAATGAAATAACCTTTTCAATGTCCTGCACTTCAAAAGGAAAGGCAACCCGTGAAAGTAGGTTTTGAATAAAAGTATTCTGTTCATATCCTGCACGGGTACGGTTGAATACCTTAACGGGAATAAACGCCCTTTTGGGCTTGTTTACGGACTTCTTTATTGGTTTTGGTAGCTGTGGTTTCCAGTCTGTTTTATTACCTTGTTCCTGCTCCAAAATAGCCTTTGCGTAACCGTCTTTGTATGGGTTAAGGAAATAACCGCATTTGCTTTCACGGTCGCAACGTCCGTACTGTTCGGGTAAGTATTCGCCTGTTTCCGTATCAATGTACCTTACAAAACGCTTTTTGGTACATTCAGGGCATTGGTGCTTTTTACTTCCTTTCTCAAATATGTATCGGTGTTCTGTATTCATATTAGAAAGGTCTTTTACCATTTGACAAATACGCTACATTACCCACGTTAAGCCTATCAACTAAAACCCCGAAACCTCTAAGGCGTTTAATGAAATTGGACTTGTTCACGGGTTTAAAACCGTCCTCAATACAATAGCCCCTGTATTCGGTGTATAGTTCTTTTATTAGCCTGTAATCGGTTGGGGTGCTTTGGTAGTTGTTTTCATCAATAAACATCTTTACACTATCGGACTGGCTTTTGTACTGCTCAACGGCTTGTTTTACCGCTTTACAATCTGTAAACATCTTTTGCTCCAATAGTCTGTTTAAGCCGTCCAATACCCAGTTAAAAACGCCTGAAAGTTCCTTTTCAATTATTTTGGTATGTAGTTGTTTATCCTGTTCCTGTGGTGGTATGGTTACATCAAAAGGAATGATTAAAAACCTTCTGAAATAGGCGTTTGTATGTTCAACGTCTTTAGGTAACTCATTACAGTTAAATATTAGTTTGGCATATTGTTTCAGCGTGAAAGGTTCGCCATAAGGTAAACGGGCTTCAACTGGTTCACCTGAAACTAACTGTTTAAATATTGCACTTTCCAGTTTGCCGTTTATCTCACTTGCATAGTTTACCAACTTGTTAGCCAATTTCGCCCTGAAATAGCCGTTATCATTTGTAAGGCTTTGTAATGAATAGTTGCTTGTATTTTCTGCACCAAGTAAGGCACTTACAATTTCAAAGAATACGGACTTACCATTTGCCCCATCACCGTAAAGAATTAACGCCTTTTCTTCTTTTAGTCTATTGCTCCCGTGCTTAATGAAAACAAAGCCCAAGTATTCAGCCAAAACCTTTTGTCGTTCTTTGTCGGGCAACACCTTGTTTAAATACGCTTCAAATAAAGGTGCTTTTGCCTGTGGGTTGTATTCAAATGGTAATTGATAGGTAAGGAAGTCTGAACGGTCAAACGGTCTTAATAGTGTACCCTTTGGGCTTACCTCAAAAGTTCCGTTTTGCAAGTTGATCAAAACCTTATTTGCCAAAGGCGGTTTGGGTTCAAGGTATGCTGTACCTAAAAACTGTTCATAAAGTTCTTTTCTGAATTTATAGTACCGTGCCGAAAAGGTAGGAACGCCCATTTGTTCTGCTGCTTTGCCTAAAAACTTTTGGAATGTTTCTTTGTTCAGTTCATCCCAGTAAGTGCCATTGAACAGAAAAACAAAATCGTGGTTTTTACATAAGCCCCAGCGGTTCTTTTCGGCTAATTGTAGTACGTTTTCAATAGATAAAACAGTATAGTGCTTATTACTTAGCTTGAAGTTTTCGGCATTGTGGGGGTTTGCCATTGCTTCAAAGTCCAACGGTTCAAACTGTTCAAGTAAGTGGCTTAATATTTCAGCGTGTGGGGTTGCTTTCGTTACCGTTATTTCCTGAACGTGGTTTAAAAGCGTTTCGGGTTGCTGTAAGTCCTCAAACTGTGGGTTTATCTTTATTGCTTTCATATTCAGAAAAGGTTTAATTGGTTGTTAAATGGGGCTTGTTCGGGGTTGGTGGTTAAGTACCGCGCTTTGAAGCCTGTTTGTTTACATAGCTTCTTTTCCGTTTCCCAAAGTCGCCCTGCCTTTTCTAAATCACGTTTGTACCTTGTAATATTCTTTTGAGGTATTCCAGTTGCAGCGGAAACCATTGAAGCTGTGGCAATATGTGCCTGTAAAAACTCAAATATGGTTTTCAGTTGGTTCTTAAAGTCCGTATATTTACCCTGTCTTTTATGCAAAGGGTTGTTGTTAGTGCTTTCCATTACTTCAACCCTTTTTTATTGTTTGAAAAATACGCCTCTGCTTCCTGCTCAATTTCAGCGTTTGACTTTTTACGCCCGTCTTTGAGGTATTCCATAAGTTCTTTACTACTGAAATACAACCTTTTTGAACGCTTCATAAAAGGTATTTCATTGCGTGAACACTTCGAGTAAATAGTCGGGACGGTCAAACCTAAAAAATCCGCTGCACCTTGTACGGTTAAGAGTTGTTCAGGCTGTTCGGTGGTTGGCTGATCCTGCTTCTTAATTAACAGGCTTTTGAGTTCGCTAACTTCTTTTGTTAGCATTGTTACCGCAGTGGGTAAATCATTAAAAGTTAAATTTTGCTCCATATTTTTATGAGTTATGATTAATAACTTCCGTAAAATTATGGCGTTTGTTATGCCTAACTTGTTGATAATCAGTTGTATAAACTTGTATACAACTAAAAACAACTTTGTGCAAGTGGTTTACTTTGTTTCAATTATTGTTTTTAAATATTCAATTATCTCATCACGTTGCATTTCGTCTTCAGACTTTTCGTAAGTGCCTTTAGGATTTTTATATCCAGTTTTAAAATATTTATCTTCAAGCATTTGAACGTTATTAATAGAATAACTCTCATTTTGTAAACATCTAAAAAACAAGCTTCTTTTGCCTTTTTTAGGGAATAAATCCAACTGTAATAAAGCTTCATAAAGTATTTTAAAATCTTTTCCTTTATAGCTTCTGTATTTACCTTTTATTGCTTCAGCTATTTCAGTTCTTTTAGGGTGTGTTATTTGCGAACTTAAAACTTCGTACTGTTCAGGCTTTGGTTTTTCGGTTTGTTGAGGTGTTAATGAGGGGGTAAGTATATCTGTAATTGAAAATTTGCGTTCCATCTCTTTAACTTCATCTGGGGTAGAGAACGCTGTAAATTCTTCAATTCTGTCGTAGTTTAAATACATTAGCTCATCACAATCTTTGCAAAACATATCGTTTTCGTATGCTTTCGAATTTTTAAAATTGCTTATGTCGTAATCACACCTTGTTTGTTCAGTTAAATTCCAATATCTCCCTATCAATTTACAATTGTCATAGGTGAAGTTTTCGGTTTTTTTTGCTTCGGAAAACAACCTTGTAAAGGCGTCATTAAATCCAAAATAGTGATAGTTGTTTATTGTGCCATTCATAAAGCTTTCAAGCCTGAAAAAAGCGTTATTTATTTCCTCAACTAATTCTTTAAAACTCTGCTTAGGTTTGGGCTTTTCGGGTTGTTGAGGTGGTAAGGCTTCATTCACAATTTCAAGTAATTCATTAAAGTTTTCTAATCTATGAAGCTGTACAAGTAATTCACTAAGATTAAAGAGTAATTCAATAGGTTTACTTACATCAATAAACCTTTCATACTCTTCAAAATAAAATTCCCAATATTCGTTTTTATAGTACTCCTCTATATCATTATCAATGAGTAAAAGTAAATTTGTTTCAATGGAAATATTCATAATTAAATCTGTCATTTTGGGGTGTTGGCTTCGTGGATACCACTCCCAAAATTCACTTTCATTTTCCATTACTTCAATGGATAGTTCTGAAACTTCATTGAAAAGGTAGATTGCTTTTGTAATGGGGTCAAAATCTGTAATATGGTCTTCAAAGTCTTCTGAAAATCTTTGCAACCAAAAATCAAACCTTTTATTCGGCTCAATGTAGTTGTGTAGGCTTTCAGGTTTACAACTCAACAAATATGCAAAACTCAACTCTTCAAAACCCAATTCGGAAATTTGTGCTTTTATTATCTCAATTTGTTTTAATGCTACTTCCTTTTTCTCTTTTTCACTATTGCAAAGAATATAAAGTAATCTGTCTTTGTCAGGATAAAAGCCATGTATTTTGTATTCAAAATACTCCATTATAAATGCCTTTATAAAGCCACTTTCAATAATCTGTTCTTTTGTCATTGATCTTTTATGCTTTAAGTTGTTACATATCCCTTTGATATTTTTCTTTAATTTTTCTGTACTCCCATTCCCAATGGTGTGGGCGTGTAAACAATGCCATTAGAATAACCGTAAGAATGAATTTTACTTTTCTCATTACATATCCAGTTTAATTTTATTAGCTGCTGTGCGTTTCGCTTCATCAACTATTTTGGCGTAAACCTGCGTTGTTTTCAGGTCTTTATGTCCTAACATTTTGGAAACGGTGTAAATGTCCGTGCCGTTAAACAGTTGTAAGGTGGCAAACGTATGTCTGAAACAATGAAAGGTAATATCCTTCGTTATTCCTGCTGCTCCAATCCATTGGAACAAGTGCTTGTTATTATAGGCTGAATATTTTAGCCCTTCAAATACTGGGTTGTTCTGTGGCATATCCTTTGGGTTTACTGTACCCTCTGTAAGGCTGAACGCCTGATCTGAAATTGGCAACACCTCAACGCCATTGGTTTTCTTTTGGTTGAAGTTCAGAAAATAACCTTGTCCGTTTATGTATTCCAGTTCGCCCCATGTCATTTTTTGAATATCTGAAAACCTCAACCCTGTAAGGGCTGAAAACAGGGCTGCACGTTTCAATAAAACATCATTACACGGGGTTTTTACAAGTTTATTGAGTTCGTCAAGGGTTAAGTATTCACGCCTTGTTTCTGCTGCTTTTATGGGCTTTACTTTAGCGTTTAAGTCGTACTGCAAAATGCCGTCTTTGTAGGCTTGTTTCAATGCAGCTTTAACCTTGTTGAAATAAGAAACGGCTGAATTTTGTGAAAGGGTTGTTTTGTTACTCCTATTGCTTTTGGTGGAAAGTAGGTATTCCTTGAAGTCTTCTAAAAACTTTTGGTTGAGGTCGGCAAACTTTAAACTGCCATTTGTAAAAGAGTCAAGGTAATTGAGTGCCGAAACCCAGTTATCATGATTGCTCGCTTTTCGTTTGTTGGCTAACTTTATGAAGTATTCAATAAAACATTGTTCGCCTAATTCTTTTAACCTTAGTTGTTCCTTTTCGTACTGGCTGTAAATTTCAGGTTTGTTTAAGAAGTTATCACGTTTTTGGCGTATGCTATTGCCGATTTTCAAGGTTTCAGTATTATGCTGTTTGTCAATCGGGGTTTTAGGTTTTTCAAAAATGTAAAGCCCCAAAAACTCCCTGCGTGTGGGTTCGCCCGTTTTGGGGTGTGGTATTGATGGATAAAAGTCAAGGTATAAACTTTTACGTTCCTTGCTTATTTTCTTTTGTCTTAAACTTACTTTTATTGTCATTGTCCCTTATGCTATTTGTGAAAACCGTGAAAAAAGTGAACGGCTAAAAAATCTTTTTTTTAATTCAATAATTCATCGATAATCTGCTTCGGTACATAAGCGTACCAACCTTTTTTTATTTTTGGTATGCTGTTTCTTTTGATTAACTGCTGTACAGTACTTTCAGAAACACCGTATTTATTCTGTACCTCTGTTAAGGTGTAACAGTCTTTAATATCGTGATGTATGAGTTCAGCTTCTTTTGTTTGGGGCTGGCTATTACTTTGAAATAATTTGTCAATTTCAGATCGCTTTACCCTTGTCATTCTTTGCCCCAAGTTCACGGCTGAAATAGTACCACTTTCAATGTAATAATATGCTGAACGTAATGAACAGTTTAGTAATTGGGCTACTTCACGGACAGTTAAAAACTCTTTGGCTTTCAGTTGCTCAATGGGCTGGCTTTTAATTTTTGTGGTTTCACTATTTGATTGTTTCACCTTTTCGGCACGTTTACGGGCTTTATTAGCCATTACCGCACAATTACTTTCAGGGCAATATTTTGTTACGGTGGTTCGGGCTGTAAATTCCTTACCACAATACTGGCAAATTCTTTGTACCTTAATATTACTACTCATTAAATGTATTTAAGTATCGTTAAGTATATTTAGGTGCAATTAAGCGCAAAATAAAAAGGGAAATTCCCTAAATTTTGTACCTCAACTGCACGAGGTACAACAAAGGTACAAATATGTACCAAATAAATACATGATAACACAAAGTAAAAAGCAACTTTACTTTAAGCAATAACCATTATAAACAAAGGGTTTTATTGGTTTTTTACATATTTACCGAATGTTTGTTTTGTAGTGGTTACTTTCCGATACAAAATCGAGAGAATACCGAGCTGAGTACATCTTCATTGCTAATCTTACCTGTAATGGCCCCTAGCGCATCTAATGCAAGTCGGGCATCTATCGAGATAAACTCTCCACTTACATGATGCATTAAACCCGCCTCCACTTTATCCAAAGCTGCCAAGGCTTGTTTTAACGCCTCCAAATGTCGTGCATTGGACACTTGTATATCCGTTTGCACCTTTCTTTTTTCAATTGTTTCTACCAGCTGGGTTTTCAGTTTATCTAGGTTATGTGCTGTGGCCGCTGCTATTTCAAGAGCCGGAAAATGTGTGTTTATAGACACTGCTTCCTCAACATCATAGGCGCTGCACTTACTATCCATTTTGTCTGCTTTATTAAGCAGTATTATCACATCTTGCTCGTCTGAAAACTCAAGTAATTTTATTTCGCCGGCAATTTCATGGTGGGGTCTGTTAATGTCTGCCATATAGAGCACGATGCTTGCCTCCTTCAACTTTTTAAATGATCGTTCAATACCCTTTGATTCCAATTCGTCATTGGTAATGCGTATACCGGCAGTATCTACAAAGCGAAATACGATGCCGTCAATACTTAAAACATCTTCAATATAGTCACGGGTAGTTCCAGCAATGTCGCTTACTATGGCCTTTTCTTCCTGCAGCAGGGCATTGAGCAATGTAGACTTGCCCACATTGGGCTCGCCTACTATTGCCACCGGCACCCCATTTTTCAGTACGTTTCCATATCGGAAAGATTCGATCAGCGCATACAACACCTTTTTTGTTTTACCAATGAGCGTAAAAAATTGTTCTCGGTCGGCAAATTCTACATCCTCTTCAGAGAAATCGAGTTCCAGCTCTATTAAAGCAGTAAAGTCAATAAGTTCCTGCCGCAATTGTTCAATTTGCTCAGAATACCCACCGCGCATTTGCTTAATGGCCAACGCATGTTGTGAAGCACTCTCAGCCGCAATGATATCAGCTACCGATTCGGCCTGACTCAAATCTATTTTACCATTCATAAAGGCTCGTTGGGTAAACTCACCCGGCCTTGCCAAGCGTGCACCCTCGCGAATACATAGCGATACAATTTGCTGCAGCACATAGGGCGAACCATGTGCCGAGATTTCGATACTATCCTCACCTGTATAGGAATGTGGATTTCGAAAAAGGGCAATCAACACTTCGTCAATGGTTTTATCGCCATCTTGTATCAAACCAAAATGGAGCGTATGACTTTTTTGCTGATCTAATTTTTTTCCTGAAAAAATACGATCCGCTATTTCAATAGCTTTTAGGCCAGACAAACGCACCACCCCAATGGCTCCTACGCCATTTGGCGTAGCGATAGCGACAATAGTATCTTGATGTTGCCCTGTCATGAAATAAGAACAAAAATACCACAAACCGTATCCACAATGTTATTATATCGCATCAATTAATGCAGACTGATACCCTATATTTGCCTTGACGAGATTTACAATGATCGATAACTTTTATTTCTATCTGTTCGGAGCATTTTTTACAAGTTTTATGCTCCAGTACCTCGTTATAGACCTTTCTCACAAAAAAGGTATTTTTATTGACCATAACATCAGCGAGCTACCACAAAAATTTCATACTGCCCCTACACCCCGAATTGGCGGTCTGGGTATTTTTATCGGGTGTTTTTTTCTGATGGTCAATACAGAAATCGGGCTTTTCCTTATGTTGGCATCGGTGCCGGCATTTGTGGCTGGTTTTCTTGAAGACTTATTTGCCAAGATCAGCCCCAGCAGACGATTAATTATTATGCTGGTTTCGGCAATTATGGCTATATACCTCTTGGGTGTGGTAGTGACTGATTTTACTTTTTTTAAAGTACCGCTAGAAATTGGTGTTATCATCACATTAGTAGCCATTATCGGCATGATAAACGGCACAAACCTGATTGATGGTATCAACGGTTTATCATCGGGTGTTTCTATGATCATTTTCATTACCTACTTTTTCATGAGTCGGCAGGTAGGTGATATCGATATCGAATTCATCAGTGCTATTTGTGCAGTGGCGCTATTCGCCTTTTTTATTTTCAACTACCCAAAAGGAAAAATATTTTTAGGTGATGGCGGGGCCTATTTTATTGGCTTTATGCTTGCCGCAGTGGCTATCTTGCTAGGCAAGAACAATCTTTCAGTTTCACCCTGGTTTATTTTGTGTACGTTAATACACCCTGTGTATGAGGTAATCTTTTCTTTTTTCAGAAAGGCCGTAATAGAAAAAGAATCACCTTTTAAACCCGACCCCTACCATATACATCAGCTTATTTTTATCTACATTGCTAATAAGAATAACCCGATGACTACTTTGATCATTTTGCCTTTTGTATTAATTAATAATTTAATTGCCATACAGTTTTACAATAATCACCTGGCACTGGTAGTATTGGCTTTTAGCTATGTGACGCTTTATACCGTGGTTTACATGATGCTGTACAAAAAAAATCAGCAGACGATTGTAGATGGCACCAACACCATGACTCGTAAAGGCGGATTAATTGACAAACACCCAGCGCAGTCCAAAACGGATTAACATATTTTGCGCACCGTATCGGTTGTAATTAAGATTCTGCGGCGTGAAATTATGCTGCACCTGGTCCAGACTTACACTGGCCCGAAAGCGTTTGATGCGAAAATTAAAAAAGGGCTGTAGTCTTGGAAAATTAACTTGCCGAATCGTTGATAGAGGAGTGAAATTTTGAAATACGGGTTGGTAATTATCGAAATAATAGGGTGAATTGTAAGCAATATCCAAGCCGGTACTCACTTCCATTTTTCCTTTAAAAATGTCATCATGAAACGCCAAACGATGGAATGATGCCAATAAAGGAATATTGATGGGCGTATTTTCGGGTGCTATTTGCAGCAATACGCGATTGATATATGTCCACTTGCCGAACGCAAATGTTTTACCTACATCGAACTGGGTGATTTGAATGGTCTTATTGTATTGAAAATAATCGGGTTGAAACCCTTGAGCGTAGATGAGCTGGTTAAATAATAACACACTAGCTTCCAGATCTAAACCAAGACCATCATGACGGATAAAGCCGCCAAACTGGGTATTCACCTGCGGTCGAAAGTTGAAAAATGCCTCAGCCCCACCAAATTGTAATGATTGTGCTACAAAAAAAGGCTGCTGAATATATTGCCCAAGTTTAAAGCCAACCTGAACACCATGACGTAAAATGGTGCGCGACAACGTGCCGTTCAACCGCAAATTGCCACGTGCCATACCTGTATAATATAAATTCAGGTTAGCATCGAGCAACCATTTTGTGTCGATACTTTTTCGGTTATGCAGGGCCGTGAAAACATAATTATTTACAGCATCCTGCTGACGGGCATCACCACCGATACGCTGATATTCAAAACCTACACCCGCCAACAATGAAAATACACGTTGCCTCAGGTAAATATTTCCTTCAGCCAAAAATGTAGTGCCCAGCAACTGATTCTCATAAGCCACACGCAGTGTATCGTTCATCGGAAAAGCCTGAAAGAAGTAATTGTTTTGGAATGCCGTATCCGGCCGATTATGTTGTAAACAATAGCGTTCAGCGGTGTAATATACTTTGTTGGAAAAAGTGATAATCGGCTTAAAAACCATTGTTTTCACTGTATCCCGAATGATTTGCTCTTCTTGCTTACCGATGGCATACTCTTGTTTGATATGCAGCTCTACATCGCGGCGATAGTTGAGTATTGGCGAACGTGTAACACCATTGGCTACGTTAACACGTACCGGAATGAGGTACAGATTGTCGAAGCGATCATTATTAAAAAACGTATCGGAAGCCACCCCGAGGTTTTCGTCCTGCTGCAGTTTGTTGTACAACAGTGCTGCCTGAATATTATAACGCTGATTGGCAGACTGATAATGCGTGACAAAGGAGAAATTATCAATATTATTTTTTTGAGCCTGGTAATAGCCAAGCGAATTTATTTTTCGGTAACGGGTGCTAAAATTCCAATTTGGCTTGATGTTTTGTGTATGAAACAGTTCTATCAATTGCTCCTGCCGAGAGCCTGCCGTATAGGCTACCTCAGATACAGGCTTGGTGGCATTGTAGAAGTTTAGATTAGCATGGGTAAACCGATAAGCCTGTTGTTGATGAGGTAACAAGGTAAACTGAACGGGCAGGGCTGCCATGGCCTTTAAAGACTGATAAGCGCTCCCCAGATTACCCAAATCAACTGACCAGGTATCCAGCAATTGATACCTATGTATATCCAAAATACTCGTGTCATACTGAAAACGCTGTCCTTGGTTGTTTTGATAAAAAATCTGCACCGACTGGTCTTCAGCTTTTTCGGCAAAACCCGCCGTATCCTTTGATATTACCTTCTGATTATCAAGCAAGCCCTTGTTGGTATTATTACCAATATTGGTTATCTGAGCACATAGCGTTTCTGCTACCAACATCATCATGAATATACTGCCAATGGCAAACAGCCGATAACCATGGGTGCGCAAATGTAGATTCATGAGTCAACAAATGTAAATTTTGCAAAATTACCAACGCCCGATTGATGTTGAAATTATCATTTCTGAACGTTAAATAAGTGGCCCGTCAACAGCCCCTAGTTGGCAATTTGTGGAATCAAATCGGCAAACAAGCCAGCCATTAAAGGCGCGGCGGCGTTTGCTGCTTCCAGCACTTCCTCGTGGGTAATTTCGTTCATTTCTTCGCGTATGCCCAGGTCTGTAATAACGCTCATGCCAAATACCTGCATGTTCATGTGGCGTGCGACAATCACTTCGGGTACGGTACTCATGCCCACCGCATCGCCGCCTATGGTACGCAGCCAGCGATATTCTGCCTTGGTTTCGAAAGTGGGCCCCTGCAAGCCTATATACACCCCTTTGTACACCTTAATGCCTTTGCTGTGCGCAATGCTCATGGCTTTATCAATCAAAGAGAGTGAATAGGGCTCAGTCATATCGGGGAAGCGCGGCCCCATGCTGTCATCATTTTTACCCCGCAAAGGATGCTCCGGAAAAATATTGATATGATCTTCGATAATCATCAGATCCCCAACTTTAAAATCAGGGTGCATACCGCCTGCCGCATTGCTCACCATAAGCGTCTCGGCACCCAGCATGTTCATGATGCGAACCGGGAAGGTCACTTCCTGCATATTGTAGCCCTCATAATAATGAAAGCGCCCGCTCAACATCACCACCGGCACATTGTGTATGCTGCCAAAAATTAGCTTGCCACCATGCCCCTTTACGGTAGATACCGGAAAATTGGGTATATCCTCATAGGCTATCTCCTGCTCAATGCGCACAGTATCTACCAAACCACCCAAACCACTGCCTAATATGATACCCACCTTGGGGTTAATCGTTATTTTGGTTTTCAAAAAATCAACGGTCTCCTTTAGCGCTGTCACATTTAAATTATCCATAGCCACGCGAAAGTAATGAAAATAGACCTTAAGGAAAAGGCGAAATACATATGTACTTCGTTTAGTGGGGGCAGCCCACTTAATTAGTTCATTCGGGTAAATGTTTTTAGTGCCGAGTATTTACGCAGGAAGTTTTTCCCCCTCCCAGACATTCGCATTAGCTCAGCAGAAGTAAAAAGTCCGTTGGATATTATATTGAAAACAATAAATTTGGTAGAGAATCCGGCTAAAACTACTGTTGTAGATAGGGAATATAAACGTCATTACTTTTATACGGATTTTGTGGTGCATATAAGATGACATTGGAAATGATAATAAGGCAAGAAACTAAAAATGACAATAAAGAAGTCCTTAGCGTAATTGAAAGTGCTTTTAAAGACGCTGAATTCACAGACCACACTGAACAGTTTTTAGTCGAACGATTAAGGAAATCGGACGCTTTCATTCCCGAACTATCATTGGTTGCGGAAATTGACGAAAAAGTAGTTGGACATATTCTATTGACGAAACTTAAAATCAAAAACGAGTTGAATGAATTCGATTCATTGGCGTTGGCACCTGTTTCTGTCCTAGCTGACTTTCAAGGAAAAGGAATTGGTGGGAAACTAATACTTGAATCACACAAAAAGGCGAAAGAATTAGGGTATAAATCAATCGTTCTTCTGGGACACGAAAAATATTATCCAAGATTCGGTTATGAACAAGCTGATAGATACGGAATAGAATTGCCATTTGATGTTCCGAAGGAGAATTGCATGGTAATTGAATTGGTTGAAAACGGACTGAAAGGAGTAGGTGGAATGGTTGAATATCCAAAAGAGTTTAATGAATAAAAATACGACACCACAACAATGTATATAAAATCATAGCCGCCTATCGGCAGGTTACGCACCATACACTAGACGTTAGAAACAAGCGATAAAGAACTATTAACCACAAGTAATTCAAAAATATTAAAAATGAATTCACTGCATTCAGCCTTAAAAAGAAATCTAGCAACTATTACAATAGATAAAAGGGTAATTAAATCTGTAGTATTTAGCTATTGTCTATTTCATTTAATTTCATCTTCAAATTTTAAATGAAACGATTATTACTTGTAGTTATCTTATTGTTTTTTGCTTTGTATAATGCTTTTGCACAATATGTAGTTGCCCCTGACAGCTTTATCCATAAAACCCTAGAATGTTTTCAGCCAAATAGAAAACTACCAGTTTTTTATTATGATAAAGGCGAAAATACTAAGACTGTTACCGATACTTTCTGGATTTGGAACACTACTAAAAACGATATTCCCGTTTATTTAAACCCATATTATCACAAAGATTGGACCATGCCCAGTGTAATAAAAGCCAATAGCAAAGCACCCTTGGTGTATAACAAAGCATTTGAAAACTTTGAAGGCTATTATTATACTATTAATCAAATGGCAGGAATAGAGTATGGTCACGAAAAATTAAGTGTTACTTTATACACGCAACTCGTAAATAAAAATTCTACTGTACGCAAAATGTCGGATGGCAGTTTGCAATTTACAATTCCGCTGGACAGTGTAAAACACAATTACCTTTATGCTTTTCCAAATGGCTTACTGAAAGAAGCCGGCTGTAAACTAAACGCTGACAGCAGTAAAATTGGAGGGATAACCATAAAATCAAAATTTGGCGATTGGTATGATATAGAATATCACGGCATGAATTTCAGCTTTGAATTAATGAATGCAGATATCAAAGAGTGCAAAGTATATTATACCAATAGTCGTGATGCTAAAGACTATCCAATTTTTGTAACAGGCAATAAATTCAACTACTTATTTCCTGAAAATGCCAATCAAATTAAGATTATAAAGGATAGCAGCAGCATTACTTACCCTTTGGTAAATGGTGAAAACAACAGAGCCATTGAATTGTACTTACTGCAACCTAACGAACCTTTTATGATAATAAATAATATTAAGCAGCCGGTTGATTACAAACACCACCAATATGCTATATTTTATAATGCAATGCCCAACCTAGAGAACAACAAAGCAAATCTGAGAGATTATCAAAAAAATTACCCCAATGTAAAAATTTACAACATCCATCACAAAACAGTTTTTGATTTAGAAAATTTAAGTGAAGCAGGCAGAATAAATATCCTGCAAGAGTTGCAAAAAGATAGTTTGGTGAAATATATCATTAAACTAATTACTAAAACAGATGGTAAAAATAATTTTCACATTTTTGCTAATAACATATATTGTATTCTTCCAACAACTGTGGAACACGAAAATTTAATAGAAAAAGCAAAACAATTTGATTTTGACTATTTAAACACAGAAGCGGTAAGCAGCTATACACATTATTTTAAATACAAAAATAAATTGTGGGATGAGGTAGCAATGAGTCAATTTAATAAGCTTTACCAAAGCTATCCCTTTTATGATTTTAAATTTAACTTTTATATAATCGCAGAGCCAGACAAAGACAAACTAGAAAAACAATAAACATACATAGCATGGTATTTACTGCTGAGGAGTAAGTGAAATAAAAACGGTAAAATACAGCTAATATTTTAAAGTTCATTCATCAGAAAAAACGATAAAATCTAAGGCCAATATCGGTTTTGTGTACTGTCGGCATAGTGCTTCGTATCAAGTTTTGTGGTTAAAATCAGCCACTAAGTAAAGCCTCAAACCGTTATATTTTTTTATTTGGGTTCAATTTGCTTATATAATGCTTCTAGGTTGGCGAGCAACTCGTTGATCT
This sequence comes from uncultured Chitinophagaceae bacterium, assembly GCA_964409905.1. GTDB lineage: Bacteria > Bacteroidota > Bacteroidia > Chitinophagales > Chitinophagaceae > JAGNRR01. The sequence goes on along the minus strand of CAYPET010000005.1, from coordinate 148,191 downwards.
TGTTATAGAACTGCATATCCGGGTTTTCCTTGTTGTATTTTTTGGCGTCAACAGAGGCCCAATGGATGGCCTCCCGTTTAACCATCTCGTATTTCTTATAGTTTTTATTGGCCACGATTTGGTATATCCTATTGTATAGGTAAGCGTACTGCTGCAACAGGGCAACGGCATAGGCCTCGTCTATTCTAGGCAGCTGGTTGGCGTGTTTTTCAAAGTAATTGTGCTTGGGCTCATCCGCCAAACTGCTGACGAGCCGCAGGCTGTAGGCATCCCGCACAATATAATAGTTGCCTATGTTTTTGCTGAGCGTATCCACACCGCTGCATCTTTTATACCGTGCAATGCGGTTAATGGTGAATTGCGTGGTGGTGTCGGTAGAGGCAAAGGTGCCATAAGCTTGCACTATGCAGTCCAGCCCGCAACCGGGTAAGTTATAGGCTACGAATTGATTATTCGGCATAAAACGAATACGGTAATAATTCGTACGTGAAAAATCGTTGGTGTCTAATGGGTTGAATGTAATGTCTTCAAAGGCATCATCAATGCGTTGGGAGGTACTCCAATAGGTATTTTCTTGAAAAGGGTTTTGGGCATGTAGTAATAAGCCTGCAAAAAGGAAAACTAACATTAACAGTATTCGTAGATTACACATATTCCCTCACATTTTACACAACGCCTATACAGGTTGATGAGATTTTAAAAATAGGCTATTCCCACCCGGTTCCAACCTTAAGTCTTGTTAATACTAATACAGTAAATAAAAAAGATGGCATTGCATTCCGCTGCTTCATAATTGACATAAACCGTATTTAATGCATTGGCAAACTGAATTAGAGACAGATTGTTATTGTGGGCAATTTCAGTAGCCAATACAACATTAAACCTCATGTTTTATTTACTTCCTACCTTAGCAATCTATGGAATTAAATAATACATCAGTATTCATCACCGGCGGCAGTTCGGGCATCGGCAAAGCCACCGCACAATTATTTGTTAGCCGTGGCGCCAAGGTAGTCATTACCGGTCGGGATAAATCAAAACTGGAACAAGTTGCCAAAGAAATTGGGGCTATCCCCCTGCACTTTGACGTAAGCGATTTGACGGCTATATCTGCAAATGCAGATGCCGCTATAAAATTGCTCGGTGGCCGTGTTGATGTACTCATCAATAATGCCGGCATAGGTACTTTTTCAATGCTGGGCGATATCAGCGAAGCGGATTTTACCACCGTTTTTACAACCAACGTTTACGGCTTGACCATGTTGACACAGGCGATGTTGCCCACTTTCAAAGTACAACAATCTGGCACCATCATTAATATTGGCTCTTCGGCTGCCGTCAAAGGCTTTGCGCGCGGTTCGGTATACGCTGCCAGTAAGTTCGCAGTGCGCGCCCTGAGCCAATGCTGGCAGGCGGAGTTGCGTAAAGATAATATCCGTGTTTGCCTCATTAACCCCAGCGAGGTAACGACCGCTTTTGCCAGCGAAGAACGAATTGAGCGCGAGGAAGAAAGCAAAAAACTGGGTGCGGAAGACATTGCACATGCTATTGTATCTGTTTGCGAGATGCGAGACAAAGGCTTTGTGCCGGAGTTAAGCGTATGGGCCACCAATCCGTTTTAAATGATTACTTTCGACTAAACATGATAAAACTACTTTCCATTACATTGGCATTGCTTTTTTATTATACCAACTACGCCTATGCTCAGACCAATTCCTTACATCTGCAGTGCGAAAAAGGAACATCAACTGCTTATCGCATGCATGAGGCATCTAGGACCCATTGTTTTGACAATAACAAAGCGCTCAAGATAGAATTGAAATTGTTAGATGAAATGATTTATCACATTACACTTTGCACCAATGACAAGGCAAATGATTTTGAAATCCCCTTAAACATCTCTACCGAAAAAATCTTTTTGCAATATGATAGTATTCAAAAAGAATTGATCGTTAAAAAGAAATGGATGAAGGTGTATGATAACAGCAATCAATATTCAAATCCAACTATCGAGTTTCAAAGCGCAGACAATCAAATGGGCTTGATTGAAATTCGCCCACCACTCTCTGCAGAAAACGCTTGTGTGGGTATTTTGATACAATATCGAGTAGATGAGGAAGAATAAGTAACAACCAATATTAAAATAAAAAGCCCGTCAATCTTGACGGGCTTTTTACTGTATACCAAAGCATTGATTTACTCCCCTTGTCCCAAGGAGAAACCACGTTTGCCGTCAAACTCATATAGGTTTTCGGTTTTAATTACATCAAAACCTTTTGCATTCAGCGCATTGAGCAGTGCCAATACGTCGTCATATGCAATGGCTTCGTATTTTCTTTTATCTGCGCTGAGGCTCTCGTCCCAGTTCACAAATCGGCATCGCCAGTGATCGGTACAATAGGTTTCCTTACGACCACCCGGATACACTTTTACACCACGGTTGGTTACCATTTTTAGTTTTAGTTGTAACTCCTGAATTGCAATCAGCGCATCACCAATTTCATTTGGATCTGTACCGCCCCAATCGATAAAGGCATCTACACCTACCAAAACCTTTTCTTTTGGTTTGCGCACAAAAGCAGGAATATTGATTTGACCACCACCGGCTGCCAGATCACTTATCTTAAGTTTTTCGGGAGTTTGTCCCAGTCTAGCAATTACCTCCTGAGCGAATTCATGTGTGCCTACTTTTTTTACACTTACGCCTTCCTGATAAATATCTGCTGTATGGTAGCCTTCTTCAATAGTGCGCAACCAGGCATTTTTTACTTTGTCAGCCACAGCTGTTTGACCGATGTGGGCCAGCATCATAATAGCGCCATTCAACAAGCCAGAAGGATTGGCTATTCCTTGTCCGGATATATCGGGCGCAGAGCCATGAATCGCTTCAAACATGGCTACCTCGGTACCAATATTGGCCGAACCTGCCATACCAACAGAGCCCGCAATTTCAGCTACAATATCCGAAATAATATCTCCATATAAATTCGAAGTAACTACTACATCATACTGCTCAGGACGCGCAGCAAGCCGTGCAGCTCCAATATCGATGATTTGGGTTTCATTTTTGATTTCTGGGTATTCGGTAGCTATTTCATCAAAAACCTGATGAAACAAACCGTCAGTAAGCTTCATGATGTTGTCTTTCACCATACAAGTCACCTTTTTTCGATTATACGCTCTGGCATATTCAAAAGCGTAACGAATGATTTTTTCGCAACCAGGCCGCGTAATCAGTTTAAGACACTGCACCACATCCTGCGTTTGCTGGTGTTCGATACCGGCATATAAATCTTCTTCATTTTCGCGAATAATCACCACATCCAAATCAGGAAAGTTTGTTTCGATATATGGGTGCAAAGCACTTACGGGACGCACGTTGGCAAAAAGACCCAATGATTTGCGCAAGGTCACGTTGAGACTTTTGTAGCCTTTACCTTGCGGTGTCGTGATAGGCGCTTTTAGAATAACCTTATTGCGATCGATAGTATCCCATGCGCTATCCTCAATACCAGCTGTATTGCCAGATAAATAAACTTGTTCTCCAAGTTCAATAAACTCGGGCTCAATATTAGCACCGGCCGCGGTAAGAATACTCAGTGTAGCATCCATTATTTCCGGGCCAATACCATCGCCTTTTGCAACGGCAATTTTGATAGCTTCTTCTGATTGCATGTTGTTCTTCATTTCGCTTTCTGGCTTCATTTTTTTTCAATTTGGTCGCAAAGGTGCATCTAGAATTTTATAAATATTTATTTAAGTTGTTTAATATATCCATAAGATGACATTATTTGGCACAGAAAAGACTTTATCAAATACCGTTGCGTACACTAAATTGTTTATTTTTATGGTCTGATGTCAAACAGTTTTTCAGCTATCGACTTTGAAACGGCCGTCGGGCACAACGCCTGCTCTGTAGGAATTGTGATGGTGGAAAACGGCAGTATAATTGATGAATATCATGCGCTCATTCAGCCCCCGTTTAATGAATATAACTTTTATAATATTCTCGTGCATGGTATTACACCTGATGATACCTGGGATGCTCCATTATTTAGTGAAGTGTTCCCTGAAATAAAAAAAAGACTGCAAAACAACATAGTAGTGGCGCACAATGAGGCTTTTGACCGGGGGGTACTGCGCCGAAGTATGGAAGATTATAATATCCACGCTAGCGAATTGAACACCCGAAACATGTGGGAGTGCACTGTGAAAATTTACCGAAAACTCGGCTATAAGCCTGCTAATTTAGCCGCCTGCTGCGCCCGAAATAAAATTGAATTGCAGCATCATGATGCCTTATCTGACGCCCGCGCCTGTGCCAAACTTTTTTTGCTGGCTTATGAACAAAAAGCGATGCCTTAGTTCGAAACACTTGCTCTTCCCTTTAAGGCCGTAAAGGCTTTTTCGTTATACATTTTTTTTACTATGCCATCAACAAGACCCACTTGAGGCACCAGTATCTCATCAAAATGTCCCCATTTGAGAATCGATAAATAAATTTTGAGTGCCGGTACGATTACATCTGCCCTATCCTCGCGCAGTTTGTAGTTGTGAATGCGTTCTTGCACGGTCATTTTCTTTAGATCTTTGTAGTACAAGCGCAGCAGGTCTTCGCCCATAGGTGTGCCGGGTTTGAGTTTAGAAATACTGAATACTTTATTAATATTTCCTCCTGAGCCAACGGCAAATACATTTTTCTTGGTTTCGATAATCTGGGTTATGAATGCTTTCATCGCCTCTAGTTCTTCTGCTCGCACTTTGTCTTTTAACACTCTTATTGTACCAACGTTAAATGATTGCTGCTCGATAATTTGTACATTTTTAAAAACCGTTATTTCTGTGCTTCCTCCGCCTACATCAGCATATAAATAATGATTATTGGGATTAAAATTTTCACTCATTTGGGTTTCCAGCAAGAGCTCTGCTTCTTCTTTTCCGCTAATAATGCGCACATGAATACCGGTTTGGTCTAAAATTTTTTCAACCAATGCCTTTCCATTTTTTGCATCGCGCATGGCAGAAGTAGCTACGGCTTTACAATGCTCCACATCAAACACATCTAACAAATGTTTATAGGCATGAATCGTTTGTAGTAGTTTTTCAGATTTCTGAGTGGAAATTTCATTAGTTTCAAAAACCTCAAAACCAAGTCGCAACGGCACCCGAACCAAGCTAACCTTTGTAAAATCGGGGCTGCCATCAGTATAAATGCGTACTTCAGATATAAACAAACGTGCGGCATTAGAGCCAATATCAATTGCAGCTAACCTCATAAGTGCTAAAGGTAGCACATCTTCATAACAACAGAAAACCTCGCCGGGGCGAGGTTCTGTTTCCGAATTATAGAGATTAAACCAGCTTCGGAAGAATGAAAATTTAAAGCTCAAAAGAAGGCACGTAAGATTATGCTAACGTTATGCCGAGGTTACCAAATTGCGATGATTGTCAGAATCTTTAACTGAATAGGTAGAACAGACTTTAGATTGTACGATATATTTGCACCACAATTATGACAGCATTATTAATCACACTTTTCGTTGTTGGATATTTATTTATCGTGTTGGAACATACGACCAAACTAGATAAAGCAGCACCTGCATTGTTAACAGGGGTGTTATGCTGGACAGCGCTTATTTTATCATCAGGAGTATTGGAACCCGAAGCAGTTGATTCAGAGCTTTACCATCATTTTGCTGAAATTTCGGGCATATTATTCTTTTTGATTGGCGCTATGACTATTGTGGAGCTGATAGATTTGTATGATGGTTTTCAGATAGTTATTAATATGATTAAAACCAAAAGCAAACGCAAGTTGTTTATCATTGTCACCTTGCTGAGCTTTTTCTTTTCAGCCTTGTTTGACAATTTAACTACAGCAATTGTTATGGCCTCCTTGATAAGCAAGTTACTGCATGACAAAAATGACCGTTGGTTATTTGCCGGGATGGTTATTATTGCGGCAAATGCAGGCGGGGCATGGTCGCCTATTGGCGATGTTACTACCACGATGTTGTGGATTGGCAATCAGGTAACTACTATGAATCTCATTCTGGAAATAGTGTTACCTAGTATCGTATGCACAATAGTACCTATGTTGATTTTGAGCAGAAACATTCAAGGTGACTTTGAGCGTCTGCCAACCAAAGAGCGCACAGCCTTGCAGACTCGGCACAGTCAAATTATATTATTTGCCGGCATAGGCTTGTTGATGTTTGTGCCTATTTTTAAAACCGTTACTCACCTACCACCATTTATGGGGATGATGTTTAGCGTTGGTATTTTGTGGGCAATATCCAGCACATTGGAAAAAAGGGCAAAACGAGCCACCAATGATGCAAATGCCAACCCCAGTATTTTTGACGCGCTAGAAAAAATTGATTTACCAAGTATCTTGTTCTTTGCAGGCATTTTGCTGGCCGTCAGTGCATTGCAAACTGCCGGGATATTAAAAGAATTGGCTACTTTTTTGACGGACACTTTTGGCAATGAAGATCTTATTGTAACAATCATCGGAGGCGCATCAGCCATTTTTGATAACGTACCCCTGGTAGCAGCCCTGCAGAAAATGTACGCTTACCCCACCGACCATGCGTTTTGGCTTTACCTGGCCTACTGTGCAGGCACAGGCGGTAGTTTGCTCATTATTGGTTCGGCAGCAGGTGTGGCTATCATGGGTATCGAAAAAATCAATTTCTTTTGGTATTTGAAAAAAATATCCTGGGTGGCCTTGATTGGTTATTTGTCAGGATGCGGCACTTACTTGTTGATAGAGGCCTTCAAATAGCCTTATTCATACAAGCGCTTTTCCTTGGCATGACGCAGAAAATCGGATGCAAAAATGAAGTCATTCAATTTTTTATTTTCTGAGTACATCACATCTTTGTGGTTACCCTCCCACTCTTTGCGGCCACCATCCAGAAAGAGTATATTATCTCCGCTTTCTAATACGGTATTCATGTCATGAGTATTAACGATTGTGGTGATATTAAACTCCTGCGTCAAGTCCATAATCAATTTGTCAATAATCAAACTTGTTTTGGGGTCTAAGCCTGAATTGGGCTCATCGATAAATAAGTATTTTGGGTTTAATACAACTGCTCTTGCCAGGGCAACTCGTTTTTTCATACCACCGCTGATTTCGGAAGGAAATTTCTTATTGGCTTCGACAATATTTACGCGTTGGAGTACCCGATTCACTATTTTTTGCTTTTCAATTACCGAATGATTCGTAAACATATCGAGCGGAAATTGGACATTTTGCTCCACGGTCATACTATCAAATAATGCAGAACCTTGAAAGAGCATGCCTACACTAGTGCGCAATTCTTTCATTTCGTTCTTATTCATTTTAAGCAGGTCCTTACCTTCAAATAATATTTCGCCCTGCTCAGGGACAATAAGCCCTATCATGCATTTCATTAATACAGATTTGCCACTACCGCTTGTACCAATGATCAAGTTCATTTTACCCTGATGCATTTTGCAGCTAATATCCTCTAAAACCTTTTTGCCCGAAAACGATTTATATAAGTGCTTTACCTCTATCATACTTATAACAACAATGCAGCTAAGCCATAATCGGCAAGTAAAATTAACACACAACTAACGACCACTGCCATGGTAGATGAACGACCGATTTCTAAAGATCCGCCTTTGACGTTATAGCCAAAATAAGCCGATACCGAAGTAATAATAAAGGCAAAAACAAAAGCCTTTAGCAGACCAAAGAAAAGATTGAAAGGTATAAACTCGAGAAGCAAACCTGTTTCGAATTGGGTAGGATTTAAAATACCACTGAGCGTGCCTGCTAAATAACCACCGAAAACACTTAAAAACATGGACAAGGTAATTAGACAAGGAATGACCAATAGCGAGGCCAGAATTTTAGGAAAAATAAGATATAGGTGCGTATTGATTCCCATAATTTCCAGAGCGTCTATTTGCTCGCTCACGCGCATATTGCCAAGTTCACTGGCTATTTTGCTACCTACCACACCCGCCAAAACGATACAGGTTACTGTGGGGGAAAGTTCTAAAAAGGTACTATCCCTGATAATTGTGGCAATGAGTTCCAAACCAACTAGGGGGCTCACCAACTGATAAGCCGTTTGAACAGTTGTTACAGCCCCCAAAAACAAAGAGATAATGATGACAATCCATAGGGAACCAATACCAATTTCATTACACTGATGAAAAAACTCCTTCCAATATACCCGAAAGCTCTCCGGTTTTGTAAACATGCGCTTGAGCATGAGTATATACCTACCAAAATGTGTTAAAAAGCGTATCATGTATTGTATTTCAAATGTAGTATTATTGAACCTGAAACCGTATTTGCACGAATATTATTTGGACAATGACGCCAAAAGGATATTAAATAGGCGTTAAGTGCTCGTTTTTATAAAAAACACCATTACATTTGCAGTCCCTTTTTTGAGAGGGATTTATTTAAATAACGCTAATAATTTTAATTATCTATGCCAGTAAAAATTAGATTACAAAGACACGGGTCAAAAAAACGCCCATTTTATTTCATCGTTGCAGCAAATGCACGTTCACCAAGAGATGGGAAATTCATTGAAAAGTTAGGGACATATAACCCCTTAACGGTTCCTGCAACCATTGAAATCAATAGAGAGCGAGCGCTTCATTGGTTAAACAACGGGGCTGAACCAACCAATACAACCCGCCGAATTTTATCCTTTAAAGGGGTACTTTATTTGAAACACCTAATGCGTGGGGTGAGCCTTGGCTTGTTTGACGAAGCAACAGCACTAGCCAAATTTGAAACATGGAACGCCGACCATGAAAAATTGGTTGACGAAAGAATGAGTCAACACAAAAAAGATAAGGATGCCAAAAAGCAAAAACCAATCATCAAAAAGGTAGAAGTTGCTCCAACTGCAGAAGAAGTTGAACCAGAAGTTGCAGTTGAAGAAGCAGAAGTAACTGAAAATACTACTGAAGCAGAAGTTGCAGCTGAAGAAGCTACTGCGCCTGCCAGTGAGGAAGCAGCGGCTGAAGAAGAAAAGAAAGAAGAAGAATAACATCATTCTATTAAATAATTTTCAAACCCCAAACATTAACGTTTGGGGTTTTATTTTTACCCCATGAAGTATTGGCTCATCTCATTTGTCCTTATTACCATAATAGGATTACCATCTTGCTCAGAAGATACAAAACAAGTTATAAAAACCGGTTTTAAGCTTTATCAGTCTGATAGTCTTGGTATTAAGATGCAATACCCAGCAAGTTTTGCTCCAGTACCCAATTTGAATCAAAACGTACCCATTGCATTCTACGAAATCAGGCCGGACAGTATTAATTACCTAATGTTACCAAATGTATTAGTGAATGTACAGCCAATCCCTCCTGTCAACGTATCTTTTAACGAGTATATGCAAGCCAGCAGAACGCAATTAACGATATTGATGCAAAACAGATATCCTGATTTTACCATCTATGGAGTCGATAGCTTGAATATAAATAATGTCCCTGTAGGCGTTTTTCAATACGATACGCCAAAAGATGACTCAACCAGTTTTACCAGTAAAATGTACATCGCCCTACAAAAAAATAGAGCGGTGCAATTTAACTGCACGACTCCTAAAGCCGATTTCGCCAGGTATGAGGCTGTATTTGCCGAAATTATCAATACAATAAAACTAAAAAATTAATCTACTATGAAATATTTAGCTTTGGGAGATAGCTATACAATAGGCGAATTGGTAGCTTACGAAGAAAACTTCCCTAGCCAGTTGACACAATTATTGGCTCAAGAGTCAATCCAATTAAACCTGGACAAACTAATTGCTGTAACAGGCTGGACCACCGCGGAATTAATTCAAGCTATCGAAGAAAATAAACCAGCCTACGATTATGATTGGGTGAGCTTACTAATTGGGGTAAACAATCAATATCGAGGTCAGGAGATAGGCCGCTACGAAAAAGAGTTTTACAACCTCATTAGCCAGAGTATCTTGTTTGCCAGCGGAAGAGCCTCTAGAGTCATTATACTCTCAATTCCCGATTGGGGCATGACGCCTTTCAACACCAAACGAGATGTAAACACAGTATCGCAAGAAATAGACCAATATAATCGGATAAATAAAAAATGGGCCGAACATTTTGGCTGCCCCTATATTGACATTACCCCATTAACAAGAGCACATGCTCAAGATGAAGATTATCTCACTTCAGATAACTTACACCTTTCAGCAAAAATGTATAAGCTTTGGGCTATTCAAATGGCGAAGATTATTGCTGATAATAGCTAAAAAGTGTCTCAATTTTTTCTTTGGGCAAAATACGCTGGTGTTGCATGCCGCTAGCAATCATCCGTTCACCAACCGTAGCTTTAAAAGAAGTAACAATTTCTCCATTTCCTCTCACTTCTTCAAAAGTAGCTGTAAATACTACCACATCTTGCACAAAAGCTGGACCGTGATGATTAATGCTGATGGCGGTTCCAATCCCTTCTTCCCCGGCTTCTTTCATTTCTAAAACAAATAAGCGTCCACTCCACTCTGCATCCCGACATAGAGCAAAAGTTGAATACACCTCATGAACCACTCCACTGCTGAATTGAGCTATATCGTCTTTTGTAACAACAACCTGATGTTGTTTCATATCTCCTTTTTTGAAAGGAAGTTTCATCTACAAATATTTAAAATTTGTTTTTGGCGTAATCAACTGAAGCGCTTCAACAAATAGTTTGATACAGTTTTCTACATCATCTTTATGCACGGTTTCTACTGTGGTGTGCATGTATCGTAGAGGCAATGAAATCAATGCACTTGGCACACCGCCATTTGAAAAAGCAAAGGCATCTGTATCGGTGCCAGTAAATCTTGATGAGGCTTGTAGCTGATAGGCAATTTTTTTCTTATCCGCCGCATCTCGCAATATATCCAAAAGAATATTGTGTACTGCTGGCGCAATACTCAACACGGGGCCTTTGCCCACCACGGCTTCGCCTTGTGCTTTTTTATCCATCATGGGTGTGGTAGTATCATGAGTAACATCAGTTACTATGGCTACGTTGGGTTTTATGGTTTCCGTAATCATTCTTGCACCATTAAGCCCAACCTCCTCTTGCACTGAGTTTACGATATACAAGCCAAAAGGCAATTTTACCTTGGATTCTTTCAACACTCGAGCAACCTCTGCAATAATAATACCGCCCATACGATTGTCATGCGCTCGAGCAATCCAATGCCCATTGTTCACTTCCTCGAATCCATCCCGAAATGTGATAACATTACCTATTTCTATACCCAATGCCTCCACTTCTTCCTTATTTTTACAGCCGCAGTCCAGCCAAATAGTAGATGGTGTTGGGTTCTTTTCAGTAGTGCTGGTGCGTACATGTATGGCCGGCCAACCAAACACAGCTTTAACCAACCCTTTTTTTCGTGTATGTATGTGCACACGCATGGCAGGGGCTATTTGATGATCACTGCCACCATTCCGCGCAACGTGTATAAAACCATCGCTTGTAATGTATTTGACATACCATGCAATCTCGTCGGCATGGGCCTCTATGACAACTTTAAAATCAGCCTTGGGATTTATTACTCCAACCGCCGTTCCGTAGTTATCAACAAAATGGTCATCGATATAAGGTTTTAAATAATCTAACCATATCCGCTGCCCAGGAGCTTCAAAGCCTGTCGGCGAATAATTGTTCATATATGTTGTGATAAAGTCCATTGACTTTTTACTAAAAAACGCTTTCGATTTGCTCGTTGTTTTTGATTTTTTCGCTTTTGCCATAAGTTCACAAAGATGCTTTTTTTAGATTGAATAATAAAATTAGCAACTAAATTGTGTAAGAATACCCTACCAATGAGTTCTTCAAAAAATGCTGTATCGACATATGCACTAATGATATGCTATGGCATTATGATATGGACGGCATTTGTATTTTACCCAAGATGGGAAAAAGGAGGCACCGAAGCCACACTTAGCTGGGATGTTTCGGGTTATTATATGTATTTACCTGCCTTATTTATTTATCAGGATATAAAACATTGTGGATTTCAAGAGAGTATCATTAAGCAATATGGCCCTTCACCAACTTTTGACCAGGCTTTTAAGCACGGGGAAAGCGGAAATTTGGTAATGAAATATTCAGCAGGACAAGCCTGTGTCATGTTGCCATTTTTTGTTATCGGTCATCTTTGGGCAAGCAATTCGGCAATTTACCCTGCCGATGGTTTTTCCTTCCCTTATCAATTGTCGATTGGTGTCGGAATGTTTTTAATTGCATTGATCGGATTATTTTTTTTAAGGCGCATATTGCTAGTGTATTTTAAAGACAGCACTACAGCAATAGTGCTCCTTCTGCTGGTGATGGGTACCAACTATTTAAATTATACCTGCATTGACCAGGCCATGACACACAATGTATTATTTACAATTTATACAATCTTGATTTGGCTTTGTATTCGTTTCTATAAACGACACAAATTCTCTTATGCCCTGTTGATTGGTATGCTATGCGGCTTTGCTACCCTGACTCGGCCTACAGAAATTATTGCACTCTCTATACCCATATTATGGGGCGTGGTAACCTGGTCTGATTTGAAAAACAGAATACACTACTTGTTTACAGATTATAAAAAGATCCTGCTGGCTGTTTTTGCTTTTATCGCAATAGTATTTATTCAATTAGTTTATTGGAGATACGTTACTGGTAACTGGTTGGTATATAGTTATCAGGAGCAAGGTTTTAGTTGGCTACACCCACATCTGAAAAATTATCTATTTAGTTATAAAAGCGGCTGGCTACGATATTGTCCCATGATGGCATTGCCATTCATTGGTCTTTTACTTATGTTACGAAGCGGCGCAAATCGGTTTGCCATCATTTTGTATACAGCTATTTCTCTCTATATCACATCGGCCTGGGATTTATGGGACTATGGTGGAACTGCTGGGCGTGCCATGGTGCAGCATTATGTCGTTCTGGCTTTCCCACTTGCTGTATTGATAGCATTTATTCAGCAAAAAAAATGGCTGATGTTTATTTTTTATCCAACTGTTCACCTTTTCTGCTATCTGAATATTTGGTGGGTCTATCAAGCACATATTGGCGGAGCCGATGTTGCTTTGGCTACAAAAGAATATTACTGGAAAGTAGTGGGGCGATGGCATATTGATGAAGATGTAAACAAATTGCTGGATAACCCTCATCGTTTTGAGGGAACGCCAAAAGCACCGGACTTACTTTGCAAGCAATTCAGCCCAAATGATACCATCAAATCCATTACTCTTGATGCTGAACATCAGCATGCCGTTGGGGCAAAATTTAATAGCAGCAGGCATAACTGGATTCGGGCATTCGCAACCTTCGAGAGCGCCGAAAAAGAATGGAATATCTGGAGTCAATGCCAGTTTATTATTGCCTTTTATAATAGTGATAAACTGGTACAAACAAATTTTATACGCGTTTTCAGATTTTTGAACAGTGATGAAATAAAAACAATTTATCTTGATGCCCGCCCTCCAAAGGAATGGTCGAATGCCGAAATACAATTCTGGAATGCAGGAAGTGATAAAAAAATTACAATCCGCAACATTCGTGTCATTGGCTTTGATCAGTAATCCTAATCATGAGCAGGAACCCCACCTACTTTTTGAGCAAGTGTTCCATCCGGATTTATCTTAAATGCTGCTGGGATATCCGACACGCCATATTTTCTAGAAAATTCGTTAGTAGCTACAAACCCGCTGACTTCCTCTATTTGATATTTCCAAGGGAAGTTCAACATCGTTGCTACCCGGCTGGATGCCCCTTGTTTTTTTTCTAACGCAATACTTACTATTTCAATACTATCATGATTAATTGTTTTGTAATAATTCACCCACTCCGGTAGTTCGGCCCTACAAGGTGGGCACCAACTTCCCCAAAAAATCAAATACACCGTTTTACCTTTTAAGTCTGCCAGCTTAAAAGATTCTCCGTTTACAAGCTTCGCTTTTACCTCCGGAGATTGTTCGCCAAGCTTCGCTCTTCCGGTATTAAAATAATAGAAAGCCCCAACAATCAGTAATAGAAAAAAAAGGATAGAAAACATTCTGTTCATAAAAAAATATAGGTAGTGCGTAGCATCAGATTACCAATTCACAAAGGCACGATTGAAGATATCATCTTTTAATTGATCTGTAATTTCTTCAATCAAGGCATTCTCTACAGCCTGAAAATTTTGGTTTGCGTCAAAATCTGCAAAGCGCGAAAATGTTTGTGTAAAGTTTTTTGTTTTGTCCAATCTATTTTCAAAAATGATATTCACCCCAATGGTCAATCGATTTTTGGCAGAAGTCTCAGTACCCGTAAGGGCCGCAACAGTTATTGTATAAGTTTTGATGCTTCCTTTAATATCGTAATCAGCCTGATCGTTATCTACCTGCGCTAAAGAAGAGAGTGATGTAATGTGCTGACGTAACTTCTGGGTGAAATTTGCACTCAGCGAGGGTGCCACCGTTGAAGCCTCATTTTCTATAAAATGGATATTGACGGTATTGCCATTGATAGCCGCTCCGGTAAGACTGTAAAACCCGCATGAGGCAGACAGTGTGAGTACGAAAAGTAATATTCCAGCTGTTTTACTAAATATCCACATCATACTCTTTTATTTTTCTGTACAATGTACGCTCACTGATACCAAGCTCTGTAGCAGCATTGCGTCTTCGTCCGCGATGTTTTTTTAAGGCTTTTACGATGAGCATTTTTTCATTTTCCGCCAAATCCAGCACATCGTCCACCTCCTGCGCGCTCGTTGATGATTGACTATTACCTTGCGAGATAATAATTGGTTTGTTGCTATCTGCCATGTGTTCATCTTGTTGTAATTGAACGCTGTTCATAGGCGGAAGATAGGCTTCGGGTCTTTCGGGCGCAGGTTGCTGATAATCATTTTGATACATACTTGCAGAAGCAGGATTTTTAATGATTTCGTAGAACATTTTCTTTACATCATTTACATCCTTCTTCATATCAAAGAAGAGTTTATAAAGTAAATCCCGCTCAGTAGTAAAGCCTGTACGATCCTTGGCAGCACCGTCGGTTGGTATTACAGCAGGTAAGCGCTCTTGATGGTGATCCTTCGGAATAAAGAATTGTACATCTGCGGCAGAAACATGGCGAGAAGGACTTAATACGGAAATCTGCTCTGCCATATTTTTCAATTCTCTAATATTTCCCGGCCAAGAATACGATGTGAGTAATTGCTGGGCAGCCTCATCAAGTTGAATAGAATCTGTTCGATACTTATCAGCAAAGTCCGCGGCAAATTTTCTGAAAAGCAACGGAATATCGTTCTTTCTTTCGCGCAGCGAAGGAACTCTAATTGGCACGGTGCTTAATCGGTAAAATAAATCTTCTCTAAACTTGCCCAGCTGCACCCACTCTTTCAAATCTTTATTTGTTGCGGCAATTACACGCACATTTGTTTTTTGTACTTTGCTGCTACCAACTTTTATAAACTCGCCTGTCTCAAGCACCCGTAGCAATCGGGCTTGCGTCCCCAAGGGCATTTCGCCAATTTCATCCAAGAAAATGGTACCGTTATTTACAGTCTCGAAATAACCTTTTCTGCTATCAATAGCCGATGTGAAAGAACCTTTTTCGTGCCCAAAAAGTTCGCTATCAATGGTCCCCTCTGGTATGGCACCACAATTTATTGCAATAAAAGGTTCGTGTTTCCGATTACTATACGCATGAATAATTTTTGAAAAAACTTCTTTACCCACACCACTTTCGCCTTGAATCAAGACGGTCAGATCCGTATTGGCTACCTGATGCGCAACACTAAGCGAATAGTTCAACACAGGATCATTTCCTATGATACCAAAGCGGTTTTTTAAAGATTGTAACTCCTGATCTTTAAGCATAATTTAAAAAGTATGACAAAAGTACAGAGTTGTATGACAATCAGTGTATAATTTAATGCTAAATACTTTGTTTAGGACACTTGTGAACCAAATAAAGTTGCTGCATTGCAACGATCAACCAATACTTGTATGTAATCCCCTCTTTTTGTAGTGCCTTTCGGAAAAATGACGAGTTTATTCGTATCGGTTCGGCCACAAAATTCTTCAGGATTTTTTTTACTTGGACCTTCAACCAGCACCTCAAATGTTTTTCCAACATCCTGCTGATTACTTAGCAGCGCATGTTCTCTGTGCAATGCAACTACCTCAGCCAATCTTCTTTTTTTAACCTCTTCTGGCACATCGTCTTCATAGCGTCGTTCGGCTAGTGTACCGGGTCTTTCGCTGTAAAAAAACATATACGCCATGTCGTATTTGCAATAATCCATTGCGCTAAGTGTTTCTTGATGTTCTTCTTCGGTTTCTGAACAGAAACCACATATAATATCCGTGCTAATAGCGCAACCGGGCAAAATCTTACGTATCTGATCTACTTTATGCAAATACCATTCGCGCGTGTAGGTACGGTTCATCAATTGCAATATTCTGGTACTGCCGCTTTGTATGGGCAAGTGTATGTAGTTGCAGATATTACGATGAGCTGCCATTGTATGAAGTACTTCATCAGTAATATCCTTGGGGTGCGAGGTGCTGAATCGCACCCGCAAATCCTGGGCTGTTTGTGCTACCATCGCCAGCAGATTGGCAAAATTGACTTCAGTCTGCTCAAGTTCACCTTGATCATTTACCAAACTACTATTCCATAAATAAGAATCAACATTTTGCCCTAGCAAGGTCACTTCCTTATATCCATTTTCGTACAAATCGCGTACCTCAGCCAGTATAGACCTATAATCCCGACTCCGCTCACGCCCGCGCGTGAAGGGTACGACACAAAAAGAGCACATATTATTGCAACCTCGCATGATGGACACAAATGCGCTCACACCATTACTATCTAATCGCACAGGATTAATATCAGCGTATGTCTCTTCACGAGAAAGAAGGACATTCACCGCCTTTTGACCACCAGTGGCCTCCATGACCAAATCTGGTAATGTGCGGTAGGCATCAGGTCCAACTACCATATCTACCAACTGCTCTTCTTCGAGCAGTTTTGCTTTGAGCCTCTCGGCCATGCAACCAAGCACCCCAACCAATAGACCTGCGTTATTTCGCTTCAACCGCTTAAAGTGTTGTAGCCGATTACGCACTGTTTGTTCTGCCTTTTCTCTTATCGAGCATGTATTTAAAAGTATCAGATCAGCCTCTTCGATATTGCCAGTTGCACCAAAACCACTTTCGTAAAGTATGCTAGCTACAATCTCGCTGTCATTAAAGTTCATTTGACAGCCATAACTTTCAATGTAAAATCTTTTATCGTATTGATTAATACTATCAATCGGTTTAAAAGCCTCTCCTTGTTTTTTCTCGTCTAATATTTTACCGTCCAAACGCATAAGCGGGCACAAAAATAACTGATTTCAATAAGATTTGACAACCTTTGAATTAGTATGCATAAAATACTCCTACAATACAAGGAGCAATTTGCTTGACCTTCATGGTCAAAAAAATTGATTGTTCAGTTGATAAAAAACGATGAATTTGAATAAGAAAAAGTAGCGATATGCTTCATTGTTAAGGCTTGGCCTTTCTTTCACACTTGGTCTAAAAGTGCGTTAAAAAATAATGCACTTGTTTTATCAACTTGTATCTCTTGCTAATTTTGATACAGAACAAAGTAAAAAACAGCACTATGAAGAGAGTATTTGGTATCATATTAATTGCCGCAACAACATCATTAGTCACCGTCTTTGCGGCCCAAAAAACAATGTCTCATCGTACAAATGAAGTCAGTAATCTTAATCATGGCTATACTTTGCAAGAGGCAAAATACACAGCAGAAGCGCCACAATCTAGTTCAGATGGCGGTTATGTCAACTTAGAATCAGCTGCTGAGAAATCGAGCAAAGCGGTGGTACATATCACCACCAAAAGCACAGCTTCGCCCGCCAGCTATTATGACCCTTTTGAAGATTTCTTTGGTGGTATGTTTGGCCAGCGCCGGCAAATGGCACCTCAAAAATCTACAGGTTCGGGGGTTGTCATTTCGGAAGATGGTTACATTGTAACAAATAATCATGTGGTTGCAGGTGCCGATGAGGTAGAAGTTACCTACTCAAACAAAAAAACAGTAAAGGCCAAAGTAATCGGCACCGACCCCAGTACAGACTTAGCAGTTTTAAAAGTAGAAGATAATAATCTACCGTATCTTACATATGGCAATTCTGACAATGTAAAACTGGGCGAATGGGTTTTAGCAGTTGGATATCCATTAAACCTCGAAACCACAGTAACCGCTGGTATTGTAAGTGCCAAATATCGAAATATTGGTATTAACCAACGTCAGGCAGGTGCCAACGCGGTTGAAAGCTTTATCCAAACTGATGCTGCTGTCAACCCCGGTAATTCCGGAGGCGCCCTAGTCAATGCCTGCGGTGAGTTGATAGGTATTAATTCAGCCATTGCTTCTCAGACAGGCAGCTATGCAGGTTACTCTTACGCCATCCCAGCCAATTTGGTAAAAAAAGTCGTGAACGATATGGTAGAATATGGCAAAGTACAACGCGCCTACCTTGGTGTAAGTTTTGTAGATGGCAAAACCGCAACACCAGAAATGCGGGAACAGTATAATTTGGATAACGTTGAAGGTGTGGTTGTGGCACAGGTTATGGATGAAAGTGGTGCAGATGATGCCGGACTGAAAGAAGGCGATATTATCAAATCAATCAATGCTAAGCCAATAAAAACAGGCCCTCAGCTACAAGAGGTGATTGCACAACAGCGCCCCGGTGACCGTGTAACGGTTATGATTGAACGAAGCGGAAAAACAATGACTAAAAATGTAGAACTCAGAAACAGCCTGGGCAACACTGATGTTTTGAAAAATGATGCCTCTACAAAAATTGAAAAACTCGGTGCACAGTTTAGAGAGTTATCAGCAAAAGAAAAACAACAATTTCGCACATCAGGTGTGATGATTACCAGTATTAGCAACGGCGCATTGCGCAACTACACGCGCATCAGAGAAGGCTTTGTCATCATCAACGTAAATGAAATAGAAATCAATAGCCTGCAGGATTTGAAACGTGTATTTAATTCAAGTACTCAAAATTTTCAAATCGGCGGGGTATACCCTGGTAAAGCAGGTAACTACTTCTATAGCTTTCGGCTTAACTAAAAAGAATCAAAAAATAGAAAGTAAAAAAGAACTCTGCTTGGAGTTCTTTTTTATTTATAAGGTATTTCAACTCGCGCAACACAAAAATCATTATAGTCATAACGACTGTTCGGATTGGACCTAATGTTGTTGTTTACACTAAGTAAACCAATATTAAAGATTGAGACCCCAATTAATACACAAGAATTATCACTTATGGCACATGGCTTGTGGTACATAATACATCTACCCTAATCAGGTAGTTTGAATTAAGTAGACTGACAAAAAGAGAATATAATATGAGTTTTGACCGACAATATTTCGTGAATTCAGGAGAAGAAGTAGAAGTTATGCCAATAGTTCCGCTAACAGAAGAGGAACTAACTGAAGATGAAAAAAAGAATTTGCCTAAAAATGATTTGACCATTTTAACCCTTCGGAACATGGTTTTGTTCCCAAATGTGGTAATCCCGATTACAGTCAGCCGTGATAAAAGCATGCAGGCCGTAAAATTTGCGGATAAAAATGGCAAGTACATTGGCGTCCTTGCACAAGTAGATGATAAAATAGAAGAACCAAATGGTGTAGCTTTATTTCGCATAGGCACTTTGGCTCAAATCATAAAAATGATCAAAATGCCGGATGACAGTGTAACTATTTTTATCCGAGGCCAGGTACGTTTTCGAGTTGAAAAGTTTACGCAAGAGGAGCCTTTTTTCAAAGCAGATGTAACTTATCTAGAGGATAAATTGCCCAAGCCAAATGATGAATTCAAGGCTATGACGGACACTGTTAGGGAAATGGCAGAGCAGATAATGAAAAAATCACAAAATGTTCCTCCCGAGGCCGGTATCATTTTGAAGAATATAGAAAACGTTGCCTTCTTGAATCATTTCATATCCTCTAACCTCAATAGCACGCTGAAAGAAAAGCAAGACATGCTGGAGACGGATGATTTTCAAAAGCGCACAGAAATGCTATTGAAATTATTACAAGTAGAACTACATCATGTAGAGTTAAAAAATAAAATCACCAATAAAACAAAGCAAGATATAGACCGCCAGCAACGTGAGTATTTTTTACATCAGCAAATGAAATCCATCAAGGAAGAGCTGGGTGGAGATAGTAATGATCGTGAAATTAAAGACTTGCAGCAACGTGCTGAAAAAGTAAAGCTTAGTAAAAACGCACGCGAACTGTTCGAAAAAGGTATCGAAAAACTTGAACGTATGCACCCTACAACCCCAGACTATTCTATTACCTACAACCACTTAGATTTAATCTTAGATTTGCCTTGGGATGTTTACACAACTGATACCTATGACATTCCAAAGGCAAGAAAAATTTTGGATAATGACCACTATGGCATGCACAAAATTAAAGATCGTCTATTGGAATACTTAGCGGTATTAAAACTAAAAGGCGATATGAAATCACCGATATTGTGCTTTGTAGGTCCTCCTGGTATCGGTAAAACCTCATTGGGTAAAAGTATTGCGCATGCAATCAACAGAAAATATACCAGACTGAGCCTTGGCGGATTACATGATGAAAGTGAATTGCGCGGACATCGTAAAACATACATTGGGGCTATGCCCGGAAGACTTATACAATCATTACGAAAAGTAAAAACGTCTAACCCCGTTTTTATACTTGACGAAATTGATAAAATGGGTAGGGATTTTCGTGGCGATCCAAGTTCAGCCATGCTTGAAATACTTGACCCAGAACAAAACCATACTTTCTACGATAACTATCTTGAATTAGAATATGACTTAAGTAAAGTACTCTTCATTGCAACTGCCAATAGTATAAATGATATACAACCTGCTTTGCGCGACAGGCTTGAAATTATTCCATTGAGCGGTTATGCTGTCGAAGAAAAAGTTGAAATTGCTCGAAAGCACCTAATACCAAAACAAAAGGAGGCGCATGGACTAAAGAAGCATAAAATCAATATTGGTACACAAGCCATTCGAAAAATTATTGAAGATTATTCTAGAGAAAGTGGCGTGAGAGAATTGGATAGACAAATTGCAGCTATCATGCGCAATATTGCCATGCAGGTTGCAGTTGAACCAACACTTAAGGAATTTAAACTTTTGCCCGAGGATATTGAAAAAATTCTAGGCAAAGCGAAATATAATATCGAGTTATACAAAAAAGACAATCCTCCTGGTGTTGCTGTCGGGCTGGCATGGACACAGGTCGGCGGCGATATTTTATTTATTGAAACTGCTATAAGCAAGGGCAAATCGGGATTAACACTGACAGGAAATCTTGGCAACGTTATGAAAGAAAGTGCCATGACCGCCCTCAGTTTCCTTAAAGCAAATGCAGAAAAATTAAAGCTGGATGCAGATAAACTTGAAAATTATCATTTTCATATACACGTGCCAGAAGGCGCAACTCCCAAGGATGGTCCAAGCGCAGGAATTACCATGCTAAGTTCATTGTACTCTACTTTGACGAATAAACAAATAAAGAAAAATCTTGCCATGAGTGGCGAAATTACCTTACGTGGGCAGGTGCTGCCGGTAGGTGGGATAAAGGAAAAAATTCTTGCTGCAAAACGAGCTGGAATAAAAGAGATTATTTTATGTGCCGATAATGAGAAAGATATATTAGAAATTCCTGAAGAATATATCAGAGGCTTACGTTTTCATTATGTTGATAATATGATGGATGTACTGAATCTAGCAGTGCCTTTATAAAGATTGTTAGTTGAATTTACTATAAAAAAAACGGCTGCAAATTTGCAGCCGTTTTTTTCAATAAACATTATTCAATTAGCGCTTTACAATTTTGGTAGTATTGATACCATCCTTAGAACGCAATTGTACCATATAAACGCCCTTAGGAAGTGTTGACATATCCATGCTGATATTATTTTCTCCCGCCGAAAGTTGGATCACCTCATTTTTCACAGTGCGACCAGTCAAGCTAATAACTTGTACCATACCCGCACCACCATTTACCGAGTTTAGTTTAAGAGTCGCCATATTCACAACAGGGTTTGGATAAACAGTAAAGCCGTTACTCGACTTTCTTGTTTCATTTACAGAAACCGGAAATTGATTCCAAGTTGCAAAAGATGTGGACTCAAAAGTTCCGCGGCCATAAGTGCCAGTGTAAATAATATCACCCTCCCAGTATCCATTGCGCTGAATTTTATAAGGTTTCACCACAATTTCCGTAGTTGCCACACGAGGGTGCCAAACACTGGTATTAGCAGCAGCATTATTGTTTAATTCAACCCAAGTATTGCCACCGTCATCAGTACCATAAACACCAATTTCAGTACCAACTAAGTAGGTATTTGCAGCACTTAAAACAGCACAGCTGTGGATTGGCATAAAGGGTAAATTGCCTTGTATACTAGTCATGCTTGGTGTGGCATCAAGAGCATTCGTTGAACGGAATATGTACTGCGTGTTTCCATAATTCGGAACTGTAACTAGTAAGGTATTTCCGGTAGCATCACATTCCAAATCTGTTATATAACGACCTCCCCATGGTTGTGGCATGGCAGTTTCTACAAAACTGTTACCCATAGTAAATCCACTAGAAAGAAGATTTGAAACTGTGTCATCATACTTATACTCTGTATTGAATAAATCTAAACCTGAAATCCGAGTGACTCGGCCAGAAGCATCTCCAACAAAGGCAACAGTACCAGCCTTGTTTAAAGTAACCGAAGAAAAACCTGCCCCAGTGCGGGTAATTAAAGGAAACCAAACAGCGATTTCTGTACTAACAGCTTTTTGAGTAAACCAAACTCTATTGGCGAAACCAATAAACAATACTGATTTGGTTGCGGTTCCATTACTATCCTCTTTCAATTCTATTGGAGCAACCCAAAGAGAGCCTTCATCCGGACTACCATTTGGTGTAGGTGTTTCATTATCGATATTTCGGTCATAAATACCGGCCCAAGATCCGGCGGCACCTTTATTCGTTGAACGTTGCATAACGCCGTTTTGGCTAGAGCCAAAAAAGAAGTCCCAATCCATGTCACTCGCAGCACCGCGCATACCATCTCCACCTAACTGAGATATCCCTGTATTGGGTGAGTTCGCCAAAGAATAATTCATTAGCCAGGTACCCTGATCTTGCGCTCCGAATATGATATGACCTAAGTTATTTGCAGAAACACCGTAACATTGTGCAGTGACGTAGTTCTTATTTTTTTCGACAAAAAATGGATATTGTACAGTACAATCGTCAGTTCTGAAAATGCCACCATCAGTAATCACATACATCTTGTTTGGATTAGCTGAGTTAAACATTATCCCATGCATGTCAGCATGAACATATCGTCCGTTTGAGCCGACCCAATAAGCAATTGATTCCCATTTTTTTTGTGGCGTCCAGCGGTATAGGTCCAATTGACCACCCAAGAACAAAATGTCTGGATTTGTAGGATGCACGCCAAATGCAATATCATAAAAGCCTTGATCACCTAATGGGTTCCATACTTGGGAACCTCCTACTCCAATAGTCGTCCATGAAGCACCTTTATCAATTGAACGATAACAACCTCTTGTGCCACCTGGTACACTCATCACGCTGTAAATAACGTTTTCATCGCTTGGAGCAATGGCACATTCAACTCTATTGAGGCCTGTAGCACCAGGCAACCCAATTGTAGGACTATTCACACCTTGCGCGAATGTTGCACCACCGTCGGTAGAAATAAAAATATTGTTACTAGTAGATGCTACGATAACATTGCCGGTAGAAGAAATATCTACATCAAGAAAAGAAGCGTTTGAACTAACCATTTGCGTCCATGTATTACCTCCATCTCTTGTTTCCCACAAACCTCTATTTATTGCTGCAATAACTCGGTTAGGATCTGTAGGATGAGCAGCCAACTTATTGACATAAGTCCATGTAGATCCTAAAGCATTAAAAGGTGCCGCCGTTGCTGGTAAGTGAACAACACTCTTTCCACCATCAGTTGATTTATATATCCCATTGCCATGAAAACCTAGTGTACCGCCGTATGAAGAACCAGTAAAACCTTCACCGGTGCCATAGTACAAATCACCATTCGCGGCTTGATCAACACAGCTTACAGCATTACGCATAAAAGAATCGGCACCTGACATTTGTTTCCAAGTATTGGCATCATCGTCTGAATACCACCATCCTCCAGATACCATCCCAACGTATAGCTTGTTAGAATCCAATTTATCACTTATAAACGCTCTAGTTCGTCCGCCAACATTGTCTGGACCTCTATGAGCCCATTCCATTTGTGCCAATGCGGTAGTCTTGTTAGAAGCTGCTCGAAGCTCATTTGCTTGTGACATAGCTAATGCAACATCCTTAGGGTCAACTACTCCAGTATGTTGATTAGCACGTAACATATGAAAATACTCCAAACTGCCTTTGGCCTCTGCTGATTCTTCTTTTGACTCTTCATTTCGTTCTTTTGCGTAGAACACATTAGTTCCTCTTTCTGTTTTTATTAAAACAGCAGTCAACATCAAAAGAGCGACGGCACTAACTGACAATAGGATAGATTTACTATTCATTAGAATTTAATTTTTTTAGCGACAGCTAAAGTAAACATAAGTGACCATTTTAAGAAAAATTAATATATCACTTTTGGGTAAAATTAATTTCAAGAATAAAGCGTGCTTTAATCATATTGATTATAAATTTGGAAAGCAAAACGTATTTAGTGATGAATGATAATAACAACGAAAATATTTACAGCAAAAGACTAAGAGCCGGCAAAAGACGCACCTATTTCTTTGATGTAAGAACAACAAAAAACAATGATTACTTTGTAACCCTTACGGAAAGTAAAAAGCGATTTGATGGTGATGGCTATGATCGTCACAAAATTTTCATTTACAAAGAAGATTTCAATAAATTTCTTGAAGCTTTAACAGAAACTGTAAATCACGTCAAAACTGAGCTTATGCCTGATTTTGATTTCGACGCATTCAATCACGACGATGATGATTATAATTCGGAAGAAGCGAATATGAGCACATCTACTCAACAAGTAGATACCCTCAATTCAACAGAGGATCAAGTCGAGGAGACTGATAACTTGTCAGCACCTAGCCCATCCAGCTATACAGCGAATGATGAAGCTGAAGAGTGGTAAATTAGTATTCTAATTGGTTAATAATACCATTTTAATTTAAGCCTTACGATTATCTGATTCGAAAGGATTACCTTCGCTTTTAGTTATAACAACATGCAAAAAAATATAAGGAACTTTTGCATTATTGCACATATAGACCATGGCAAAAGCACCTTGGCTGATAGATTATTAGAACGAACACAAAGTGTTGGGGAGCGTGACATGAAAAACCAGTTCCTTGATGACATGGACCTGGAGAGAGAAAAAGGCATTACCATTAAAAGTCATGCTATTCAAATCGATTATGTGCATGATGGTACAAAGTACGTTCTAAACCTGATAGACACACCTGGACACGTAGATTTTAGCTACGAAGTGAGCCGTGCATTAGCTGCTTGTGAAGGGGCTTTGCTACTTGTGGATGCAGCACAAGGCATACAAGCGCAAACAATTTCCAATCTTTATTTAGCTATCGAAAATGACCTGGAAATCATTCCCGTCATCAACAAAATTGATATGGAAGGAGCCATGGTGGAGGAAGTACAGGATCAAATCATTGATTTGATTGGAGGAAAAAAAGAAGACATTTTATTGGCTAGTGCAAAAAATGGCATTGGCATTGATGAAATACTAGAAGCCATTATCAAACGAATTCCTGCTCCGGAAGGTGATGAAGATGAATCATTGCAAGCACTAATTTTTGACAGTGTTTTTAATAGCTTTAGAGGGATAATCATTTATTATAGAATTTTCCGTGGAACTATCCGTTCCGGTGAGCAAGTCAAGTTCCTGAATACTGATAAGATTTACGAAGCCGACGAAATTGGCGTTTTGAAAATGAAGCCTGAACCTCGAAAAATTTTGAAGGCAGGTGATGTAGGCTACATTATTACAGGTATAAAAAATGCGAAAGAGGTCAAGGTTGGCGACACCATTACCAATGCCGACAATCCAACTCAGCAAGCCGTTCGCGGATACGAAGAAGTAAAACCTATGGTATTTGCAGGTATTTTTCCTGTAAACACCGATGACTTTGAAGAATTAAGAGAATGTATGGAAAAGCTTCAGTTAAATGATGCGTCCTTAACATTCGAGTTGGAAACCTCTCAGGCACTAGGTTTTGGATTTCGTTGTGGTTTTCTGGGTTTACTGCACATGGAAATTATACAAGAGCGCCTAGAGCGAGAGTATAACCAAACTGTAATTACCACTGTGCCTAACGTTAGCTTTATTGCTCACACAACGAAAGGTGAAGAAATAATCGTTAACAACCCATCTGAAATGCCCTCGGCCAATTTATTAGATAGTGTTGAGGAGCCTTTCATTAAGGGTCAGATTATAACAAAACCAGAATATATAGGTAATATAATGAACTTGTGCATAGGCAAAAGAGGCATTATTTTACATCAAAACTATATTACAGAAAACCGTGTGGAGCTTGAGTTTGAGTTGCCACTAACAGAGATTGTATTTGACTTTTACGACAAACTGAAAAGTCAAACCAGAGGGTATGCATCTTTTGACTATACACCAATTGGTTATCGAAAAAGTGATATCGCCAAAATGGACATCTTGCTTAACGGTGAAAAAGTAGATGCATTAAGTGCTTTAATACACCGTGATCGGGCACAGGATTTTGGTCGTAAACTTTGCGAAAAATTAAAAGAGTTATTGCCAAGGCAGCAGTTTTTAATTGCAATACAAGCGGCAATTGGTGCAAAAATTTTAGCCCGTACCAATATTTCTGCTATGCGTAAAGATGTAACCGCTAAATGTTATGGTGGAGACATCTCTCGAAAACGAAAACTCCTTGAAAAACAAAAAGAAGGTAAAAAACGCATGCGCCAAATTGGAAATGTTGAAATCCCACAAGAAGCATTTTTGGCGGTATTAAAGCTGGACGATTAACCAAAATTCAAATAAAAAAAGCTAAACATTCCGTTTGGCTTTTCTCAATGTATTTTTTTAAACTTTCTAATGAAACTTTTTTTGCAGTTCACCACAAAAATCAGTGGCTACCATACGTTTTGCCATATCCAGCATATTCAGAAGCGCTGGTGCCTTAGCAATACCATGGCCAACAATCACGGGCTTATTCACACCGAGAACAGGCGTGCCCCCATACTGTTCAAAATCAAATCGTTTTAAATATTCATCTTTAAGCCCTCTTTCTTGATAGAAAATATCATAAATACTTTCAGCCAATTTCAAAAGCACATTACCCGTATAGCCATCACAAATCATGACATCTGCTTTATCATAAAAGATGTCGCGGCCTTCAATATTGCCTACAAAATTTATCTTAGAGCTTTCTTTTAATAAAGTATAGGCTTCCTTGGCCACAAGATTCCCCTTCCCTTCTTCTTCACCCATATTGATTAACCCTACCGTTGGATTTGGGTTATGTTGCGCCATTCTTGCATATTCACTCGCAAGAATAGCAAATTGCCGTAAGTTTTCAGGTTTACAATCAGCATTCAAGCCAACATCGGCAATAAGCCCCAGTCCGCCATTAAGCTTCGGCACCATGGTTGGAATGGTGGGCCGTAAAACCCCATCCATTGGTTTAACAACCATCATTGCCCCTACCATCATCATTCCTGTATTACCGGTGCTGATAAAAGCATCAATTTTACCTGATGCCAAATAATGAAAACCGGCCGGAATCGTTGCGTTAGGTTTTTCCTTCAATGCTTTGGTAGGATGCTCATCCATACCAATAACGCCATCGCAAGGTACCAATATTGCATTTTTTACAGTTTCCAATCCTGCGATTGGCTGGGCCTGATTATAAAACAGAAAAAGTGCTACATCTGGATTTTCATCAGCAAAACGCAATGCTGCACTCAGTGGTTCCTGAGGAGCATGGTCGCCACCCATTATGTCAAATCCAATGCGCATAGGGGCTATGGAATGATTAAACTGCGTCAGAATCGTCTACTTCAACGTCGGCGACAATTTCTTTCTCCATCACCACTCGACCCTTGTACATGAGTTTGTTTTCAACCCAATGTGCACGATGACGTTGGTGAACTTCTCCTGAAGTTTTGTCAATACTCAATGTTGGCTCACTAGCTTTATAGTGTGTGCGCCGCTTGGCCTGACGTTGGCTGGATTGTCTTCTCTTAGGATGTGCCATAACTATTTATTTTCGTTTTTTATTTTATTCTTTAGTGCATCCCACATTTTATTACTAGTGTTGGGTGCATGTGTATTTAATCTATTTATTGCTTCTTGGTTACATTCGCTTTGCCCTTTGGCATCGGTACCATGTACTTTTTGAATAGGCAAACTGAAAATGATGTATTCATAAATCAGAGTGCTAACGTCCAAAATGCTATCCAAACGTGATACATACATTACTTCCGGGTCTAATTCATTTTTTCTGCTAACATCGGCATCATCAACCAATTTAATCACATGGTCGAATTCATCCCAGATTTGCATTTCAAAATCATCCCCACAGCGGTCGCAACTTGTCATAGCCTTTCCATGAATATCAAAATGAAGTAGAAAAGCATCGGACTTTTTATCTAACGTCATCTTTACTTCTATTTCTGACTTGTCAAAATCAGGCTTTGCAAAATGTTCAAAGAAACTATCTTCTATGTGGTAGTTGAAATGGTGTTCACCCTGCGCCAAGCCTACAAAAGCTATCTCGAATTCTCTTTGCCACTTCATACCACCTCATATAAGGAGTGCAAAAGTAGTGTTTTTATTAAAAAAAGGCCTTTTAGATACCAAAATTGTTGTTATTAGTATTTTAGCCTTATGCAAATCAAAGCCAGTACAATTCGTGAGTATTTCGAACAATTACCAGAAGATCGTAAAAAACCCATGAGAAAACTGCAAAGGGTGATAAAGCAACACCTGCCTTCAGGTTTTGAGGAGCGTATGCAATATTCAATGCCAAGTTATGTTGTACCACACAATATTTACCCTGACGGTTATCATTGTTCGCCCGAAATACCATTGCCCTTTGTAAGCATCGCATCGCAAAAAAATTTTATTGCGTTATACCATATGGGCATTTACGCAAACAACGAAATCCATTATTGGTTTGTGAAATCCTACCCCAACCATTGTAAATCCAAATTGGATATGGGCAAAAGCTGTATTCGATTTAAAAAACCGGATGATATCCCTTACGACTTAATTGCTGAATTGATGAGTAAAATGACGCCACATGATTGGATTATGTTATATGAAATGAATTATCGCAAGAAAAAATAATCACTTTATTTTTTGACTATTTCAGCCTAAACGCAATTGGCAAGCGCATTCTAACACGCACCGCTTTGCCATTTTGCTTGCTTGGAATCCAATTCGGCATGCGCTTAACGACGTCAATTGCTGCCTGACTACACCCACCTCCTAGCGGTCGTAAAATTTCCACATCCTCTATTTCGCCAATTTGGTTAACTATAAATTGAACAATAACCTTACCCTCAATCTCATTTTCAACAGCTACGCTTGGGTAAACCAAATTAGCCATAATAAACTCTTTCATATTTTCTTCTCCGCCAGGGAATTGTGGCAATGACTCAACAACACTATAAATAGTTTTACTATCCATATCGCTTGTTTTTTTTGAAAGTGTCGCCTCATCTTTTTCCTCAGCCATAGCACCTGGCAGATTTGGTTCAATCGCTTCTTTCTTATTAGGTGTTATTTTTAATTTTTCGCCAGTTTCGGTATCACGAAACTCAACTGCTGCAGTTGTATTTGTCAAATTCTTCAGTTTACCTACGTTAAATCCAAGCTTTCGGTGTAAAACAGGCACTTCAGGATCAAGACAGAAAAACCGATTTCGAACACTATCGAACAAAACAATGTTCAGCCGCATGACATAATCATTAAAAAATATCTCAGCCTGAAAACCCTTTAACGTTGGTGTGTTTTTTTCAATTGCATTACAGCACTATCAAGCCGCACATTGGCCCAATCAATCCCGAGCGCTTCCAACGAAGCATGATTCCTCGTAAGGTTTTGAATGTACATTTTCCTCGCAACACTTTGTTCTTGATGATAAGTGCTATCATCTTTGAAATCACTTGTTTCATGCTTTCTGCCCTGACGCATCAAATGAATCGCTTCATTAACTACTAGGCTATCAGCGAAATAAAAGGTCATTTTTTGTTCATCATTTTGCCGAAATGCCTGAAAAAATTCAGTTGCAAAGGCATGTTTGAGAGCTTCGCCTTGTGCAAAACTATGCATTGGTATAATCAACCCGGCGAGTACGAGTACACTAGATAACTTCCACCCAAAACTAATTTTTACTATAAACCTGTTGACCATGAATAAATGTTTTGCTGATTGTACCTCGATGAATTTTAACAAATTCATCTTGCATTAAATCGATATCGGTCAGTACGAAATCCGCAAGTTTGCCCACTTCCAAACTTCCCTTATTATCTTCTTCAAAAGTAGACTTAGCTGCCCAAATAGTCATTCCGCGCAAAGCTTCTTTGCGCGACAAAGAATTTTCGGGCTGAAAGCCTTTCGGCGGAAACTGCTGCGCATCCTGCCGCCATACCGCTGAGCAAAAAGTATAGAAAGGATTAATGGCCTCAACAGGAAAATCGGTGCCCAACGGCATCCAGCCGTTTTCCTTTAATAAATCTTTATAAGCATAGGCCGTCTTCACTCTGGCATTACCCAAGCGTTTGTCTGCCCAGTACATATCGCTTGTAGCGTGAGTAGGTTGCACACTCGGCACAATATTATAGTCTCCGAAAAAGTGCGTATCATTTTTATCGACAACCTGCGCATGTTCAATCCGCCAGCGTTTATCATTTTTACCTTTCAATACCGATGCATATATTTCGAGCATAGTGCGAACGGCGCCATCGCCAATGGCATGTGTACACATTTGATACTTCGTATCGGCCAGTTGTGTTGCTGCCCACTTTAAACTATCGGCAGATTTGAGTAGAAAACCTTTATGACCGTGCCTATCACTATAATCGCTAAGTAAATATGCTCCACGCGAACCCAAGGCGCCGTCACTATAAAACTTATATCCAAATACGTGAAATCGATCTGTTTTGAGTGGTGGGTGTTTTAAAAATCGCTCGAAATTTTCTTTGGTATCGCTTAGCATGAAAGATGTACGAATTAATAATCCTTTCTTATAGGCTTGCTGAGCCCAATCGATAACATAATCTTGCACACCGCAGTCAACAACGGATGTTAATCCATAAGAGAAACACTCATTCTCCATTTGTTTAAAATATTGTATTGCATCAACTTCTGTCAATTTAGGGATATGCTTTCTGACCACTTCGATAGCATTGTCTATTAATACGCCGGTGCACTGTCCGTTACTAAGTATATTCTCACCACCATCAATGCGGAAATCACATGTAATTTGAGCAATATCAAGCGCTTTCTGATTGCAAAGTGCGGCATGCCCATCAACTCGTAGCAAGAAAACAGGTTTGTCAGGAAACAGTTCATCTAACTTTTCTTTTGTCGGAAACTGTTTGTCTGGCCAATCGTTCTGGTCCCAACCTCTACCCTCTATCCACTCCCTATCGGAAGTTTTAGCATATTCATTTACTTTTTCAATAATCTCATCAAACGATGTTGTTCCAATTAGGTCGAGTTTATAATTATCCATTGCATAGCCTGTAAAATGGCAATGCGCATCAATAAAGCCTGGATACATGAATTGCCCATTGGCATCAATTTTTTCTTTGGGATTTAATTTCAATAGATCATTATTAGAGCCTATCTGAAAAATCTTCCCGTCCTTTACGGCTATAGCCTGGGCGGTATCCCAATTTTCGTTAACAGTAACAATTCGCGCGTTATATATCACAAGGTCCACTTGATTTGCAGAAGAACAAGCCATCAAAGAAGAAAGAATAAAAAACAAAAAAACTAGACTTCGCATAGCATGCAATTATATCAAATTGAAGTGACCTACTCAAATTTAATATATCTCATTACTTTTAGTGAATGAGAATCCTACTCTATCTGATCTTGTGTTTTTCTTCCATCTATGTTCAGGCACAAACGCTCATATCCGGCAAAGTTACTAATTGGAAAGGCGAGGCTATGATTGGCGTAAACATCAGTATTGCCGGCACTTACGATGGTGGGTCCACTGATATCAACGGTTTTTATTCTTTTGAAACTTCCGAAACCGGTAGTGTGCTGCTTACGGCCAGCTTTACAGGTTATGAGAAAAATGAAATAATGCTTACTTTGAAAGGCGGGAAGATTGAACAAAATTTTAAACTAAAAGAAAAAATCAGTAAGCTAAAAGCCGTGCGCATTACGGCGGGTGCTTTTGAAGCCAGCGACGAAAAACAAGGAACAACACTTAGCTCGCTTGATATGGTTACAACTGCCGGTAGTAATGGCGATAATTTTAGCGCACTGAAAACCTTGCCTGGCGCTCAGCAAACTAATGATCAGGAAGGCCTATTTGTACGAGGAGGCACGGGTAATGAAACACAAACCTTTATTGACGGCACTCGGGTACGTAACCCATTTGGAGTAGCCATCCCCGATCTTGGAGCCAGAGGTCGCTTCAATCCCTTTATTTTCAAAGGAACAATTTTTAGTTCAGGTGGTTATTCTGCATTATACGGACAAGCGCTTTCTTCTGCCGTGATTCTTTCTACCATTGATTTACCAACGCGGTCAGCCGCCAATATGAGCCTATCCGCTATTGGGGTAGGCGGTGGCTATCAGCAGCTCACTAAAGACAAAAAGCAGTCAGCGGGGATTAATTACAATTACACCAACTTAGGGCCATATTTTAATATCATTCGCCAAAATGTAGATTTTATTCAGGCGCCTACTAGCCACCAACTGGATGCTAATTATCGCGCTAAAATTGGCAAAACAGGTATGTTGAAGTTTTATGGCTATACCAATAATACGAATACAGGAATTCGTAGAGATAATGTTACAAGCTTGGATTACAATGAGGCCAGTAAAAAATACAAAGACGAATACAAGGTACGAAATAACAATTCCTATGGTAACTTATCCTATAAAACCTTTCTGGGTAAAGACTGGGTGATGCAGTTGGGATATGCCATTAGTAGAAATGAAGACTCCATTAATACTAAGATTTTATCGTCATCAAATCAACAAATTGCTGATAGTAACTTTCCAGGCAATCAGACATGGATACACAATCAAAATTTTTTTACCAGCGGTAAAGCCGTTTTTGACAGAGAATTTTATAACCTAAATGCAATTCGTTTTGGCCTGGAATATGTTTATCAAATCGAAGAACCCTCTTTTAGTTTTACCCAGCCTCAGCAGTTTCAGTTGATAGAAAATTATAAAGCCCTATTTGCGGAGACAGACATTCATTTGTCCAACAATATTGCCGCCAAAATTGGTGGCCGGCTTGAGCATTCCAGTTTGCTTAACAAGTTAAATTTTGCCCCTCGCATTTCAGCAGCATATAAGCTTAATGATCAAGGTCAATTCTCCGGAGCTTATGGTATTTTTTATCAAAACCCTGATATGCAATACCTATACTTTAATACAGCTGGGAACAACAATCTGCTATTTCAGCGTGCCGATCACTATGTCATCAACTATTTATTTCAACATAAGGACCGATTGCTTCGCATAGAGGCGTATAACAAAACATATACTAACCTGATTAAAACGCCCATCAACGCCTATATTACGAATAATGGAAGTGGCTATGCACGCGGGATAGAGTTGTTTTACAGAGACAAAACCACCTTCAAGGGAATTGATTATTGGGTTTCTTATTCATACATTGACTCGAAACGTGACTTTTTAAACTACCCAATAGCCGTACAACCAAACTTTGTGGCAAATCATGTTGGGTCTATTGTGTTTAAAAAATTCTGGACCAAGTACATGTTCGGCGTAAATGGCACCTATACCTATTCCAGCGGACGCCCGTACAACGATCCAAACCAAAATTCATTCATGAGTGGCCGTACCATTGATTATCACAACGTCGGTATTTCATTAAATTACCTGCGCAGCATCAGCAAGGCATATACCGTTTTTGTGCTTAGTATCAATAACCCCTTCAACTTTAAGCAGGTATATGGATTTAATTATGCCCTACAGGATTTGAATAATGATGGACAACTTGCACGTTCAGAAATTCTCCCATCCGCGCGTCAATTTGTGTTTCTTGGCATGTTTATGAGTTGGGGCATTGATCGCTCGCAAGAAGCAATTAATAATAATCTTTAATAAACCCTACGAATCAATTAATTTTATCACACTTATGAAATCAACATTAATCATTTTTATCACATTGCTTTTTTTTCAACCTGCTTGGAGTCAGACTGAAAATAAATATCAACAAGCGCTAAAAAACGCTCTTGGAATTATGAAAGAAGCAAAAGAGGGTGAAGATTTTATCAAAGCGGCTAATGCATTTGAGCGCATTGCATCAGTCGAAAAAGATAAATGGGAGCCGCTTTACTATTTGGGGTTTATTAAAACAATTGGCGCTTTTAATGCTGCTGACAAAACAGCAGCGGGCGAAGAACTACAATCGCTCACGACAAGATTAAATGAAGCATTAGAGTTTACAGATGTAAAATCAAACAATAAAGCACAATCAGAAATTCATGCCCTTATAGCCATGATGTATAGTGCAAGAATGATGGCGAACCCCATGGCTTTAGGGTCACAACTTGCACCGCTAAATCAGCAACATTTGGATCTGGCAATTACATCGAATGCCAATAATCCTCGTGCTTACCTATTGCAAGCTCAAAACCTATTCTATACACCCGAGGCTTTTGGTGGAGATAAAAAACGAGCAAAATTACTAGCTCAAAAAGCCATGGATCTATTTAATGAAGAGGCGAATCAACAAGATAGTGATGACGATTTTATGCCCACTTGGGGTAAGGATCAGGCCGAGAATCTAATCAAGTAATTTTACTGTTGTAGGTCAGTTAATCAAAACAAAAAAAGGTCTGAAAAATTCAGACCTTTTTTATTGAGCGAGGTTTTTATTAACCTTCCAAAGCTGCTGCACCACTAACAATCTCTGTAAGTTCTGTGGTAATTGCTGCTTGTCTGGCCCTGTTATATGTAAGTTTCAGGTCTTTCAATAATTCTTCTGCATTTTCTGTAGCCTTGTCCATAGCCGTCATCCGGGCACCATGTTCGGAAGCTTGCACATCCAATACGGCTTTGAAAATTTGTGTGTTTAAAATTTTAGGCATTAACTCTTCAATCAGCACCTCTTTGCTTGGCTCAAAAATAAAATCACTTTTTACAACCTCTCCTTGATTTTCTAATTTAGGGATGGGTAAGTGCACTTCGCTCTTAAATCCTTGTGTGGCCGCATTTTTAAACTCCGCGTACACAAGCTCAATTTTATCATACTTTTTATCCATAAAAGCGTTACGAGCGTATTCGGCTACTTTTTTTACATTTTCAAAGGATACATCTGAAAAAATATCAACGAATTGTGTTTCGGTTTTGTAACCCAAGCGTTTGAAGGCTTCCATCCCCTTTTTGCCCAGCGGTAAAATAGTAATATTACCGGCTGCCTGCTGACTGGCGTAATGCTTGGCTATTTTTGCTTTTGCCGCTTTTACAATATTTGCATTAAATGCACCACAAAGACCTCTGTCAGATGTAACCACAATCATTAAAACATTCTCAATATCACGCTCTTTGCTCAATACGCCGCCTAAATCTCCTTCTGAACTACTTATAATGCTGCTTAACATTTCCTGTAGTTTTTCAGCATACGGTCGCATTTGTGTAATTGCATCTTGCGCCCGTCGCAATTTTGCCGCACTTACCATTTTCATGGCTTTAGTGATCTGTTGTGTAGTTTGCACCGATTTAATTCGGATACGTACTTCTTTTAATTGTCCTGACATAGCAGTTTCTTGAATTCGGGCGCAAAGATAGCCGTTGAATTGAAGAAATTTTATCCCGACAATAATAATTTTTCACCATTAACCCCAATTTTAGACCAGTAAGCCCTAATTGCTTCGACATGCTGGGGGCAAAAAATGAACCATCAACAATATATGCCTACACATAAAACAAAAATTGAAATAGTATAGCCCCAAAAGTTATACTGCAATATTGAAAAAATCATTGATATAAATCAGCTATTGGTATGATAATCGTCACGAGTAAAACTTGCATCGCTTTATAATTTTGGTACATAAAACTTAAACTATGAAAAAAATATTTACAATTCTCACGTTACTTTTTAGCATTCAGTTGGCACAGGCGCAGTTGGTTATGACCTTTCAGCCAAGTGGTGGATTAAACAATGGGACCGATTCGGGCACAGCCACTGCCGGTAAAGACACTTGGGTCAATCGTTATTCACCAACCATGAATAATGGAGGTGAAATGATTGTTGTGGGATCGCCTCGCAGCAACTGTAATACATCCGACTACAAGGCGTATTTTCAGTTTGATGTAAGCACCCTGCCAGATCTGGTTGATTCAGTGTTTTTTGGTGTTACCCATTATTCGCATACAACGTATTGCTATAGCAATTGCGACGCAGATTTTTACTTTTACAGAGTAACTTCCCCTTGGGACGAAATGGCATTGGTTGAAGCCAATTTGCCTAGCGAAGACAGCACGCCAATATATGGCCCAATCAACATAACTTTTCCAAATGATTTTCAACAACAAGAATATGACATAACCAATGCCTATAATTATTGGAAAACCAACGGAAATGACAATTTTGGATTTTCCGTTTACTCGCCCACTATAGGTTGCAATAATGCAGCTGTTACTTTTTATGTTCATAGTTCGGACGATACTGTGGTAGCTACAAGGCCTTATTTAAAAATTTATTACCGATTCCCGGCAAGTATCAATGAAACTGTTCTAGATAACACCGCTTTCTACCCAAATCCCTTCTCAACATACATTAAATCAACCATTGCCAATCCGGATGCCGCTATGCTCATTGATATTACAGGTCGTGCCCTAACGCTACAATATCAAGAAGAATTAGGAGGATTTGCCACAGACCATATCGCTCCTGGATTGTATGTTTTGCAGCTTATTAAAGATGGTAAAATTCATACGAGCAAGTTATTTAAACAATAAAAGGCCCAAAAGGCAATCTCATTCAGCAGGGTTGGTTTGCGTACCAACCCTTTTTTTATACTGCTCATCCTAACTACTTTTCAATGATTCAGGCTTTTATCCTTACTTTTAGCTGAGATGTTTTTTCGACTAATCATTTTTTCACTTCTCCTATCGCCTGTTGCAATCGGTTTGCCAGCAACTGAAGACTTCAAATTTGAACTCTATGTTTTCGAAGGGGCTGACTGGTGTATAAAATGCAGAGCTCTTGAAAAAAACATTTTGGCTACTGCGGCATTTGAAAACTTTCTAATAGACAACAAGATAAATCTCATACGTGTTGATTTTCCTCAATCCAAAAAACAAGCGAAGGCCTTGCAAAAACAAAATAAGATGCTAGCTGAAAGGTTCAAATTTCCGGGTGCTTACCCTAGTATTGTTATAGCTCGCAAAGACACCGCGCTGTATCTATATGTAAATTCTGCAAACAGCTTGCAGGATTTTGAAAGAAACATTCTTGAAACCATTGCTGAATTGTAGTGAAAGAATTCAATATTGAAGAGCGATTAATGGGCAGCCGGTTTAAACTAGGTGTCTTAGCAGATAATAATCGGCAAGCTGAAGAGTGGTTACAAGTGGGCATAACTGAAATAAAACGCATTGAATTGTTGTTATCAGAATTCATTGATCAATCTGAAACCAGCAAAATAAATAATGCCAAAAAGGACATTCCCAATTTCATTACCAAAGAAACATACCAATTAATAGCCCGTGCCCAAACCATATCAAAATTAACCAATGGTGATTTTGACATTACTGTAGCGCCATTAAAAAAATTATATCAATTTAAAAATGAGCGCATCCAAATGCCTAATCAATAAGCCATCAGCAAAGTATTAAGACAAACTGGTTATCAAAACATACAATTAAATGATGCAGAACATGGCATTACTATGCTGCAATCTGAAATGAGAATAAGTTTTGCGGCTATAGGAAAAGGTTATGCTGCTGACAGTGTAAAACAAAAATGGTTAAACCTTGGAGTCCGCTCGGGATATGTAAATGCGAGTGGAGACTTAGCTGCATTTGGTCATACAGCACAGCATACCCCATGGCGTATCGGTATTGCACACCCAGACCAACCAGACAAAGTACTGCTTTTTATACCAATTGAAAATGCTGCTATTGCTACCTCCGGGGACTATGAGCAACATTTTTTTTACCATGGCAAACGTTATTCGCACAACTTGAACCCCAAAACCGGCCTGCCTCTCACCGGCCTAAAAAGTGTGAGCATAATTTCTCCGAGTGCCGAGCTGTCAGATGCCTTAGCTACAGCCACTTATGTAAAAGGTTTACAAGATGGCCTTACCTTTGTCAATCAACTACCTCAAACACATTGCGTAATCATTGATGAAAATAACCATGTCCATATTTCAAAAAACCTCATCTATCAAGGAGTGGCTATTTAGTTTATTGCTTTGTATTCTTTTCTCATCATGTGCAAGCATCCAGGCATACGAACGTATTTATGTCAACGACCCTGAAATGCAAATGAGTACCGACCAAGGTCAGCAATTTATAAAGTATGTGCATTCCATACGAGAAGGAGCCACACCGTCTGGAGCAAGCAAAGCAAGTGGAGGCTGCGGTTGCAACTAAATAATGTATGAAAAAGATATGGCTCATTATAGGCAGTTTGGCATTTTTTCAATTTTTTGCAAAATCACAGCAAAAAACAAATAATACCGATTCGGTTGATAAAACAGCTATTGAGCTTGTCTATAATCATTACATCCAAGATGGAAATAATTCGGCAGTTACAGGCGGTATCGGCACGGAAAAACTAACCATATATGGCCCTCAAGTTGGCATTCAACACATGAAGGGAAAGCATAACATTTCAAATAAATTTGGTGTAGACATCATTAGCTCCGCTTCAACCGACAATATCGACTTTGTGGTATCATCGGCCAGTGTGTTGGATGCACGTGGATATGCTAATGTAGTTTACGAAAATAGGCAAGAAGAAAAAAACCTGAGTGTTTTTGGTGGCGGTGGAGCTTCGATGGAAAGTGATTATCTATCATGGCATTTAACCGCTGGCATAAACAAATCTGATGCAAAAGGCATGGCAGACTTTATGGCCAGCATCAGTTTTTATAATGATGATTTGCGCTGGGGACGCTTAACTGACGGCTATTTGAGACCGGTAAGATTAATTTACCCGGAGGAGTTACGTTACCGTGAGTGGTATGATGGTTATAACGATACTCTCTAAACTTGAAATTAGGCTATACGCAAATCATCAATAGTAGCAACACACTTGGTGTATTCCCTTTGTTAACTTATCAATCCGGCTTGCTGGCTACGCCCTTTCACAGAATATTTTTTAACGATGGCTCACAGGCGGTTGAGCAGCTGCCCAACGCACGAAATAAAATTGATGTTGCAATAAAATGGAATCGTTTTTTGCAGGGTAAAACTATTTTGAAAAATATGGTAAATGCCTATGCTGACAATTTTGGCATTCTTGCTTTGGCGATTGAAAATGAAACGGCTTTTAAACTCTCGCCAGTATTCGTATTGGCGCCAAATATTCGTTGGTATAAGCAGCGAGGTTCAAAATATTTTGCTCCTTATCAAACCCATAATCCCAATGAAACTTTCTTTACATCCGACTTTGATTTATCTAGTTTCGAAACTTATACACTCGGTGCGGCTGTAAAGTATAAACCATTTAAAAAAATTGGTTCCAGAGGGCAATTCAACACATTCGTTTTTAGGTATGCATATTTTTATCGCACGAACCAGTTGCAAGGCCACATATTGTCTTTTGCCATGCAAGGCGACTACAACAAAAAATAAGGCTATTTATCTAAGCCCAACCACTCCAGTGCATTGGTGCTAAGAAA
Organism: uncultured Chitinophagaceae bacterium; assembly: GCA_964409905.1. Lineage (GTDB taxonomy): Bacteria > Bacteroidota > Bacteroidia > Chitinophagales > Chitinophagaceae > JAGNRR01. The sequence continues at coordinate 107,957 of CAYPET010000005.1, read as the reverse complement.
CAACTCCTGTTGCGCATCATTTACCGCCAGCTCTTCAATCAACTTACCTGGATAGTGCTCGCCCAAAGGGAATGGATAATCGCTACCGCAGCATATTCGGTCTTCGCCGATTACTTTAACCAATAAATCAAACGAATCTCTATCATGCACTAAACTATCTACCCAAAAATGGCCGAGATAATCCTTTGGGCTTTTATCGTTATCAATAGCGCATAAATCAGGCCGCACATTGAAACCATGTTGTAATCGGCCAACGGTAGCCGGAAATTCTCCGCCACCATGTGCAAAAGCAAATTTAACTTTAGGGAACTTTTCGAAAACGCCACCGAAAATAAGCGAACTAATCGCCCTGCTGGTTTCTGCGGGCATGCCTACAAGCCATGGTAGCCAATACTTCTGGATATGTTCGGAGCCCATCATCTCCCAAGGATGCACAAAAATGCTACAGAATAGCTCCTGAGCGGCTTCCCAGAAAGGATAAAACTGCTCTTCATTTAGGTTGAGCTGATTTATGTTCGTGCCAATTTCTACCCCGGGCATTTTCAATTCTTTTACACAACGCTCCATTTCCTTTATTGCGAGGTCAACATCCTGCATGGGTACAGTCCCCAACCCGATGAAACGATGTGGATGCATTTCAACACATTGGGCAATATGATCATTAAAAAACCGAGAGGTTTCATAGCCGTGTTCAGGTTTTGCCCAGTAATTAAACAATACCGGTATTGTAGACAACACCTGAACATCTACTTCAGTATTATCCATATCAATTATCCGGTCCTTAGGCTCCCAGCAATTACTCTCAATCTCTCTAAAAAACTTGTCCCCTTTTATCATTTTGGCACAACATGGCTTGTGATGCTCCAAATGAATAAAATCACCATAACCAAATTTTTCAAACCAGTTGGGTATCTTTTCGGGCATGATGTGTGTATGAATATCAATCTTCTTCACTACGCTTATTTTTGTCAAAAGTAGCAAATCTGAAAGCCATTGTTAAAAAATTAAGGCCTTTGTTCAAACTGTAACACATTCACATTACTTTTACCCATCATGGCTAATCCTCGCCACAGAACAAGAAGTACAAAAGGTAAAGCGAATTACATCTATTCCATCATTGGGGTATCGCTCGTGTTGTTTCTACTGGGTATTTTAGGCTGGATTGTTATTTATGCCTCAAAACTATCCAATGCCTTAAAAGAAAACATTGAGGTTCAAGTAATTTTTAATGATGCCACTAAAGAGGATAAGGTATTAGCCTTGAAAAAAATAATAGATCAACAGGCCTTTACTAAAAACAGTGAGTACATATCAAAAGATCAGGCCGCCGAAATCTACAAGCGTGATTTTGGAGAAGACATGATTCAGATTTTAGAATACAACCCTTTATACAGCTCAGTAAATATCCACTTACATTCTGACTATGTCAACACTGATAGTCTTGTGCGTATTAAACGGTTTTTAGAGCAAAGTAATATTGTTCGCGAAGTCAACTATCAAAAAAACCTTGTTGACAAAATGGTAAGTAATGTTCAGAAAATCAGTATTGCACTGCTACTTGTCTCATTACTTCTCATTTTTGCAGTTGTGTTTTTAATTGACAATACTATCCGATTAGCAATGTTTAGTAATCGTTTCCTAATCAAAACCATGCAAATGGTTGGCGCTACGAGAAAATTCATTGCACGTCCTTTCATCAAGCGAAGTGTAATTAATGGTGTGATAAGTGGTTTCATGGCAGTTGTCGCGATTTTTGCAGTGCGCAGCAGTGTCGAAAAATGGATCCCCGAATTAAAATCAATTTCGAACAATACACAATTACTTATTCTTTGTATTGGCATTATTGTGCTAGGTGTATTGATATCCTATATTAGTACAAGTCGGGCAGTAGTAAAATATTTAAAAACACAATTAGACGATCTCTACTAACTTTATACCTCTATTATGGCAAAAAATAAAAATAATCAACAAGACATCGAACAAATGGCAACAAAAGAAACGAAGACATCCATGAGTCAGGGTTCCGATAATATGTTATTTCATAAAGAGAACTATATCTATATGGCAATAGGTTTGGTATTTATTTTTCTGGGCTTCACTTTAATGGCCGGCGGAAAAAGTGCTGATCCAAATGTCTTTGCTTCTGATGAAATATATAGCTTCCGCAGAATAACCTTAGCGCCTATTTTGGTGTTAATTGGTTTTGCAATTGAAGGTTTTGCAATACTGAAAAGCCCTAAGCAAGCCTAATTATTCTGCTTCATGAGTTTATTTGAAGCGATACTTATCGCCATAATTGAGGGCCTTACTGAGTTTCTTCCAGTTTCTTCTACAGCTCACATGATTTTTATGAGCTCTATTTTTAATATTCAAGAAGATGAGTTTGTAAAAATGTTTGAGTACAGCATTCAGTTTGGCGCCATACTTGCTGTAGTTGTGTTGTATTGGAAAAAATTCTTTGACTTCAGCAGAATCAATTTTTATCTCAAATTAGCCTTAGCCGTGCTGCCAGCCTTGCTGTTGGGATATATTTTTGACGATTACATTGAAGCTGTTTTAGGAAAACCCTTGCCAATAGCAATTGTGTTAATTATCGGAGGTATCATATTGCTTTTTGTTGATAACTGGTTTAAGCACCCAAGCATTCTACGCGAGGAAGAAATAGGTTTTAAGCAAGCTGTTAGCGTTGGTTTCTGGCAATGCCTAGCCATGATGCCGGGCACAAGTAGAGCAGCGGCATCAATCATTGGTGGTATGCAACAAAAAATGAACCGTGAAACCGCAGCAGAATTCTCCTTTTTTTTGGCGGTGCCCACCATGGCTGCGGTAACTATTTATGCCATTTTCCTAAAAAAATGGGAAATTGAGGGGGTGGAAACCAAAGGATATGAAATGATCCTTGCAGATAATACGCACATTATGCTTTTTTTGATAGGCAATGTTTTGGCATTTGTTGTAGCTGTATTAGCCATTAAATTTTTTATAGGCATAGTAAAAAAGTATGGTTTTAAAATTTGGGGTTGGTATCGAATTGCCATTGGCCTTTTCGTTATTGCGCTTATTGCAACAAATGTGATTCAATAAAAAAAACCGTCCATAAAGACGGTTTTTTTGTCAAGTTGTAACTTCTTTACTTTGGTATATTAGCCAGTATTTGTTTCGCAGTGCCATTCTCAGGCTTCAGCGCAATAATTTTTTCAGAATACAATTTGGCATCTGAATAATTCTTTTGGTTATAAGCAACTACTGCCAAATAAGTATAGGCGTTTACCAGCTCATCAATTTTGTTGGAGTCACCTACTGCCATCGGGATATACTTCTTAAATAATTCATTGGCAGCACCGGTGGTATATTCAGGATCTTGAGCAGCAGCTACTTTGGCTAACCAATAATGACCACTTGGCTCATCCGGACGGCGCTCAACCATTTTTGTATACATTTCGGCTGCTTTTGTGTAGTTGCTCACCTGGTAGTATGATCTACCCGCCCACCAATAATCCAAAATTTCTTTACTGGGCGATTCTGGAGCATTCGTAATCTTTTCGGACCAAATAGCCGCATTGGCATAATCACCTGCACTTTTATACGCATCAGCTACCTCACGTAGAATCGGCACCTTATCGGTTGCAGTATCCGAAGCAATCCCTTTTTCAAAATAAGTGCCTGCCTCAGCCTCTCTGCCTTGAATCCCCGCCAAAATTTTACCATACGTAAAATAGTCTTGTGGAATCAATTTGTTCTGTGGATGTTTCTTGAAAAAGATATCCATATTTTTGAGTGCATTGGCACTGTCACCCTTTTCTTGATAACTATAGCCTAAAACTCGATACATATAAGTTTTCTCAACACCTGCGTTTAATAATTCATTCATTTTTTGGATAGCACCATCATAATCTTGTGACAAATACAAAATGTTGGCATATTGCATTTTATCTTCTGGAGACTTGTCAGACAAAGCAAGATATTTTTCAATTTGCTTTTTGGCCTCGTCATAACGATTCACACGATAGTAGGCCATTGATAAATCATAATACGGCAAAGGGTTATTTGGGTCTAAAGCTGCAGCACGGTTATAGTTGGCTAGTGCACTATCATAGGTTTTGGAGGCATACCATAAATTACCTTGCTTATAACAAGACAAAGAGGCGTCGCCACCTTGTTCGGCAGCATTTTGGTAAGCAGTCATAGCTTTACCGCCATCCATTTGCTTTCTGTAAGCATCCCCTTTGCGTATTAATACGTTGCCTGATTTTTTCCATTCCAGATAGTAGTCATACCACTCTAGAGCTTTATTTACATCACCTCCATCAGTATAGGTAACAGCATCTGCGGCATACAAATAAGGCCTTTTATCTCTACGAGAAGCTTTGCGAATTACATTCTCAAGCATGCTCTTAGCCTCTTCATCTTTTTCTTCCAAAAAGAGAATCCGAGCCTGCCCAGCCATGTTAGCTGGGTCTTCAGGAAAACGTTTAAAAATAGATTTAGCCTTATCAAACTCCTCCATGTCTATATAACTAAGCCCAAGATAATAGTTGGCATAATCATCTTTTTCAGACAAGGGCGATAACTCTTGTATGGCGGATTGATATTTTTGATAATTATAATAGCTAATTCCCTTTTCTTTATCCTGCGCTTGGGCAGCAAAAACAGAGGCTATTATTATGAGAAGCAAGGTTATTTTTTTCATCTCGTAGTTTTTTAGTGTGCTTTTTTGATGGTTATTCTGTTTCAAAGTTTATTTATTCTGGTTAATTATTCTTTATTGTAGCTTCTTTTAATAAAACGTTTACTTGCAAGGGAAACAATTTGGCTTGCTTAAATATTAATTGTCCGTCGCGTGATAAAAAGTTTACCAAGCCTGTACCCAACCCAACCCACGTTTCTTTAGAAATGAAATATAAATTACGTGTGAAAGGATAAGTTTTGAGACCAATATAAGCTTGATAAGGACGTAAAAACTGATTGCCGTTATCTGGCAAAATGCCTGCCACCTGAATTTTGTCAAGAAATTCAATGGTGTTCGTATCGCGCACATCAGCCACCCATGGCACCCCCACTACTCCAATGGCTTTTGGGTTTTGAGCTACATAATTAATTACATCTTCCGACCCTTTTGCGGCATATATTTTATCTGACAATTCCTTACCGGGAATAACCGAATCTAAAATATTGCGCACCGTGCTGGAATTTTTATTATCAAACACCACCTGATAGTCTTCATTGTTGGCAGCACCGGTGAGAATGTCTTTTATTTGCTTCACAGAAAATTCATTCTTTTTGGCATTTTTTGCCACTACAAATGCCAGCGCATCACGTGCCAGTGGCAGCGAGCGACTCACAATTTTATTCTGCTCTGCATATTGTTTTTCGTCATCGGTCAGTGTTCTACTTACAAAAATGACTCGTGTAGTATCTTCAAGATAATCTACAAAACATTCTGCCTCAGGTTTGTAATCAGCTTCTATTATGGCGTTAGGAAAACGGGAAGTAAAAACCTTGATGGCTTGTTCCATAACGGGCTTGTATGTTTCATCAACACAAATGCGTATTGATCCGGAAGTTTGATTATCCTTAACCTTTGGACCATTATCACAGGAGGTAAAATTCATAGCCATTAAACCCATGATAGCCAAGAAAAGAAGTTTATTCATAATGCTACAATGATACTATTTATCAATGAGAATTGCCAATGCACAGAATTAAGTTAACCTTAATGAAAGGCTAAAATTACTTTGCCCGCAAGCCATACACCCCCCTCCCTATCCGAAAAACTCCGTAGAGGGCAAAAACAATCATTACAATTTGAATGATATCCGCACTGACAGCTTCAGGCGGTCGTTTGTTGAGCACAAAAGCCAAAACAATATAAAGCATCCCTGCAATGATATCATAATAGATACCCATTTTTAGTGGCTTTCGTTCCGGACGATTAGTGTTTTGTGAATCAGTGGCTGACATTATTTTTTCTTTTTAGTTGCTTTTTTCTTAACTGTCGGTTTTTTGGCAGCGGCCGCTTTCTTTACTACAGGCTCGGCTGTTTGAGCAGCTTTTTTCTTACCGCGTGGATTCTTCATATGCTCCTCCATCATTAGAAGTGCTTCTTCCAACGTGATATTATCGGCATCTTCATGACGGTCTTTTGGAATGCGATAATTTCGTAGACCCTTTTTTATGTATGGGCCATAAGGTCCGCGCAGGATTTTTATTTTTTCTTTTTCAAATACTTTAATGGTGGCTTTTTGTTTTTCTTCTCTCTTCTCTAAAACCAGCTTTTTGGCATCATCAAAGGATATAGTATAAGGATCTAAATCTTTGCCTAAACTATAAAACAACCCATCATGTTGTGCATAAGGACCAAATCGACCAATGTTAATAACGATGGGGTGTCCTTCTAGCTCGCCTAAATCTCGGGGCAGCAAGAACAGTACCAAGGCTTCCTCGAGTGTGATGGTCTCAATACTTTGATTGGCCTGTAACTTGGCATATTTCGGCTTGGGGTCTTCATCATTTTCGGCTTGTTTGCCCATTTGTACCATAGGGCCATAACGTCCCATACGTGCCACTATGGGTTCTCCAGTTTCGGGGTGTTGGCCGAGCGGCCGTTCGCCACTAACAGTGTCTGCATTTTCTAGTGTTTCCTCTACGATATCGTGAAAAGGATTGTAAAATTCGTCCAATACAGTATTCCAAACTTTTTTACCAGCAGCAACATGGTCAAACTCCTCCTCTATTTTGGCGGTAAATTCGTAATCCATGATTTGGTCAAAATGCTTTTTGAGAAAATCTGTAACGAGTAGCCCCAAGTCAGTAGGGAAAAGCTTGTTGCGCTCGGCACCTGTAATTTCTGTTTCGGTAACTTGAGCCAAAGCATCATCGGGTGTAAGGGTTAGTACCTCATAATTTCTAGGCGTGCCTTCCCGTTCGGTTTTCTCTACATATTTTCTATTTTGTATAGTACTTATAGTAGGTGCATAAGTAGAAGGTCGCCCAATTCCCAACTCTTCCAATTTTTTCACCAAAGAAGCCTCTGTGTATCGCGAAGGTGGTCTGCTATAGCGCTGTGTTGCTACTAGCTGCGTTAAATCAATTTGCTGACCAACCGACAATTTTGGCAACATTCCTTCTACCTCTTCGTCATCATCATCGTCATCATTTCCTTCAAAGTATAAACGCAAAAATCCATCAAATTTGACCATTTCACCACGGGCTATCAACTGTTCATTATTTGTTGAAATATTAATAGTTGCGGTAGTTTTCTCTAGCTCTGCATCAGCCATCTGACTGGCCATAGTGCGCTGCCAAATGAGGGTATACAATCTTTGCTGGTCGGCATTATTGATATCTTCAACCTCCATACTTGTTGGCCGAATAGCTTCGTGGGCCTCTTGCGCACTTTCGTTTTTGTTTTTAAATTTTCGAAGTTGGTTGTATTCGTTCCCAAATTTATCGGAAACCACATTTTTGATATCTTCAAGAGCAGTGTCAGATAAATTTACCGAATCGGTACGCATGTAGGTTATTTTACCTGACTCGTAAAGCTTTTGAGCCAGTAGCATAGTTTTAGACACCGAATAACCCAACTTTCTGCTCGCTTCTTGTTGCAAGGTAGAAGTGGTAAAAGGTGCGGCCGGCGATTTTTTGGCAGGCTTTACTTGTATATCCGAAATGGTATACTTAGCACCTTTACATGACTCCAGGAAGGATTTTGCATCTTCTACTGTATCCTTCTTCTTTGCATGTTCCGCTTTAAATGATTGTTTTTTATTGGCTGTATTTTCGGCGGCAAACTGTCCTACAATTTTAAAACTGCTGACGGGTTGAAAGGCCATTATTTCGCGCTCCCGCTCAGCAAGCAATCGCACAGCAACTGATTGCACCCTGCCAGCCGAAAGGTTATTCTTCATGCTAATCTTGCGCCACAAGATGGGGGAAATTTCGAAACCAACAATTCTATCTAAAATACGTCGTGCCTGTTGTGCGTTTACTAAATCAAGATTTACGGTGCGTGGATTTTCAACAGCTTTTTTGATAGCATTCTTTGTTATTTCATGAAAAACAATCCGTTTTGTTTTTACAGGATCTAAACCAAGTACTTCACAAAGATGCCATGAAATAGCTTCTCCCTCACGATCCTCATCCGTTGCCAGCCATACTTCATTCGCATTTTTCATGAGCGACTTCAGTTCTTTGACTACCTTTTTTTTATCATCAGCAACTTTATATTTTGGCTCAAACCCTTTTTTAATGTCAATCCCCATGTTGGCTTTTTCCAAATCACGCACATGCCCAAAACAAGAGGTAACCTTAAAGTCTTCACCCAATATTTTTTCGATGGTTTTTGCTTTTGCCGGTGACTCTACTATCACTAAATTCTTTGCCATTCCTATACTTCTTTGTCTTAATTCAGTTTGCAATGATATATCTTTTTTGCAAAATGCATTGTTGATAACTCGGCGGGGAGATTTTTTTTGGCTGGAGAATTATTCGTTTAATAACAAATTGCACCCCCTGATTTCTGAGGCATCAACCCGGCCCAACACTTTAAATAAACCTGCACTATCTAGTTGACCAAGATCGTCGGTGGCAATAAAACTGCATGAGTGAATATTAGCCAAATCAATGATGTTAATCGCACCTTTGCCATTTGTTCGTATATCAAATGGATCATAAACGTCTCGCACTAAAACGCGCATCCAAGATGGAGATTTAAATTGATTTTTCGCTTTCATATAGGATGGTGTAAGTATTTCGGCCATGCCATATTCTGAAAATATAGGCTTTGCCCCGAAGGCGCGTTTCAAATATTCATGAACGGCCTGTCTTGTCAATTCTTCCCGTCTGCCTTTCATACCGCCGGTTTCAATTATATGCGTATACTCTAAGTCCAGCTGAAATTTATTGGCTAAATCCAACAAAGCAAACGTGACACCAAAAAGCACCGTTGGCTGTTTTCGCTTTTCGAGTATTTTAAGCATTTCGAAAAGCTCTAGATCTTTATGCAAATAGAATCCACTCTCTTTGTGTCCGCTTTTTTTTATCAAATGATCTACCATATAGACAAGTGAGCTATTGGCCCTTTCTAAATAATGCGGCAGTAATCCTAATATGACAAAATTTTCTGGCGAACCAAAGGCCTGTTCGAAGGATAACTCAACAGCGGTTTCGTAAATAATTTTATCTGCAATGTAATGTTTAGCTGGCTGATGCGAGGTGGTAGCACTACTTTCAAACAACAGGTAATTTTCTTTTTTTGTGCTAACCACCTGATGCGATTTGAAAAGCTGTATTGGCAAAAAGGGTATATCAATTAATTGGTTGACCGCAGAGGGATTTATACGTAATGCCTGTATGTACTGCCCATAGACTTCGCAATGTTGCGCTTGGTATTGAAATATACTCAATGCAGCATTAAGAAAATCTTTGCTTTCGAGATTGAAAATTTGATATGGTGAGTCAATGATTGACAAGAATACTGTATAACTTTGGTTAAATGCGCAGCGCAAAGTTAGTTGGAATATTGTTGGCAACCTTTTTCTTTTGGGGCTGCAAAAAAAACATTATTGATCCGGCGCCTGCTATCAATTTTGTAGATCAGGATAGGAATACCGTACTCGATAGCGGAAAAGGAAATGAAATAATACAGTTCCGCTTCACCTTTGCTGATGGAGATGCTGATGTAGGGCCAATTGAAGGAAGTGGTAATCCTAACCCAAGGCAGAACATCGTTTTCATTGATTCGCGCGATACTAATCAGTTTTTACTTTACGATTTTCCTCCCATCCCACAGTCGGTGGCCAGCAATGCCGGCATCAGCGGCTCGTTTGAAGTTTACATGGAAAGTAGTGATTTGATTGCCAGAACAGACTCGATCCATGAGTTTTCTGATACAGTAACTTTTGAAGTTTATGTTTTTGATAAAGAGGACAATGTGAGTAATAGGGTAAAAACAGACCCCATCATTATAACGAAATAAGGTATTGTGTTGCCATTTTGTATCCATCCAACCCGAAACCAATAATACAACCTTTGCAATTTGCAGCTGTAATGGATTGATGTCTAAATGCCTCACGGGCATATATGTTACTGATATGTACTTCAATTACCGGAATATGCATGGCGCGTAAGGCATCGGCAACGGCCACAGAAGTGTGTGAGTAACCACCAGGATTAAAAATGAGGGCATCGCATTGTTCATTCCAATCTTGTAAAGTATTAATGAGTTCGCCCTCTACATTGGATTGTGCATATATAAAATTGACATCCAAGTATTGCTGGGTGAGTTGATTCAGAAAATTTTCAAATGAAACAGTACCATATATTTTAGGCTCACGCTTGCCGAGCAGGTTGAGATTTGGACCGTTTAGTATACCAATTTTTTTCACTGCCTAAAAATACGAATCTTTGTAATGTACTACAAAGTAAAAGTAGGCAAGATCTCCTAGGCAGGAGCAAAGCATTATGTGGCAAAGTTATTTAAACGGATTTAAGGCTTTTTTGCATCTGGAAAGATCGCTGAGTAAACTGTCAATAGAAAACTATTTGCGCGATGTCACAAAACTGTTATCGTTTTTGCAGCAAGAAGACTTGAGTACCGACCTGAACAGTATCACCCTTAAAGAGTTGCGACAATTCTTAAAATTTTTAAACGAATTGGGATTAGCTGCAACATCTCAAGCGCGCATTATTTCTGGTATAAAAAGCTTTTTTAATTATCTCTTGTTAGAGGAGCAGATTGACACGAGTCCTGCTGAATTTTTAGAAGCCCCCAAAACCAGTAGAAAGTTGCCTGATGTATTAAGCGTTGGCGAAGTGGATCGGTTTTTAGAGGCTATTGATGTAAGTACGGCAGAAGGCATGCGCAATCGGGCAATCTGCGAAACGCTATATAGCTGCGGTTTACGCATAAGCGAAATCAGCCAGCTTCAAGTTTCAAATTATTATCCTGAGGCAGGCTTTATCCGTATCATTGGCAAAGGAAACAAAGAGCGATTGGTGCCAATTGGCTCGATTGCTATAAAATATATCAATTTGTATTTGGAACATTACCGCAAACACATTACCCCCCAGGATGCTTATAATGATATCCTTTTTTTAAGCAGGCGCGGCAAGAACTTGGGTAGGACGATGCTGTTTAACATAGTGAAACAAACAGCAGAAAAAGCAGGATTAACAAAAAATATGTACCCACACTGTTTTAGACATTCTTTTGCCACGCATCTCATAGAAGGAGGCGCTGACTTAAGGGCAGTACAGGAAATGCTAGGACATGAAAGTATTACCACTACCGAAATCTATACACACCTGGATAGTCACTACCTTCGAGAAACCATTTTACTCCATCACCCGAGATATAAAAATTAGGCACCATGAAACAAACGTTATTCAACATCCTCACATCTAATGGCAAACACTATAAAAAAATTGGGAAACAATTTGAGTTGCTAATAATAACCTTGATGGTGCTGAGTATTATAGGTATTATCATAGACTCCTACAATTTTAAAAATCCGCACATACACCAATACCTCTAAACATCAGAGATTATCATTGTCATTATTTTTAGTCTAGAATACTTGAGTCGACTTTGGACAGCCAATCTAAAATACACCAAACTTGGTGCACTAAAATCACGATTACGGTTTATCCTTTCTTTTGAGGGCGTTATTGACCTTGTTGCTATCCTGCCTTTTTACCTGCCATTGGTGATCGAGGCTGATTTTAATACCGTTCGTTTATTACGAGTGCTTATGCTTTTTCGCATACTAAAGCTAAAACGATATTCCAGTTCCTTAAATTTATTTATATCCATTATTAGGGATAAACGAAAGGAATTGGCTATCACCGTCTATATCACCAGTCTTCTTTTGCTGGTTTCATCCATTATAATGTATCAGGTGGAGCACAGTGTGCAGCCCGAGAAGTTTCCAAACGTTATAGAAACCATGTATTGGGCAGTGACAACACTAACGGCCGTTGGATATGGCGATGTGGTACCGGTTACCGGCTTGGGCAAATTGCTAAGTGGTTTTATTGCCTTTTTAGGCATTGGCCTTGTGGCTTTGCCAACGGGCATTATCAGTTCAGGCTTTATAGATAAAATGCGCAATAAAAAACAGGTCTGCCCACATTGTAAGCAAGAGTTTTAATTAAACAACTTTGCCACCATAACGATGCATAATCGCCTCGCAACCTTTGTAAATTTCTTCGTAAACTGCGTAGTAGCCTTCTTCACCACCGTACCATGGGTCGGTAACATCTAAATTTTTACCTGGGTATAATTCGTTAAGGAAATAGTCTACTTTTTTTTCATCAAAATCATTACCGGCAATATTCTTTACATCCTGCATGACATCATAGGCAAATACGTAGATTCTATCATATTCCTGTACAAATTCTTTTCTAAAATCTATGGCACGTTGAGCAGTGATATCGATACCGTTTTGCTTGCATACTTTTTGTGAACTTTTGTGTGGTGGCTCTCCTGTATGTATGCCATTAGTACCGGCACTGTCGATTTGCCAGTCCAAATTGCGCTCGTCGGCAAGTTTTCTTAAAATTCCTTCTGCCATTGGTGATCGACAAATATTACCCAAACAAGTCATCAATATTTTCATAATTACGGGCAAATATATTATGCCTTGTAATGATTAAAACAAAGAAGCACTCACTTTACATCCTTGTAATAAATCCGCATCTTTAATGCCGCTTCACTTCTGCTAAATGTGGCGGACCACTCTGTACGATCATTATTTACAGCTTTGGTATACAAAGAACCATCTCGCACAAAATCATTATCCGTCAAATACTTATCTACATCTACTTTATCTACATCGAAATAAAATGTGACGCGCTTCACACTATCGTGATAGATGCAATCAATACTTTTTACGGCTGGAATGTTGATGCCAGTGCGCAACTCTACATTGTCAATATTAAAACGATCACACTGATTGTAATTACCAATGTAGTGAATGAAATATCTGCAACCTGCACCGAACAGTATTGTTATTAGAGAAATCCAGCATAAAAATTTTAACCACTTGTTCATTTGTAGCAGCAGCGTATAACAATACAAACGAAAACTTGGATAAATTATTGCTTTAGCTCTACCAGCAGAAACTTACCGGTGATGCTATTTTTTTGGCGAGCTACTTGTTCGGGAGTCCCCTCAGCCACTATCTCACCTCCGCCATCGCCCCCTTCCGGACCCAAGTCGATGATATGATCGGCTACTTTAATCACATCCATGTTGTGTTCAATTACTAAAACAGTATTGCCTTTGTCAACTAATTTATTTAACACCGTCAAGAGCATTTGAATATCCTGAAAATGGAGACCAGTGGTTGGTTCATCTAATATATAAATGGTCTGTCCAGTAGCTTTTTTAGCCAGTTCGCTCGAAAGTTTAACACGCTGCGCCTCACCACCACTGAGCGTTAATGAACTTTGCCCGAGGGCTATATAGCCCAAGCCCACCTCTTGCAAGGTTTTTATTTTTCGATGTATGTAATGAATCGGTTCAAAAAAATCAACGGCCTCATCAACGGTCATCTCCAATATTTCGGCAATGGTCTTGCCTTTGTATTTTATCTCCAGAGTTTCTTTATTAAATCGTTTGCCGCCGCATTTTTCGCAATGCACATGCACATCGGGCAAGAAATTCATTTCAATGGTTTTTACACCGGCGCCTTCGCAAATTTCACAACGGCCAGTTTTTACATTAAACGAAAAACGGCCAGGTTTATACCCACGGATTTTACTTTCGGGAATTTCTGCAAATAATGCTCTAATGTCTGTGTAAAAACCGCAATAGGTAGCAGGATTACTGCGTGGTGTGCGTCCGATTGGGGATTGATCAATTTCTACTACTTTATCAATATTTTTTAGACCGGAAATTGATTTGTATGGCATGATAGGCCTTTTACTATTATAAACCTGTTTGGCTAATAATGGATATAAGGTTTCATTAATTAGGGTTGACTTTCCGCTACCAGAGACACCAGTTACACAAATAAATTTGCCCAACGGAAAGGATACATTAATGTTTTTGAGATTATTGCCGGTAGCGCCTTTTAAAGTAATCTGCTGTTTATTTCCGGGACGACGCTTTTTGGGCACTTGAATGCTTTTTGAACCCAACATAAAAGAAGCGGTAATGCCCTTATTTTTTAAAAAGGTTTTCGGATCACCGAATCCAACCATTTCACCACCGTGCGTACCCGCACCCGGACCAATGTCTATTAAGTAGTCAGCCTCCAGCATAATATCTTTATCATGCTCTACAACGATAACCGTATTACCCACATCACGTAATTCTTTGAGAGCTCTAATAAGGCGCTGGTTATCGCGCTGATGCAAGCCGATACTTGGCTCATCAAGTATATATGTTATCCCTTTCAGTTTACTGCCGATTTGGGTTGCCAATCGAATACGCTGACTCTCACCGCCACTCAAACTACCTGAAGGCCTGTCTAGGCTAAGATAATGCAAGCCAACCCCAAGCATAAACCCAATCCGTTCGTTAATTTCTTTCAGAATTTCTTTGGCTATGGTAGCTTGCCTTTTTGACAAAACAGTCGGCAGATTTTTCGTCCAGGTTGCCAATTTATCCAAATTCCAGGTGCTAATCTCGGCAATGTTTTTTTCATCAATTTTAAACCACAAGGCCTCATGTTTTAAGCGCGCGCCCATACAAGTTTCGCAATGCATAACTTGCATATATTCCTCGGCCCAGCGTTTTACAGCGATACTACTGCTTTGATGATACCATCGCTTTACCATATTGACTACCCCTTCAAAATTTCTGGTAAAATCACCTTCATACTCAATTTCATTTTCACCTTCCGGCGATCCATACAAGATGATATTGAGTTGTTGTACAGTGAGCTGAGCTATGGACGTGGTCAATTTTATCTTGTTTTCGCGGGCTACTTCTTTTATCTGATTGAACATATGGGCATCGCGTTTTTTTCCAAGCGGCAGGATACCACCATCGTTAATTGAAATTGATTTATCTGGCATTACCAGGTCTAAATCAACTTTTGTTTGCACCCCTATTCCTCTGCAACTGGGACAATAGCCATAAGGTGAGTTGTAAGAAAAAGTATTGGGCGAAGGTTCTTGATAGGAAATTCCTGTATCGGCACAAACCAAATTTTTTGAATACAATGTGTCAATATTCGCTGTTGTTATTTTAGGATCTGCTTCAAGATTCATGACGATAATGGTGCCTTTACCCTGTTGCAGAGCTGTTTGTATGCTTTGACTCAGCCTAATGGCATTTTTATCATCCACACGCAATCGATCGATAACAATTTCAATGTCATGCACCTTATAACGATCAAGTTGCATATTCGCCTTTAGCTCCTCCAACTTCCCATCCACACGCACACGAACATGCCCTTGTTTTCGTAATTGATCAAATAGTTCTCTGTAATGACCTTTTCTACCTGCAATAATTGGGGCTAATATGCCTATTTTATTGTTCGCAAATTTTTCTTTTACGGTTGCAACAATTTCTTCTTCGCTGTATTGCACCATGGGTTTGTTGGTATTATAACTATAGGCCACAGCTGTTCTGGCGTATAACAAACGAAAGAAATCGTAAATCTCAGTAATGGTACCTACAGTGGAGCGAGGATTTTTGCTAGTTGTTTTCTGCTCAATGCTTATTACGGGTGAGAGCCCCTTAACGACGTCCACGTCAGGGCGCTCCATATTTCCAATAAACTGTCGTGCATAGGCGCTAAAACTTTCCATATAGCGGCGCTGCCCTTCGGCATGAATAGTATCAAAGGCTAATGAACTCTTGCCACTTCCACTTATGCCAGTAATTACAGTAAGTTTATTTTTGGGGATGTTGACATCAATATTCTTGAGGTTGTGCATTCTCGCACCGCGAACTTCTATATTTTTTGACACGGGGTAAAGGTAAAAGGGAAAAGTGATAGACAATTTGTATAAAATGCTAAGATTTTATGTTATTCTCAGAGAATATGAATTTGATTATTCAATATCAAAAAAAACTCTTTTGATCCCGACCTATTCTCGAATAATATAGACCTCCACCCTTCTGTTTAACAATCCTTCAATGGCATTACCATTATCTTCTACCCGTTTATACTTGCTGCCAAAACCGCGGTATGTCATACGATATGGCGAAATGCCATTCCTTACCAAATAATCAAAAACTTCTTTGGCGCGCGCTTCTGACAAATTGGGTAAATTGGTATCAAAATCCATCCCATCTTCACCATCACTTTTGCAGCAAATATGCCCTTGTAATTCAATAATCATAGTGGGTTTATCACGCATGATTTGTAACAAATGGTAAAGCGAACGGTAAGATACAGGTCGTAATTGATGTCGGGTGGCTACAAAAAGCAAGTCCGGAATAATTACTTTATTACCCTCTTTAAAGTCCTCAATATTCAACTTGCCGTAGGCGCTAAGTTCAGGCTCCTCATTTTTTGATATGGTTTTTCGTTGCTTTTTAGCTTTCCGCTTTTCAATTTTACTTGATTGAAGGGCAGATGGAACGCTTGTCTTTTTAGCCGTAGTATCCAATATTTCAACAGTGGCTGTTTTATAAATTACCCTGCCGGTTTTTGGGGGTACATAGGTGATATTTATAAGAATCGTGTTGTAAAGCGTATCTACCGAAACCAGATTTCTTTTAATGGTGATTTTATTTTCTGGAATCTGCTTTAAAAAAAGAAATTCTCGTAATTGACCAATGCACTTTTCTAACACTACTCTATTTGCAGATACGTCAGTATGATTTCCAATATTGGCAATCAACTCTATAGTTGCAACTTGTTTCCCTTCCAACTTTTGATTAATCAGCTCTTTTTCGCCAAAGGTTAGGGCTAACTCGTTTGAAGAGCACTGTAACAACAGGCTGCTATCTGACTGCGCCATTAATTGCAGAGGAAAAAGTAGGAATATCAAACGGACTATATGCACCCTATCAAAGTTAGGCAAGACAAAACAAAATTTCTTATAAAGAATTATCTGGTACACCCTTTAAGCAATAGTTTTTAGCAAATATTTATGGTTTATCGCTCACTAAAAATGTCAAAGTTTCGTCTTTCAAATTATGAAAGTCCTTGTCAATATAATAGCATTAGGCATTGTCCTTTTTTTTAGTCAGTGCAATAAAAAACGCAGTAGTGAAAACTGTTTTGAACGGATAAATAAAGACTGCTATTGCCCAGCGGTTGTGGACCCAGTCTGTGGGTGCAACAATAAAACGTATGGTAATGCTTGTGAGGCTGCTTGTGCAGGCATTACAGACTATACAATGGGTGCTTGTCAATGATGTACCCGGTAAAATTTGTGCTAGCCAGACTAACATTTTGATAGTAACTTGCGTCTATCTCATTGTCATGAAATTAAGAATTATTATCGACATTTTGGCATTAGCCTTTTTGTCTTCTTGTAACACCAATAATAAATATCCTACTGAAATAGAAGGGTATGCGCCTATTTATATCAAGAAATCGGAACAATACAGTATTGATTCCAAGGCAGCCCAACCTTTTGAAAATCCGGGCAAAATATACCGCTACGGCAACACGACCTTCCAAATGGAAATTGGAAAAGGTATACATGTGATAAACATGATAGACCCAAAGAACCCGACCAAGATAAAGTTTATTGCGGTGCCCGGTTGCACGGAGATTTCTATTAAAAACAATTTTTTATTTACCAATAATTTTGAAGATCTGGTGACCATCAATATTGCCGACCTAAACAGTATAAGTGAGGTTGCGCGCAGCAAAGGAGTTTTTCCGGTGGGCATAGATAATCAAATACCTGAACAAAACGCATACTTTGAATGTATTGATCCTGCCAAAGGTGTAGTGATTGGGTGGAAAAAAGCAATTCTTCAAAACCCTAAATGTAGATTTTAATGAAAAAGATATTTTTTGTACTAGTTACACTAATCGTATTGGCCATAGGAGCCTGTACAAAGGATAATGCAATAAATTCATTAGGCCCTGGCGGTAGCGGCACAATTGGTGCAGGGGGATCCTTAGCACGCTTCACAATTATTGGCAACTATTTATACACCATTGACCGAAATAATTTGGGCGTGTTTGATATCAGTGCGCCAAATCAACCCATATTTGTGCGTAAAGTGAATATTGCTTTTGATATTGAGACAATATTTCCTTTTAAAAACAAACTTTTCATCGCCTCGAATAGCGGCATGTTTATTTATAGTCTAAATAATCCGGCAATGCCCGTAATGGAGTCTAGTGTTGCACACTTTACCGGATGCGATCCGGTAGTGGCCAACGACAGCATGGCTTACCTAACAATACGCGGTGGCAATCAGTGCGGGTCTAGTATTAATGTTTTAAACGTTTATGACATCCGTGATATAAAATTCCCTAAATTGGTGAACAGTTTAGAAATGACCAATCCATATGGTTTAGGATTAAAAGACAGTGTACTATACATCTGTGACAATGGTGCAGGCTTGCGCGTAATGAGCCTAAAGGATCCGAAAAATCCCTTACAATTGACTTTAATAAGCGAAGATGCCTATCTGGATGTAATTCCGACCGGTGATTTATTGATAGGAATGTTAAAAGATGGCATAGCCTTTTTGGACATAACCGACTCGGAAAACCCTAAAAAATTGTCATCTTTAAAAAATTAGCACATATATGGCTGAATTTTGGATGAAAATGCTTGTTTTTTTATTGAATTCATATACCTTTGCCGTCCTTTAAAAATCTAAGATCATAGTATGCCAACTATTAATCAACTCGTTCGTAAAGGACGAAAAGTAATTAAAACAACTTCAAAGAGCCGTGCGTTGGACGCTTCGCCTCAAAAAAGAGGTGTATGTACTCGTGTATATACTACTACTCCAAAGAAGCCAAATTCGGCTTTGCGTAAAGTAGCTAAAGTGCGCCTTACCAATAAAATTGAGGTAATTGCCTACATCCCAGGTGAAGGTCACAACCTACAAGAGCACTCTATTGTTTTAATTAGAGGTGGTCGTGTGAAAGATTTACCAGGTGTGCGTTATCATATTCTTCGTGGTGTATTGGATACTGCGGGTGTTAAAGATCGTAAACAAAGCCGATCTAAGTATGGTACTAAAAGAGAAAAAGTAAAAAAATAACCGCTAATACACATTTCTGATGAGAAAACAAGCAGCAAAAAAATTACCCTTAGCTCCAGATCCTCGCTATAACGATAAGCAGGTAACTCGCTTCATTAATTGTATGATGTGGGATGGGAAAAAAAGCATTGCTCAAAAAATATTTTACAATGCCTTGGACAAAATTTCAAAAGATACTGAAAATGACGGATATGAAACTTGGAAGCAAGCCATCATAAACGTAACACCAGAGGTAGAGGTGCGAAGCCGTCGAATAGGTGGAGCTACATTTCAAATTCCTACAGAAGTTCGTCAAGATCGCAAAATCTCGTTGAGCATGAAGTGGATTATTCGTTTCAGCCGAGAGCGCAACGGCAAATCAATGGCAGAAAAATTGGCCAACGAGCTAATTGCTGCTTCAAAAGGTGAAGGTAACGCAGTGAAGAAGAAAGAAGATACACATCGTATGGCCGATGCAAACAAAGCATTTGCCCATTTCGGTAGATAATAAAAGTAAAATAATAACCTCTTAAACGCCCCGTCCTTCGGGGTGTTTTTTATTTCGAATAATTGTAAAGGCTGCCAACAGAAATACGCTATGGTACTTACATTTGTAGCCAACTATGACTTTCGTTTCATTGACAACAGATTTTGGCACAGTAAGTCAGTACCCTGGCATTTGCAAACTCATTGCACGACAACGAATACCTGCTTCAGAAGTTATTGATATCAGCCATCAGGTTAAACGATTTAGTATAGTTGATGCTATTTATTTGTTTAGCTCAGCACTACCCTTTTTCCCACCAGGATCTGTACATTTTATGTTAGCCAATTTATATGGACATGGAAGTAAGGATTTTTTATACGTTTACGAAAATCAGCAGCACATTTTTGCTCCAGATAATGGCGCAATCCCTCACTTGTTTTCAGACAGACCATTTAAACTTTTCAAATTAAAAAAAACGCCTAGTGAAATGCTCGTTCCACAAATCATGATGCACCTGGCAGAAACAGCTCGCTCTATCCTTGAGGGTTATAGCGAAGAAGTAGAACAAGTGGACATTGAAAATGTAATGCAAGAAAAAGAGCTGGAAAGTGTTTTTAACCCTGATAATATTATCGCGAGAGTGCTTCATATTGACCGTTTTGAAAATATTATTTTAAACCTTAAAAAAGACGCTTTCGAAGAACATCGAAGAGGAAGAGATTTCGTAATCCAATTTCCAAATGGAGATGAAATAAATCAAATCGGAACAGATTACAACAGCGTGAAATATCTTAATAAAGTAGCATTTTTCAATGCCAGTGGTTGGTTAGAAATTGCAGTGAATCATTCCAATGCGGCAGGACTTTTTGGCTTCAAACCGCACAATGAAGTCCTTAAATCTTATAAAATCATCACAATAAATTTTCTATGATTCGAATAGTAAAGATGACCTTTAAGCCTGAACATTGCAATGACTTTATTGATCATTTTAATAAAATTGATAGTAAAATAACAGCAATGCCGGGCTGCGAAAGGCTTAAACTACACAGAGACCTCGATAACCCCGCGGTATTTTTTACTTACAGTTTTTGGAAAGACGACAAAGCGCTGCAAGATTACCGCACCTCCCTGCTTTTTATAGAAACATGGAAAACTGTAAAAGCATGGTTTAGCGAACCCGCAGCAGCCTGGAGTGTAGACACCTTATTTGATTCAAAATGATGACTACGCCTACTACCGATTTGGATATTATAAAAAATGTGCTGGCCAAATATCCTAGCCAACAATGCTTTCTGTTATTTGACGAAAACACTCTTTTACATTGTTATAAACTAATTATACAAGCCTTACCTGAATTGTCGAACTCGGTAAGAATTGTATTGCCAGCGGGCGAAGGCTCCAAAACTCTTGAAAAATGCAAAAAAATATGGAATAGTTTGCTCAGACATGGCGCAGGTAAAAATGCACTACTCATTAACATTGGAGGAGGTATGATTACTGACATTGGTGGTTTTTGTGCGGCTAATTATAAACGCGGTATTGAATTTATGAATATGCCAACCTCTTTATTAAGCATGATAGATGCCTCTATAGGTGGCAAAACGGGCATCAATTTGAAAGGCACTAAAAATCAAATCGGCATTTTTGCAAACCCAATATGTATTTACATTAACGTCGACTTCTTAGCCAGTTTGCCCAAGCCAGAGCTCCATAGCGGTATGGTAGAAATGATAAAGCACGAGCTGCTTTTTAATAAGCAAGCCTTAACACAAATACTCAAAAGAAGGTCTGCAGCAGATTGGATTGCAAAAGATGTCATATTGCAAAATATTGATTACAAATTACAAGTAGTACAACAAGATTATTACGATAAAAAAGAAAGGCAATTTTTAAACTTTGGCCACACCATAGGCCACGCTTTGGAATCTTATCATATAGAATACAAGCGACCAATTCTGCATGGTGAGGCAGTTTTATTGGGTATGATTGAAGAATTAAAACTAGCCGAAGTCCTTTTCTACTGTCCTTCGGAAGTACGTTTAATGCTGCAGGATGTAAAGAAAAAATTCTTCCCCCATTTAGATAACCGTTATCAGCTAGCCCAGTTGTTGCCTTATTTAAGGCAGGATAAGAAAAATGATAATCAAATACGTTTTAGTTTACTAAAAAATGTAGCCGAACCAGTTGCTCAAGTGGGTATAAGTATAGAACAGATTGAAAATGTATTGTCATAGCATCTCTTACCACTCAAATAGACAAAATAATTGTGTTTCTATAGCATTACCAGCGTCAAAGAGTATTTCTAATAGACTACTGCTATTGCAATTTCTAAGTGAAGGCAATTTCAAAATAGGTAATTTATCGGCCGCAAACGATACTCAACTTATGGCTAACATTCTCAGTCAAGAGCCACTATCCGAGGACATTTACTGTTCAGATGCTGGCACTGTTTTTCGGTTCATGGCCTGCCTATGCGCTTCAAATGAGGGTAAAACATTTCGGCTTACCGGGACGAACAGATTATTAAATCGGCCAATGGATGACCTGATTGATAACCTTAATCAACTTGGCGCAACCGTGTATTTCGAATACAAGGATAATCAAAAATGCGGTCTGTATATTCGAGGGACAAAGCTCAATGGTACTCCATTGCGTATTCGAGGTAGTTTTTCGAGTCAATTTATTAGTGGTTTGTGTTTAATAGGTCATACTATTAAAGGCGGCCTGGACCTTAGTATTTCAACGCCAATTCTGTCAAAACCCTATATTGATTTAACCCTGAATTTGCTCGCTAATCTTGGTATCAAGAGTTCTTTTCAAAAAAATCGAATAGTAATACCTGAGCAAAAAATAACTGCCCGTGATATCAAGGTGGAATATGACTGGAGCAGCGCATCATTTTTTTATTCATTACTTCTGCTAGAACCCAACATTCGGGGATTCTTACTGTTAGGTCTAGATAAGCATGATCTGCAAGGTGATAAGCAGATAATACATTTGTGTGAGCAATTTGGCATCAAGAGCCAGTTTGAAACAGATGGTTGTCATATTCGCAGCGTCGAAGCGCTTCATCAATCCAATAGAATTATTGATCTATCGAATTATCCTGATATTGCTATTCCAATCATTGTGGCAGCGGCATTTTCGCAAACTGATATTCGATTTACGGGTCTAGAACACTTGAAGTACAAGGAAAGTGACAGGATAAAAGCTATTCAACTGAATTTACAAAAATTTGGTATTGAGCTACAAGAACAGCATGGAGAAATCTGGTTCAACCCGCATCATAACTTAAGTGTCAATAAATCGATTCAAATTAACACCTTTCAAGATCATCGAATAGCCATGTCCTTCAGTTTATTAGCCGTTTTGGGATATGAAATTTTATTAGACGATGTAAAATGTATAGACAAATCATTCCCTGGTTTTTTAGAACAATTAGCCAAACTTGGTTTTCGTTATAAAAAGACCATTATTTAACGACTCTAAGCACCGAACTCATCCTCAAATAATTATATTTGTTGCTTAATCCTCTGAGAAAAATGAGTTATAATAAGATAAATAACATTACAGGCTGGGCCGTTGGAATTTTTGCGTGCCTTGTGTATTTAATGACAATGGAAGGGACGATCAGTTTTTGGGATTGTGGCGAATTTGCTGCCGGTGCCGTAAAACTTGAAGTAGTGCATTCGCCTGGTGCTCCATTATTTTTATTAATTGGCAGATTCTTTGCCATCATTTTTGGAAATGGTAACGAACATTTAGCTATCAACTCGGTTTCTGCGCTTTCCAGTGGTTTTACAATTTTATTTCTCTTTTGGACGATTACCCACTTTGCTCGTCGCATTGCATTACAGCACAGCCAAGACGAAACCTTTTCGGCTAATGCTATAGCAGCTATTATGGGCGCCGGCGTTATAGGTGCATTAGCCTATACTTTTTCAGATACGTTTTGGTTTTCGGCTGTAGAAGCAGAGGTTTATGCAATGTCTTCATTGCTTACAGCACTTGTGTTCTGGGCCATACTCAAATGGGAGGATCGAGTATCGGCTGGTTCAAAAATTGCTGACCGCTGGATTATTTTCATAGCCTTTGTGATTGGTTTGTCTGTAGGTGTGCACTTATTGAATCTATTGACCATTCCAGCAATTGTAATGGTGTATTACTTTAAGAAATTCAAATTCAGCCCAATGGGCACCTTGATTGCCTTTTTGATCGGTTGCGCTATTACAGGTATTGTTCAAATCGGTGTAATACAATACGTTCCAAAAATTATGGCATGGTTTGACGTTAAGTTTGTTAACTCACTTGGCTTACCATTTAATTCTGGGGTATATTTTGTGCTTGCTTTGCTTGCGGCACTATCCGTGTTTTTATTAATGTATGCAAAACGAAACGGTAAATATTACCTGCACTTGGGCACACTAGCTTTCATTTTTATTTTGATAGGTTATTCTTCCTATTTCCAAACTGTGATACGATCTAACGCTGACGTGCCAATTGATATGACTAACCCTGATAATGCCTTTGCATTGGTGGACTATTTAGGACGTGCACAATACGGAAGTATCCCCCACCTAACAGGACCAGACTACACATCAAAACCTATTAATGTAAAAGAAGGCAGTATGCAATACTGGAAAGGGAAAGACAAATATGAAGAATTAGGGCCAAAACGTGACGAATACATTTACCCTGAAGGTAGCACACGGGTATTCCCGCGTATTTGGGATGGTAACAGCGAATCGCATGTAGCATTTTATCAAAATTATCTTGGCTTGAATAATGGCGAAGAGCCATCAGCTGCAGACAACTTAAAATTCTTCATGGGTTATCAAGTGAATCAAATGTGGTGGCGTTATTTCTGTTGGAATTATATTGGTCGTCAGAATGACTTCCAAAATATCATCGGAGAGCCTCAGAATAGCAATTGGCTTTCAGGTATTAAATTTATTGATAACAACCTATTTGGAAGGGGTGATATTGATAAAGCACCAGACATTTACTCAAAAAGTAAAGCTCGTAATGAATTCTACTTCTTACCCTTCATTCTTGGCATCTTGGGTATTCTGTACCAAATAAAACATGACAAGAAAAACGCCTTTGTAGTAGGGTTATTGTTTTTCTTTACAGGTTTAGCCATTGTAATTTATTTAAACAACACCCCGATGCAACCACGTGAAAGGGATTATGCCTATGCAGGTGCTACTTATGCATTTGCCATTTGGATAGGATTGGGTTTACTTATGGTTCGCGATTGGGTTTCAACTATACTAAAAGGCAGTATGGCCACTTATCTGGCAATTGTAGCTTGTTTACTAGCCGTACCTGTAATGATGGCAGCCAAAGGTTGGGATGATCATGACAGATCACAAAAAACATTGGCTCGTGATACCGCGACCAACTACTTGCAATCTTTGGATAAAAATGCCATATTGTTTACCGAAGGCGATAACGACACCTATCCACTATGGTTTGCTCAAGAAGTAAAAGGTGTGCGCCCCGACGTACGAATTATTAATTTAAGCTTGTTGGGTATAGATTGGTATATTGACCAATTAAACTGGGCTGTAAACGAAGCGGGTGCAATACCAATGGTATGGAAACCGGAGGATTACCGAGGCAACAATTTAAATCAGGCGCAATATCAGGCCTCACCCAAAGTTGATGCGAATGCTTATTACGACTTAAAGGAGGTAATGCAATACCTAACCCAAAACAAATCTCGAATGGGCGCAGCCGTTTTGCCGATTAAAAATTTCAGTATTCCCATCAATAAAGACAACATTAAAGCAAGTGGTATTTTATCGGGTCGAGATTCAATACTCAATAATACCGAGGAACGCGTATCCTTTACATTGCCAAGAGACTATGCACTTAAAAATGATTTGGCATTGCTGAATATTTTGGCTGCCAACGATTGGAAACGCCCCATTTATTTTGCCAATTCTATAGATCAGAATCATTATGAAGGGCTTGGAGAATACCTTGAATTAGAGGGCTTGGTGTTTAAATTAGTTCCATATAGAACCCCCGGCTCAAGCACCATAACCCCATTAGCATTTAACGAAAAAAGATGTTTAGATTGGGTAATGAACGATTTGAAATTCGGTAATGCGCAATTGGGAACTGTATATTACAACCAAACCAACAGAAGAATGCTCAACGGTATTCGAGTGGCTTGTTTCCAAATTGCTGATAATTTTATTCGAAATGGTAAAAAAGCTGAGGCTATTAAAGTGATGGATCATCTAATGAAAAATATACATGAGAAATCATACCCTCTGGCTATTACCCAAGAAGACAAAGCGCTTATCTTAATTGCGGATACATACATGAAGGCAGGAGCTAAAGAACAGGCCGAAAAACTCATGGATCAAATTATAGATTACAGTAACAAACAAGTTGATTATTTTAACACCTTGCGTGAAGCTGACAAGGCTCCGGGGACGAATGCATTTTCACAAACAGATTTTTGCAGAACTGTTTTAGGATTTTTAGCACAGAGTGCTGTTATCAACGACATGAAACCTATTGCTGATAAACTTCAAAAAGCTCTGGCCGATATCACAACGAGATTGCCATCAGCACCGCAGCAATTCGCACCACCTCAATAACATATCATGAAGTATCAGGCAACATCAAATAATGAACAATTCGAAGTCATTCGCACTGAGTCAAATCAATGGCAGGTTGGCACAGAGACATTTATCCTTACACAGGATTCTCTCGACAATCGAATTGTGGAAATAATTGATAGTAAAGGCCAAACACACGAAGGTATCATTCAAAGTATAGATCATGATAAAAAACAAATAGTCTTATCACTGCATCAAAAAGAATTTGTAGTAGACCTTTTGGAACCTATTGATCAAAAAATGTTAGCATTAGGCATTGATACCAAAATACTGACAAAGGCCAATAATATTAAAGCACCTATGCCAGGACTAATTTTGAAAACCCTAGTAAAAGCCGGCGATTCTGTAAAGGGTGGCGACCCATTATTTATTTTAGAAGCAATGAAAATGGAGAATATTTTTAAAGCACCTGACGATGCCACCATTAAGAAAATACTCATTAAAGAGGGTGACACGGTAGATAAAAACCAAGAACTCATTGTTTTTGATTAAAACATACCTAAAATGAAAAATATATTCCTCTTCTTTGTTGTTTGGAGCAGTTGCTTTCCAGTCGCAGCTCAGAAGAAGAATGGCTACGTATATCTGGAATTGCCAAAAAATCTTGCCGTAACTGTCAGTATCAACAACCGATTACTGAAAAATGTAGAAAAAGGGTACTTCATTATCCCAGGCAAAGACTTACAATCTGGCACCAATACCTTGACAGTAGATTTTGAGAACCACCAGTATAAACGCCAAACATTCACCATTTTTAATACTGGAGAGTCCCAAGGGTTAAAATTATCTCGCATAGCAAATAACCAATTTGTATTGCAGAATGTATTAAACAATTAACTCATATCTAATAATACTATTGATAAGAACACAACAAGTATTAAGGCTCAGTTGGCGGAAAATAAAAGCATAGAGAAAGTGGAAGTTTCCAAAAAAAGCCAATCAATAAATCAAACACCCTCAAAAGAAGAAAGAATTCAGAAACAAAACGAAATCGTAACAAACGAAATCGTAACAGTTGAAGTCATCCGCTTTGAGCCTAGAGAGAAAGATTCATTTGCCGAAAATATTGATAAATCCACGCCTATTCAAAGGTCCGATATCAACGAAACCAAGAATGAGCAAACAAGCAATAGCCGTTATAAAGATTACGCCAAGGAAAGACGAATGGCTAAAAAACTAGTTCGGAACAAAAAAGACAAACAGCGACTCCTCAAAAAACGAATCAATCTAAGCTAAATCTGTCAACTCAATCTGCTAATAAAAGCAAAGAGAAAAGTTTTCTAACTAGAGGCAATGGCAATCAACAGTTATCAAGAGTAAAGAATGTCGGTAGCATTGCGAATTCCAGGCAATTAAAGCAGGCCTCAGGAGATAATAAAACTGCTGCAGAGCAAGTAAAATCTGATATTGAACCAAATAGTACTCCTATAAATAATATTGTCAGAAATACAAACTGTCCACAAAGTGTAAGTGCATCAAAAATTTCAGATTGGACCAATAGACTTTCGAAAAAATTTGATGATGAAGCACGAGCAAACTTTCTAAAGCGTAAGATTGTTGCGAACTGCATTAATATCAATAAAATAGGTGTGCTCTTAGGATACTTTGATACCCAAATTGGGCGTTATTTATTCATCCGAGATATGTTCAGCCATATCGAAGACCCCGGCAACATGAATCGCTTGCACAAATACTTTAGTTCATCATCATATATTGAAAAACTAAAAGATTTACAGCCAAGTAGTAACTAAAAAGACCTGCAATCTGCAGGTCTTACTTTTTACTATTGTTACCCCACCTGGACTCGAACCAGGAATAGCGGCACCAAAAACCGATGTGTTACCATTACACCATGGGGCAATCAGGGTGCAAATATAAACGTTTTTCTAAATTGCTGAAATAATTTACTTACTTGTTCAATAAAGTTTTTTGCCAGGCCCATGCAGTCCTCATCATTTCATCAATACCATATTTTGTATCCCAATTTAGCTGCTCTTTTGCTTTTGAATTATCAGCATATACCGCAGACACATCGCCTTTACGTCGTGGACCTATTTCGTAATTTAATTTCTCTCCACTTACTTTTTCAAATGACTGTATAATTTCAAGCACACTTACGCCATTACCACTTCCCAAATTAATAATATCGTATTGGGGGGTGTCCTTATTATTTAACAAGTATTCAAGTGCCTTGGTATGTGCATTAGCAATATCCATTACATGGATGTAATCTCGAATGCAAGAACCATCTCGGGTATGATAATCATCGCCCCAAACCTTCATACCTTCTGTGATTCCTGCTGCTGTTTGGGTAATTATGGGCAATAAATTATTGGGCTTATCTGGTGACTGTTCACCAATTATCGCCGTTGGATGAGCTCCGACAGGATTAAAATAGCGTAATGCCAGGCTCTTCATCTTGCCTTGTAAACTCACATCACGCAATATTATTTCCCCCATTTGTTTTGTGGCTGCATATGGGCTTTCTGCTGATTTAATAGGGGTTTTTTCGGTCACGGGTAACTGATCAGGGTTGCCGTATACTGAACAGGAAGAAGAAAATACAAAATGTTCAACATTAAACTCTTTGCATAATTTCAATATGTTTATTAATGAGTACAGATTATTCTCATAATATGTAAGGGGTTGTAACACACTTTCGGGCACTGATTTAAACGCTGCAAAATGTATAACACCCGCAATATCTTCATGTTCTTCAAACACTTTTTTTGTAGCCGCTTCATCACACAAATCAACTGTATAATTGGCTATATTATGACCAGTTATCTTTTCTATGCCTTCAAACACTGTGGGAAAGGACTTGGAGAAATTATCTATTGATATTGGTCTAAAGCCGTGTTGAATTAAATCAACTATCGTATGTGAACCTATATAACCACCGCCGCCTGTAACTAATATTTTCATTTATTCCTATTTATAAAACTCGTAAAGTTATATCCAAAATAGTTCAGTCCAGAGAACAACAAAAAAGTGGCCATTCCTTCATCCAAATTGCCAATAATTGGCAAATTATCCGGTATAAATTCAAAAATACCAAAGGTGGGGTTTATCAAGTAGATAGCACTAATCATTATAATGAAAATGACGATATAGTCCTTTTTGCCTTTGTCCATATTGATTTCAGGCATTCGATATCAATTTTTCCATAGCTGTCAAACGTGACCCTTTGAGCAAAACCCAAGCATCCTTATCGATATGTTTCCAAAACCAATCCCGTAAATCATCTGCATTATCGAAATGTTGAATGCCCAAGAGATTCGATTGTTCTTTAAAACCTTCCCCGACTGTGATAATCTTCTCCCATGAAAACTGTTTTGCAAATTTTAATACTGACCGATGTTCATTTTCACTTTCATCACCAAGTTCCATCATCGATCCTAAGACAAGCACTTTTAACCTCTGGTCCAACTGCTGAAAAGAACGGATAGCCGCTACCATACTTGTCGGATTGGCATTATAAGCATCAAGAATAAAATGAATGTCATTAATTATTCTATGTTCAGATCGATTATTCGTTGGAAAATAATTAGTTATTGCTCTATCTATTTCGTTTTTCGACACACCAAAATACTTTCCGATTGCTACAGCGGCAAGCACATTTGGCAGATTATAATCACCTATCAAATTTGTAGCAATAATGCGCTCTTCTCCATGGTTGGTTAGCGCTATTTTAAGAAAAGGTTCATGTTCATATATTTTCCCACGTGTTTCACCCGTAAACTCTCCATAGCTAATCTGTTGCTCAATTCCATTTGCCATGTCTTTTAAATAGTCAAGATCTGAATTAATGAATATTGTACCACCATGTGAACGAATAAAGTCATATAACTCCCCCTTTCCTTTACGCACACCTTCTATACCCCCAAAACCCTCTAAATGCGCCTTACCACAGTTATTAATAAGCGCAAAATCTGGTCTTGCCCATTCACAGTAAGATGCAATTTCTCGTTGATGATTAGCACCCATTTCTATTACGGCAAATTCGTGTGTCTTTTGAATGCGCAACAATGTGAGCGGCACACCAATATGATTATTATAATTTCCGTTTGTGGATAGTGTTTTAAATTTTTGAGCAATTACAGCAGTAATTAACTCTTTTGTTGTTGTTTTTCCGTTACTACCTGTAATTGCTAATATTGGAATTTTTAATGTCTTCCGATGCAACAATGCCAACTGTTGTAATGTTGCTAATACATCAAAAACATATAAGCAATTGGGCTCCTCCGATAAGCTTGGGTCATCCACTACTGCATAACTAGCACCTTTACTTATTGCATCTTGCGCAAAAAGATTGCCATTAAAATTTTCACCTTTTAATGCAAAATAAATAGCCCCTGGCGTTAGTTTCCTTGTATCAGTTTGTACAACAGGATGTGCTAAATAAATCTGATATAATTCTTCTATAGCAATCATGATTCAAAAATAACAATGCCCCACAAGAAGTGAGGCATTGTACAAAAATATTCGTTGTAATTTTTATTTTCTAATCTTATTACCAAAGGCGCCAAAATAGTTGCCACTTGGCGCTCCAAGTGCAGGACTACCCAAGCGATCCATGCAACATCGAAAACCAACATACGGACTGGCATGATTAGCCTGCATAAAACGACGAGTACCGGGACTCATCCAATAAGCACGATCATTCCATGAACCACCTTTGTATACATGGGCCTCGTCATTAATCAAAGTAGATCCTTTGTCCCCGCCATAGTCATATACAAATCCACTAATAGTGTCACCGTCAAGGAAACCTCTCAAATCTGGAGTTCGATAATCTTTACGTTTCTTTTCTAGCTCTTCCTGAGTCACTAAGCGTCTTGGTATTGCGCCAACACTATCTTTTTCGTCAATTGTAAAATCATCTAGTGTTTTTACAGTGGTATAAACATTGCCTCGGAAAGGTCTAAAATCTTCAGCATCCATTGCTGTCAATGGTCTATATACATCAAGAACCCACTCAGACACATTTCCTGCCATATGATATAACCCAAAAGAATTTGGCTTAAATCCATAAATCGGGCCTGGTATATCAGAATTATCATTCAAGCCGCCTGCAACACCCATCATGTCACCATTACTACGTCGAAAGTTCCCTAAAAACTCCCCTTGATAAGCATCTCTAATGCCATTACGTGTTGAGTTATTGTCATTCCATGGATACACCTGTCTATCTGTAACCACCTCTTCTCCACGACGACGCTTGCTGTCTGGTTCTGGGTTACGACCAATTAATCCAAGTGCAGCATATTCCCACTCTGCTTCGGTAGGAAGACGATAATCAGGCATTAAGATACCATCTTCGTAACGAATATTTCTATCCTTACTACCAGTTGGATTCAAATCTTTTTTCTTTTTTCCAAACTGGCCTTCATATTGACCTGCCACATAAGCACTAGTCTTGAAGTTTTCATCAGCTACCTGATATGGGTTCTTTTTTAGATATCCTTTTTCTATTAAAATTCTTTCATTAACACGATCAGAACGCCATTGAGCATAATCATTCGCTTGGTTCCAATTCACACCAACAACAGGATAATAATTATAAGCTGCATGTCTGAAATAATATTCGACCAATGGTTCGTTATACTGCATGGCATTTCTCCATGATTGTGTATCAGGTATTGCATTTGCATAAATTTCAGGATAATCTGAAGAATATACACGTGAAAGCCAATACAAATATTCACGGTAATGCACATTCGCTACCTCTGTTTCATCCATAAAAAATGAAGAAACAGTAACCCGTCTTGGTTTGTTGTTATCTTCAAAAGTTAGATCCTCTTCTGTCTGTCCCATGGTAAAAGTACCACCTTCAACAAAGCGTAACCCTGGGCCTACATATTGACCTTCATAAACAGGAACCTCATAACCTCCAAGTTTAGAGTCATTATAGTTCCAACCAGTTTTCGACGAAACAAAATTGCTTCTTTTCTTACCACAAGATGCAATAACAATCATTCCCAATAGGAACAATGCTGGTATTCCGAATACATTTTTCATAAGACTTTTATTCATTTTTCTATTTATCCTAGTTAGGTGTACTTTCTGCTTTCGAAAATACCTCACAATGATAAGACAAAGCTATGATATAAGCAATAAAGAAATCAAATTATTTTATCCATCTAGGGTGTAAAGATTATTCTTTTCAAATAAAATTTTAACTCGTATTCTAGTCATCTTAACTTCTATCTATCCTTGACATTTCAAGCGTATTGTCTCGCGTAAAATATTCATTCTGATTAGGACTAAATGGGTTGTAAACAATTGGCATTTATTTTATAATAATAATCATATTGACTAGACATCATTTCTTTATATTTGCCTTGAAAGAATGAATTATTCAAAAACTTGATTTAACTTTCGAGCGTTTTATTATATAATGATAAGTATGAAAAAGATTTTATTAGTAGTGTGCGTAATGACCACTGTTTTTTATTTGCAAGCAGATGCGCAAACACGGGTAAACAAGAATAAAAAGAGTAAGTATTTTAAAAACAATACTGATATACAAAACGATGTTGAATTTGATATCGAAGGTTTTGAAAAAAACTATGATAGCAGAGATAGTCGTGAAGAAGTAGAAACGAAAACCAAGCATCAAGTATATGAGGTAAATATCCGTAGCACAGAGGAAGTTGGTAAATATCAAGATGAAAGAAAAATTGAAACAGTAAAAGAGGTAATGACTGCGCCGGCTGCGCCTAAAAAAGCAAAAAAAGCCAAAAAACAAGCAGACGTTGTAAATGAAAATGATAACAAAGGTATTTTGAAAAAGAAAAAGAATACAACACTAATCTCTAACGAACGTGTTATCTACATGACAGAAAACGAAAGAGATTACGCGACCACAGTAGTTCGTAAGCGATATACCAGTTTAGATATCCTTGCAGATGATTTAGATGTTTCAAAATACCAAAGACCCGTTTTTAAAGGGATTTGCTCTGAGTGTGACGCTGATGTTGATCGCATCATCACAGACAAAAATTTGAGTTCATTAGAAAAAAATTACAAATTGAAACAAGCCTATATGCTTCGAGATAAAAGATTACGCGAAACGCTAGATGCACAACAATATAAAAAATGGCATCGCATTAAGGATGAGGATGAATATTTAATTCTTACAAAAGACCCAGAATTAATCGATGGGGTATACAAATAACTGAAATCAAAAAAAATCCGGCATAAAGCCGGATTTTTTTTGATTTACTAATATTGATTAGACCTTAATAATGCCAGAGTACAAGCTTCCATAGGCTCAATTCCCTTTTCGGCAGCCAACTCGGCTAGTTCAGGATTCTCAGTTCCCGGATTGAAAATAATCCGTTCAGGCCTCAGGTCTAGTATATAATCGTAATACTCTGATTGCCTTTCGGGATTTAGATACAAGGTTATTGTATGTACTTTTTCAAAAAGTAACTTATTAGTTTCTATAATTACATTATTTACTTTTCCGGGACGAAGGCCAATAGCTACTGTTTCATGACCATATTCTCTAAGCATATTTATAGCAATATTACTGTACCGCGAAGGGTTGGTACTTGCACCCAAAACCAACGTTTTCATATAATGCGAAATTATACTTTCTTAACGATAGAATGAATTCCGACCACTTTATTCGTACTAATTGACTAAGAACATTTACAAACATTTATTAAAAAAGTGCCCATCTTCCCTATAACTCTAATTACATTTGAAGTGGAGAATATGAAAATCGGACTCTTTTTACTCTGTTTTTTTTGTAGCGTTTTAGCGCATGCGCAAATAGAATCATCCTTTGACATAAGTGAACAGGATTCTACCGTAACGGATTATGTATATACAAACGTCAATGTCTTTAAAGATGCCAGATTAGACGTTTTAAAAGATCGACCAGCCCTGGTGATGCGTAACAAATTGCGTGAAGAATTATTAGAAAAAAGAAAAGAACAATTGGGCGTGACAAATGTAAAAAACAGCTCCGCTATCAACCGTGGTAAAAGAGTAGTGACAGGTTCGATTGTGACAAAAAAAGGGTTTCGCGTAGTAATTTACAATGGGAGCAGCCGTGCAGAAGCTATGGAGGCGAAACGAGATTTCATGCGCTCATACCCCAGTGTGCGTTCTTATATGTCATACATCGCACCTTCCTACAAAATAAGAGTAGGCGATTTTGAAAGTCGATTAAGTGCCAATAATTTCTTACGAACGGTACAAAAAGGCGGTTTCCCGAAATCTTTTATTGTTCCAGATATTGTAACCATCAAAGACATCAATGTCCACTAATATTCAAGAGGCGCTTCACCATCAGCTTGGTAACTTTATCGCTATTCGAGAGCACCTGCATTCGTATCCCGAATTATCGTTTGAGGAGTTCTCTACTGCAGAGTATATCTCTTCCAAACTACTTGAGTTTGATATCGAGCATCAAACTGGTATTGCCGGTACGGGGATTGTCGGACTAATCAAGGGCAAAAATCCGAATAAACGAATAATCGCCTTAAGGGCTGATATGGACGCCCTTCCTATAACAGAAGCAAATGATGTGCCTTACAAAAGTAAAAACATAGGTGTAATGCACGCCTGCGGTCACGACGTACACATGACGTGTCTACTAGGAGCGGCACAATTATTAAGTAAAACAACGGATAAATGGGAAGGAACCATTAAGTTGATTTTTCAGCCGGGTGAGGAAAAAGCACCCGGAGGCGCAAACATCATGATAAAAGAAGGTGTGCTCGAAAACCCCAAGCCTCAAGCAATTTTTGCATTACATGTACATCCTGAACTTGAGGTTGGACATGTTGGATTCCGTTCGGGCCAGTATATGGCGAGTTGCGACGAAATAAAAATTATAGTAAAAGGTAAAGGCGGTCATGCCGCCATGCCGCATAAAACAATTGATCCCATTGTAATAGCTTCTCAGATAATACTAAATCTTCAAACAATTATTTCGCGCCGGCACAATAGTGTCACTTCTCCTTCTGTACTTTCTTTTGGTAAAATTGCCGGTGGTCAGGCGGGAAATGTAATCCCGGATGAAGTGGTGCTGGAAGGCACATTGCGTTGCATGGATGAAGAGTGGCGCAAAGAAGCACAAACACTTATTAGAAAACAAACAAAAGAAATTGCACAAGCTATGGGAGGCGAGGCTGAAGTAATAATGCCTGAAGGTTACCCCTCATTATTTAATGACCCCGATACAGTCACCAGGGCTGAAAAGATAGCAATTGACTACTTTGGTAATCAACAAGTCCACACCCTGGAAAAACGAATGACGGGCGAAGATTTTAGTTTTTACACGCATGAAGTGCCTGGATGTTTTATGCGATTGGGGACAAGCTTGGGTAATTATTACACTATTCCAGTGCACAATGCACATTTTGATATTCATTCTGATGCAATTGGGGTTGGTATCCAATTGTTATATGAGATAGCAACCAAGTTCTAACGACCTCTTTAACAAATTGCACTCAGGCATTTTTGTATGTACTGCCTTTTTTTGATAGAAAAGAAAGGAATGGTCTCTATAAAAACAAGTAGTTAGAATACTACATGCATTTAAAAACATTTACTCTGCCCAACTCATTGTATAATGCTCATCTTCGATGTCCAGGGCATCTTGAGTTAGTTGCAATGGTCTAAAAGTATCTACCATCACTGCTAGTTCTGGTGTTTCTTTTTGTCCTATACTTTTTTCTACCGCACCGGGATGCGGTCCATGAGGTATGCCGGCAGGATGTAAAGTAATCATACCTTTGGTGACGTGCTTGCGGCTCATAAACTCACCATCCACATAATACAGTACTTCATCACTATCAATGTTGCTATGATTATAGGGAGCCGGTATAGAATCAGGATGATAGTCATATAAACGAGGCACAAAAGAACAGATTACAAAATCCTTTCCATCAAATGTCTGATGCACAGGAGGTGGTTGATGCACGCGGCCTGTAATAGGTTCAAAATCATGAATACTAAATATATAAGGATACTCACATCCATCCCAACCAACTACATCAAAAGGATGATGAGCATACCATAACTCGTATTCCATTCCTTTCTTTTTTGTGCGAATCAAAAACTCGCCGCTTTCGTCAATCGCATCAATAAATGTTGGCTTCTTAATATCTCGCTCACAAAAAGGTGAATGCTCTAATAATTGTCCAAAACGACTCATATAACGTTTTGGAAATTGAATCGGACCATAACTTTCAACAATAAACAGCCTATTTTTATCAGTATCAAATTCGATTTGATATATAGCACCGCGTGGTATTACTACATAATCCCCGTACTGGAAATTCAACTCCCCATATTGGGTTTTTAATTTACCTGTTCCCTCATGCACGAAAATCACCTCATCAGCATCGGCATTTTTATAAAAATACTCTTGCATGCTTTCTTGTGGAGCAGCCAATGTTATCTGGCAATCATCATTAAACATCACAATTTTACGGCTATCCAAATAATCTTTTTCTGGTTTTACATCAAAACCCTCAAAGCTGCGTTGTTTTAATAAATTAGCCGTTGCAGGTTTGGGTCTAACATCACGCGGCTCACCGGTTCTAATAATCTCAGTTGGTGGATGTATGTGATAGAGTAAAGAATAATTTGAATTAAATCCCTCTGTAGAAAATAACTGTTCAGAATATAATCGTCCATTTTCATCCCTGAACTGTGTATGTCTTTTGTGCGGAATTTTTCCTAAAGAATAATAATTAGCCATAATCTTAGTTTACAAATTTAAGTTATACAATTTTCATCTCAAGTTGACTTTTATCAAATATACTAGAGAATGAAATAGCACTCACCTTTATAAGCAGAAACAAACTAGGGTGATTTACATCAACTTGTTTATAACATCTTCTATGCTTAAACCTTCAGCTTCTGCCTTGTAATTGCGCACTACTCTATGCCGCAATATGGAAAGGGCAACTGCTTGAACATCTTCAATATCAGGTGAGTATTTGCCTTTTAACAGAGCATGACATTTGGCTCCTAAGATTAAATTCTGAGAGGCCCGTGGACCAGCACCCCATGAAATATATTGTCTGGCAAAATCAGTTCCTTGCTCATTCGGGCGTGTTTTATGTACGAGGCTTACTGCATATTCCATCACATTATCCGGCACTGGCACCCGTCTGACCAAATGTTGAAAATACAGAATCTCCTCACCGCTAAGTACATGTTGCAATTCTACTTTTTGATCTGAAGTTGTATTTTTTATCACTTCCACCTCTTCTTCATATGTAGGGTAATCTAGCCAAATATTAAACATGAACCTGTCCAACTGCGCTTCGGGTAATGGATAAGTTCCTTCTTGCTCTATTGGGTTTTGTGTAGCTAAAACAAAAAAGGGAGCCGGTAATTTGTGCAATTCACCATTCACCGTTATTGTTCTCTCTTGCATTGCCTCTAGCAAAGCTGCTTGCGTTTTGGGTGGCGTACGGTTTATCTCATCTGCCAGAATAATATTAGCGAATAAGGGTCCCCGAATAAATTTCATATTCCGATGTTCATCCAAAATTTCAGCACCGGTAATATCACTTGGCATTAAATCAGGCGTGAACTGAATTCGTTTGAAATCCAGATCCAATACTTCTGAAATAGTTTGCACCAAAAGGGTTTTGGCTAAACCCGGCACCCCGACAAGCAAACTATGACCATTACATAGTATAGAAATCAATACTTTCTCCACCACTTCGTGTTGGCCAATGATTTTTTTTCCAATGGCTAATTTCAGCTCTTCATATTTCTTTTTTAAAGCATTTGCTGCTTCTACATCGTTTGCGTACATATTTTGTCTCTATTTTTTTACACTAGAACTGGCATTAATCCACTTCCTAACATTCGGGCATTCCTTGTATTCATCATCCACCTTGATATAAAAAGTTGGTATCTGCTTCGTTAGCCAATCAAACAAAAATTCATTTTGTTTTTGCCCTAGCGCCACTTCTTGAATTTTGAAATAATCATCTTCCAAATTTGCCTTATGCGGCGCTGTGCGGTCGCGTAAATATATCAAACGGACTGTTTTATCACCCGCAGGTGTTTTGTATTCATGAGGCTGTGCATATTGCTTTACCTTTAAATCTTGTATGGCCAGTGTAGCCTCGGCATCCAGTTGGTCTAACTCTAAGAATGTGCTTCCTGTGTAAGGATTTGTAACAATCCCACCTGTCATCTTGGATTGTTTATCATCAGAAAAATCTTTTACAGCCTGACTGAAACTAATTTTTCCAGCCATTAACTCAGCACGCACACTGTCAGCAATGAGCATCGTTTTTTTAATATCGCCCGATGTAACAACCGGCTTGACTAAAATATGACGTAGATGAGCATTTTCACCTTGCCGCTCTATCATTTCTATTATGTGGTAGCCAAACTCTGTCCGGACTAGCTTGGAAATTTCACCGGTCTGCAGTCGAAAAGCCGCAGCTGCAAACTCAGGCACTAACTGGTCCCTTTTTACGAATCCCATATCGCCCCCATTATCCCGCGAACCAGGATCTTCGCTGTAAATGCCTGCCATGACATCAAATGAGCTTTTACCCTCAACAATATCCTTACGTATATCATCAAGTTTTTTACGCGCATATTCCTCCACTTCTGGGGCAATTTTTGGCATAAATATTATTTGTCCCAATTCTACCATAGATGGATAGTATGGCAGACTATCTTGTGGAATTTTACTATAAAATGCCCGCACTTCTTGAGGTGTAATTTTAACCTGACTCATCAACTGCTGTTGCATTCGGTCCGCTTTTATTTGTTCCAGAAACACAGGGCGATACTCATCTTTCAATTGGTAAATTGTTTTGCCGCTCACTTCTTCCAGTTTTTTTTCTGAAGCAAATCTTTCTATAAAACTTCGAATGCGATTGTTCAACACGCCTTCTACCTCTTCATCCGAAACTTCCAAGCTGTCACGATCAGCTTGTTCAGCGAGTATTTTTTGACCGAGCGTCTGTTCAAGGATATCACATTTTGTAGAGGCTGGTAAAGAAGGGTTTTGACGCTTAGCATCCTCATAGGCCGTTTCTATATCCGATTTCAGCACGATACGTTCACCAACAATGCCTACAATACTCTCAAGTTTTTCGGGTTGTTGTGCATTGGTTGTAAAGGCTAACAAAATTAGCAGGATGGCTAGTTGACTACATTTCATTGTACAAGTGTGCAAAATACGAATTTATCAGTGAGGGGCGTTGAGTAGTGCGTATCATTTAACAATCCTTTGTAATAGCTTGATTTAATCATACCAAACAGCAATTTCATCCAGATGTTTTCTTTTGATATCGGGCACCCAACATTCTTCTGACGGATAGCCAACGGGTATCAGTAAAAACGGTTTTTCATTTTCGGGACGACCCAACAGTTTTGTAAGAAAATTCATCGGACTGGGGGTATGTGTTAGAGCAACCAAACCAGCATTATGAATGGCTGCAAGCAAAAAACCACAAGCTAAACCAACGCTTTCCTGAACATAATAATTTTGATGTTTTGTGCCATCTTGTTCAAATTCAAAACTTCTTTTGAACACCACAATCAAATAGGGTGCAATTTCGAGAAAGGGTTTTTGCCAATCGGTACCTAATGGTTCTAAATCTCGTAACCAACTTTCACTCATCCGCCCACCATAACTTCTTTTCTCCTCTTCTTCTGCCGCTTGCCTGATTTGCTTTTTGATGGCGGGATTAGACACCACACAAAATGTCCACGGTTGTTTGTGTGCTCCACTTGGAGCTGTGGATGCTGTCTGCAAAAGATTTACAATAACAGCTTTAGGTATTGGTCTATCAGAGAAATCACGTACAGATCGTCGCAAATTCAATTCATTATAAAAATGAAGACTCCGTTTTATCATCTCATCTTCATCAATGACATTTTTTTTATAATGAATAAAGGGATGCCCCTTAATTTGTTTAGATTTTGGCATAAAATAAAGATACCTCAAGCAGCATTAATTAGCATAAAGAATGGAACCATGTATAGAAAAATACAATTTGTAGATTTAATCGTGATTTGAATAAGGAGCAGGAGCAGTTGTAATGCCGATATAAAAAAGCGATTAGCCTAAACTAATCGCTTTCCACAATTAATGCTTATTATTTCTATAAGGTACGTTTGATTTCTATCTCTTCATATGCTTCAACAACATCTCCGGTTTTTATGTCATTGAAATTCTTTACGCTAATACCACATTCCATACCCTGAACCACTTCCTTGACGTCATCTTTGTAACGTTTCAATGCGCCCAACTCTCCACTGTACAATACAATACCATCGCGTACTAAATTGATTTTATGTTCACGTTTTATTTTACCTTGAGTCACAATGCAGCCCGCCACCTTGCCAACTCCGGTAATATTAAAGACTTCTTGTACATCAAGCTGAGCGGTCACCTTGCGCTCTACTTTCGGCTCTAACATACCTTCCATTGCACTCTTTATTTCGTCAATGGCATCATAGATTACCGAGTAATTTCGGATTTCAATATTTTCTTCATTAGCTAATTTTGCCGCTTGTGCTGAAGGACGAACTTGGAAACCGCATATAATCGCATCGGATGCGGAAGCTAATAGTACATCTCGCTCAGTAATTTGACCAACTGCTTTGAAAATTACGTTCACCATAATTTCTTCGGTGGATAGTTTTTCCAACGAATCGCTCAAAGCCTCTACCGAACCGTCCACATCTCCTTTGATGATAAGGTTCAACTGTTTGAAGTTACCTAAAGCTAATCGACGGCCAATTTCGTCGAGCGTGATATGCTTTTTGGTTCGCATACCCTGTTCACGTAATATTTTTTCGCGGTCGTTTGCAATAGACTTAGCCTCATTTTCGTCTTCGTAAGCCTTAAATTTATCGCCTGATTGTGGCGCTCCGTTAAAGCCCAGAATTTGCACAGGCGTTGAGGGGCCAGCTTCTTGCACTGCGGCGCCTCGCTCATCTGTCATGGCTTTAATCCTACCATAATATTGGCCCGCAACTAACATATCGCCTACGCGGACTGTTCCGTTTTGAACCAAAATGGTAGACACATAACCTCTGCCTTTATCTAAAGATGCCTCTACAACTGTACCGTAGCCTAACCTGTCGGGGTTGGCTTTAAGCTCGAGCAAGTCTGCCTCCAAGGCTATTTTCTCCAATAATTCAGGTATGTTCAATCCCGTTTTAGCCGAGATTTCCTGGCTTTGGTGTTTGCCACCCCAGTCTTCTACCAAAATATTCATGGCAGAAAGTTGTTCTTTAATTTTTTCAGGATTCGCACCTTCACGATCTACCTTGTTAATGGCAAAAATCATTGGAACCCCAGCCGCCTGAGCATGCGAGATTGCTTCTTTTGTTTGCGGCATAACCGCATCATCGGCAGCTACTACGATAACTGCTACGTCGGTAACTTTTGCACCACGAGCCCGCATTGCAGTAAAGGCTTCGTGACCTGGTGTATCCAAAAATGTTATGTCTTTGCCGCTTTCGGTTTTTACCTTATATGCTCCAATGTGTTGCGTGATACCACCGGCCTCGCCTTCTACCACGCGGGCCTTACGGATATAATCAAGCAATGATGTTTTACCATGATCTACGTGACCCATAATCGTCACGATTGGAGAACGGGGTTTTAAATCTTCTTCTGCATCAACCTCAAAAATTTCTTCTGCAGTTTTATCTTCCAATTCAATAAATTCGACATCAAAGTCAAATTCACTTGCAACAATTTCAATTAATTCTGCATCCAGGCGCTGATTAATGGATACCATATGGCCCAAGCTCATACAAGAGCTTATTACGTCAGTAACTTCCACATCCATTAAGCTGGCCAACTCCGATACAGATAAAAACTCAGTAATGCGTAATACTTTTTCGCCAGCATCTGTGTTGGCTAGTTGTTCTTGTAAATCTTTACGCTCGGCCTTGTCTCGTTTTCTTCCCTTACGTAGGCTTTTTGAAGGGCCTTTACGCACATTGCCCTGAACTTTATTGAGTGTTTGCTTTAAGCGCTGCTCAATTAATGCAGGGTCTACAACCTGGCTTTGATCTGTTTTACCTTTCGGTTGCCAGGGCTTGCTCGGTCTGTCGGTGCGAGTGTCTGTATTGCCTTTGGCAGGTATTCTTTTACGTTTTTTGCGAGTACGAGGCTCCTCCTCTTTTAATTCGATTTTCTTAAGAATTTTTGGACCCTCTAATTTTTGAGCTTTTATATTCTCAATTTTTACAACTTCCTCCTCTTTATTGTCTTTTTTCAGCGTTACGGATTTTTCAGAAGCCTTTGCAATTGGTCTTTGATCCTCTACATCCTTTTGTTTTTTGGATTTGTCCAGATCTATT
Organism: uncultured Chitinophagaceae bacterium; assembly: GCA_964409905.1. Lineage (GTDB taxonomy): Bacteria > Bacteroidota > Bacteroidia > Chitinophagales > Chitinophagaceae > JAGNRR01. Next base: position 65,377 of record CAYPET010000005.1, on the reverse strand, counting down.
TTGTCCTTGACGCTTAGTTTTACTGTTTCTTCGCCCGTTCTGCGTAATGAAACTTGCTCTGTTTCTTTTGATTCTTTCTTTAGTGTAACAGATTTCTTTACCGTTGTTTTTGGTGTAGGAGGAGGTACTGCTTCTGGTTCTTTCTGTTTTGTGGTTTTATCAAGGTCAATTTTATCTTTAACCTTAAGTTTTATCACCTCTTCTTTCTTTAGTGAAACGTTTTCTTCTTTTTTAGGCTCTTCCTTTTCTACCTTTACTTCTATTGGTTTTACCTGCAGGGATATTTTTTCACTTTTCTTTTTGGCAGCTTTATCCTGAGCATATTCCAGCATGAGTTCCTCATACATTTCTTCACTCAATACTGTATTGGGCTTATTCTCTACTTCAAAGTTTTTTTGCCTTAAAAAATCGACAAGGGTATCCTTACCAATGTTGAATTCTTTGGCAGCCTTCATTAACCTTATGCCTTTACTACTCGCCATATATGATTTTTCGAATATACTCTTTTTTATAGTTGTTTATGCTTGGTCGAATTCAGATTTTAAAATCTGTTTTACCTCTTTTATTGTTTCGTCTTCTAAGTCACTACGTTTTGCCAGTTCACTGTCATCTAATTCTAATACACTTTTAGCTGTATCGCATCCAATTTTTACTAATTCATCAATTATCCACTGTTCTATTTCGTCCGAAAATTCACTTAATGGTACGTCGTATTCGTTTTCTGCATCAACATCATCACGGAATACCTCGATTTTATAACCGGTTAATTCTTGTGCCAGTTTGATGTTAACACCTCTTCGTCCGATGGCCAACGAAACCTGATCAGCCTTCATTAATACCTCTACATATTTGTCTTCTTCGTCAATGGTCATTGAAGATATTTTGGCCGGAGTTAATGAACGAGTAATTAATAATTGTATGTTGTTGGTATAATTAATAATATCAATATTCTCATTGCGCAATTCGCGCACTATACCATGAATTCGACTACCCTTCATACCCACACATGCCCCTACAGGATCAATGCGATCATCATAGCTCTCCACAGCAACTTTTGCACGCTCACCGGGCACTCGTACAATTTTTCTAATGGATATTAAACCATCAAATATTTCTGGCACCTCAATTTCAAGCAGCTTAGCTAAAAAAGAAGGATCAGTGCGTGATAAAATAATTACGGGTGTGTTGCCTTTCATTTCAACTGCTTTTACTACTGCACGAGTAGTTTCACCTTTTTTGAAATAATCTGAAGGAATTTGCTCGTTTTTTGGCAGAATTAATTCATTTCCTTCATCGTCAAGCAACATTATTTCACGTTTCCAAATTTGGTATACCTCACCGCTGATGATAGAACCCACACGCTCTTTGTATTTTTCAAGGAGTATATTCTTCTTCAAGTCATTAATTCTCGAAGCCAGGGTTTGTTTTGCAGCCAGAACAGCTCTTCGCCCAAAATCTTCCATCTTTATTTCCTCATATACTTCGTCTCCGATTTCATAAGTATCATCAATTTCCAAAGCCTCGGAAAGGGTGATTTGAGTGACGATATCCTCCAACTCATTGTCGGCTACCACTTCTTTGCGATGAAAAATCTCCAAATCCCCTGTTTGGTCATTCACAATGACGTCAAAAGGTTCATCCGTTTCATATTTTTTTCGTAGTATCGTTTTGAAAACATCTTCCAAAACTTTTATGAGTGTAGGCCGGTCAATGCTTTCGGCTTCTTTAAACTCAGCAAATGAATCGATTAAATTTATACTTGACATAGCTTCTTTATTTAAATTCTATCTGAATGATAGCTTTTTGAATGGTGTTTAAGTTTATGTTTCTTTTTGTTTTTGGCATTTTAGGTGATGCCACACCTTTTGCATTTTTGCCGTTTACTTCTAAAATAATTTCATCATTTTCCACACCCACTATTCTTCCGGTTACAGATTCTTTCTCCTTTGTTTCAATAGCTACCAATCGTCCTGTATTCTTTTTATACTGTCTAATATTCTTTAGCGGTTCGCTTATCCCCGGGCTTGAAATTTCAAGTGAAAACATCCCCTCAGGATAAATTTCGGCTTCTTCAATTTTATTGCGCAACGCTCTATTTATAGCAACACTTTTTTCAAGGGTAAAACCAGTATCACTATCAATAAAAAATTGATAACTCGCATCTGCACCTATTTTTGAAGAAACCAAAAAACAATCGTCTGTTTCGTCTAAAATTTGGTTCAGCCATTGTACTATTTTTTCGTCCTTTTCGGTCATGCTGCTGAAACATTTGGGTTTAAACCAATAGAAAAGGGAACTATTAGTTCCCTTAACCACTTGCTCAATCGAGCGCAAATATAGTATAAAATATCTATTTTACAATAAAAGGCGTTCCAGACGGGTTAAAATATCTTCTTAAAGAATCTTTAAGAATGGTTGTATCGCCAGCGGGGTGCTTTGCTGTGATAACCACATAATATTTATCACCAATTTGTTTTATACTTGACTTGTTTCCCCAGTTGTTTAATTTATCAGCTTTGGCTTGTGCAGCTGCAGCATTTTGAAATGCCATAACAGCCACTTGATAAGAGCCAGGAATGGCAGTATTGGCGGAATCGATTGGGTTATTAACTGTGTTGTTTGAATCAGTCGTGCCCGCACTCAAACTATCTGTTATTATTGTCTCAGTGGTATCCGTTACGGCAGACTCCTCAAAGTCCACAACATCTGTTGACGTTTCATTATCCGGATCCGTTGCTTGACTATCTTGATAGTATTGATATGCAAAAAAGATGGCTGCTGCAACACCGATAAGCAACAATAACCCCAATAAGTACTTAAGCATCACACCCGTTTTAGGCTTACTAACTACTGATTCCGCGTGGGTAAAATTCAAATCTTTAAAAGTATTCGCATCGGCAATTGTACTTTCTTCTTCGACGTTAGCGGTTTGTGGTTTCTGTTTTTGAATATTGATAGGGCTCTTTTCAATTGTAATTTTTCCACTCTGGTTAAATTGCAGCTTATCATTTTCATAGGTAAAATAACCAACGCCCTCCACATCAAATCTACCTGTTCTTTTAACAGCCGCTTTCACGTTTTGACTAAATGTTTTAATGTCATTTGAAGCCTTTGAAATGCTCACATTTTCGTGGTTGGCTATGTAAGTAGCAAAAGCATCATCAATTACGCCAATAGGTACATATGAAATTTTGTATTCAGGAGGCTGTACCTGCCGCTCATCATCGTCAATGCTTGACGGCACGCGAACTAACTCCAATGTACCAAGACCGGATATTGCACAATACTGATTTTTCAGCAAAAAACCCGATATATAATTCTCAATTTGTATCATACCACGCGATAAAAGTAAGGAGTTTTATATTATTAATCCTGTTTGCCAGTTTGATTAGTAAATAATTGTTTGATGGTAGTATTGAAAGAGTATTTGATGCCAATCAACGCATTGAAACAGAAGTTAGGATAGTTTATCCACCGCTGATATTTATTGTTCAGTAAATTGTTTAGCTCCAAATGGCCTGTCCACTTTTTTGCAAAACGATAATCGGCCTGAAAATTCAAATCATAGCCCCCTGGTATTGTTCGGCTCGATACTTCTTTTCTTCCAAGCGGCGTCGTCATCGAGCGAAGGAAAAAATCAGCACGCATAAACAGTTTTTCATTCATAGCATATTTCGCATAAGCATTGAACTCTAATGGCACGTAATGATAATTGGTATTAAAAAGCTGGTTATTTATAATTGGTTGATAATGAAATTGTATCCCAGCATTGGTATTAAAATTTAAATGATACTCAACGTTGGCCTGCAGCGACATTATAGTTGCTCGCGCCTCATACCAAACATCAAAAAATTGATTTGTAGTTGTATCATTCACAAATAGTGGCAAATTTCGAATAACTCCTCCACCAGTTTTTATTTGATAATTTACATTATCCAGGATTGCACCTGATAGCTGCCCATAAACAAGCATTTGCTTTGACTGCTGCAAGTTTACCATCTGTATAAATGGATTAATTCTTGAAAGCTGGCGGTAAGAATTTGTGTAAAGTTCGCTTTCCACGCCAACTTTAGCCAACGCATTGATTACGTCCAATTTCTTTGAAATTGTAATATTGGGAAGCAAGTAAAATTGTTGACCAACCGCGGCAAACAAACCAATATCTAGTTTTATATCACGATATGTGTTGGTTAATGAGGGTTTTAGCACAACAAAACTACTGGATGTATTGGCCGGTTTTGCGGCTGATTTTTGCGAAGCCCATATCAGCCCGTTAGCTTGCAGCTCCAAACCGACATTAGCTTTTGCAGTCTCGTTTAGCTGATAAGAGAAAGGAGTATTGAGGTAGAAAGATAATTCCGTGCCACTCCAATTCGCTCCCTGACTATTAATATTATATGCACCAATGCCCACATTGGCTTGATAATTTAGAGGAGCCATTTGTTGTTTAAGTGGAGTAAGCGCCGCGCTAGCATTAAAGTCTAAAAATCGATTGCGCAAATCAAAGTCATCAGGCAAATTTTTGGCTTTCAAAAAGGTGCCATAAGGCCGATAAACATTTCGCTCCAAATTAATCACCCCTTTAGTATCAAAGTCACCCAATAGTTTATGAACGTTAAGGTTTAATTGATTGGTTGAAGCTTGTTGCAAGAAGTTGGCGGACTTTGATGCCCGATGAGAAAGATTGAGATACACTTTTTCACCAATATCGTTGCTCAAGTCGTAACCGAGTGACAGTTGTGTGGTGGATAAATTTCCTAATCCAAGCTGAATAAAATTATCTTGTACTTCTACCCTTTCTGTCTTTGTTAATGCCACAGGTGCAAGCGGTAATGGCTTGTATGAAAACTTTACCGGCAAACTTGGTATTTCATAGTTAGCCACAACAGTTGTCGTTTCAATTTGTGGTACATGGCTTGGTACAAAATTTGGCTTAACACTATCCATTTTATTGAGCACAAAAGCTGTTGTAAGATTAGCCGGTGTGTCCAGATAATTTTTATAGGCTTGTGTCATCAAATCGTTTTCATTTTGTAGCCTAAATATATAGGCATTGGTAAGGTAGGCAGAACGTATCAACGCTGGGCTGTTACTCGCGCCTGGTGCCGCAACGAATCTATTAATTGCATCTGTCGCATTTTCATATTGCCCAATTCTGAAGTAACACTCGGCCGCCCAAAATTCTGCCAAGCCAGTTAGGTTTTCATTGGTAGCGTATTTTTTTGAAGCTTGAAAGTAGCTTGCTGCATCAGACTCTTTACCCTCCATGAGTAGCTGTATTCCTTGAGCATAATGCACTTTTTGATATAAGGCCTTATTGGCTGGTGACCGATTTGCAAATTGCTTTAAGGTATTTGCGGCTTGCCCGTAGTCCTTTGATTTAATGTGTAGCTGCAACTTCATCTCCAGGGCATCCTGTAAAAATTGCGATTGCGGATATCGTTGTATAAAATTTGCCAGGTCATTTAAGGCCTCATCATTCTTTTCCATGTCATAAGCAAGTTTTGCCATAGTAAACGTTATATCCTCCTCCAGCTCAGGCAATTTAGCCGTTGCCAAGGCGAATTTAAAAGCATCATAGGCCTGTAGATTCTTCTGTAATTTCACATTTGCCAAACCGAGATAATATAATGCTTGTGCATAAACATTCGGGAGCTGATTGTTTACTTTTTTAAAGTTTTCAGCAGCTTGATCATACTGCTTTAACTGATAATGTATATACCCCATTCGGAATAAATCTTCATTCCCAACTGTCTGTTGTTTTTTACTGTATTCGTTCAGGAAATTTTGTGCATTTTCCCATTGCCCTTTTTCGTAATAAACATGACCAGCCAATTGAGCCATTTCACCGTAATACGGAGCCGCCGTATCGACCATATAGTCAAGACAACGCTGCAGTGCTGCATTTTTATCCCCCTTAAAATAGTTCAGCTCAGCAATATAAAAAGGTACCACTTGCTGATACTCCTTCATCGATTGTAAAGATTCAAAGCTGCTAAGCGCGGCATCATAATCACCTTTGTAATAGGATAACACACCGTGATAATAATTACCCGGACTGGAATACTCACTCCGCACATCCTTAATGGAGGCAAAAAGTGGACTGACCTTGTCCAATTGATTGTCTAACAGATAACAATACGCCAGTTCAAAATTGCGTTGTATAATCTCGGCATTACTTAAATATGTGATGCTGGCTTTTTCGTAAAAAGGAATTGCCTGAACAAAGTTTTGCTGAGCAAATAAAAAACGAGCTATTTTAAAATTTCCATATTGCCTTAGCGCCTCAAATGCAGTTGCCTTCAAAAAAAGGGTGAGCTGTTCTATGGCACTATCTTGATTCAAATACAAAGCAGCTAACCCATGGTAAAAAATAGCCGTTGACAGGTATAAGTCGTCATTCGCTAATGTGCATATACTTGGTGTTCTTAAGGCCGGAAAGGCATATTGCTGCGTGAGGTGTTGTGCAGTTTGAAAATGCCCTGCTTCAAAAGCATCCATTCCTTGTTTTAAAAGGCGATGTTGCTCAGTAAGTTTAAGGCTAAACTGCGCATGAAGGCTTGCAGTTAGGAATAAGATGGAGAAAGTAAATACAAGTTTTTTTAAATTCATATGAGGTATAAGGTGTGGGTAGCTACTCTAGAATGACCAACTAACAGCAGCACTCGGAAAAACGGGTAATTGATATTCGCGAATATTCCGTATCCGATCAATGTAAAATATATTTTGTCTGTCGTAAGCATTGGTGACACTCGCAGTAAGCTCAATAGTGGTTTTGTTTCTTAATTCAAATTTTTTGGCTGCCGAAATGTCTAGCCTGTGATATGATGATAAACGGCCTCCATTAATTTCTTCAGCATATAAAATGCCCAAGTTTCCATTTTGCGTAAGGTAGTTTGTTCCTAAGCCTTGTGTAAAGTCAATTTGCTCAAAGAATGACTGCGTTTGGGTAAATGGGAATGGTGAGCCATAGTTAAATCGCGCAGACAATGTCCAATCATACTTTCTACCTGCTGTGTAGGACAATAGCACATTCACATTAAACCGTCTGTCAAAAGGTGTAGGATACAGCTGCACACCGTCATACCGATCAACATAACCATAAGAAAATACACCCCAGTAATACAGGCGGTCTTTTACGTATTTCGTTGTCAAATCCAATCCATAAGCCTTACCTGTTTCAAGCAGATAATCGGAATCTTGTGGAAATAACTTGTATCGATTAATGCTGATGAGCTGAGTGAAATTTTTAAACCATGGCTCGAGGGTCAATTCGACATCACCCAAGTCTAATTCTATACCACCAATAAGATGATAGGCCTTTTGAATATTGTTGGTTGCACCTTTTCCTTGTTTATCCGCAATGGTTTCTTCCGGTGAGGTCAAGAATCCGGTAAAGAAGTTTACTATATCCCGGTCTGATTTTGAAGAAATTAAATTTTGCGAGTACATGCCGGCCGAACCTTTCAATCGAAAATTGTCTGTGATATTATACTTGAATGCTACCCGAGGCTCCAATCGCGGAACAGATGCGGAGGCATAGTATTGAAACCTTAAGCCCGGCTCAATAATCAAGACGTCGTTAAAATTCTTTTTACCTTTCACAAAAACGCCCAGCTGGGTGGTGTATTGGCTTTGTTCAAGCGGAATACCCAGAAAATTTTCGTAGGTATATAGGGTTCTGAATCCATTGAACTCTACGCCATACTTAATCTCGCTATGGTTTTGAAAATAAGTTGAAACGGCTATATTGGCATCGAAACCATTAATGGCACTTTCTCGTGGTCGATTATCAGCCTCAGTCATATCAATTTTATAATCGCTATAGTACATCCCCCCGGTGATTAACGAACTGGACCCGCCAGGTGAAATGACAAAGTTTGTACCTGCGCCAAAGTTCTTCCAGTTCAAAGCGGTAGTGCCGGTAAAATCAACTTTGTCATCGAAACTGAATCCAAAGAAACTTACTTTACTGCCACTTTCAGAGTTCATATTTATCTTACCATACATATCAGTAAACGAATATGGTAGCTTTGATTTGTATGGCTCGCCTAATCCTCCATATAATTGTGTAGAGGTTGTATTCAGATAAGACCGTTTTAAGCTAGCTAAAAAAGTGGTACTTCCGCCCCCTTCTGTTTTAGGTTTGCTTATCGGCCCCTCGATAAATACTTTTGACAGGATGGGATTCACACCAATTTTACCATGGATGCCATTGCTATTTCCATCCTTAGTAGTCACATTCACAATGGCCGAAGTACGATCTCCGTACTCTACACCAAAGCCACCGCTCATTACTTCCGCACTACGGATGGCTTCGGTTTCAAAAACCGAATACAACCCTATCGAGTGAAAAGGGTTGTAAATCGTCATTCCATCCAACAATATTTTATTTTGTATTGGCGAACCGCCTCTGATATATAATTGTCCGCCTTGATCACCTGTAGATACTACACCGGGCATCACGCTTAAATACTGCGCTATATCAGGCTCACCACCAATACTGGGTAAAATTTTCAATTCCTTGGGCGTTATTTTGGTCACCCCTACTCTGGTATCAAATTGCTTCTCAATTTTCTTTGCTGAAACTACCACTTTCCCGAATGTTCGAACCTTCTTATCCAAATAAATTTTTGTATTCTCAGTATAGTCTGCTTTTATCACTACTTGTTTTTTCTCAGTCTCAAAACCCACAGAGCTGGCTACCAATGTTACAGTACCTGCATCAATATTCGGTATATTAAAAAAACCGGCGTTGTTTGTCTTGTTCCCAATGGAAGTCCCTTCAATGGCTATTGTCACAAATGGCAAGGGCTCCCCCGAAGTTTTGTCATAAACAAAACCTTTAATTGCACCTTTTTGGGCATTTACACCAATCACAACGAGCATTACAACACCCAAAAGAAGGAGTTTTTTCATAATAAATTTTTGAGTCGTAAAGATAGGGCAAACATCTATGATATACTTTTGGGGTTTATAACAATTTATCCCAATGAAACCAGCACTCGTACAAGGCACTCGTGATTTTGACGCTGTCACCATTACAAAACGTGAATTCATTTTTAAAACCATAAAAAGCCAATTTATTCTTCATGGCTTCGAACCGCTTGAGACTCCGGCTTTTGAAAGGTTAGAAACCTTAATGGGTAAATATGGCGAAGAAGGCGATAAATTGATATTTAAAATATTAAATAATGGCCTAGGGGCGAAAAACAATATCGACGAAACCATACTGGCATTTCGACGTGTATTGGAGGGTAAAAACGAATCCGTTATTACGGAACGCGCATTGAAATACGACCTTACCATACCTTTTGCGCGCTATGTGGCCATGAATTATGGAAAATTAGCTTTGCCGTTAAAGCGCTATCAAATACAAAACGTTTGGCGAGCTGACCGACCTCAAAAAGGACGATATAGAGAATTTACCCAATGTGACGCCGATATCGTAGGGAGTGCAGGCTTGCTGAATGAAATTGAACTGGCCAATATTTATAAAAATGTTTTCGAAACCTTAAATATCCCCGTGGCCATATGCATTAATAACCGAAAAATACTAACCGCATTAGCAGCCAAATGCGGTTTAAACGACAGCATGACAACCCTTGCTACTGCCTTAGATAAACTTGATAAAATAGGTGAAGAAAAAGTATTAACAGAGCTTGAGGAAAAAGGCTTTAATGAAAAAGCGCTGGAAATGGTAACTACTTATTTGGCCATTCAGGCAGAACAAACAAACGAAATCAAAATGCAACGCATCGCTGCTTTATTGGTAGATGCAGACATGGCCAAAACAGGCATTGAAGAACTCAGCACCATTGTAACACATTGTCCATTTTTACACATTGACTTTACCCTCGCCAGAGGTTTGGATTACTATACAGGCAGCATTTTTGAGGTAAAGCCAACTGAGGTCAGCATGGGAAGCCTTGGCGGTGGTGGTAGATATGATGACCTTACGGGTTTGTTTGGGGTGAGTGATGTGCCAGGGGTAGGTATTTCGTTTGGTGTAGATAGGATCTATGATGTTCTGGAAGAGTGTAATTTATTCCCGTCCAATATTTCAAATACAAAAACAGCACTCTTAATTAATTTTGGCGAGGAATATTTTACGCAATTATTAGCCATTGCAGATCAGTTGCGCCAGGCCGGAATTGCTGCCACCATTTTTCCTGATGCTAAAAAGATTGACAAGCAATTTAAATACGCCAACCGCAAAGGTTTTGATTTTGTTATTTTGAGGGGCGAAGAAGAGCAGAAAGGTGATACAATACAATTAAAAAACCTGCAGTCGGGCCAGCAAAAAAACGTAACTATCCACGATGCCAAAGCGATTATATTAAACTCTTAATGAAGCGTATCTCTTCAGTCATATATTCTATCTACGTCATGCTAATATTTATGCTGATGTTGATTCCTTCATTTATTCCCTGGCTCATAATTTACAAACTTCCCATTGCCCGCCGAGATAGAATCGTACATTACCTGCTGCGCTTCTACTCCAATTTTTGGTGCTTTAGCACAGGTATAATACCGCGCATCTATAACCGAGATCAAATTGATTTTGGAAAAAACTATGTAATTACGGCTAATCACCAATCTTATTGGGATCCGGTACAGATGTATACGGCGCTAAACACCTATTTCAAAAGCGTTGGCAAAGTAGAAATCGGCAAAACACCCCTCTTTGGTTTGTTGTATCGAATGGCTGTAATTGTTGTCAACCGCCAATCGGTCAGTAAAAGCGCCGGCACGTACCGCAGTATGATGCACTACCTAAGCCAAGGCTGGTCAATACTGATATTTCCCGAAGCAACATTTCCTGACAATCCACAAACAAATCTGCTCAGCTTTAAAAAAGGTGCATTCTCTTTGGCCATTCAGCAAAGCAAGTCCATATTACCCGTTTTGTTTATTGACACTGCACGTCGCATGCCTCCAAACCGTTTACTTAGTTTTACGCCTGGCTATCTGACTAGTGTTTTTCTGCCTGCAATACCCTGCAATGCCTTTCCTACCGAAAATGATTTGAGAAATTTCACTAAAAGATACATGCAGCACTGCCTGGATTATTGTCGTACCGAAGATGTTGGGCAATGCTGGGAAATAGCTACCAATTATTTGCAACAACATATTCAGCGCTAAATTTGTATAGCCATGTATGCCGACATCCTATTGCCCGTGCCTTTAAAAACAACCTTTACTTATGGTGTGCCGCTTGAATTTCAAAATGACCTTCTTGTAGGGCAACGTGTAGAAGTATCTTTCGGCAGGGGTAAAATGTACAGTGGTATAGTAAAGAAAATTCATCACAACAAACCTGATGGTTTTACTATCAAGCCAATACGGAATATCATTGACAAAGTACCTATTGTCACCCAAACACAGCTTGAATTGTGGGCTTGGATGGCAGATTACTACATGTGTGCCGAAGGCGAAGTAATGAATGCAGCCTTACCGGCATTTTTAAAACTGGAGAGCGAGCAAATCATTACTTTAAATCAAGATGTCGAAATCGATGAGCAATCACTGACAGATGAAGAGTTTATACTTATTGAGGCATTGCGCAGCAAATCCGGCATGAAATAAGGCATGATGACGACCATTTACAAACTTGCCTATCTTCCATTTCTGATACCTTTCATTAAAAAAAGTATCCGGCATCAACAACAATTTATGCAAGCTACTGTGCTTCAAGATTTGGCTACACTTAAAAAACATGCAGTTTCAAACCTGAGCATTGAAGACGTGAATAAAATTACATCATACTATGGCAATGCGGTAGCGGCCATAATGGGTGAAGGATTCTGTATTTTGAGAAGCAGAAAAATGAGTGCAAATGAACGCAATACACTTACTTATCTGGGTGCACTTACCGGCATTTTGACGACTTTTTTGACTTGCTAAATACACCTGTAGATAAAATCCGTAGTATGATTGAAAATCCTGAATTGGCCCATCCGGCGAATGAGCATGAAAAATTGTTTATCGTTTTTTGGCAAAATGCTTTGAAAACTTCGCCCTCTCGCCAACAAGCAAAACAATTGTTGCATCGGGTAGCCGATGCACAAGAAAAAAGTATAGCGCAGAGCTTGCCGGATATTGAAGAGTCCGCAATTCGAGAGATTACGTATGAAAAAGGAGCAGCATCTTTATTATTTTACAGAAGCGCCTTTGAGAATGCCCCGACTGTTACCGAAAAGAATTTGATTGAAACCTTAGGCAAAATTGGACAATTGGAAAATGACATTTTTGACGTTTACAAAGATTTACAGCACAACATTCACACGCTCGCCACAAGATGTAAAAACATCTCGGCCTTAAGGCTTGAATATGCTACACTTTTTCAAACATTGGAAAAACAGTTGGCACAAACAAATTATCCTGCAAAAAATAAACAAAAATTCAAATCACTTCTAGCCGCCATTGTCAGCAGAGGATATGTTTGTCTGGACTTTTTAGCGCACAAAGAGAAACAGCACAACAATTGCTTTGAACCTCAATCCCTCCAGCGAGATGAACTGATCTGCGATATGGAAAAACCAACCAATCAATTAAAAAGTCTATTGTACTATTTAAAAATTTAATGGCATATCGGATTTTACATCACATTGACAATTCCAGATAGTTCAAATGAACCCTCAACTAAAGTATTCCGTTAATTTTATACAGTTGAAAAAAATATTGTCAATATTCGTAATCTTCTTCACCTTGAGCATGGCCAATGCGCAGGATTATTTGGTATATACCGAACAACCATTTCCCGAAACCGATATTGTACGACAAACTGCTTTTATAAAAGCGCACATACCGGAGACAAACTTGGAACAAATTAGTTTTAAACTCAGGTTTTTCAACAAGAGTTTGTATTCCAAGCATTTCACTTTTGATATCTACTATGACAGCCTGATGGTTTACCGGAATTTCGTCAAGGTGAATACGGATATTCAAAACAAGGTCATCAGTATCGCACCAGGATTGAGCGATTTCAGCCAATTTCTACCGCAAGAGATTAGCTGGAAAAAAACGCAGTGGCAAACCACATCATGGCCAACCAAAGAAAATGTAAAAAAAGAATACCTCGCCATTTTTGATTTTCAGGAGCAGGTTCAGCTAGTTAAAGTGCAAGACGACTGGAATGCGGATTATGATCGCACCAAAGTTTGGAACTTGCAAGGAGCCTTGCTGGCCGAGTGGAATCATGTCAGAAACCTTGGCATAGATACATTTGTCAATGCTTACGTGTTTGAGCCAGACCCGCTTACTTTCTTAAGCCGAATATATGGTTCGCCCTATGTAGACTCTAACGACCAAGACCTATCTTGGATGAATGCAGCCTATTTACCTGTGAACATTCCTGCCATCTATGACACTTTTACAAATCGTTTTTATCTGGAGAATGATTATGTGAAAATGTCAGACCTTGCGCCTCCTTTAAACCCACCGGTAAGCGACACCGGCAATAATTTTTATTTCAACCGTTCAGAAATAGGCTTTGAGCAATGCATGGCCGCATATCACATTACACAATTTCACGACCATTTGACCAACCTTGGTTATGATACCCTCATGGATTTGCAATTGGAGATTGATGCATTGAGTAACTCGGGAGCAGATAATTCAACTTTTAACCGGAACGGCGGAAACCCGAATGCCCGATTTGGTTCGGGTGGCATAGACGATGCCGAAGATGCTGATGTAATTATTCACGAATACGCTCATGGCGTAAGTTGGAGTGCTAATGACAACCTACTAACTCATTTTGAAAGATTGGCGCTTGATGAGGGAATTGCAGATTATTTTGCCACTTCCTACTCCAGGTCTTTATCGAATTTCGGTTGGCAAAAAGTATTTAACTGGGATGGGAATAATGGTAATTGGCAAGGTCGCAGCGCTGTATCTACCACAAATTATTCAAACCCCTTCAATGGGAATATTTATGCACTGGGAGAAGTATGGAATACCGCCATGCAATATATATATAACGACCTTGGTCGAAATACCACCGATGCCCTGATGTTGGAGATCCTTTTTTTCCTAACCGACAGCACCAATTTGCCTTCTGCTGCATTTTACATGTTACAGGCCGATCAATTACTCTTTGGTGGAGCTAATAAAGCTACACTGTGCCAGCATTTTAAATCTAAAAATCTTCTCTCGTGGGATTGCTACCCAACCCTATTGAATGATGCAGCAGAGAAAACCACCATAAAACTAATAAACTCTTTCGGGTTCGCTTTAGGAACCGCAAATGCTACCATTCAATTTCCAAAGCATCAGTACGCAAAAATTGAACTATTTGATATCAATGGCAGGTGCATACTTCGGGAGTATATTCATCAAAACTCCTTTGACATTGTGCCGGCAAATTATTCAGCTGGTTTGTATATCCTAAAAATCCAAACTGAAGAAGGGACACAAACCTTCAAATTGCTGAGAAATTGATTGAAATTATCTAAGATTAACGCCTATTCTAATTGGGGTATAGTCCAATTCATATACCTTTGCCCAACTTTTTAAGAAAATTATGGACAAAAATTCCGCGATTGGCTTTGGGTTGTTGATGGTGCTATTGGCTGCATACATCTTCCTGAATCCGTCAAAACCTCCCCAAAAGGAAAAAACCAAAACGCAACAAAGCACAAAAAACGTATCTGAAACCGATACAAACAGTAGCGCTCAACCAAATAGTGCCTTAGCCTCAGCGCCAACAGATAGCATATCGAAAGAACTGGCCATCGCTGAGCAACAAACGACACTTGAGAATGATGAAATAAAAATAACATTCACAAACAAAGGCGCTTATCCAAAACAAGTTGAGTTAAAAAAATATACTACTTATAACAAAAAGCCACTGATACTTTATCGCGCAGAAAAAAACAGTTTCAATTTTGAGTATCAAAAAAACGGACTTATCAAGCAAACAATCAATCAGGGCTTTAATGCATCGGTTGCTCCCGGCGGTAAGGGAATTACCTATACGAATACAGACGGATTCGGTGTTACTTACACCTTGCCCGAATCAGGCTATATGACGGATATGACCATTACTACAGGTGGCGTTGAAAAAAACAGAGATTTGAAGCTCACCTGGAAGGCTGAGTCACTTCATACCGAAAAAGATAAGGAAACCGAAAAGCTCTACACACAGGTGTGTTACAATTTGGAAGGTGAAGGATACGATTATTATACCATTAGAGAAAAGAAAAGCACCGATTTTGATAAAAAAGGCATAAACTGGCTAAGCTTTAAACAGCATTTTTTCAATACCACGCTGGTACCAAAAGATAAATCAATTAACTATGGCGAAGTTACTTCAGCGCCCACTACAGAAAATGACACTGTAACCGTGTCAAATTTTACAGCTAGATTAAGCATAAAACCACAAGATCAAATCAGCTTACAACTTTATACCGGGCCTAATGATTATTCAATATTAAAAAAGTTTGATAATGGTATGCAAGAGATTGTGCCGCTCAGCTACGGCATTTTTGGTTTTGTAAAATACATCAACCTTGCTCTTATTTTACCATTATTCAATTGGCTTTCAAGCCTATTTAGTAATATGGGCATAGTAATTATCGTTTTAACGTTTATCATTCGCTTGCTCATGTCTCCGTTCACTTATAAGAGTTATGTATCCAGCGCAAAAATGAAAGCATTAAAACCCGAGTTAGATGAACTGCGTGACAAATTCAAAGATGATAAACAAGCCTTTGGCGTTGAGCAAATGAAGTTGTATCGTACAGCAGGGGTAAACCCCTTAGGTGGCTGTTTACCTGCATTGCTGCAAATGCCGATATTTTTTGCCTTGTTTTCATTTTTCCCTCATGCTATTCAATTAAGACAGAAAGGTTTTTTATGGGCGGATGATTTGTCCTCCTATGATTCTATTGTTCAATTGCCATTTAATATTCCATTTTATGGTAGCCATATCAGCTTGTTTACCATCCTTTTTGCTATAACGAGTATTGGCTTGGCACTATACAGCATGAACAACGCCACTATGGATCAAAGCAACCCGGTAATGAAATACATGCCGTTTATTATGCCAATCATGTTTTTGGGTATCTTCAACAAATTTGCAGCGGCACTTACCTTGTATTATTTCATTTCAAATTTGATCACGTTGGGCTTGCAATTTGTAATACAACAATACATTATTGATAAGGATAAAATTCGGGCTAAAATTGAGGCAAAGAAAAAGGAACCACCAAAAGAATCTAAGTTCATGAAAAAAATGAAGGAGCTTCAAGAAAAACAAATGGAACAAGCCCAAACAAGAAGCCAACGCAGAAAATAAACACAACAAAGCGACCTGTAATTTCAGGTCGCTTGTTATTTAGCCTTCCATTTTGTACATTGTGCATTATTTATGACGATTAGCCCCACAATACGAAGCATATTGGCCACAGTAATAGGTCTGATTGTTGGTAATGTAGTCAACGGCCTACTGATACAATATAGCGGCAACATCATTCCTTTACCCGAAGGCGTTAACCCAAATAGTATGGAAGACCTAAAAGCAGCGATGCCCACGTTACCCATCAAAAACTTCATCATGCCATTTCTCGCGCATGCTTTAGGTACATTATCGGCCGCCCTGGTTGCGTGTAAGCTGACATTTGCGCACCACCATCGCATTGCCATTGTTGTAGGTTTGGTTTTTTTGGTAGGCGGTATCGCTGCTGCCATTTTGATAGGTGGGCCTATTTGGTTTATTGTTTTAGATCTGGTTTGTGCTTATTTACCTATGGCCTTTTTGGGTAAACGCTTAGCAGGCCATTAAATTCACACCACTAGGCATCCAAAATATTGCCTATTTTAAAAATTTAATCTTCTTTAACTAGGGAGGCATGGGCCTTTTGTTACTTTTACGCCCAAAGCAAAAACTATGGAGGCTGTATCATCAGACATTCGAGCACTAAATGAACAAATACAACAAAAGAGCGCGTTTATAGATTTGCTGCAACTAGAATTATCAAAATCAATTGTAGGGCAAAAATACATGACCGAGCGCCTGCTAATTGGCTTATTAGCTGATGGTCATATATTACTCGAAGGGGTTCCGGGTTTAGCTAAAACACTTGCCATAAGATCACTTTCTTCAGCTGTCAATGCCAAGTTTTCTCGTATACAATTCACCCCCGACTTGCTGCCAGCTGATGTTGTTGGCACCATGATTTACAACCAACGCGAAAACAACTTTGAGGTAAAACGTGGACCCATTTTTGCCAATTTTATATTGGCTGATGAAATCAACCGTGCACCGGCCAAAGTGCAATCAGCCCTTTTGGAAGCTATGCAGGAAAAACAGGTTACCATCGGAGAGCGAACCTATCCCTTAGAAAAACCATTTTTAGTATTGGCAACCCAAAACCCAATTGAACAAGAGGGAACATACCCACTACCCGAGGCGCAAGTAGACCGATTTATGTTGAAAGTTGTCATTGGCTATCCAAATCGAGACGAAGAACGTCAAATCATCCGTTACAATATTGCGCCTGAAAAACAGGCCCCAATACAAACCGTAATAGATACTACAGATATTATGGAGGCTAGAAAACTTGTGCGCGAAGTTTATATGGATGAAAAAATTGAGAAATACATTATCGATATAGTCTTTGCCACCCGCAATCCGGAGGAGTATAACCTCTCAAAATTAAAACCGCTCATTGCCTACGGAGGATCACCGCGGGCCAGCATTAGTTTGGCTATGGCGAGTAAATCCTACGCCTTTATAAAACGTCGGGGCTATGTAATACCAGAAGATGTGCGCGCAGTATGCATGGACGTGATGCGACACCGCGTTGGCATCACCTATGAGGCAGAAGCTGAAAACATGACAAGTGAGATGATTATCAGTGAAATATTGAATGCCGTTGAAGTGCCATAATCCTTCAAGTAGTACAAAGCAATTTGCATAAAAATGCAATAATTCGCCATTCAAAAAACCATCAAGGATAACAAAGTAAAAATCACCTTTCATTGTCAATAGATTCAAACATATCGTCGTTGCTTAAAAAGGTTCGCCAGATTGAGATAAAAACTAAAGGCTTATCCAATCATATTTTTAGTGGTGAATACCATACGGCCTTTAAAGGCAGGGGTATGAGTTTCAGCGAAGTACGCGAATATCAATATGGCGATGATGTGCGCAGTATAGATTGGAATGTGACAGCACGATATGCAAACCCGCACATAAAAATTTTTGAGGAAGAGCGCGAACTTACCCTGATGTTACTAGTTGATATAAGTGCAAGTTCTTTATTTGGTACTTATCAAAAGAAACGCGATCTCATTACTGAATTGTGTGCTACACTTGCCTTTAGCGCACTCAGCAACAATGACAAAGTAGGCGTAATCTTTTTTTCTGATCAAGTAGAAAAATTCATAGCGCCGAAGAAAGGCAAAAGTCATATCCTCTATATCATTCGCGAACTGCTCACCATTGAAGCTCGGAAAGGTGCCGGTACAAATGTGGAAGAGGCCTTCCGATTTTTAAATAATGTTATTAAGAAAAGGAGCATTGCGTTCATACTCAGTGACTTTTTGGCTGCAGACTTTAAACAGAGCTTGCAAATAGCTAAAAAGCGGCATGATATTATTGGCCTGCAAGTGTACGACCAATGCGATGCAGAAATACCAAATATTGGTTTGGTAAAAGTACAGGACAGTGAAAACGGCAATGAGCTATGGCTCGATACCGCCCTGCCCAGCCTACGCACCTTTTACACCCAACGGTTTGCGCGTAAAACAGCAGCAATTCAAGAAACATTTAAAAAATCGGGAGCTGATATGATTAGCATAAGTACTCATGAAGATTTTGTAAAACCACTTAAAGGATTTTTCAGTAAACGATAATGCGCAATAAAATTTCAGTCATATCCGTGTATAGTATTCGCTATTACTTCCTCATTTTGTTGGCATGCTTGCTAAGTGTAATCACGGCCAAAGCTCAAAATGTAGATTTGAAGTGTACCTTGGATAAAAAGGAAATTAGCATTGGGGATCACGTGAGTTTGCAATTCAAGTTGAGTTTTGATCCGCAGCAATACCGCATCCAAATTCCCTACTTAGCTGACACGTTTAACAAGTTTGAAGTCATTGAACGAAAAAAGAATGACACGGCTACGAATGGGCAAATAATTGAAATAACAAAAATCAATTTACTGACGCACTACGATTCTGGAGTTTGGGTAATCCCATCCCAGCATTTTGTGATTACACCTTTGGATGGCCGCCCCGCCTATGAAATAATGAGCGACTCATTTAGCGTTCAAGTGACGGCACCAGTTGTGGATACCAGCAAACCCATCAAACCCATTTTTGATGTAATTGCGGCTAATCAGTCATGGTGGGATGCATACAAAAAATATATATTTTCTTTCCTGGCCATACTTGCCGTTGGTTTGCTACTATTTTATTATAACCGCCGCCGCCGCAATAGCCAACCTGTGGCTGTTGATAAGGTTCAATATGTGAGCCCTTGGGATAATGCAATTCAAAAAATTGATAGCTTAGTCAGCAAGGAACTTTGGTTGCAACAGCAAGAAAAAGAACATTATACCCAATTAACAGATATTATTCGTACTTATCTTGAAGAAGGTTTTAATCTGGATTGTTTCGAAAAAACATCTCAAGAAATCATTACAGACGTAAAAAAAGTATTGCAACAGGCCAAGTATAAAAACCGAAGTGAAGAATTGAATAAACTTAGAGCCTTATTTTATGTTGCCGACCTAGTAAAATTTGCAAAAAGCAAACCAACTGCTGAAGAACATGAACAGGCTAACGAAGCTGCAAAAACGTTTGTTTCCAATACTTGTACAATTTTAAAGAAACATCAGCAAGAACAAAAGGAGGAGAAGAATCGATAATGCAAGACTTATTAAACATAGAAGCCTTCACTTTTGCCTATCCACAATTATTGTGGCTATTGCTTATTATCCCAATTTTCATTTTTTGGAATTTTACTCGACATAAAAATAAACAGAGCACCCTCATACTCTCATCCTTAGAGGGTTTACCCAAGATTAACGGCAAAGGCCGCGGCAAATATCTACCTGTGCTCTTTTGGCTAAGAATGGCCAGTCTGGCATTTATCATAATTGCATTAGCGCGCCCACAAACCCAACAGGTAAATGAGCGCATAGATAGCGAGGGTATCGATATTGTGATGAGCATTGACATCTCCGGCTCGATGTTAGCAGAAGACTTTAAACCCAACCGGCTTGAAGCAGCAAAAAAAGTTGCCGAAGAATTTATTGCAGAGCGCATTACGGATAGAATAGGATTGGTCATTTTCTCTGGCGAGAGCTTCACACAAACACCGCTTACCACTGACAAGAATATACTACTTTATCAACTTGAAAATATTGAATCTGGCCAACTCAAAGACGGCACAGCCATAGGTATGGGATTGGCAACGGCGGTTAATAGACTTAGAGAGAGCAAAGCAAGTTCAAAGGTGATTATATTATTAACCGATGGCGTTAACAACTCCGGTTTGATAGACCCGATAACGGCCTTGGAAATAGCCAAGCGATTCAAAACCAGAGTGTACACCATTGGGGTTGGATCAAAAGGGACGGCACCTTACCCCATGCCCACTGCAAATGGCGGCATAGTAATGAAAAATATGCCGGTACAAATAGACGAAGCCTTACTAAGAAAAATAGCTACCGAAACTGGAGGTCAATACTTTCGAGCAACCGATAATAGCACACTACGAAAAATTTACAAACAAATCGATACCATGGAACGATCTGAAGTTGAAATAGCTTCTTTCAAACGCTACAGTGAAAAATTCTTTCCGTTTGCGTTTATTGCCATAGTCTTCCTTTTTCTGGAGCTCATGCTACGATTTGGTTACCTGAGAAGTTTCCCCTCTTAGCAAATTAGTTGTCAAGGCGTCAAAGGATTTTGGCCTCTTAACCAAAAAATAATAATCAAAAGGTAACATTAAGGTAATATTCAAAATGACTTAGGCGCAATCTGTACGAATACTTTTGCGGCAGATTAAACCAGTTAGAATGAAAAAAATCACCACACTCAGCATGTTGCTGTTGTTTTTTACTATCAACAGCTTTGCACAGCATGCGGCCGCACAATTCGGCAAAGGACTAAATTTTTATGGTGCAGATTCATCTTTTCACATAAAGTTCGGCTTTCGATTTCAAAATCTATATGAAGGTAGTTGGAATTTGCCCAATGACAATTTAGCAAATATTACTGATCACAATTCACGGTTCCTCATCAGACGGTCACGATTAAAATTTGACGGATTTGCTTATACGCCCCGTTTGGCATGGAAAATTGAGCTGGCCCTTACTAATCGGGATATGGCTGACGGAGCTGTTACTCGTGAAATGCATAATGCCAGCAACCTTGTTCTGGATGCTTATGCCGATTATCGATTATTTGCTTATGCTAATTCAAATGTCAATACTCATTCAGAAACAGATTTTTATGGAATGTTTGTTCGTTTTGGCCAAGGTAAATTGCCGGGCAATATTGAACGGGTAATATCATCCGGTAATTTACAATTAGTTGAGCGCTCGATAGTTAATGCTGAATTTAATATTGACCGTGACCTGGGAATTCAAATTTGGAATAAACACAAAGTAGCTGGCAACTTTATCATGAAAGAAAAGTTTGCTTTCAGCCAAGGGGAAGGCCGAAATGTTACCAGAGGATCTTATGGAGGGTATAATTATACAGGAAGAGTAGAATTTCTACCCTTTGGTATGTTTAAAGGCGATGGAGATGACTATGTTGGCTCGGCCTTAGTATATTACAATAAGCCAAAAGCTATGATAGGTTTGGCTTATGACATAAATAATAATGCTGTAAGAACCGGCGGGCAATTAGGCTCTTTTATAAAAGATCAAAACGGCAATTATTATGGCGAACAATTGAACACATTTTTTGCCGATGCTGCTGTGAAATACAAGCGTTTCTCATTTATGGGAGAGTATGCAAGCCGCAAAACAAAAGATAATACCCCTGAAGTTGAGGTGCTACGCCCGACAGGTATTGATACAGTGGGCAGATTTGTTACCGGAAATGGCCTTAACCTGCAAGCGGGAATTATGTTAAACAAAAACGGCAAGGGTGTCTTTAAAAAACAAGGCAGTGATTCAAAAATTGGAGATATAGAACTTGTAGGGCGCTACACCACGGTGAATATGCAGCGGGGCAGCGATGAAAACCAGTACACCTTGGGTTTTAACGCTTATTTTGTTGACCATAAATTAAAACTGCAAGCAGACATAACCTACAATCAAATAGCCGGAGAGGATGATGGCCTCCTTTTCAGAACACAACTTGATGTACATTTCTAAAAAATTAATATACAGGCAACATAAAAATTCAAATGTTCGTAATCAAATAATTACTTTTAATTTTTAAATAATGAAAACAATAAATAAAATCAACTTAGCATCTATCGCCTTATTGGGCTTAGGCACTTTTTTCATGTCATGTGGGAATGAAAATACCAGCAATGTCAGCACTTCCGAATCGGTAAAAGAGATTAAAATCGATGGTTCTAGTACTGTATTTCCTATTACAGAGGCAGTTGCCGAAGAATATCGGGCAGAGGCCTCCGACGTAAAAGTGACAGTTGGTGTTTCTGGCACCGGTGGAGGATTCAAAAAGTTCTCTCGTGGCGAAACAGACATTTCTAATGCTTCGCGCGCTATAAAAGACATCGAGATAGAAGCTTGCAAAGAAAACAAGATCTCCTATTTGGAGCTAAGCATCGCCTATGATGGGCTGGCAGTAATTGCAAATCCCGAAAATGACTGGCTTACAGACATTACAGTAGACGAACTAAAAAAAATATGGGAGCCGGCTGCAAAAGGTGTTATCATGAAATGGAATCAAATTCGCCCTAACTGGCCAAACGAAAATATTGAACTTTATGGCCCAGGGACAGCTTCGGGTACTTTTGACTACTTTACAGAAGCAATCGTGGGTGAAAGTGGCAGTTGTCGTGCAGATTATAATGCTAGCGAGGATGACAATATTTTAGTTACAGGTGTTTCTGGAAATAAATATGCATTGGGCTTTTTTGGTTTGGCTTATTACGAAGCCAACAAGGACAAATTGAAACTCGTAGCTGTAGATGGTGGGAATGGCCCCATACTGCCTACTTTGGAAAGTGTAAAAAATGGCACTTATGCACCCCTTTCTCGCCCACTATTTATATACGTAAACAGCACAGCCGCTGCAAAAGACTTTGTGATTAAGTTCGTTAATTTTTACCTGGACAATGCAGGAGGTTTAGCTTCGGAAGTAGGATATATCCCGCTTAAAGATGAGGAGTACGCTGCTCAGAAAACAAAATTCGCTGACTTTGTAAAAAACCTTTCTTCAACGAAGACAACAGAATAGATTTGCTATATTAACATCTTCAGAATGAGGAAATTCATTTCCATAGAGCAAAAAGAAAAGCTGATTAAGGCTTTTCTTTTTGTATGTGCGGCTATCACTTTGCTAACAACGATTGGTATAATCTGGGTGTTATTGTCCCAATCATACTATTTCTTTAAAGAAGTTTCTATTGTAAAATTTCTTACCGAAAAAGAATGGACGCCCCTATTTACGGAGAAACATTTTGGTATTCTGCCCTTGCTCACCGGCACCCTGCTCACTACTGTCATTGCACTTTTGGTTGCTTTACCTTTGGGTTTAACTATTGCTATCTACTTGAATGAATATGCTCCTAAAGGCTTTCGCAAAGCTGTAAAACCATTGTTAGAAGTACTTGCCGCTGTACCTACAGTGGTTTATGGTTTTTTTGCCCTAGTTGTAGTAACACCATTTCTGCAGTCCATTTGGCCTAGTATTTCAGGTTTCAATTCGCTTTCGGCAGGATTGGTAATGGGCATTATGATTATTCCTTTCATATCTTCACTAGGTGAAGATGCTCTTTTTGCTGTTCCCAACACGCTTAGGCAAGCTTCCTACGGTATGGGTGCAACCCGCCTACAAACAGCCTTTAGGGTATTAATTCCTTCGGCTTCTTCAGGTATCCTAGCTTCAATTATTTTGGCTTTCTCTAGAGCCATTGGCGAAACAATGATTGTTGCGGTAGCGGCCGGACAACAGCCCCAATTGACGCTTGACCCAACAGTGCCAATTCAAACCATAACATCCTATATTGTTCAGGTTAGCTCGGGTGATGTACAACATGGCTCACTTGAGTATAATACTATTTTTGCAGCCGGTTTAGCCTTATTTGTATTCACATTTATCTTGAACAACATAAGCTTTTGGGTAAATAAAAAATTCAGACAAGAATATGAGTAAGGCAAAAGTGAATAGACGAAAAGATAAATTGTTCGGATACTTTGGAATTTTTGCCACGGTATTTGGCCTTGTATTATTGGCGCTTTTTGTATTTCAAATTTTTTCGGATGGTATTGGTCGGTTAAGCATTGATTTTTTGACATCCTTGCCTTCCCGAAAATGGGAGAATGCAGGTATTTTGCCTGCTTGGACAGGGACAATTTGGATTTTCTTCCTGACAGCTATCATTGTAATTCCCATTGGAGTTGGTGCCGGGGTTTACCTTGAAGAATATGCTAAAAAAGGCAGACTGAGCAATTTATTGGAGATCAATATTTCCAATTTGGCCGGAGTTCCCAGTATTATCTATGGCATTATAGGTTTGCAGATTTTTGTGCGCTTTATGAAATTAGGAGGCGTACTATTGGCTGGCGCCTTTACACTAGCGCTACTTATCTTGCCAATAATAATTGTTGCCACTCGTGAGGCCATCAAGGCTGTACCAAAATCTATTAAAGAGGCATCCTATGGCTTGGGGGCTACTAAATGGCAAACAATCTGGAATCACGTATTGCCAATTGCTTCAGCTAACATTATTACTGGTGTTATTCTGGCATTGGCAAGAGCCATTGGCGAAACGGCTCCATTAATTGTCATCGGTGCATTGGCGTATGTACCTTTTGTTGCCAAATCTCCAATGGACGAGTTCACGGTGCTGCCCATGCAGATATTCAATTGGGTGTCTAGACCACAACATGGCTTTTTGTTGAATGCGGCGGCGGCAATTTTAGTTTTACTTTTATTAGTATTTATGCTCAACGGATTGGCAGTTTATCTTCGTAACCGTTCGCGCAGAAAGTTTGGTATTTAAAATTATGGGCAAGGATAAAATAAAAATAGAGACAAAAAACGTCGATGCATGGTACGGCGAAAAAAAGGTGCTACATGATATCAGCCTTAAAATGGAAGAAAACTCTGTAACGGCCTTTATCGGCCCTTCAGGTTGCGGAAAATCGACATTCTTAAGACTGCTAAATCGCATGAATGATTATATTGATGGATTTAGAAAAGAAGGTGAAATTATTATAGATAATAAGAATATTTACAAGAAAAAAGTACGCATCGAGGACCTTCGAAAAGAAGTTGGTATGGTGTTTCAAAAACCAAACCCGTTTCCGAAATCGATTTATGAAAACGTTGTTTATGGCTTGCGAATTCAAGGTTTAAACAAGCGTGCCTTGCTGGACGAGGTTGTAGAAAAGAGTCTGCGGCAAGCTGCACTTTGGGAGGAAGTGAAAGATGATTTAAAAAAGAATGCCCTAAGCTTGTCCGGAGGTCAGCAGCAAAGATTATGCATTGCCCGCACTTTAGCTGTAGAGCCTAAAGTAATTTTAATGGACGAACCAGCATCTGCTTTAGACCCCATTTCGACCACCAAAATTGAAGAGTTAATTTATGACCTTAAGAAAGATTATACGATCGTTATCGTAACACACAATATGCATCAGGCAGGCAGAGTCAGTGATAAAACTGCCTTTTTCCTCATGGGTGAGTTGATTGAGTACGACGACACGAAGGTTATCTTTACCAAACCGAAGGATGAACGCACAGAGAATTATATCACGGGTAAATTCGGTTAAACAATTATATTTATAAAAAAATATGACCAACCTAGAACAAGAATTAAAGGAGATTAAGGATTCCGTTATTGTAATGCTGAAACTGGTTTTGAATCAGCTAGAGAAGTGTAGTGAGGCTTTTTTAAAATACGATGTTGCACTGGCTGAGGAGGTTGTACACTCAGAAAAAAGGGTGAATGCCATGGAGCTAACCATAGATAGACAATGTGAGAATATTTTTGCTCTTTTTAACCCTGTAGCTAGTGATCTTCGATACGTAATTAGTTTTTTGAAAATGAACTCCGACATCGAGCGTATTGGTGATTATGCCGAAAGCATTGCCAGCTATGTACTTGATTTAAAAGACCCTATCGATTATGCATATTTAGACAAATCAAGAATAGCAGAGATGTATGATATTGCCTATAACATGTTGGACATGGTCATTGTCTCAATAGAATCTGAAAATAATGAACTGCCCAGACAAGTATTTAAAAAAGATCGTGAGCTAAACAAAATCAACAAAAATTCGTCAGATTTAATTGAAAAAATGGTGAAGGAAGACCCTACAAATATTGGCTCTGCGCTGTATTTGTTCAGCACTATAAAGAAGGTTGAACGCATAGGTGACCATATAAAAAATATAGCCGAAGATTGGATTTTTTATTTAGACGGTGAAATATTAAAACATAAAAAAGACACTAAAAGAAAAAAGTAGGCCATTGCCTACTTTTTTCTTTTTTCTATGGTTTGTTCAAATTACTTAATACTAATCTCTTTAGCCTGCTGCTTTACAGCTTTGGGTAATACAAGCGTCAGTATCCCATTTTCGTATTGGGCTTGAATATCTTTTTCCTTTATTTGTTCCGGTATATAAAATGAACGACTGAAAGCCTTAGAAATATACTCTCTGCGGGTATAGTGTTTTTTCTCGTTTTCTTCAGTTTTTTCAGTTGAAGATTGCGCACTCACCGTTAAGTGATCATTTTCTAATTTAACCTTGAGGTCTTCTTTCTTGTAACCGGCAAGAAAAAATTCCAAGTGGTATTCATGCTCGTTTTCTGCAATATTAACGGGAGGCATAAATTCACTATTACCAAAAGCGGGCGTTTCTAAATCGAAAAAATTTTTAAACAAGGGTTCAAAATTTGTTTTTACTAAATGTCTCATGATATTATTTTTTAATTCTATATTGAATACCGAAATAATTATACCAGTTGATGTTCAAACTTATTTTTTGACAGATTTCAACAAATATAGCGCCATAATGGCGCTATTTATTTCATACCATGACATATAGTCCGAAATACTAGTTGTATACCTTCACGATGAAAATAAAGTCTGTAAGGCTTTTCAGCTGATTTGTACGTGCCATATTTGAACCTTTCTTATTAAAAGCCCCTTTATCAATGGTGACTCCTTTCAACGAGTCAAGTACCGCACTTACAACATTCGACTTAATAGCATATGTTATACCCTTGGACATGGATTCTTTGCTATTGATAATACCAATGATATTTCCACTCTGATCAAGCACAGGTGCACCACTAACGCCAGGACTACTTGGCAACTCCAATTGATATTTGGTTGTATCACCATCTTTACCATTCAATGAGCTGACATAGCCTTCATTATAAACAACCTCATCTTTAGGATATCCCAGTGTAAATACCTTCTCGGCCAAATCCGCGTTCTTGTTTAACTTATAGGGCAACCCAACTTTTGAAAAACTAAAAGTGTCCTCATTAACTTTTAGCACAGCAATGTCGTTCTGACTATCCTTATGGACTATATCACATTTGTGCCCACGACCGTCGGGTGTAAATAGAAATACCTTTTTACCTCCCGCAATTACGTGAAGATTGGTAATAGCATATCCATCATTTGAAATTGCAAAACCAGTACCTGTATAATTTGACGGATAATCAGGCACGACCGAAGTTTTCACTACCTCCAAATCGCTCTGTAATGCAGCCTGAGTTTTTTTAATTTTATTCAAATCACTATTTACTAATTGTATAATACGCTGATTATTATTTTTAATGAACGATTTTTTTGCAACGAAAAAAGTAAACGTTGAGGCAATGAGTGCAACGCTGGCTGCGACTGCTGCAGTTTGCCAATATTTACCAACATATACTGTTAAGGCGTCATAAATATGCACGGTGGTTCTTTCTTCTTGTTCTCGTGCTAACTGAATTTGTTTATATACAAAAGCACTTTCACGTTCAAGCTGAAGCGCTTCGAAAATTTCCTCGTACTCACTTAACTCTTTTTGCAACTCTGCATCACCAATTAAGGCATTGGTAAAATCCTCTAGCTCAGCCAAAGTCATTTCCTGACGCAAATACCGCTCAATTTTTTCTATGTTTTTCATTTTTCTACTACTTGTTAATCTCAAAAAATATTTTTTTCAACCTTTGCAGGCATTTATGCTTTTGCGTTTTCGCATTGTCGGCATTAGTATAGTCAAACCTATCTGCGATTTCTTTCATACTTAAATCATTTATGTAAAATGAAATAATAATTTCTTTACACGGCGACCCAAGTTTTTCCAGAGCCAATTTCAATTTATCCTTCTTCTTTGACTGCTCATTGATCAAGTTCCAATCAATTAAATTGTCAACTTCGGCGCTATTATGCATCATTGCATAATTCTGCTCTTTTTGAGTGAGCCTTTTCTTCTTTTCTAATTCTTTCAACCATTTTTTACGGGCTACAGCTACCAAAAAAGTTGAAATCTTGCACGTTAGTTTAAATTCGGGCTCCTTTGCTTTAGAATAAAGAACTAAAAGCGAAGCATGATAAACATCTTCAGCTTCATGAATTTGACCATTCATATTTAACACTGCCCGTTTTACTAGTGGAAAACACTGTTTGTATAGCAACCGGAACGCCTGAGTATCACCGTTTGACAACAATCGGAGCAACTTATTATCCTGTTCAAATAAATCAATCGCACTCATTTATTCCTTAGTTTGATAAAAGGTAACCTCAAAAATTTCAAAATCCTTCAATACGTATCCCATTTGATGTGCAAACATAACAACTGTTGTAAATGTGACAATCATACAATGATGTGTATCCCAATACAAAAACCCATTAAATCAAGCCTTTCTTTGAAATAATATTGAATATCAATGAATGGAAATGCCATTGAAAAATAATTTTTAAAAAAAGTTTTAAAAAGTGGGTTACCTTTTCACAAAATGGGTAATCAATGAGTACATTTTAAAATAAATACATACAAATGAAAAATTTAGTAAAAATCTCAATCTTCGCTTTGGCTCTTGGAATCTTCGCCTCTTGCGAAACTGCTGAAAACACAGCTGCTGAAGCCGTTGAAACAACTGAAACTGCTGCTGAAGCCGTTGAAGAAACTGCTACTGAGGCTGTAGAAGCTACTGAAGAAGCTGCTGAAGCTACTACTGAAGAAGCTACTACTGAAGAAGCTGCTCCTGAAGCAACTACTGAAGCTACAGAAGAAACTGCTAACTAATATTTCTTTAGTTGCAACTAAAGAAAGCCGCCCTTTTAGGGCGGCTTTTTACGTTTACACACTTCATTTCCTTGGCATAAATTGAAAAATAAAGCATATTGGGTTTCCTATCACCTAAAATTAACCGAAATGAGTATCGTTAACTTTTATACCTAAAAACAGTGAAAAATTTAGTAAAATCTCATTATTTGCATTGGCTATTGGCATATACGCTTCCTGTGAGTCAACTGAAAATGCTACAACAGAAGCCACTGAAACAACTGAAGCTGCTTCTTTGAAGCCTGCCCAAGCTGTAGAGGCTGTTACAGAAGATGCCCCGGCCACAGAAACAACCAAGTGGCTATTGAAGATGAAAGTGCCGAATCAGCCACAACCGAATAAACCGTGGCAGAATAACTTTCTACAAAAACAACAAATACAAAAGCAAAGTCGCCGAAAGGTTCAGTGACTTTTTCTATTTAACCAAAAAGATTATTATCTCAACAATCTAATGGCTCTATGAATATTAGATGATTTGACAAAATAAAGAATGCCATATTTTGTACATCGGGGGACATCTGCAAAAGTTTCTTGACAAGATTCAAATTTTCATTTAATAAGACATCGTTTTATTAACCATTCATAAATATTTATTCGCAAAAAAGAATTACTTTTGCCATCCTTTTGACAGCTCTTGCGAAAGCAAGATCCGATTATAATCGCTGTTAGAAAAAAATATATTATATGAAAGATTATGAATTAATGGTAATCTTCACACCCATACTCTCTCAAGAGGAGTATAAAGCTGAAGCTAAGAGAATTACTTCTTTTATAGAAGAACAATCAGGATCAATAGTTCGGGAACATTTCTGGGGGTTACGTCAATTGGCTTACCCTATCCAAAAAAAGACAACTGCTTTGTATTATGTAATGGAATTTCAGGCCACACCTGATACCATTAACAAGATGCTCATTCAGTTAAACCGTACTGAAAGCATTATGCGACAAATGGTAACTGCACTCGACAAGCATGCAGTTGCATATAATGCTCGTAAAAAAGGCAGCCACGCAGTGAAAGAAGAAACTATTAACCAAAACGCAGAAGCATAAATCATGGCAAAAAACGATATTAAATACTTAAACACAACACGTGTTCAAAGTCGACCAAAGAAATATTGTCGGTTTAAGAAAATGGGCATAAAGTATATTGACTATAAAGACCCAGAATTTTTGAAAAGATTTTTAAACGAACAAGGAAAAATGTTGCCCCGTCGCATTACCGGAAACTCTTTGAAATATCAAAGAAAAGTTGGAGAAGCGATTAAAAAAGCGCGTCAAATGGCAATTCTACCTTATGTAACTGACCTTTTAAAGTAAACCATCATGAAAATTATATTAACAGAAGATATTGACAATTTAGGAGCCAAAAATGAAGTGGTCACCGTAAAACCGGGCTATGCGCGCAACTATTTGTTGCCAAATAAAATGGCATTGGAAGCTTCGCCACAAAACTTAAATGTGGCTGTGCAACGACAAAAAGCGCAAGCAAAAAGAGAAGCTGAACTTCTTAAAGAAATAGAAATAGTGAAAAACAAATTGATGGAATCTCCTTTAACCTTGTTAGCAAAAACGGGGACTTCCGGAAAAATATTTGGATCTATCACGACTATACAGGTAGCTCGGGCAATAAAAGAGCAAAAAGGTTATGAAATTGACCGCAAGCGCATCATACTTTCCGAAGATATGAAAGAAATTGGAGAGCATAAGTTGACCCTAAACCTTGGTGAAGAACACCAGTTTGAAATAGATGTTACCATAGTAGGTGAAGAGTAGAAAATAGTAAAATAAAATTACAAGCCCAATTAATTCAATTGGGCTTTTTTTATTTATATTTACCCATAGATGTTCAGACAATAACATCTTTAAAATCCTATTAAACTATAAAGAAATTATTCAAGATTTATTCTAAATAATTAATATGAAAAAAAATACACCATTCCGAATGAAACAAATTGTTTCTACTTTAATAGCCGTCATTTGTTTTTCAGCTTATTCATGGGCTCAGGTTCCTCAGTTCTATAATTATAATGCGGGAACTTCAACCAACTCATTCCCTTTAAATACTACTAGTAGCAACAAGGTGCAATGGGTTTACGCCCCAGGTGTATTTAACAGTATGGGAACCTTGGGAGGTACACCAGCTTTCTTAGGTCTAATTACCAAAGTATATTTCAGATCAGGGAACTCCAGCAGCACCAGTTACACCGATTTTACAATATCATTGTCACAAAATGTTGGCACCCAATCAAACTGGACGAATACTACCTACAACACTGGTATGACTCAAGTTTTCTATGCCAATCCACAATCCATTACTACCCTAGCAGGCAATTGGTTTTCGGTTACCTTGCAGACGCCTTTTTTGTATGACCCAACCTTGTCATTAGTTTGCGAAATGAAACAGAATGGTTATTCCGGTGCCGGAATTACAGTACAACAAAATAGTGCAGGTGGGAATACCCGTATTTGGGGGCCTTTTGCAAACAACATTGGCTCTGGATTTGGGTCCGGGCTTGCAGACTTCGGATTTGATCTTTTACCACCAACACCTTGTGATTTAATTACCTTGAACGTTGGTGCTATTTCACCCAACAATCCGACTATTTGTTCCGGTCAATCTTTGAATTTATCTGTTCCTAATGCAGTATTAGGAAGTAGTATTACCTATCAGTGGCAATCATCTCCCAACGGAACAACTTGGTCAAATATTGCTGGTGCAACAAATTTAAATTATCAAACACCAGCACTTGCCGTTACCACTCATTATCGTTTGATAATGACCTGCACTATCAACAATGCAAAAGACACCTCACTTCCTTCTCAAGTAACAGTTTCTGCACCAACCTATGCTGCGTTGCCATATTCTCAAAGTTTTGAAACATGGGCGAGCTATTGTAACAACCAAGACGTACCCAATGATTATCATTGGAGAAATACCCCATTAACTGGTAATGAATCATGGCGTCGAGATGATGAAGGCGCAACAGCAAGTTGGAATAGCCCAGGAGCGGGATTATATTTTCCGGTTAGCACCCAGGGTAATCGCTCTGCCCGTTTCCATAGTTATTTTACAACAGGTGTAGGAAATCTTGATTTATTTGTGAATTGCAGTGGGCCAGGCAATAAAACACTTTCATTTGATTATATCAACGATAATACTGCATCTGGCACAGACTTTTTGCGTATTGAATACTCAACCAATGGAGGAACATTTTTCTTACCAATTGGTCAATATGGTTCTAGTCCAAACTGGCAATCAATATTCCTAAATATCCCTTCAACATCACCCACAACTATAATTCGTTTTTCTGGCAATGGAGGCACAAATCTAATACCAGCATCGGATATTGGTATTGACAATGTAAAAGTACTAAGCCCTTGTACTGGTCAGCCTGTGGCAGGCATCATAGACAGTGTAACGGCTTGTCCAAACAGACCACTCGTATTAAATGTTGTAGGTGGCTCCCTACAAGGTGGTGTAAATTATCGTTGGGAAAGTTCTCCAAGCGCAACTGGCCCTTGGACACAAATTCCTCCAAACACAGCAGGACCGACTTTCTCTACAACGATTACACAACCGACCTATTGGCGGTGCATCTTGACTTGTCAGGCCAGTGGACTTTCAGATACCACCCCTGTTCGATTTATCGATGTTCTTCCGTTTTATATTTGCTATTGTGATAATGAGGCGAATACGGTTTTCTTTGAAAACATTGGTAACGTTACGTTGCGCGATAAAAACGGCAATCCGCCCATTTTAAACAATGGAAACCCCAACCCCACTTTATCAAACAGCACATCCATAAATCCATATACGCAATTCTATCCTAGTGTTTCCCCACCAATTATATTTACTGATTCTTCTTATTACTTAGAAGTGAAAGGGATTAGCTTTATTAATAGCTTTTCACCTTGTTATGCCAAGGTTTATATTGACTATA
The DNA here is from genome assembly GCA_964409905.1 of uncultured Chitinophagaceae bacterium. Lineage (GTDB taxonomy): Bacteria > Bacteroidota > Bacteroidia > Chitinophagales > Chitinophagaceae > JAGNRR01. The sequence goes on along the minus strand of CAYPET010000005.1, from coordinate 31,982 downwards.
ATCGTGACGGGGTTTATAACATCACTAATGAATTAGCTTTAAAAGGTCCGGTATCGTCTTTCAGCAACTACATGGTTCTAGATAGTTTTAAAGTGCCAACTACAACTAATTTTGGCCTAACCGGCATGCGTGTAATTTTACAACAGGGAGGTAATATCAATACTGTAACGCCCTGCGGAGCATTTGGTCAAGGTGAGGTTGAAGACTATGTAATTAACATACAACGACTACCATGTAATACCCCGCCTAACCCAGGCATTTCACTAATTGATGACTCTACAACTTGTCCAAACAATGTTGTTAGGATTGTAAATAGTACGCATGACAGATTTTTTGCCAATTTGAATTTTTCGTGGCAAGAATCGACAGATGGTATTGTATTTAATGATATTCCTGGTGGTGCTGTAGATACTTTATTCCGCACTGTTAACCAAAACATGTGGTATCGATATCGCGTAACATGCCAAGGCACGTCAAATGCTTATTCTAATATTGTCAGAGTGCGCATACTACCCCCTGCTCAATGTCCGAGTATAAGTCAGGGCGGTGGGCCTAATATTGTAGATATTAGTGATATAGGAGCGATGGTTATCAGCGAACCTCCTCCTACCAATACAAATTTGTATACATTCTCAATAGGCGGACCTCACTTAAATAATGCCGCTGCCTATAAAGCGTACACCAACTTTACCGCAGCAGGACCCTTAGATTTGCGAGTTGATACAAATTATAAATTATCAGTCTACCATATCTTGAGAACACCAACTCATACAGACGCTCAAGTCACTGCATTCATTGATTTCGATAACAGCGGCAGTTTTGATATCCCGCAAGAACGAGTATTTTCAGGAATTGCCACTGCAACAAACTTTTTCCTAGTTGGTAACATTGAGATACCAGCCAATGCTATCCAAGGCGTGCCTTTGATGATGCGTGTTGTATTGAATGATGATCTTACTGCAAATCCTGCCTCTACAACAGGTGTGGGCACTTATATTTCTGGTGAAACTGAAGATTATTACGTTCGATTTGGGCCGAAAAACACCCCGATTAATGTTGAAAATATCACCGACATAGAAAACGTAGGTATTTACCCTAACCCAACACCAGGTATTGTAAATATTGACTTCAGTACAAAGTACCGCACCAATGTAAGTATTGAAATAGTGAATCTTACAGGTTCCATATTAAAAACCGCAGAACTTGGGGCCGTAAATGGTAAAATACAACATACAGTGGACTTATCAGATGTTGCTGCAGGTGTCTATCTCATGAGATTTACAACTGACAACGCAAAATTTGTAAGAAAGATTACGGTGAAATAATCCTGTGTGTTGAAATTAAAAAAAGCGCGTTAATAAATTAACGCGCTTTTTTTATAATAGATCGCCTAACAACTATCTAATATCTAAAATTCTGAGTTGAATAGATTCTTTATCACGCCATACATTGCGCTCAATGTGGTAAACAATATCAAAGGTTTGTTTGGCGGCATCCTTTACCACAGCAATTTTATCAGCCATATGGAAACCAATACCATTGAATATAATGTCTTCATCCCACTCGCGCAAAACAAAACGAATATGTTTATCATTTACAATTTTCGACAAATGCTTATGATCCGTAACATTTCGTGTAAGAAAAACAGGTGATAAATTCTCGGGGCCATGAGGTGCAAATTCTTCGATGATTTTAAGAAAATTAAAGTTTAGATGATGAAAACTAATTTCAGCATCTACCTCTATTTCAGGTATAAACTGATCGGCAGTAACTTGGTTTGCAACAACTTGATCAAAGCGCATTTTAAAAGCTTCAAGGTTTTCTTCCTTAATGGTTAAACCAGCTGCGAAATAGTGCCCCCCAAAATTTTCTAATAAATCACTGCATTCGTTTAATCCCTCGAACAGGTTAAACCCACGTATTGATCTGGCAGAACCTGTAATCATTCCATTGGACTCTGTAAGCACGATAGTAGGTCGATACTTCTTTTCTATCAACCTAGATGCCACAATCCCAACAACCCCTTTGTGCCAATCTTTATTATACACCACCGTTGAGTGTTCATTTGCCAATTCTAAGAGATTGGTAGCCTCTTCTGTAATATTGCGGTCAATCTCAACTCGCTCTTTATTGCTTTCATCTAATTGAGAAGCTAAGGCTTGAGCCTTTTGGGCATCTTTTTCCAAAAATAATTCAACGGCTTTGGTAGCATCGTGCATTCTACCAGCAGCATTTACTCTCGGACCAATGATAAATACCAAATCACGAATACTTAAATCCTTTGTAATACCGCCCAACTCTTTAAGCGCTTTTAATGGTAAAGAGGGATTGTTATTAGCTTTCTGTAAACCTAAAAATGCCAGTGTTCTGTTTTCACGAGTGATTGGTACTATATCCGCAGCTATTGCACATGCTAGTAAGTCCAAATGTTCATTTACAAGTTCCTGATCTATTCCATATCGTTGCGCATAGGCTGAAATTAGCTTATACCCTACCCCACAACCACACAAATCCTTATATGGATAATGACAATCCAATTGTTTAGGATTTAAAATTGCAGATGCAGGTGGTAACTCTTCACCAGGCATATGATGATCGCAAATGATTGTATCAATTTGACTCTCTTTTGCTTTGGATACCAGTTTGATAGATTTTATACCACAATCTAACGTTATAAGCAAACTAACCTTTTGGTCAATTGCGTATTGAATACCTTGCTCGGATAAGCCGTAACCCTCGCTGAATCTGTTAGGAATATAGAATTCTATATTATGATAAAAATGCTTAAAAAAACTATAGACTAATGCTACCGACGTGGTACCATCCACATCATAATCACCGTAAAAAAGTATTTTTTCATTATTATCAATAGCCGTTTTAATTCGAATAACAGCTTTGTCCATATCCTTCATTAGAAAAGGATCGTTCAACTGATCAGCATCCATTCTAAAAAAGGCTTTTGCTTTGTCGTAAGTGTCTATACCACGTGCAACTAATAATTTACAAAAAATCTTATTTATACCTAAGGCATCCTGCAATGCATCTACCACAACATCATCAGTCTCTTTCAATGACCATCTTTTCTCCATAGCTAGGCAATTTGCTCAAATATAATTATTCCCATCGGAAAACTTTCACCGCCAGGGTATAAACTAGAATACCCCATATTGTAAGTATAAGTATTGGTTCACCAAGCGTCAATATCGACTTTCCTTGAAAGGCAATCTGACGCAAGGCATTATTTAGTTGGGTTAGCGGTAAAATTTTACAAATAGGCTGAAGCCAATCCGGGAAGTTTGAGGTACTTAAAAAAACGCCCGATAACAATAGCTGCGGCATGGTTATCATATTGGCCAACGGAGGTATCAATGACTCAGATTTTGCCACCGAACTAATCACAAAGCCCATACCTAAAAAAATCATTAAGCCAAAAAAGCACAATAACAGCATTTCAAAAAATGTTTGAAAACCATTCACCAAGGTAAAATCAAAAGCAAGATAACCTACAACAATAATAACAGCCGCGGCTAGCATTTGGAGAATTAATCGCGACGATCCTTCGGAAAGAATAATAAAGATTCTTTTAATTGGCGTTGCAAAAAATCGTTTTAAAACCAAGGTTTGTCTTAAATTAAAAAATATAAAAGCCGTACCAAAAACTCCTGCCGATAACATACTAAATCCTAACATTCCCGGCAGAAAAAAATCAAGATAGCGGTAAGCTCTACCTTCTATTGGTTTTGACTCTGTAATAGTGGCAATTGATTTATTTGACGGAAACTTTTGTTGATTAATCCCTGTAATAACGCTTTCTACTATTTGTTTGGCAATATTCTTATCATTGCCAGCGGCAATCGACGTAATCATATGCACGGTAAACGTTTGCGAATCTTTCATGTTGGGCTGAATATCCAACAACGCAGCTATGCTGCCTTTTTTCAGGTCAGCCAGCCTTTCGGATTCATTTTTATTTGCATATACTTTTACTACAGGCACTTGTATTAATTTGCGATATACCGAGTTGGTCGTATCTGAATTTGGAGTGAAGGCTAAGGTGACTTTGATGCCACTATCGCTCATCACGCCAAATGCTACAATAAACAATAACGGAAAAGCAATGCTAAAAAACACAGATGAAGGGCTTTTGAGTAATGCAATAAAACTAGCTTTTGTGAGTGCCTTATAGGCTACAAACTGATTATACTTCTTCATTAAAATCCTAAATTAAATCCTCCCCGCAAAAATGGATACTGTCCATAAGGAGATAAGGCGTCCTGTTTAATATCATACAACATAGTTAGCACGAAAACAGATTGTTGACCAATAGGTGCAGCAAAACCAAGCCCAACCAATCCTGCAAAAATATTTTGACGCTTTGCATCTTCTTTAACCACGCCGCGTGCATAATCCCAACTAAGCGCAGCGTTCTTCACGTTAATCAATTCCGGCTCTAAATGAACAAAGACTCGATAATGAATGAAATACCGCAAAAACAAAGACACATCATAAAGTGAACTTTTATAGTTATATGTAGTACTATCAGGATAAGGCTGATAAAAAATTATGCGCTCCTGCTGATATTGTATACCAGCGCTTAGGCCCAAATGCAATCGCGGAGCTACTCTGGCGCCGATGATGGGTGAAATACTGGCAAAAAGACCCTCCTGCCTAGGAAAAAAAGCAAAATTCCCTCCAAAATATACCGGTGACCGATAATAGGCCGAATTACCGGTGCTAAATTGAAAATCTGCCCTTGGCGTTAAATATGCATCACTGAGCCCAATAGCATTAGCAAGCGTTATCCCGCTGAAATGTAACATCAGAAACAACACAACTCTCATGCCCTAAATATACATCTAATTACCAAAGAGCCCTAAAGCCAAGCCGCCACCAAATACTGGTTGGCGATAGTAGGGAGAATTAGGATTCTGAACAATGTCATACATCACGGATATCATCATGTATGAATTTCCACCTAAGCGCTGCGCATAACCTCCACCTACCAAAAATGCGGGAATGGTTGTATGTCGCGTTTCCTTCTGCAAATCATTATTCAACGCATAGTAATACTCATATTTTGTTGTAACAAAATTCAATTCTGGCATCACTTGAAGGAAGATGACATCTAAAGGAAATACTCGAGCGTAAAGCGAACTTGATAAAACGCGATTTTTAAATTTTTCATAGCTACCACCGGTGTAAGGAATTTCTTGCTGCGAGTAAAAATATCCCAAATTAATACCAGCATGGAATCGATCTGTAAAAGCATATCCAATGCTGGGCGTGACATTAAAAATAAAGCCCCCTTGCAAACTTCCACCACCCAAGCCGCCGCCCACCAATATTTTTGACTTGTCAAAGGTTGAACGTCTGCCTTTTCCAATACCATAATTCTCCGCCAATCCCAAACCATTATCTGCTAAGCAAGACAAACTAAACAACAGCGTAACTAAAATGGTGAGGGTAAGAGACTTCATAAAATTATACTTTTCGCTAAAATTACCAAGAAGAAAAACAGCATTGCGTTAAATGTAACAAAATTGTTTATTTCAACAGTTCGCGTGCGATAACTAGTTTTTGGATTTCACTCGTTCCTTCGCCTATCGTGCATAGTTTACAATCTCTATAAAATTTCTCAACCGGAAAGTCCTTGGTATAGCCGTAGCCACTAAATATTTGGACGCCCTCTGTGGCACAACGAACCGATACTTCGGATGCATAATATTTTGCCATGGCACTTTTTTCGGTCACTTTTTCACCTCTGTTTATCAAATCACAAGCTTGATAAATCAACAACTCTGCGGCTTCAATTTCGGTTGCCATATCAGCCAGTTTCCATTGAATGGCCTGAAAATTACTAATAGGCTGATCAAACTGTTGGCGCTCCTGTGAGTATTTTACAGAGGCCTCATAAGCTCCTTTGGCAATGCCCAAGGCCAGTGCAGCAATAGAAATTCGGCCACCGTCCAGAATTTTCATTGCTTGCTTAAAGCCATCCCCCACTTCTCCAAGTCTCCTATCATCAGAAATTCGGCAATTATCAAATATCAACTCCGTGGTTTCGCTGGCACGCATGCCTAATTTATTTTCTTTTTTACCTGCGCTAAAGCCTGCATCCCCGCGTTCGATAATAAAAGCGGTTGCATTATTACGCTCCCGTGGCTCACCTGTTCTGCACAGTACTACAGCCACATCCCCACTCTTGCCATGGGTAATCCAGTTTTTGGTTCCATTAATCACCCAATCATTACCATCACGCGTTGCAGTACATTGCATATTGCCGGCGTCGCTTCCTGTATTTGCTTCTGTAAGCCCCCAGGCACCTATCCATTCGCCACTTGCCAACTTGGGTATGTATTTTTTGCGTTGCGCATCATTGCCAAATTTGTATAAATGATTTGTACATAGCGAATTATGCGCAGCAACAGATAACCCGATAGACCCACAGACCTTAGCAATTTCTGATACTATAGTTACATACTCAAAATATGTCAAACCAGCCCCTCCTAATTCCTGCGGAATAAGGATGCCCATCAAACCTAGCTTGCCCATTTCATGAAACAATTCTACCGGAAAAATCTGGTTCTCGTCCCATTCCATCATTTGTGGACGAATATTTTTTTCAGCAAAAGAGCGCACCATTTCGGCAATCTCAATTTGCATTTCAGTGCTCTGAAAATTCATAGTTGGCAAATTTACTGCAAACCTAGGTATGGAACAATCTTGTCATAAATTTCGTCTGTCATCCCAACTACATTTTTCAAATCAGCTATGGCTTTAATTTCATAATCTTGCGCCTTTCGAAATCGGGTAATTTCCAAGGCAATGTCTTGTTGCCTGAGGTATGGGTGCAAACGTAATTCGCTCAATGTAGCGGTATTAATGTTTATCTGCCGAATCTGTTTTGGGTTGCAATGAAGATGGGGCTTAATTGTTTCAAATGTTTCGGGCCGGATGCCAAATACTTCGTTGAGTTGTTTGATATTATAAAAACCACCCAACTGTTTTCTGTAGTTTAGGATATTCGCGGCCAGCTTTTCACCAATTCCATTCAACCTTATAAATTCTTCTTCAGTTGCTGTGTTAATTTCAATGATAAATCGCTTTTGTGCTCCAGATGATGAAGTTGTATTCTCGCTCCATTTTGTTGTATTGGAAATATCTATAAAAGATGCCAACTGCCGATATTCATCCTCGTGCAACCCCCATATTTTCTTAAAGTCTGTAGGTTTATTAAATGTCCCACCTTTACTGCGATAATTTAGTATGGTTTTGACCAACCGTGGACGTAGACCCAATTTACTAAATCCTTGTTCAGATAAAGTATTTGGGTCAAACCTGAAAGGAGTTAATTTTTGCGGAGGAAATTCTTGTTGCCGATAAGCGGTATCAACATAAATACGAGCCAAAATTTCTTCAACCTGTGCATCATTTTCGGGTATGGTTGCATTTGGTTTTAACCACAATGGCAGGCTAAAATACAGAGCCCCTCCCAATGCGCATAAAACGCTTAAAACTAAAATGGCTCGCGTTTGTGAAACAGAAAATTGAAAATAGTCTCGCAGGTCGTGCCGCATGCATTATTGCAATTGAATAGTTTCTGCTTCGCTATGAATCTTTTTAATCAAGCCGCTGAGCACTTTTCCGGGTCCACACTCTACAAAAACAGTTGCCCCATCTACCACCATGGCCTGTACACTTTGTGTCCATTTTACGGGGCCGGTAAGTTGTGCATTGAGGTTAGCCATAATTTCATCAGCATCTTGAACGGCTCTGGCAATGACATTTTGATAAATTGGGAAGTCGGGTGTATGAAATGGTGTTTGTTTAATAGCTGCCGCCAATTCATCCTGTGCCGGCTGCATCAGTGGAGAGTGAAAAGCGCCACCAACAGGGAGAGGTAGGGCTCTTTTTGCACCGGCCTCTTTAAGTTTTATACATGCCTCTTCAATACCTTTATTACTTCCTGAAATTACCAGTTGACCTGGACAGTTATAATTGGCTGCCACCACAATGGCCTCAATATCTTGGCAGACTTGCTCTACAATATGATCCTCCAAACCAAGCACAGCAGCCATAGTCGAGGGGTTGGCTTCACATGCCCGCTGCATAGCGTTGGCGCGGGCGCTCACCAGCCGGAGCCCATCCTCAAAGCGAAGAGCATTTGCTGCAACAAGGGCAGTAAACTCGCCCAAGGAATGCCCGGCAGCCATATCAGGCGTGTCATGCTGAAGGCAACGATACTGAATAATAGAATCAAGAAAAATAGCCGGTTGCGTTACCTTGGTTTGCTTCAAATCTTCTGCAGAGCCGTGAAACATGATATCCGTTATTGAAAAGCCTAATATTTCATTCGCCATTTCAAAATATTCTTTGGCCTGTGGGTTGGACTCATAAAGTTCTTTGCCCATACCAGGGTACTGAGCTCCCTGACCAGGGAAAACAAATGCTTTTTTCATCTTGCTAATGTAGGTAAAGGAATTTATTTGAAGAAATTGAAAATCCCCAGTTTGCATGCTCATTGACCTCTAATATGAATATCATTTCTGAGCTAATTTTTTAGTAAATCCTGCAATAATCGCCAACCTTCAATTATAAAGGTCAAAACAAGCGGCATTTTTTGTACTTTCGACCTTGTGAATAAAGCCATTTTAAGGAGATTCAGACTATACGGGGAAAAGGAAAAACCAGCCATTGTTTATGACACGATTGCTAAATCTGTTCCTTTTCAGGGTACAAATCTTTGGATATTAATTTTTGCAATTGTTATTGCATCACTCGGTTTAAATGTCAACTCTACAGCCGTAGTAATTGGCGCCATGCTAATTTCGCCCCTTATGGGTCCAATCATAGGTATTGGATACAGTCTTTCTATAAACGATCTGCCCCTACTTAAAAAATCACTAACCAATTATGCATTTGCCGGTTTAATAGGCTTGAGCGCCTCTACTATCTACTTTTTGTTGTCTCCAATTAATGAAGCTTCATCCGAGTTACTCTCTCGTACACAACCAAATCTGTATGATGTATTAATTGCATTTTTTGGCGGCTTGGCTGGCATACTGGCTGCCTGTAGCACGCAGAAAGGAAATGTAATTCCGGGCGTTGCAATTGCCACAGCCTTGATGCCCCCGCTATGTACGGCAGGCTATGGATTGGCTAATTGGAATATGCAGTTTCTGTTTGGCGCCATTTATTTGTACATCATTAATTCAGTGTTTATTTCGGTGGCATCATTTTTGACTGTACGATATTTGAATTTACCCTATAAACAATTTCCTGATGAGGCTACTAGGCACCGCTCCAAACGCATCATCAGTTTTATTACACTGATTACTATATTGCCGAGTATATATTTCGCCTACAATATTGTTCAACAAAATCGGTTTCAGAATAATGCCCTGCGCTTTATACAAAATGAAACTAATCTGCAGGATAATGTTGTATTGAATACCGAGATTGACAATGTGAATCGCACCATTACGATTTCCTACATTGGTAAAAACATCAACGATTCCACCATAAATATGTTAAAAGGCAAGTTGCCAATTTATGGTATTCAACAATGTGAATTAAAAATAAATCAAGGCTTATCATACCTCAAAGAAACCAAACAAGAAATCGACCATAACCTGGTTGAAATTGACAAAAATCTATTACAATCAATGCAATTACGCCTGGATAGCATTGATCGTCAAACGGAATTTGCAGGTGGTTTGTATGAAGAAATCAAAGCCTTATATCCTAGTTTGGAACATGCCTACATCCAACGAGCAAATTACTTTACCGATAGCTCCGCCACAAACGAACTTTATTTATTTCACCTGAAATTAAACGAATCTTTCAACCTAGATAAGAAAGATCGTCTGCAGAAATACCTGGAACTCCGCTTAAATAACAAACCGGTACAATTGTTTATAGAACGATAAAATGAACATTGTCAACTTTTGATTTTTTCCACCAAAAAAGGTGAATAAATATTCACAACCTTATACAGCACTGCATTCCTGACTTTTGAAAAAATATGGCGATTATATACACACCTGTGTATATTAACAAATGGTATTTTAGGTAGTGTGAAATACATTCGCCTAAGCAACTGAAAGAGAGCTGATTTTCCAATCACGAATTTGATGTCAAAGATTCATTGCTATCATAAATAACCATTCTTGATAGCTCGGGGAATTTCTCTCTAAAAGACAAAAAATATTTATTGTTAACCAACAAAACGAAACATATACCAGATTATGGCAAAAAACACAGGTCTACGATTTAAAAGACAATTTACTTCTGATGACACACACGTATTCGATCAGTTTCAGTACGATTACCGCACCTCTGTCATTCGTAACCCGAATGGTGAAGTGATTTTTGAAATGAAAAATGTCGAAGTTCCAAAGCATTGGAGTCAGATAGCCACCGACATTTTAGCCCAAAAATATTTTAGAAAAGCGGGTGTCCCACAAAAAGATGGTACTACAGGTAGCGAAACATCTATAAAACAAGTGGCCCATCGGATGGCAGACTGCTGGAGAATGTGGGGCGAAAAATATGGCTACTTTGCTTCAAAAAAAGATGCTAAAGTCTTCTACGAAGAGCTTGTATACTCTATACTGAACCAAACCTGTGTACCAAACTCGCCACAATGGTTCAACACAGGCTTACACAACTCCTATGGCATTACAGGTAAACCCCAAGGGCACTACTATGTAGAACAAAACACCGGAGAATTGTGCAAATCACAAAACGCCTACGAGCGACCACAACCACACGCCTGCTTTATTCTAAGCGTAAACGACGATTTAGTTAATGGTGGCGGTATCATGGACCTTTGGGTGAGCGAGGCCCGTATTTTCAAATATGGTTCAGGAGTGGGCACCAACTTCTCCAACATCCGTGGTGAAGGCGAAATACTTAGTGGTGGTGGTACTTCAAGTGGTCTAATGAGTTTCTTGAAAATTGGCGACCGATCAGCTGGTGCAATCAAAAGTGGCGGCACCACACGTCGAGCTGCCAAAATGGTATGCCTTGATTTAGATCATCCTGAAATCGTTGAATTCATCGATTGGAAAGTAGAAGAAGAAAAGAAGGTAGCAGCCCTTATCGCAGCAGGTTATGACTCTTCATACGAGGGCGAAGCATACCGCACAGTCAGTGGACAAAACTCCAATAACTCAGTACGTATCCCGAATGACTTTTTCCGCAAATTAGAAGCGGGCGAAGATTGGGAACTTAAAGCGCGCACTGATGGTAGCGTAATGAAAAAAGTACCTGCTAAAGAACTTTGGGATAAAATATCATACGCGGCATGGCGCTGTGCCGACCCCGGTACACAATATGACACCACCATAAACGAATGGCACACATGCCCCGAGGGTGGTCGCATCAACGGTTCAAACCCTTGTAGCGAATATATGTTCCTGGATAATACTGCCTGCAACCTCGCCAGTATGAACCTGCGTCGCTTGTACAACGAAGAAACAGATGAATTTGACATAGAAGGTTACGAGTACATCATTAGACTATGGACAGTTGTGCTGGAGATTTCAGTACTCATGGCGCAATTCCCTTCTAAAGAAGTTGCCCAATTAAGCTATGACTATCGTACGCTGGGGCTTGGCTTTGCTAACCTTGGTTCTTTATTAATGGTAAAAGGTATAGCTTATGATAGTGATGACGCCCGAGGATTTGCCGGGGCTTTATCCGCTATCATGACGGGTGTGGCTTACAAAACTTCAGCCGAAATGGCTGCTCATTTAGGCGCCTTCCCCGAATTTGAGAAAAACAGAGAGCACATGCTCCGCGTAATGCGCAACCACCGTGCGGCTGCATACGATGCCAGCGATGCATACGAAGGATTGGAAATAAAACCTATGGGCATCGACGCAAAACATTGCCCAGACGATTTGCTAAAGTCAGCTACTAAAGCATGGGACGATGCAGTGCAAATGGGTGAAAAATATGGCTATCGAAATGCTCAAACAACCGTAATAGCTCCTACTGGCACAATCGGATTGGTAATGGACTGCGATACCACAGGTGTAGAGCCTGACTTTGCTTTAGTGAAGTTTAAAAAACTAAGCGGAGGCGGATATTTCAAAATTATCAATAACTCTATTCCTTTAGCCCTTCACAATTTAGGGTATTCTGAAAAAGAAGTAAAAAACATAGTGAACTATGCAAAAGGTCATGGAACATTTGCTGGAGCACCCTTTATTAACCACCAAACACTTAGCGAAAAAGGTTTCATAAAAGACGAACTAGAAAAACTAGACAATGCAGTTGCAAGTGCTTTTGATATAGACTTTGTATTCAACCACTATACCCTTGGTGAAGAATGTCTGAAAAGACTTGGCTTTGCACCAGAAGAATATCACAACCCTAAATTCAACTTATTACAAGCCCTAGGTTTCAAACGTGATGAGATTCTAGCAGCTAATGATTATGTGTGTGGTACAATGATGGTGGAGGGCGCTCCTGACCTGAAAGATGATCACTTGCCTATTTTTGATTGCGCCAACAAATGCGGACGAAAAGGAGAGCGCTTCATACATGCACATGGTCACATAAAAATGATGGGAGCTGTACAACCATTTATTTCGGGTGCTATTTCAAAAACAATTAACCTGCCAAATGAAGCAACAGTAGATGAAATTAAAGATTGCTATAAACTTAGCTGGGAGTTAGCATTAAAAGCAAATGCTTTATATCGTGATGGCTCTAAATTATCACAACCGTTGAGCAACAAAAGTGATAAAGAAGAAACCGATGATAATGAGGCGAGCGCAGAAAAAATAGTCGAAAAAGTGGTAACAAAAGAAACCTTCATTACCGACCCGGCAAAAATGTCAACCGACGATTTACTTATCGAATTGGAAGCTAGAATGACTGCCAGTAAAGACACAAAGCTAAAGCGCAGACTTTCAACTATCGTGGAGCGTAAGGCTTTACCTGCCAAAAGACGCGGCTATACCATCAAATCTAAAATTGGCGGACAAGCAGTGTTTTTACGCACAGGCGAATATAATGACGGCACACTGGGTGAAATATTTATCGATATGAGTAAAGAAGGTGCCACCATTCGAAGTTTGCTAAACTGCTTTGCAATATCAGTGAGCATTGGGCTGCAATATGGTGTACCATTAGAAGAATTTGTAGATAAATTCATCTTCACACGATTTGAGCCAGCCGGGCGTGTAGAACATCCCAACATTAAAAATGCCACATCAATAGTAGATTACATCTTCCGAGCATTGGGCCATGAATATTTAGGCCGCGAAGACCTGGTACACGTACTTGATGCACCAAAATCAGGCGATAGTAGCTGGGATGCACCCTCACAGGATACCGATGCTAAGAAAGTAAGCATGACTGCTTTAGCCGCAAAGGCCGCTGTAAAACAGCCGAGCACAGACAAAGCCGCTACGGCCAAGGTAGGAATACAAACATTTAGCAATGAGCGAAGTGAAAAAGAATTGTTAGGCACAAGCGCAGATGCACCTGCCTGCAAGCAGTGCGGCAACATTACCATGCGGAATGGTACATGTTATATGTGTCCTAACTGCGGCACTACTACAGGTTGTAGTTAGTATGTAGTTTTTTCTTCATAACCCATAAAAAAACCAACAAACGAAAGTGCGTTGGGTTTTTTATCTTTTTGGCTTAAAAGATTAATTTTCGTGAAAGAAAAAGTCTATGCAGTTAATTGCCCTATTTACCATTTGGAATTTATGCTGTTACAGTGTCACTATTCCCAACACTGCTCCCAGCTATATGAAACCAGAATATAAAATACATTATAAAGATACAAGTGGAACATACATTCGGATACTAAATTATTTTGACCGTAGTTTTTATCAGCACAATATTGTGCTGAAAGAACATGCCGCAGATAGTTTTACCAGAATCAGCTACATTACCATAGATACCGTAACAGGTTATGGTAAATTAACCGATCTGGATAAAAACTATGAACTGCGCATAGACAGAACCTTAATGATAGACACAATTAACATTATAAAAAACAAAGTATGCCAGATAGAAATAAGAGATACAAAAGGTTTTATAAACCTACAAGCCAAGAATAATGGCCAACAAATGTATCCAACTGGATATTTGATTGATTCAATGCGGCAAGATAGCATACCGATTAATCTACCTTTTCAGTCCAGTCTTGCTACTGGCAAATATGCACTTAAGTTAGAGACCACGCCACCTATAGTCAGAACCATTTACCTAAAACCTGCAGCAATTTTCTTTAAAGAGTTCTACTCTTCTGTAAAAGTCAGTTTAATGAATAAAGAAGGTTATTTTGAATATACACTTTATGCCGCCACAAGGCCGTATACCGATTGGAGAATGTGCAGCACAGGGCATTTAACAGGAGCAAAAACTACATTATACTTACAGCCTAATTACTTATATCGCATACATTTCAAAAAGAAAGGTCGAAAAAAAGCTATAGAGAAAACGTTTTATATCAACTCGAATATGAAACATTTTATCTATACACTAGAAAAAATAAACCGTCTGCCTTCCGACTGACGGTTTATTACCAAATTTAGAAATTGCTATTGCCGTTATTCTTCTTCTACAACTTCTGCATCCTCTACTTCGTCAGAGGCTCCTTTTCCGGGCTCACCGCCCGGGTTAGTGGCTCCGCCTGCCGCACCATTGGCAGTTTGGTCAGCGTTCATAGCAGCATATAACTCCTCGCTGGCAGCTTGCCAGGCCGTATTCAAAGCTTCTAAAGCAACATCAATATCAGCAATATTTTTTGCTTCGTGAGCTTTTTTCAAATTGTCATGAGCAGCTGTGATAGCACCTTTTTTATCTTCAGGAATTTTATCCCCGTAATCTTTCAATTGCTTTTCTGTCTGAAAAATCATACTGTCAGCCATATTCAACTTCTCAACTTCCTCTTTCAGCTTTTTATCGGCCTCCTCATTGGCTTTTGCCTCTGCCTTCATTTTTTCAATTTCCTCATCGCTCAATCCACTACCAGCCTCAATTCGGATATTTTGTGATTTTCCGGTACCTTTATCCTTTGCGCTCACATTTAATATACCGTTTGCATCGATATCAAAAGTCACCTCAATCTGAGGTACTCCTCTTGGTGCGGGTGGTATACCATCAAGAATAAACATGCCTAGTGATTTATTGTCTTTAGCCATTGGTCTTTCACCCTGCAATACACTAATTTGTACACTAGGCTGATTATCAGCTGCTGTACTGAAGGTTTCTGATTTTTTTGACGGAATGGTTGTATTGGCTTCAATCAACTTAGTCATTACGCCACCCATAGTCTCAATACCAAGTGATAAAGGCGTTACGTCAAGCAACAATACATCTTTCACTTCACCTGTCAATACACCACCTTGTATGGCAGCACCGATAGCTACAACCTCGTCAGGGTTTACGGACCTATTAGGCTTTTTACCAAAGAACTTTTCTACGACTTCTTGAATTTTTGGTATACGAGTAGAACCGCCAACTAGTATTACTTCGTCAACATCAGCTTTATCCATGCCGGCATCTTTTAATGCTTTGCGACAAGGCTCCAAAGTTCGTTGCACCAAATCGTCAGCCAACTGCTCAAATTTTGAACGGCTTAATTTACGCACTAAGTGTTTCGGTACGTTATCGATTGCCGTTATATAGGGCAAGTTGATTTCTGTTTCTGTGCTACTTGATAATTCAATTTTAGCCTTTTCTGCAGCTTCCTTTAGTCGTTGCCAAGCCATAGGATCTTTGCGCAAATCGACATTTTCTTCTGCTTTGAATTCTGCAGCTAACCAATCCATTATTACGCGGTCAAAATCATCTCCGCCCAAGTGTGTATCGCCATTGGTAGATTTTACTTCAAATACACCATCACCAAGCTCAAGAATAGAAATGTCAAAAGTTCCACCACCAAGGTCAAAAACGGCAATTTTTTGATCCGTATCTTTTTTATCCAAGCCATAGGCCAATGCTGCCGCTGTCGGTTCATTAATAATTCGTTTTACATCTAAACCTGCTATCTCGCCAGCTTCCTTTGTTGCTTGACGTTGTGCATCATTAAAATATGCCGGTACTGTTATTACGGCTTCAGTAACACTTTGTCCAAGAAAATCCTCAGCAGTTTTCTTCATTTTTTGCAAAATCATTGCCGAAATTTCTTGGGCGGTATAGTTTCTGTCGTCAATTTTTACACGAATCGTGTTGTTATCCCCTTTTACCAATTTGTAAGAGCTATCATCAACTTCGGTTTTCACCTCGTCAAACTTGCTACCCATGAATCGCTTAATACTCATTATCGTTTTTTCAGGGTTGGTAATAGCCTGTCTTTTTGCAGGATCACCAATTTTACGTTCGCCGTTTTCTAAAAATGCAACGACCGAAGGGGTTGTTCTGCGCCCTTCATCATTTGCGATAACCACCGGTTCATTCCCTTCCATTACTGCCACACAGCTGTTGGTTGTACCGAGGTCAATTCCTATTATTTTACCCATTTCAAATATATTTTTTTGATTATAGTAACTCAGGGTCAATGATTATGCCACGCATTCAAGTGTGTAACAATCTGTCAGTTTGATTGAAAATGTGTCAGAGGTGTACAAAATTTTAGACAATTACGGCAGTTCAACTTTGGAAAAATAAAAAAACCTCGCTTATTATGGCGAGGTTTGTGTATTTTGAAAACTATTTTCTATCGCAAGAAAAGCAACTCACGCATTTTGGGCAATGCCCACATGCTATCTTCAACAATAAGTTCTAACTTATTTGCATGATACTGAATTTTTTCAAAGTAAGGTTTCACCTCATCACAATAAGCAATTGCCATAGCATGCGAGTTAGTCAATTTGTTTGCCTTCTTTCTTTCTTCCACCATTTGCGTCACAAAGGTATTGACTGCGTTGATGTGATCGTTGATGGTAGCAACTATCTCCTTTACGGCAGCATAAGATTTTGCCGGCATGCCTATTTGCTTTTGACCAATAATGTTTTGAATGAGCTTATTTTGATACTCCACTGCGGCCGGTAATACATGGTTTGAAGCTAAATAACCAATCATACGAGCTTCAATTTGAATTTTCTTTATATACTCTTCTAATTGTATTTCATGTCGCGCTTCTAATTCCACTGCCGAAAAGATTCCTAAGCGTTTAAATAGATCTTTGGCCTCCTTTGTGTCCAACACATCAAGCGCACGGACGGTATCTTTAAAATTACTCAGACCACGTTTCTTTGCTTCCTTTTCCCAAGCTTCACTATAATTATCTCCTTCAAAACAAATTGATTTGCTTTTTTTAATGTAAGCGCGCAGCACATGCAGTATGGCGATTTCTTTTTTCTCGCCTTTATTAATTTTAGCATCTACTTCCTTTTTAAATTGTATTAGCGTATCAGCCATAATTGTATTAAGTACCATCATCGGGCTGGCACAATTCGCTGTAGAACCAACCGCTCTGAATTCAAACTTATTACCTGTAAATGCAAAAGGACTTGTACGATTGCGGTCAGTATTATCCAAAAACAACTCTGGAATTGATTTATGTATATCCATTTTTAGGATCACTTCATCTTGTTCGCTAAACTTTTCACCCACACGGCTTTCAATTTCCTTTAGCAATTTAGTTAGGTACTCACCTATGAAAACAGAAATAATTGCCGGTGGCGCTTCGTTAGCACCTAAACGATGATCATTACCTGCAGATGCAATTGAGGCTCGGAGCAAATCCGCATAATCGTGCACTGCTTTTATTGTATTAATAAAAAACGTTAGGAACATTAAATTTGTTCGAGGGGTCTTCCCAGGCGACAATAAATTGACCCCTGTATCTGTTGCCAAGCTCCAATTATTATGCTTGCCACTGCCATTTACACCTGCAAATGGTTTCTCGTGGAATAGCACCTTAAGTTTGTGACGCTTTGCCACACGAGGCATTAAGTCCATCAATAAAGAATTATGGTCTACTGCCAAATTTGCTTCTTCAAATATTGGCGCACATTCAAATTGTCCTGGCGCTACCTCATTGTGACGAGTGCGCAATGGTATACCTAATTTATAAGCTTCTTGCTCAAAATCTTGCATAAATGCAAATACACGTTCTGGTATAGACCCGAAGTAATGATCATCAAGTTGCTGACCTTTAGCTGGAGCATGCCCGATTAAAAATCTACCGCAAGCTACCAAGTCTGGGCGAGCATTGGCCAAAGCTTCGTCTACAACGAAATACTCTTGCTCCCAACCCAAACTAGCCGTAACCCGAGTAACATTTTTGTCAAAATATTTACATACATCTACTGCTGCGTGATTTACAACATCCAACGCTTTAAGCAATGGTGTTTTAGAATCCAAACTTTCACCACTATATGAAATAAAAATAGTAGGTATGCACAAAGTTTTACCATGAGCTAACTCCATAATAAAAGCAGGAGATGTAGGATCCCAAGCGGTATAGCCGCGAGCTTCGAAAGTAGCACGAATTCCACCATTTGGAAAACTAGAGGCATCAGGCTCTTGTTGGATTAATGCGTCACCATCAAAAAGTTCTAGTGCTGAACCATCTGGTTTCAATGTAAAAAAAGAATCGTGTTTTTCGGCAGTGGCACCCGTAAGAGGCTGAAACCAATGTGAGAAGTGTGTTGCGCCTTTATCCATGGCCCATGCCTTCATTGCAGAGGAGATTTGATCAGCCATGGCTCGATTTATTTTTTTACCGCTTCTAACGGATTCACGCAAACTGTAAAACGCTTCTTCACTCAAATATTGCCGCTGCACTTTATCTGAAAATACGTTGACGCCATAAAAATCTGTTACTTTTGAACTACCGTAACCTTTTATTTCAGGTTTGCCTTCGAGTAAGTTGTGTACAGCCTCGAGCCTTAAATTTTTCATATTATTATTTTTTATAATACTTGTTTATTTGACAAAAATAAGCCGCCATTTAGTAAATACTAATAAATTAATTAACATTATTATTTTTCAAATATTTAAGCGGCCTATTTTTTATTTATCTACCGATAATATCAAAATTCCGATTTGTGCAACCAGAAAATACGCCGAACATGATTATTCTGGCTTGTTATATAATGATACCGGAAATGTCTTTTGTGTACCGTAAAGCTTAATTTCCTTCACATCAGCTGGCATACTAAATCCATGCCGTTCTAATGATAATTTAACCGCTGCCATCACATCACTTTGAATTTTGAGAGCTTCTTTTCTATATTCGGTCGTTTCTACCCAAAAATAAACCCTCAAATTGACAGTACTAGTAGCTAGTTCATCCATCACAACAAATATTTCATGAGCCTCATCCTCAATTACCCCTGAGCAATTCCTGACAGTACTTAATAATAATTCTTCCGCCTCAGTAAAATCATTCTCGTATGCAATGCCCACTACAAAATCCAATCTAAAGTAACCATCCTCTGTATAATTAAATACCGGTTTGCGAATCACATCGCTGTTAGGAATGTATACATCTCGCCCATCGAATGTCTTCAGTTTTGTATACCTGAATTCCATGTTCTTTACTTTTCCAAAAATTTCTCCGATACTAACCGTATCATTTACGTCAAAAGGGCGGTTGAACGAAAGTATAATGCCAGAAATAAAATTCTCACCAATATCCTTAAATGCAAAACCAATTACGATAGCCGATGCGCCAGCAGCAGTCAGCATGCCGGTGACTAGGGTTTCTAAACCAGCAATGCGCATGCTGAAGATCAATATCAATGTAAGACTTATGACCTTTACTGTTTTTACGATAAAATTGGTCATTAATGGATCAGACACTTTACGATCCAACGTTTTTCTAGTAAGTGCGCCAATATAACGTGTCAAAAGTGCTCCCAAGGCGATAATCAAAATAGCCAAAAGAATGCCCGGTACTTTTTCCAAAAATTCATACCAACGATCTTCGATTGAATTATAAATTGTTTTTAAGGCTGCTTTCATTTACTTGCATTTCTTCAAAGGTAGCCACCTATTTGGGCAGTTTTTACTATACAAGATATAAAATCTATTCTTGTAGGGCAACATGGGCCCTAATCGAGGTGCAATATCCTTGTAACATCATATTATAAATAATGAGCAATAATGACAAATAATGACTAGGAGGGTCTGAGTTCCTAGCCTGTTGGAACACTTCTGAGCACTTTATTTACAAAAATGCTAACGTTTAACTCGAAGCCAATTAGTAAAATCTGAGAAATGGCGAAAAGCCAAACTAAAAATATGATGAGCGTACCAACTGAACCATAAATCTGATTGTAGTTAACGATATTATTAACTGCATAAAAGAACACCACTGTTATTACAATAATAAGGGTTGTGGCCACAATACTACCTGGGGTTAACAATGGCCAACGCGTATGCGTAGCTGGGCCATATCGGTATATAATAGAGATAGAAAACATAACCATTGAGCCAATTGTAAGGTATTGCAATATCTTACCAATAATTACCCAGTCTGTCAAACCTAAGTGCTCAAAAAGCCAAGCTTGAAAAATTAACAGCGAAAAAGAAAAGATTAAAACGATGATAAATACAATAGTTAAAATAAGTGCCCAAAAGCGCTGCTGATACCAACGCTGTTTTTTAAATCCTACATAGCTTCTATCAAAACTCTGCATTAGACCCAACATCCCATTACTTGAAAAAAACAATGTCATGAATACCGAGAAGGATAACAGCACTTCTTTTTTATGCAGGAAAAAATCACGCAGCAATTGAGATGCCGCAAGTTGAAAGCGCTGATTCCGTGTTACCAATCCTATTGTTTCTTCTATCGAGGCAATTAAAGATGCATCCGAAATGGGCAAGTAAGGAATTAATGTAAATACAAATAAAAGAAAAGGTGGCAATGCCATCAGAAAAGAAAAGCTAACAGATTGCGCCAAAACAATAAAGCGGTCGGATAAAATTTCTTTAATAAAAAACCGCAGCGAATCATAGAGCGATACCCCATGGAATCCCGGCAAAATAACACGCTTTAGCCAAAGTCTAATAAGCCTTATAGGCCGCCAATTCTTTATGAGCTCTTCCCAATTGGGCATGATACAAATGTATGGAAATATAATCTGTCAGCTGACACTAGCGCCTGATTCCACGCTGATTCATAGCCTGCCGAAATTTGCGAGCATTTTGCTCATGCTCTTCGCCAGTTGCCGCAAAATTATGATACCCACTAAAATCTTCTTTGGCACAAAAGAAAATATAATCCGTTTCCGGTGCATTCAAAACAGCATCAATTGTATTGGGCTGAGGTGTGCAAATCGGGCCTGGTGGCAAGCCTTCCACCCTGTAAGTATTCCAAGGCGAATTATGCCTAATATGCTTATTCAATACCCGATGTATGCTAAAATCACCATACCCGAAACGGGCTGTTGGGTCAGCCTGCAGCTTCATACCTTTTTTTATACGGTTTAAATACACACTAGCAATATTACCTTTTTCATCATTTTGATTCGTTTCCTCCTCTACAATAGAAGCTACTGTAATAACCTCTGTTTGACTGAGTCCCAAGCCTGCTGTTTTTTGTTTCCGTTCGTTCGTCCAAAATCTTCTATAAGCCTTAACCATTTTTTTTATTACTTCATCAGCACTCGTATTCCAATAAACTTCGTAGGTATAAGGCATAGTAATGCATTGAATATTATTACTATCTACACCAAACTTTTCAAGATACTCATTATCATTAAACAATGCGGTAAACTGTTGTGGCGTTGCGTCAATTTTTTCGGCCAGGTGTTCGGCAATCTGTTTATTCGTGCGCAAATTATTTACCACAATTTTAATAACCTCCTGGTCACCCGAACGCAACTTTCGTATCATCCGATAATTGCTCATGCCAGGTATAAATCTGTATTTCCCCGGATGAATATTACCTTCCAGGTTCATTTCATGAGCCATACTTTCAAATGATTTAATATCCTCTACTATTTTTTCGCGCTTTAATTGCTTCATCAAATCATCATAGGTTGCATCGTTCTTCAGATAAACGAAGGCCTCTTCAGAAAACTTACCTGTATTGGCTTTAAAAAGTTTTTGATACACAACCGTGCAGAAACCCAATACTGCCAGGAGTAGCAACCAACCTACTAGCTTCGTGATTCCTATCTTTTTTGCCATGGCAGAATATTTTTACCGAAATTAGAACAATCTCAAACCTTACACGAATTCAAAGGCAAAATGATAACAGATTTTTATAACTTTGCCAACTCCTAAAACATTGAATTTATGGCTGTAGAAGAATTGGTAATGCCAAAGATGGGCGAGAGTATCATGGAAGCGACGGTATTGAAATGGCACAAGAACGTTGGTGACAAAATTGAACAAGATGAAACTCTGTTAGAAATTGCCACTGACAAGGTAGATAGTGAGGTACCAAGCACGGTTTCCGGCGTAGTTACCGAAATCTTATTTAATGTAGATGATGTAGTGCCTGTGGGAACCGTCATAGCAAAAATATCCACAAATGGGGAGGCTGTTGCTTCAGCCCCAGCAGCTGAAGCCAAAAGCCCAAGCCCTGTGAGCAACCCAGCGCCTACTGCAGCCAGCCCCACAATTTCAGCTCAACCCCTTATGGCTAGCGAAAACACAAATGCAGAGCCAAATAGATTTTATTCACCACTAGTGATGAATATAGCCGCCAAAGAAGGTATTTCTATGCAGGAATTGGAAAGTATTCCGGGTAGTGGTAAGGAAGGCAGAGTAACCAAAAAAGATATTCTGGCATACGTAGCTAACAAAGCTGCCGTCGTACAGCCTAGCTCGAGAGCTACTCCAACTACCGAAAAAGTTGCAAGCCCGGCACCCGCAGCCACCCCATCAACCACTGAAGGCAAACCCGCGATGCCTGGTGGAAATGTAGAGATTATTGAAATGGACCGCATGCGCAAGTTAATAGCCAAGCATATGGTCGATAGCGTACAAACTTCACCACACGTCACTTCTATGACAGAAGCTGACGTGACTAATTTGGTCAATTGGCGCAATAAAGTAAAGAAAGCTTTCGAAGAAAAGAATGGTGAGAAATTAACCTTCACACCCTTATTCATTGAGGCTATTGTAACTTGTATCAAACGAAACCCTACAATAAATGCCAGCATTGTAGGAGATAATATCGTAATTAAAAAAGATATTAATATCGGGATGGCTACGGCACTGCCTAGTGGAAATCTCATTGTACCAGTCATCAAAAACGCTGATACAAAAAACCTTTACGGCATTTCCAAGGAAGTAAACAGCCTTGCGAACGCGGCCCGAACCAATAAATTAAAGCCAGAAGACACCCAAGATGGCACTTTTACCTTAACCAATGTGGGGACCTTTGGCAGTTTGATGGGGACACCCATTATCAATCAGCCACAAGTAGCCATCTTAGCAGTTGGTGCCATAAAAAAACGACCAGTAGTGATAGAAACCGAACAAGGCGATGTGATAGCCATACGGCACATGATGTATTTGTCTATGAGTTATGACCACCGCATAGTTGATGGCTCTTTGGGTGCCGGATTTTTGACAGAGGTTGCCAAAGAGTTAGAAAACTTTGACACTAACCGCTCCGTCTAATGCAAATCTTCAGTAAGGATGAAATAAACCAAAAGCTAAGCACCATTGAAAATTGGAAGATTGTAGATGGTGCACTAGAAAGAAGTTACAACCTTGCTGACTTTAAAGAAGCCTTACAGTTTATCAACAATATTGGCCAGATTGCAGAGGCTGCCAACCACCACCCTGAGCTTTATAATGTTTACAATAAATTAGTCATTCGATTACGCACTCATGATGTTGACGGTATTACCGACAAAGATTTTGACTTAGCAAAAAAAATATCTAAACTTCGTTAAGATTTGAAACAAAGATTCGTAACGCTGTTAATTCTACTGATTTTTCAATTAAGCTTTTTACATTGCAATGCACAAAGTGCAGCGGCATCTGATGACATTCAACCTATTACAGATTGGGATGAAGTATATAGCAAAGGAGAATATGTCGGTCTTGGATTAATGGGCAGCATTAAACACCCAGGTGCAGAATTCAACTTTTCTTTTCCGCACCAATTTATTATTCGAGAAAAAAATAAAAGAGGTGGGCAGTTAAGGATAAATAAAGCGCGTCGATGGGATATTTTCGCACGCTACTATTATCACCGCAATTTTCATCATAACATCATGGTTTCAATCGGACGAAGTTGGCAGCGAAGCTTAAAGAAGAACAACTTTTTCATTTCGCAGTTAGATGCCGGAGTTGCTCGAACATTCTACACAAACCCAACATTTCAAGTAAGAAACGGCGTGGTGGAAAGAGTAAAATTTGGTGGCGATTTTTATGCCAGCATAAATTATCGTATTGGATTGGGCAAGCATATCCACAAGAAGAATGATGTATACCGGTGGTATGCCTACATTGGTGCAATGAATTTCGTGCCTTACAATAACTTGTTGTACACCCGACCAGTGCTAGGTGTTAGTGTAAATAAATTCATGAAAAAAGAAAAATGAAAAAGCTAGCCATTCTATTTTATCTCATGCTTATTTTTTCTTGTCAACATGATAAGCTCAGTTTATCTGGCAATACCGATGAGATCTTTTATGTTAAAACTGTAGGCCAGACCTTACCAGTTCGCGTAAAAGGCAATACTGCTTCTAAAGTTTTTGTGTTATATGTGCATGGTGGACCAGGCGACCCTGGCATTTGGGAGCATAATACAGAGCAAAGCATCCAATTTCTTCAACCCTCCTATGCTGCTGTATTTTTTGACCAACCCTTTGCCGGTTTTTCTCAAGGGAATGACGTTCGTGCAGTTAACCTTAAAACATTCACCACAGCATTGCAAGATATTGTTCTAACCATTCAGCATCGCTTTGGCAAAGACCTTAGTTTTTTTATATTGGGTCATTCCTGGGGTGGTTTTGTAAGCGCTGCTTATCTGTCCACAGATAGCTTTCAACATCAGTTTAAAGGCTGGATCAATATTGATGGTGCGCATAACTATCAACTAACCGACACACTGGTAGGAGAAATGATTAAAACAGTTGGGGAAAGACAAATTATACGGAAAAGAAACGAAGAAAAGTGGCAACCAATGATTGAATGGATTGAAAACAATCCTCCAAACGGTACCGCAAAACGTTCCAATGACATTAACTCTTGTGGTTTTGATGCCATGTCGCTAATGAAAGATTCAACCAATGATGGTTTTAATATAAACACAGGTAAAATCGTACTTGGCCAATACCAGCCCTGGGCCTTAACGGCCTGGCTAACCAATTTTATAGGCTCAAACGTGTTCCAACTTAATCAGCTCGCTCTAGACAATGAAATGAGCTCTTCACTGCACAGCATCACTATACCTGTATTGAATATCTATGGCAAATACGATTTCATTGTACCCGTTGGTGTAGGCGAAGATGTGATGCAACGCGTAGGTTCAGTTTGGAAAAAACTGGTTGTCATGGAAAATAGTAATCATAACCCACAACTTTCTGAGCCTGAAGAAACACACGAAGAAATAAAAAGTTTCATTGAACAGTTTCGATAATTAGTGAACTGATATATTTTATTGAAAAGCACCTCAATTCATTATTATCTTTCCAATGCATCCCAAAACTGGAAAATGATAATGTTTAACTTTGCTAAGTGGTGGACATAAATAATCGAGAAGATATCATCTTGTTAGTAGAGACGTTTTACCAGCAAGTATTGGCTGATAATAGATTGAATTATTTTTTCACAACTGTTGCCAAGCTGGACTTTGAAAAACACATGCCCAAAATGTATGATTTTTGGGAATCTACATTATTACATTCAGGCACATACGCCGGAAATATATTGCGCGTGCACAAAGAGTTAGATGCCAAATCTCCATTACGCAAAGAGCATTTTGATGTTTGGCTCAGTTTGTTTATTGAAACAGTTGATGCTCTTTTTCAGGGGCAACATGCAAATTTGGTCAAAGAACGAGCGAGTTCAATAGCCATGGTTATGCAACTGCGTTTGAATGATAATAATGGGCTTTTGTAGTGTAGGTGCCTCTGTGCTTTCTCAAAAAACCTAATGTATGTGGGTGCAGCTGCTTTGATCAATATCAATTTCCTAATCTGAAAGAGTGTAATAAACTAAAGTTATTCCAGTTTATTGTCAGATTCCTTTTAGTAAAGCGTGCGAGAACAGGTATTCCAATTATAGAAATAAACTTGCTATGGACAAAATAGTCAACAAACCCAATCCAATAAAAAAAATCATCAGCATTTTGGCCAACGCTTTATCAAGCTCTTCCTTAGTTGCATTGACATAGTTTTGATAGTATTGTTCATATTTTGATTGACTACCAACTAAAAGCGATATAATGAAATAAATACCCGCAAGCAATGGTATGGCAATTATTTTACCAATTGTACGACTGGATGTACGACCGAAAGTTTTCCGCAAAAATCTTGTGGCGTCATGCGTAAAGTCTTCAGAAATGATATTCATTACCACTATAAAAAGAAACAAATACACAATAATAACTGCTGATAGCAATAGGTTACCATTCATTCTACCTTTGCTTGTATCACGTCCACTTTTTTCAAGCTCAGCATATTGACTGCCATATGGCATATCTAGAATTGTCATATTCGCTGAGTTTTGTTGCTCAAATTACAAAAGTCGTATAAACAACCTCTCCTCCACCTTTTGCACATCAATGAGGTCTTGTGCTTTCAATCCTTTAATTGCTTTGTCCCATTTTGAATTACTGAGTCCGGCTTTTTCCTTAATTTCCAACAAATCTACTGAGTCGGTTGTGAGCAGTTGAAAGACAATTTTTTCGTTTTCATTTAGTTGTTCAGGCATGGTTGGCATCTCACCTACACTTGCTGGCTGCTCATCCTTTTTTGCCCTCCCCTGCTCTGGTCGCATTTGAGGGAAAAACAGCACATCTTGTATAGAAGCATTATTGGTCATGAACATGCAAAGTCGGTCAATACCAAAACCTATACCTGATGTCGGCGGCATGCCATACTCTAATGCGCGCAGAAAGTCCTGGTCAATGAACATAGCCTCGTCATCGCCACGCTCCATAAGTTTGGCTTGTTCTTCAAAACGCTCTCTTTGATCGATAGGGTCATTCAACTCTGAATAAGCATTGGCCAATTCTTTACCATTGACGATAAGTTCAAAACGCTCTACCAAGCCCGGTTTAGATCGATGTTTCTTAGTGAGCGGACTCATATCTATTGGATAATCAATGATGAATGTAGGCTGTACATATTTCGCCTCGCAGGTTTCGCCAAATAATTCGTCTATAAGCTTACCCCGGCCCATGGTATCATCAACCTGAATATTCAAATTTTGACATACTTCCCTTATCTCACCTTCATTCATTTCCGATATATCAACACCGGTATGTTCCAAAATGGCATCATAGATACTTATACGTTTATATGGTGCCTTAAATTCAACCATTTGTTGTCCTATAGGTAATAACGTTTTTCCATTACTATCCATCGCTACTTTTTCAAGCAACATTTCTGTTTGCTCCATCATCCAATAGTAATCCTTATATGCTGTATAAAACTCTAGCACAGTAAACTCGGGATTATGTGTACGGTCCATTCCTTCATTTCGAAAATTTCTACTGAACTCGTACACCCATTCAAAACCTCCCACTATCAGCCGCTTCAGATACAATTCGTTTGCTATGCGCAAATACAACGGCATATCTAAAGCATTGTGGTGAGTAATAAATGGCCTGGCCGCTGCTCCACCCGGTATACTTTGCAACACCGGCGTATCCACTTCTAACGCTCCATGCCCATTCAAGTATTCTCGAATACTATTTATGACTTTTGTTCGTTTAATAAAAGTTTCCTTTACGCCAGGATTTACAACCAAATCGGCATAGCGCTGACGATATCGAAATTCCGGATCGGTGACTTCGTCATACACTTCACCATCTTTCTCCTTGACAATGGGTAAGGGTTTTAAGCTTTTACTCAGCAGGGTAAACTCTTCGACATGCACTGTGGTTTCACCCATTTGGGTAGTGAAAACATAGCCTTTCACACCTATAAAATCACCAATATCAAGCAATTTTTTCCATACTTTGTTGAATAAGGTTTTATCCTCGCCAGGGCAAATATCATCACGCCTGATATACAGTTGAATTTTACCTGCACCGTCTTGCAACACAGCAAAATTTGCTTTACCCATATCCCGAACGCTCATAATTCTGCCAGCAAGGCATACCGATTTGAATTCATCTGCATTTTCATCTCCTTTGTAATCCTTCAAAACAGCAGCTGAGTTAGTATTTACGGGATACAATGCGGCCGGATAGGGATCGATACCCAATGTGCGCAATTCGTTTAATTTATCTCTCCGAATAATTTCCTGCTCTGATAAATGCATAATCGTGCAAAGATAAAGTGTCCAATATTGAAATGTCCATTTACAAATGGCAAACTTATGACAGCCCGATATGCTTGATTATGCTTAACTTCACCTAAACATTTTACTGGCATGACACGTACATTTTTTTTTCTTTTCGCCTTCCTATTCTGTTCAATACAACTTGGCGCTCAGCATATAAAAAGTTCTTTGCATCAACAACCTATGAAGGCGGTTGTGAATGTGGCTGATGCTAATAAAAAAGTTGTTTGGAGTATCAACCTTCAAACCATTGTACCACGTCCAAAAGTCTTTGGCAACCAAACGGCAATAAAGCAGCGAAATTATGCCCGCCACTCAGAGCGTAATCATAGTCAATACACTGCACAACAAAAAACGTTGGGCAATGCCCCTGCGGTGGGAAATAGTTTCAAGGGCACAGAAGTAAAAGGTTTTACACCTCCGGACAATTCGGTGGCAATCGGGAATGATGGTAAAATTGTTTGTGTGACCAATCAAAACTTTGAGGTGTACGATACAAATGGAAATCAACTCCTTACTCAGGCTGATTGGAATATTTTTCTTGATGCCGGTTGGCCTGATTCTACTTATCTTGTACGAGGCAAGTTTGACCCAAGGGTGTTATTTGACCCATATCACGACCGCTATATTCTTTGTATACTGCATGAATATTATGATACGGCACAATCAACGGTGCTATTATCCTTCTCTGAAACCAATGATCCACTCGGCAATTGGTACTGTTATGCTATTTCAGGTAACCCCTTACTGAACAGAGCATGGACAGATTATCCATCAATGGGTATTAATGCGTATGAACTATTCTTCAATGCAAATTTATTTGGAACGGCTGCCGATAACTATGCCTACAAAGGCACCTATATCCATCAAATAGATTTAGACAGTGCCTATGCCGGCGGCACGCTGCAATATCGTACTTGGAGTAATTTTGATATCACTAAATACATTACCATTAAACCTGCACCCTCTGGTTTAATGGCTAATGATTATGAAAGCGCAATGCATTTGGTTACGATGAACCCGAATGAAGACACCTTAGTTCATTTATTCACCATTACCGATACGATGAATGCCCCTAACGTTGCCATAACACACCAGCAATATAAGATACCTTATTACAGCGTTTGTAGCGACGGCACTATCAAAGACCCGAATAATCCTATTGCGGATACCATCAGTACTGGTTCATCTTGGATTCATAACGCATTTATTTTAGATAGCACTATTCATTTCACCTTTTCAGCTAATGTCAATGGTGATTGTGGAATCAATTTGGGCCAAATAGATTTAGCAACTCAAACTGCCACCTATACCACTTATTCCGAACCTGGTAATATGCTGGCATACCCTGCAATTGCCCCTTTCGGTTATCACAATCAAGATCATAATGTTGTCATGGCATACCTTCGTGCCAGTGACTCTATACTACCCGAGGTTTGTGTGATAGCTATTGATGAAAATATGATTTGGTCAAGCCCGCAAACAATCAAAACAGGTGACACGATTGTCAATATTTTACCCTTGCCATACCACGAACGCTGGGGTGATTATACGGGTATAGCCAGAAAATATAATGCAACACGCCCCGAAGCATGGCTTTTTGGATGCTATTCAGCCAATACCCCTCCCCGCTTAAACAGCTGGGGGAGCTGGATTGCTCAATTAAAAACCAATAACGGAGCGGTGCGCACCGAAGACTTAACAAGTCGGAAAAATGTAACACTTTATCCAAATCCTACTAAAGATATATACAGTTTGACCTTTGAAATTGAGAAACAAAGCAAGGTCAATATTGTAATTTATGATGTCAATGGTCGAAAAATAAAAACACTATTTGACGGTGATATGCCTCTTAGCAAAAGTCAGTTGAGCTTTAATAGAAATGCGCTTAGCAGCGGTCAGTACTTTTTGCAAATTAGTGTCGAGGGTGAAGCCATCACAAAAAAATTACTGATTATAGAATAAGATTCATGCATCCGCAACATCGTTTAGCACAGGGCTATGACTTTAATTTGTTGATGCAAGAATACCCTCAACTTCGCCCATACCAATTTACTAATGAATATGGCGAGCTAAGCTTGAATTTTGGTGACGCAACATGCGTCCGGTTATTCAATACAGTTTTACTGCACAAGTATTTTGACATTGCTCATTGGAATATTCCCTCAGAAAACCTTTTTCCGACCATACCTGGCCGAGCAGATTACTTGTATTATCTGCGGGATAAACTTGGTAATGGCAGCAAAAAAATATTGGACATTGGTACCGGCGCCGGTGTAATTTACCCATTATTAGGTCATGCCTTATTTGGCTGGAAATTCGTTGGTACTGATATTAACCAACAATCTTTACGGCATGCTGACAATATCCTGAATCAGAACAATTTTTCATCAACAGAAATCGAGCTTCGAACACAACCTTTAAAAAACCATATTTTCAAAGGGGTTATAAAGGCGGATGACTATTTCGATGCTAGTATTTGTAATCCTCCTTTTTATCATTCCACCAAACAAGCCGCAAGATGGAATGAAAAGAAATGGAAACAAAAGCCAATATTGATAGGCGTGAATGATGAATTAATTTTTCCGGGAGGCGAGGTTGCTTTTATCACCTTAATGCTAGCAGAAAGTGTGCAATATAGTGGCCAAATAAAATATTTCACCAGCCTTGTATCAAAGCAAACATCCTTGGCATTTATCAAAAAACAATGTATAAATTTGAATATCCGACATATAGAAATTATTGAATTTAGCACTGGGCGAAAAAAGTCCCGCATGCTTATCTGGCAAGTATGAAAAAATCCCGTCGGTTTATAACAACGGGATTGTAACATATTTTCAAATGATAAAACTAGTTCAAAGCCGCTTCCTCCATATAACTTTCGATAGGTTCGCAGGTGCAAATCAAATTCCGATCGCCATAGGTATCATTAACACGCGAAACACTTGGCCAAAATTTAGAGGCTTTTACAAAATCCAATGGAAAAGCTGCTTGTTGACGAGTATACTTTCTGTCCCACTTATCGGCCGTAATAACAGCCTGAGTATGCGGCGCATTTTTTAACACACTATCCACTGCTTCAATTTTGCCATCTACAATTTCTTGTATTTCTGCTCGAATACTAAGCATGGCATCACAAAAACGATCCAACTCTGCTTTGTCTTCACTTTCAGTAGGCTCTACCATTAAAGTTCCCGCCACAGGAAATGCCAAAGTAGGAGCATGAAATCCATAATCCATTAATCGCTTTGCCACGTCCGCAGCTTCAACACCTGCGGTTTTAAATGGGCGTAGGTCAATGATAAATTCGTGCGCGCACATACCATTTTCACCAGTATAAAGAATATCATAAGAACCCGACAATCTCTTTTTCATGTAGTTCGCATTTAAAATGGCATATTCCGTCGACAAGCGCAAGCCCTTGGCTCCAAGCATTTTGATATACGCGTAAGATATTAATAGTATGCTGGCACTACCATATGAAGCAGCACTTACTGCACCAAAGGCAACCTCACCCCCAACTTGTACCATGCTGTGATTTGGCAAAAATGGCACGAGTTGCTTGCGAACG
>CAYPET010000004.1:108316-166409 GCA_964409905.1 uncultured Chitinophagaceae bacterium | reverse complement strand
CCCTTCGTCTATAGCAATATTTAATATCACTCGTAGTGCTCTCATGTTAGTACCTACCGTAGTTAGCGACTTGCCTTGTTGTAAGCGCATGTGCTCAAACGTTTTTAAAAATCTTGGGGTAACCTCGTGGAATTGCAGATCACTTTGTAAAGATTGTAAACTTCGTAAGCCAGCCGTATAGCTTTGAGCTGTTGCTATCCTTCCCTCTTTATTCAACCTATCAAGCTCTTCCTGAAATACATCATACACTGACTTCTTATGATTTTTTGACTTTCTAATTTTGAGGGTAAATTCCTCAAAACTAAAAAATGGCATCTCTTGAATGATATCATAGACCTTTAGTCTTAATCTATCCACCTTCAGTTTTATATCTTCCAGCTCCCTTTTTCTAGTGCTAGAAAGACCTTTTTTAAATTCCACATCAGGTGGCTTTACTTGAAATATGTAATCATATTCCTCCTCAGTCATTGAGGCATTTAATGATGTCCATTTGGATTTTCTTCTGTACGTAACGCGCATTTTTAGCGGATACGTTTTGTCGGTTTTAAGTCTTCGTTTATCCAGGATAAAGTGGACTGTTGTCTCTTTGATTTGCATACAATTTGCATACTTTAATGGTTAAAAAATGTTACTCCTTGAAATCAAAACAACAATCAAAATCGCTACAATCCAATGATAATAAGGCCCCGGAAAGAAACGACAAACAAAAGAAAGATAGTAATACCAATCATTTTGCCATTCAAAATCCAGTGTTAGCAATAACGTGCCGGTTCGACCCCGGCCTCGGGTACAAAGGGTTTCAGGCTGATTTGTTTGAAGCCCTTTTTTCAATCTCCACAGTCCCATTATCAATACGCAGAATATCCAATTTATACTTTTGGCAATTACGTTTCGATTTTATGATAATCCCTAAATGGCTACTTCTAAGCCGCTTCAGCAAATAGCATAATAGAGTAACTTAGCATATTATGCAACTAAACCGAATTACCAATGCCTTTGCGATAACGGCCATCTTGGTTTTATTTTTAGTCTATGCCAAAGATTTATTGATACCATTTGTATTGGCGGTGTTCATTTGGTTTATCATCCGGGAGATTAGAATTTTTATTCGTAGAAATAAATTTATTCGTGAGAAAGTACCAACCTGGCTCGAAAACATATTATCCTCCCTGATACTCTTTGGCATATTAGGCTTTGTGGTAAATCTGCTATTGGATAACATAAATTATCTAAGTCAAAACCTCCCAGCCTATGAAAAGAACATTAAACATGTTTCTGAACTTTTAGAAAAAACATTTAAGCTCGACTTAATCGCTCAAGCCAAAGACTTTACGGGAGGCCTCTTAATATCTGATATTATCGGCCAAATTATCAATGCCGTTAGCTCTATATTGGGTAATACGTTTATTGTATTGATATACTTAATATTTCTGCTCATGGAAGAAGCAGGCTTTGACAAAAAACTGGATTTGCTTTTTTCTACCCCAGCTAAGGCAAGCCAGGCCAGCAAAATACTACATAAAATTGATCACTCCATAGGCCGTTATATTAGTATGAAAACCTTAATCAGCTCTATGACAGGTCTGTGCAGTTTCGTTGCGCTAAAAATTATTGGCGTTGATGCGCCTTTATTTTGGGCATTCATTATTTTTTCGCTTGACTATATACCCAACATTGGCGCCTTATTTGCAGCTATTTTGCCAACCTCATTTGCCTTATTACAATATGGCACCTTGGCCCCTGCCCTTTGGGTACTCTTCTCGTTGGGCGCTATCCAGTTAGTAATTGGCAATTTTATAGAGCCAAAAATTATGGGTAATTCATTAAACTTAAGTTCTTTAGTCGTCATCTTGACATTGTCACTTTGGGGTGCACTTTGGGGTATTGTTGGAATGATTATCAGCGTTCCTATCACTGTGATTATGCTCATCTTCTTTTCAGAATTTCCGGCTACCAGAAATATTGCAATAATATTATCCGAAAAAGGAAAGATTGATTAAATAAACTATCACTAAGAATATACTTCAAATGACATCAATAATTTAATTTAGAATATCATGGCACACATCTCATTAGGCAATTACGAATATCTTGAAAGTCTTAAAAAGAATAACAACAAAAGCTTTTTTGATAAACACAAAGATCGCTACCTGCAGTATCACGAAGAAATGATTGCCTTTGCCGATGCACTGCTGTTCGAGGTGAAAAAATTTGATGAAATTGATACTCCAAGCGGCAAGAAATCACTTATGCGGATTTATCGCGATGTACGTTTCTCCAAAGACAAAACGCCCTATAAAACTCATTGGGGTGGTGGTTTCCACCGTGCCGGTGCGGAAAGACGCGGTGGCTATTATTATCACATTGAAAAAAATAACTCTTTCATTGGTGGCGGTTTTTGGGCTCCAAATACGAAAGACCTATTACATATTCGTCAACAAATAAATTACCATGCAAAACCATTGCGCGACGTATTGAATGATAAAAAATTCAAATCATATTTTGGACAGCTGCAAGGCGAAACACTAAAATCCGCACCGAAAGGTTTTGATAAGGAGAATGAAAATATTGATTTAATAAACCACAAAGAATTTATTATCTCGCATAAATTTTCACACGGCGAAACCATGGAGAAAGATTTTCATAAAAAAATGGCAACAGGTTTCAAAAACATGCTGCCATTATTTAACGTTCTTACAGAATATCTTACCACCGATCTAAACGGTGAAAGTTTGCTATAAGTTTAAATTGTTGGTTGAGGAATAATTTCCATTTTGACCTGGGCCAAACCAGCATTAATGAAACCCAATTCATTCGCTGCACCTCTTGACAAATCAATCAGCCGTGTCATTCGTGGGTTCATGCGGTCATTAATTTTTACTTCTATGGATTTACCATTAAATAAATTGGTCACACGCACCCAGGTACCCAAAGGCAAAAAATTATTAGCGGCTGTAAACAATTTTTGTTTAAAGATTTCGCCACTAGCAGTTCTTCCTCCCTCAAACTTATTGTGATAGTAACTTGCAGTTCCAGTCCAAGTATTTTTATCAACTTTCTCATTGCCTGCCTTCAAAAACAAAGGCATGCAGAAAATGAAGGTTAATAGAAATATTTTGATGTTCATGCTGCAAAGGTAAAAGCCTATCTGTGCGCATCATCATCATTCTGCTAATAAAATGTTTATAAAAATGGGCTTAAATTATGTTAACCTCCCGTTGC
Source organism: uncultured Chitinophagaceae bacterium (assembly GCA_964409905.1). Lineage (GTDB taxonomy): Bacteria > Bacteroidota > Bacteroidia > Chitinophagales > Chitinophagaceae > JAGNRR01. The sequence continues at coordinate 163,187 of CAYPET010000004.1, read as the reverse complement.
AATACAATGCCATAGCGGAATTGCACGTCATTAATAATCTGTTCACTTAAGTTATAAATATCTAAACCTTTGGCATTTCCATAGTTTGCCAATACTAAAGCCTGCTTTTTGTGTACTCCAACATCTCCGTCTCGATACCCTTTCCAACCGGCTTGTTCTATTAGCCATGCAGCAGGTATTTTAATACCTTCAGCTTGCTCATAATACGGAATTTCAGGATGGTCCATTATTATTTCATCATACTTGGAGGCTGATATTACCGGATTTTTAAAAAAACTACCTGCATTTCCGATGTATTTGGGGTCAGGCAATTTACTCTGACGAATAGCGATAACAACATCTGATACATCTTTTATACTGGGTTGATATATAGCTCGTTTAGTTAATTCCTCTTGTATTGCACCATATCCCAGCTGTAACTTGTGTTGCTTCTGCAATTTTAGCACTACTGCCGTAATGATGTATTGATTTTTCAATTCATGCTTAAATACACTTTCCCGATAACCAAAATTGCATTCACAATTATCGAAAACACGCCACTTGCCACTAGATTTTTCTACCGCAATAACATGATCAACAACCGACTTAATCTCTACACCATAAGCTCCAATATTTTGCATTGGCGCTGCACCCATTGTGCCCGGTATCAACGATAAATTTTCAATGCCACCAAGTCCATTTTGTATTGCCCAAAGCACACATTCGTGCCAAACTTCTCCCGCACCAAATTTCACTAAAGCTTGTGCTTCATTTTCTTCAATTATCTCAATACCACTCAGCTCATTTTTCAGCACAATACCTTCAAATTGTTTTGTGAACAGCACATTACTACCTCCACCTAGTATTATATGAGGATATTGCTGAAAAAGATCAGTCGCTAAAAGTTCAAAGAGTTGATCCGTATTCTGGAAAGCGAAAAAATAACGCGCCTGCTCATCAATACCAAAGGTATTAAAGGCCTTTAGGGATATATTCTCTTGGAAAGCAACCATTAAAGGGTTTCAAAAGTATGTCAAATGTAAGTGCTATCATTTACAGAACAATAAACTGTGTACTTTTATGGAAATACGATATCACGATCATCTTTCTAATATGAAAAAGTATCTTATAATCCTTTCTTTCACCCTGTTACCAATTATGAGTATGGCACAAAGCAATTTTTATGACGCCCAATGGCAAGAAGTAAAAGCATTATTAAAAAAACAACAATCACAGGATGCTGAAAAATTGGTGAGAACGATTTTGAGCACTGCTAAAAAAGAGCAAAACAAGGAGCAAATCATCAAATCATTAATCATACTGCGCCAAAGTCTGGCAGAGCGTGACGAGCAAGATGTCCGCAATACGATTATTGCTTTTGAAAATGAAATTTCAGGCCTCGGCTTTCCAGAGAAAAATATATTGCATAGTATGATTGCCAGCCTTTATGATAATTATTACCAACGCAATCGTTGGTTAATTTTTCAACGCACAGAAGTAGCAACCATCTCTGACTTAAAACACCCTGACGATATTAACACCTGGACACCGCAACTTTTTTTTAATAAAATTCATGAACATTTTGAGGCTTCCCTAGGGAATGCAGAAAAGCTGTTAGCCTATCCAATAACCAATTATCCAGAATTAATTACTCCCGGAAACAACGCAACAACATTAAGACCAACGCTATTCGACATCCTAGTGCATAGAGCTATTGACTATTTTTCACGTGAGGAAATAGACATTACAAAAGCCGCCTATTATTTTAAGTTGACTGATACTTTGGCATTTGCCGATGCAACAACTTTTGAAAAAATAATTTTTGATACAAAGGATACCAATTCATCAAAACACTTAGTATTACGCTACTTACAACTTGCTACCCGTTTTCATGCCAAAGATGAAGATCCTACCGCGCTAATCGACTTGGAGTCAAAACGGTTGGAGTTTGTCTTTGAACAGTTTGATGGAACAAATGCATCAAGTTATTATAAGGCCTCCCTTGAAAAAATCATAGCCGACTATCCGAATAATATCATGAAAGCAAAACTTATGTTGCAATTAGCGGAGCAATACATGATAAATGAAAAAACAATCGCATTGCGATTGGCAAAAGAGATTCAAGAACACTATCCATCATCAATTGAATATGCTGAAGCAGAAAAACTTATATCCAGGATATTAGAAAAAAGTTTGCTATTGACTACTGAGGAAGCGGACATCCCCAACAAAAACATTTTAGCGCTAATCACTTTCAAGAATATTGAAACGATTTATTATAAAGTAATACCAATAACTCCCGAGGAATTTATTTCTCGTAAAACAGCGCATCAAGCCAATAAAAATGCACCAAAAGGTAAGCCCATTCGTCAAGGTAGCATAGCGCTTGATCGAACTAATTGGCAGGGAGCACAACGATTTGAAGAACATCGCACAGAAATAAAAATTGATAGTGTACCCATGGGCACCTACGCCATAATGATTTCGGGAGATAAATATTTTAATGAAAAAAAATCGCCCGTCTGTTTTGCACTCTTTCAAGCTACACAATTAAGTTATGTTGTTAGCCAAAACAATTTTGAAAATGAACTCTTCGTTTTAGACCGTAATACTGGCGCACCTATTGCCAATGCTGCAGTAACTCGATACAAAAATGAATATGACTACGACAAAAGACAAAACATAAAAACCGTTTTGGACACGCGCACAACAAACGCATCAGGCCAAATAACATATCCATTTTCAAATCATTCTCAGTTTGAATTGAAAATATCCAATAATGAAGAAACCCTTTGGGTTGAAAATGCTTTTTATGCCGCCCACCCAAACATACAAAAGGATCGCACGAGTTTAAGTTTATTTACCGACCGCGCCATTTACCGGCCCGGACAATCGATTTATTTCAAGGGAATTCTAATACAATCTGCAGGAGATGGACGTGAGCATGACGTGATAAAAAATAAGGAAATTACTGTAAAGTTGATGGATGCCAATTTTCAACAAGTAGAAGAGGCTAGTTTTACTACCAATGAATTTGGTTCGATAAATGGCATTTTCACTTCGCCACAAGGTTTGCTCAATGGCATATTTACCCTGCTCACGGAATATGGCTCTAAACAAATTCGTGTAGAAGAATATAAAAGACCCACTTTTGAAGTATCGTTAGATAAACTATCCGAAAATGTAAAACTGAACGATGAAGTAAAAATCAGCGGACAAGCAAAAGCATACTCTGGCGCTGGCCTACAAAGCGCCAAAGTGACCTATAACGTTACACGCAAAGTGCGTTGGCCATATTATTGGAGTTACTCTTTATGGGGTGTACAACAAAATGATCAAGATATCGTTGTCAGTAGTGGTGAAACAATAACAAATCAAAATGGTATATTTTTCATAGATTTTCTTGCAGATGATGACCCAACCATATCCAAAAAGTCTAATCCATTTTATGATTTTGTAGTAAACGTGGACGTGCTTGATATTAATGGTGAAGTTCGTTCTAGCAGTGCAACTTATACAATTGCCAACCAATCACTCATACTATCATTCGAAATTCCTGAGCAAGCAGACATCAAAGATTTTAGTCAAGTCGCCATTAGAACCACAAATACGCAAGGTGTATTTACACCGGCAAATGTTCATTTGGACATCATCAAACTCAAAGAGCCAGAACGCTTTTTAAAATCAAGATTTTGGTCGGCACCAGAAGAAAAATTACTATCACCAATATTGTTCAAAGAATACTTTCCTGACTATGCTTATGATAAAGAAAATAATCCGCTATTTTGGGACGAAGAGCAAGAAGTTTGGAGTACTCAAATTCAAACAAAAGATCAGCAGCCAACCATCCTGCCAAATAACATACTGAAAGGTGGATATTATTTGATAAAGGCCACAAGCAAGGATAAAGACGGTCAGTTAGTAGAAGAGAAAAAAATCATACGACTAATAAATGACAACTCGCTTGAAGCTACAAACAATGAAGCTTTGGTAACAACCTCAAGGCAAAAAGACTGTGAAGTTGGTGATGAAATAACCATAGGTGTAGCATCAAACTTTACCAATGCCAATATTCTAAAAACAATTATTCGACAAGATAAGCAAACAATTCGATGGGATGAGGGAGCAGAAACTATGCGCATTACGGATAAAGACCGAGGAGGTTTAATTCTTCATTACCTTACCGTTTGGAACAACCGCATCTATCAGCAAAGTGTACCCGTTCAAGTGCCCTGGTCAAATAAAGATTTAGAAATCACATACGAAACCTTTAGAGACAAAATACTTCCTGGCAGCCCGCAAGAATGGAGATTAAAAATAAGTGGTCATAAAAAAGAAAAAGTTAGTGCCGAATTATTAATAGCCATGTATGATGCATCATTGGATGCTTTTGCAAAAAATGAATGGAATCCTCTAAAACTTTATCAGCACAATTACTACCAAATAAATTGGCGTACAAATGCTTTTAACACTGCCAGACAATATGTTTGGTACGATGAGCCTCGAAAAAGTTATGAAGTAAAATATCGCGCATACCCCGGATTAAACATGTTCGGTTTACTAAGCAATCAAGCTTACCTGGAAGATGAATACGTTGTAGAGGCCGCTGAAGTAAAAAATAAAGGACTAAAAAGAATATTCTATTCAATAACTAAGAATGAAATGCAAAAAATGTCTTCTGAAAAACTAAACAGCGATAATGCAAATAGCGGTTTAGCAACGGTAAAAGCGCAGTCAAGGGGTGGCATAATTACCGGCGCTATTGATGAAGTTACCGCAGAAACTTTGGACCAAGTAGCATTAAGGAAGGACCTAGCCGAGACAGCATTTTTCCTGCCTGATTTGAAGACAGATGAAAACGGCAACCTAATTTTTTCTTTTACTGCCCCAGAAGCACTGAGCCGTTGGAATTTAAAAACCTTGGCACATACAACAGATTTAAAAACCGCGATGTTGGAAAAAACATTGGTGACACAAAAACAACTAATGATTACGCCAAATCATCCACGTTTTATGCGCGAAGGGGATCAAATAATGTATAGCATTAAACTTTCTAATTTGTCTAACAAAAAACTGGAAGGAAACGTTCGTCTGCAAATTATTCATGCCATTACCAATGAAAATATCGATAACCTTTTTCAAAATAAAGACAATACCCTAGCTTTCAACCTTGCTGCCCAGCAGAATGGTGAGGTCGTATGGCCATTACATATACCGGCAAGATTTACAGACCCTGTAATAGTGCGTATTGTAGCCAAGGCTGATGATTATTCCGACGGAGAGCAACAGGCTATCCCAATACTCCTAAATTCAATTTTGGTTACCAAAACCTTGCCATTGCCCGTTCGCATTAATACAACCGGCGACTTCAGTTTTGAAAAATTAAAAACAAGTGCTTCATCTTCAACACTGCAACACCATAGACTCACTCTTGAGTATACTAGCAACCCGGCATGGTATGCCGTTCAGGCTTTGCCTTATCTTACAGATTACCCATACGAGTGCAGCGAACAAACATTTAATCGTTATTATGCCAATGCCTTGGCTTCGCATATTGCCAATAGCCATCCTCGTATACAACAAATTTTTTCGAAATGGCAAGAAAAAGATAGCACTGCATTGCTTTCGCAACTTGAAAAAAATCAAGAATTAAAATCAGCATTGTTACAAGAAACTCCATGGGTTTTGGAGGCAAAAAATGAAAGTGAGCAAAAAAGGATGCTTGTCAATCTTTTTAATTTGAATCGTATGCAATCTTCATTAGAGCATACCGTTTCGGCATTAGAAAAATTACAAACGCCCAATGGAGGCTTTTCCTGGTTTAGCGGAATGAAGGATAATGAATACATCACACTTTATATCGTTACCGGAATCGCCCGACTTCAGCAACTTGGTGTGACCGACGCAAAAAATAACCCCCGTATCATTCACTTGCTTAACAAGGCCCTAGCCTATTGTGACCAACGAATGGTATCGCACTACGAATATTTACAAAAGCAAGGACTGCTTAAAAATAACAATCTATCCTACTTGCAAATTCAATATTTATATATGCGTTCATTTTTTCAAGAAGTTGAAATGAATAACGCGACGCGAGTAGCATTTAACTATTTCAAAGAGAAAAGCTTAAAACACTGGACTAGTTATAATAGATATATGCAAGGTATGCTGGCCATTAGTCTGCACCGCTATCATGATAACAGTACAGCACAAAGCATAATGGAAGCCTTAAGGCAAAACGCCATACAAAGTAATGAGCTTGGTATGTATTGGAAAGAATTTAATCAAGGTTCCTACTGGTGGCATGAGGCACCAATTGAAGCACATAGCTTGTTAATTGAGGCGTTTACTGAGATTCCACCAAATACCCCTGCCATTGATCAACTCAAGGAAGTGGAGGAGCTAAAAATTTGGTTACTTAAACAAAAGCAAACTCAACATTGGAAAACAACCAAAGCAACTGCTGATGCTTGCTATGCGTTGTTATTGAATGGCGCCAATTGGCTTGCCGAAGAGCCAGAAGTGAAAATACAACTGGGCAGTAAGCACATTGACTTATCTCACCTCCCGCAAGAAGCAGGTACCGGATACACCAAAATCAATATTGATAAAAACGAAATTCAAGCAGCCATGGGAAACATTCGTGTGCAGGTAACGGGCAATCAAGATGGCGCTACAACTTGGGGTGCGGTTTATTGGCAATATTTTGAACAATTAGATCGTATATCTGAATCGTCTACACCACTTAGTTTAACAAAACAGCTCTACAAAGTCATTAATACTGAACGTGGTGAAGAACTTGTTTTATTAAAAAATGATGAAGAGGTAAATATTGGCGATAAAATTAAGGTACGTATTGAGCTGCGTGTAGATCGAAGGATGGAATATGTACATATGAAAGATATGAGAGGAGCCTGTTTTGAACCAACAAATGTGCTGAGCAATTACAAATATCAGGGTGGTTTAAGCTATTATGAAAGTACCAAAGATGCCGCTACACAGTTTTTCTTTGATAAATTAAATCCTGGCACCTATGTTTTTGAGTATTGTATGTTTAGTACGATACGAGGTGATTTCAGTAACGGTATCGCCACGATTCAATGTATGTATGCTCCCGAATTCAGTAGTCATAGTGAGGGTATAAAGATCAAGGTAAATTAATAATTTTTCGTTCGGGTCAAGTTTGATTTTATTAAACAGATGAGGTTGTCATTATTAAAATAATAATGCAAATAATAGCGTAGTGCGCCTGTATCACTTATAGCCCGAACAATGAGGTAGTCATTCCGTTGGTCTAACTCGTAATGACTGGATACTGTTTCTTCAAATTCGTGAAAGAGCCAATTTAAATAATCTATCAATTCCTTTTTACCTCGTACAACACCTCCTGATTCCGGAAACTGGTGCATTAAATAAGCCGATCGTAATTCGACATCATCAGCCATAAAACTGGCACAAGTATCAATGTCTCGCTGATTATATGCGTTGAGAAATGAGATTAAGGTTTCGCGCTGTGTAGTCACAAATTAAGGTTTTCCAATACGTAAAAAAAGCGTGTGCCCTTTGCCATCCGGTGCAATGCGAATGACAATAGACGGCATTGTTGGGTTTTCGGTGTGATAATACTCTGTATGGTAAACTTCATTATCACTTTTTTCGTAAACCTCTGATTCTGCCATATCTTTTGGTTCATAACTATCTGGCAAGGCAGCCTCTATCTCATCCTTTATTTCTGTATATTTTTCTTCTAAATCTTCGTAATACTGCATAGTACCAAACTCCGCAATAAAACAATCCTCACCTTTATAGGTATTGATATAATTTTTCTTTGCTTTTGGCAATTTTATTTTTGCCTGGGATACGCTGGCAGTCTCTTGACCTCTGATTTTTGCAAGTTCGTGCCGTTGTGCTAATTGAAGAATGCTTATTAATTGTTTGCCAAATGGATTCAAAGTTGCTGGTATATCGGTTTCCTCAACATCCGTATATGTATTCATACTCAGATGGTCGACTTTCTTTTTTGGTTTAGTCGTTTCGGCAGTTTTTACAGGCAACGCACTTTCTTCATCACTTTCTATACTTAAAAATGATTGCTGTTCTGTTTTTGGTGCACTTGTGGGTACTTTTTTTACTGGTACCTTTTGCATGAATTCATTCATACTATATTCAATGGCGGCCTTTCTTTTAAAGTCTTTCTCAATAATCTCAACCGCCAATGCTGCAAAAGTGTTCGCTGCTATTTCATTAGAAAAATAGTATGTAATGCCTGACAGGTATTTCCCTTTTGCGTTTGCACCAATGTGATTTATACAGGGGTCAGTGCTGTCGCAATTAAACTGCACGGTAGCTCCTGCTGGTGCTTTAATCACCAGAATTTGTTTAATATCACTAATTGTATAGTGATCAGCATAGCCTAAAATAGTTTGGTGAACCAAGCCAAATTGAGGCTCATACTTTATAGGCACTGCATTATCGCCACCATATTGTCTTAATAAGGCATTCATTTTTTCCATATGACCGCCTCCTATTTGAGCAAATGCCTGGATAGCCAATACCTGCAATATCAAGATTACTTTGAACGTCTTTATCATAAACACTAAGATAATGCAATGGAAATGGCATTACAAAAAAAAGCGCTACCCATGGGCAGCGCTTTTGGGTAAAAAATATTAAATGGTTACAATACTTTCATTTCGGTGAGAGCGCCGTTCATATTACGCACAGCATCTGCCGAGGCGCTAAATAGTGCCTTCTCTTCATCATTAAGTTTATAATCCACTATTTGCTCCCAACCATTTCTACCAACAACAACAGGCACACCGATACAAATATCTTCTTGCCCATATTCACCATTTAATGAAACGCAGCATGGTACAATTCTTTTTTCGTCTCGTACAATTGTTTCTACCAACATTGCCCCAGCAGCACCAGGTGCATACCAGGCACTTGTACCAAGCAAGCCAGTCAGTGTTGCTCCACCCACCATTGTTTTGGCTGTTACTTCTTTCATTTCGTCCTCACTTAAAAAATTACTTATTGGTAAACCTGCATATGTAGCCAACCTGGTAAGGGGTATCATCGTTGTATCACCATGTCCTCCAATTACGGTAGCTTGAATATCATTCGGCGAACAATTCATGGCTTCGCTAATTCTATATCGGAAACGGGCGCTATCCAAAATTCCTCCCATACCAATTACACGTTCCTTAGGCAAACCCGTGGCTTTCAGGGTCAGGTAGGTCATGGTGTCCATGGGGTTTGAGATAATAACGAAAATACAGTCAGGAGAATATTTTAAAATATTGCTTGTCACGTCTTTCACAATCCCAGCATTAATACCAATAAGCTCTTCACGTGTCATACCCGGTTTTCGAGGAATGCCGGAAGTTATCACAGCCACAGCACTGCCGGCAGTTTTGCTATAGTCTCCAGTAGTGCCAATGATGGTAGTATCAAAGCCTTCAATTTGAGCTGTCTGGTTTAGGTCCATAGCCTTCCCTTCAGCGTAGCCCTCTTTAATGTCTACCAAGACTAATTCATCACAAATCTGTTTACGCGCAATATTATCTGCACATGTGGCTCCAACTGCGCCAGCTCCAACTACGGTTACTTTCATATTATTTAATTATTTATCGTTAAAAAATGAGTGGCAAAAATAGGCATTCCAATTATCATACCCACTCACCCAAGTTCAAAATTTGAAAAAAGAAATATTTTTTTCCTGATCGAATTGCTTGCAAGCCCCTATTGCACAACAGGAAATTGGCGATTGTCGACTGCTATTATGCCTTTCACATTTTTAATCCTATACTCACTAAAATCCTGATTAGCCTCCAATCCATCACCATAAATTACTTGTGTAGGGGTTACTACCTTTACAAATTTTTCTGAATAGAACTGCTCAATAGTCTGATTCCATATAAGCTCTTCCGTTTGTAGAATTTCGTTTTTGGCATTTTTTACAACCACACTATCTTTTACTAATACATTGCCCAACGATTCATAATACCGCCCGTACTTTGCGGTCAGGGTGCTTGTAATATGTGTATTTTCATCGAAAAAATCTACACGCAATCCGTCTTTCATTTCAACAAATGGGGGTTGTACATCATTTTTCTGGTAGAATGAGTGTGCAAACAGTTTGGCTTTTGTATAGCCATTTTCGCTATACAAAATCGTGACATCTTCACCCTTTTCTTGTTTTAATTCATAAAGTTCCTCCATGTCATCTACGCTGATTTCCTCTTCACTACAAGAAAAGAATAATACTATGATTAAAAAAAACAAACTTGATTTAGTCATACTTCCGCTTCAAAAACCAGCGATCATTAAGCGTCACGCCAATCGAAAAACGTGTATAGTTTTCTTGGATGAGGCCATTATCCAATGTGCCACGTTTGCCCATCTCTAGAGCAGTATTTAACTGGCCAATGCTGTACAATGTTCGTCGGATTGGATACCCAATACCCACCGTAACTCCTTGCGCACTTAACTGTGTGCCATTTAGCCGAAGAGGTTCGTTGGTTAGATAGGCACCCAAACGATATGAAATGCGTTTGTAAGCATTGAATTTATCATTTACGTCAGGTGTAAATTCTCCACCAAGGCGTAAGGCACTACTACTAGTAAAAGAATCTACTTTATTATAAAAGCGATACTGACTCCAATCTGTCATTTGGTAATCAATACCAAATTTCCAATGGGCTCCATTGCCTATTTGTATACCCGCGCCAAGTTGAGAAGGCAAGTTGACTCTACCCACTTCTTCTATCATACTGTCCGCCGCATAAGAGTATGGTCCTGTAGTTACGTCGCCAATGGCGGCATACCAATATTGATCCTGCAAACCATTTAGCGTGGCACCATTAGAAAAAGTAAGTCCCACGTTCGCGTAATATTCATCCTTGAATGTATAAGTGTAGGATGCGCCAACATCCCATGTAAAGCCATTCAACCTTGTACGACGTACTACATTGGTATTAAAAATATTCAAGGAATCGGTAAAACTCTCTGCCAGGTTGTTTTGGTATGAGCCAAAAAGATAAGCGAGGTTAAAGCCAAGAGAAAAACCTTTATACTCCTGAGCAGCTCCAAGGTATACTTTTTGAATACCGCCCGAGCCAAGATAATCATATAAGACTCTCGATATACCCGGTATGCTATCACTTTTGCGCATGCGATAATTTACCAGCGAATAAGGCAAGAGGCCAAAGCTTAGCGCGCCAGATTTACTTATTGGAAAAGCCATATTCACATATGACAAACCAAAACCACCTGTTTGATTTTGAGCGGTGTTGCTTTTTATAGTAAATAAGGAGCCATTTAAACCAAGCTGAAAAGACGTTAGCCGAAGGGCTGAGTATGAAGCAGGATTGATAGGATTTATTAGTTGGTTACTTCTATCGGCAATTGCCGCCCCCCCCATACCTCTATTGGCAATATTTTCACGAGCTTGCAGCAGGCCTATACCATAGCGCGAATAGGGTGAATTTTCTTGCGCCGCAACCGACAAGCTTAACAAGCTTAGTAAAATATTGAGTAATCTAAATTTAGGCATTGTAAACTAAAATGGCGTAGAGCCCTTTGAGGGTAAAATATTGATCGGCAAATATCTCCTTTTTTAAACGCCGAGCAAAGTAGCGTGTATCTCCTCCGGTTAAAACTGCGTTAATTTCACCATACTCTTCTTCGAAACGTGCTATCATGCCATCTATTTCGGATGCAATTCCATTTAATACACCACTCCTGATGGCCGTTTCTGTATCGAAACCAAGCAAGGAGTCATAGCCTTTATCGCTAACAAGAGGCAGTTGATCTGTATAATCATGCAAAGAACGCAAACGCATATTAACGCCTGGCGAAATAGCACCACCGCGAAAAGTGTTATTTGCAGCAAGGAAATTATAGGTAATGCACGTACCAACACTAATGGCCAATCCATTCTTACCTGGATAATATTCGCGCAAGGCGGCTACCAAAGCCAGCCGGTCATTACCCAAAGTAGTTGGCGATGCGTAGGCATTTAAAAATGGCAAGGGCGTTTTATCAGTTAACAATATAAGTTTTGTTTTCTGACTCAACATTTCTTCAATGGCGGCATCATGATTTACAACACTAGACAGAATGGTTGATTCAGGCTTATGTCTTTCTAATAACTCCTCAATGTGCTGCTGATAATCCTGACGAAGAGTAATTTCATTAATTAATTTATTACCATTAAAGTAGCCAATTTTTTTTCGGGTGTTTCCAAAATCGATACAAAAATGTACAGTTGCCATAGTGATTCAATTTAATCGTCTAAAGATAAGCGTTTATAATGACCATTCAGTTGTATCCGCTCTTGCAAATTGCGCAATTCATGTACTGTAGGTAAAACTTTTCGTAAATGCCGCAGTATATACTCCTGGCGCTGACTTTCCTTAGGCATGCGCAGAATGTCATACTCTTCTTCCAAACTAAACCCTATATGATGCGCAATATGGTATGATGTAAGTTCTTCAATAGGAATATTAAAGTCCTTTTTGATATTCAACAGGCTATGGAACAATTGAATTTCCTTCATTATGACTACCATTTTAGATAGGATACCATCATGATGCTCAGTCTCTATATTCGAAACTATTGCTCCTTTATACAACTTTTCGGGCACATGCTCCAACACCTCAAGTATTCTGAAGGTCGAAATTCCTTGTGTTTTTATGTCCATACTGCCATCCGCGTATACTTTATCAATACTGAGCACTTTTGCTTTTGTACCAAGTTCACGCATTTTACCATCAATAACTGCAGGTAAGCCAAACTCTTTATCATCTTCAACACATTCCTTGATTAATTGCTTGTATCGCTCTTCGAAGATGTGCAGGTTCAAAAACTCGCCAGGATAAAGGACAATATTGAGTGGAAAAATTGGTATAAAACCTGTCATAACAGATGTTCAAAAATACAGTTACCTGCCTTTATAGAAAGGTTAAAATCGCCCTACTGCTCAGCTGATGTAACGACTGGCTGCGGAATTCCTTTAATTAGAAAAAAGAAAAAAACAAATAAAGCGATACCATATTGTGTGTTAAAAAAGGCTTCCACCAAAATAGGCACAATGAAAGTTACAAGAAAAGAACCCATCAAATCAGAATGCAAAAAATAATTCCAAAAAAGGTAAGCAAAGAAAAAAAGCAAATAAGCGAACCCTACCAAGCCCAAAATCATGGCCGTATACAGAAACTGATTATGCGGATTTAGCACCTTTTGCGTTTGAATATTATTTTCTACATAGGCCTTCTTCATTTGGTCGGGTCCGTCACCCAAACCTACACCTAACCAAAGATGTTGCTTAATTATCCCTATAGCCAACCGGTAAGAAACAATCCGACCCTCATCACTTATATTGGTTTGTGCTTTTTCGTTCTTTAGCTCGTTGAAAGAATAGATTGTATAGTTTACCTTATTTCGGAAAGTCGTACTGCTGAAATAAAAAGTGACAGGTAAAACAATTAATGATACAAGTAAAAGTGTTGGTGCAATAATGCTTCCTTTAGATCGTGCCATACGAAGTATCTCAAGAATGCTAACGATATAAAAAGAAAGCAAAGCAGTCTTACTAGCCAGCAAGTGTAGATAGAAAATTAAAAAAATAGCACAGCATACATATACCCAACGATATGTGCTTGATACATTTAGCAGATAATAACAAAAACTAATTGCCAATACAATAGCCACACCAAAGCGAATATGATCGCCCTGAAAAGGTGTAGGCATGCTTTTTGATACAGTATAGGCTGCATCAATAATCTCCTTATGCTGCAAGTAGCCAAATAAACTCCAACCTGCTCCGAGTATGCAAATGGTTATGAATGTATAGAGTAAAAGGTAATATCGTTTGGCTGGCCAACAAATAGCATTGAACGCAAGGGGCATAACAAAAAAGGGCAACATCAGCTGCAATTGACTTTGAAAATGAGCAGTATTTGCACTCCACAATCCCGATATTGCATATAAGAGAAATAGACCCATAAACAATATTGATATTCGATCTGTAAACGTAGTTTTTAAAAGATGAGCAAACTCTTTATTAACCATAGCATTCCCTACAAGCCAAATCATGGCAATGCTCATGATAGCTCGACCAGCTAACAAACCAACAATGAAAACTAAACATGATACAAAGGCAACATGCTGATTAGGAAAACGTTTTAATACACTCGTTACGGCAAATGGGCGTTTCAACAAATAGTTTTTTCAATGTTTAATATTAACTCTTAAATTCGTTTATTATTGTGACAGCGCATACAAATTTCATCAACGCTATTGCCGCAGGTAAAACCAAAGAATTAGCCCGGGCCATCACTATCGTAGAAAACGAACTTGAAGGTTATGAGGCGCTGCTGCAAGATTTAAAACCACATCAACAAACAAAAGTCATTGGCATCACAGGGCCACCAGGCGCTGGAAAAAGCACCCTGATCAACGCATTGATGCATCAGTTAATTGCACGTGGTCAGCGTGTCGCCGTACTTTCAGTAGACCCTTCTTCACCGTTTAATTTTGGAGCTTTGCTGGGCGATCGTATTCGGATGCGTGATTTTTATTTAAATGAAAATATTTACATCCGCTCTTTAGCCAGTAGAGGATCTTTGGGTGGATTAAACAATAAAATCATTGAAATATGCGATGCCGTTCGGGCTGCTAATTTCAATTACATTATTATTGAAACTGTTGGCGTTGGGCAAAGCGAAGTAGAGATTGCCGGCATTGCCGATACGACAATTGTAACTGTAGTACCCGAAGCCGGTGATGAAGTACAAACTATGAAAGCCGGTGTTATGGAGATTGCAGATATCTTCGTGGTCAACAAAAGCGATCGCCCAAATGCTGCAGAATTTATTCATAATTTAAAAGCCCTGGCACATACCAAAATGGGCACTAACCCTGACGATTGGGAAATACCAGTGATAAAATGTATTGCCACCAATGGTGAAGGCATTCCGGAATTAATAGAAAAAATTGACCAACATTTCCTACAACAACAAAAATTGCCAAGAAAAAAGCTACACCTACTTGCAGAAAAAGCCTATCGCCTTATCCAAAAAGAAAGAATGAAAGACATTAATAAGTATGAATTGGAACAGGAATTACAAGCTGTTTTTGAGGACAACAACTTTAATCTTTATACCTGGATTGCCAAATTTCGGTTATAACATCATGTTTTTATACTTGGCATAGGCATTCGCCATTTTAGTATCATACTTATTTTGTTTGTAGCCCGGTCCATTGTAGCGTTTGGCAAATCCTGCCCAATCTTTTTTCTTCAAATAATTGACCAAGTTATTCTTTTTTAAAAAACGGCCAAATGCTTCTAGCTGATTCGCTTCGCTTTTGTCCATAAAGTTTACAAATTCTTCAGCACTCGTAAATCCTAAGGATGTCGCGTGAAAACCCATTATTTGAAATAAGCCATAAGATGCAGAGCAAAGTGCGGCTTCTTTATGAATCTTTTTTGCCTTATCCAAGCGTGCGTGTTGATCCTGACCATAATAGGTTTTTTTCTAGCCAGAATAAATAATATTCTCATTACCCGAGACCAAGTTTGCAGGGTTAATGCCACGTTTTTTTAGTTCGCGCCAAAAGATATGCCCTTCAAATAATATTTTAATTTTATTATTCTTGAAGCCTCGTCCACTGCTTTCTACTTCATGCACCGCTTTGACGGCTGCCACATCAAGCCCATAGCGCGCTGCAAAATCTTGTAAATCTCTTTCACTAAGTAGTTTATTTATCGTCTGCTTCTCTTCTTTGGTAATCTGCTCACCTACTACCGTGCCACTAATAACAGAGGCTAAAGCTTTTTGAATCATGAGCCATGTTTTTTGGCCTACAATACCGTCAGCCGTTAAACCATTTTTCTTTTGAAACTGCTTGACAATTTCTTCAGTGCCCACCCCAAAGCTTCCATCAACGATAATAGTATACCCTAGTTTAGCAAGGTTTTCTTGTAGTAACAACACCATTTCACCCCGATTTCCTCGCTTCAGCAAACCTTCAGCATTTTCAGTATTAACAGGCTTTGGTTTTACGGATTCAGTACGTGCGATTTTATTGAGTAGTAACCAAGTTTTGGAGCCCACAATGCCATCTTGTTTTAGTTTCATTTTACCTTGAAAGTCAATTACGGCTTGTTCGGTTTGCTTACCAAAATACCCATCAACATCTAATCCATACCCTTGATTATTTAATATCTGTTGGAGCAATTTTAACAAACTCCCCCCTGCTTCGAAATTTCAAGGCTCCTTCTAATGGTTTTACGGTTTGTACAGTATCCATAATAATCTGCTTTTGGTTTAGCATAAAGCTAATTAAAAATTAGCATTCCGTATATATAAAAATTCCAAATAATCTGCTTAAACTTTTGAGGCAAAAATATCTCGCCAGTATGAAGTGACGTAAAAAGTTTTTATTTAGTATAAACACGGCATTAGAATTTGGTATACTTGTAATTAATTCTGGAATGAAATTCATATTACTATACCTGTTCAGTATTCTGCTAGTCCTTGCGGCTTGTAATGAAAATGGACCAATGGCAACTAAAGAAAAGCAAAAAGTGGCCAGTAGCATAAAAGACTCCGGCATTCAACAACTAAATCGCATCGAGAATGCTACAATAAAATCAATACTTGATGTTGTGCCTACCGGTTATTTCATCTTGGATTCCGCATCAAGCATGAATAAAAAAGGTGTAACTATTACTGTCTTGGTACTGGCGGCTGAAAAGGAAAAAACGGAAGAATTTACAGATGAAAAAAGAGTGATAACTATACTACATAAAGAACAGGGTATTTGGCGTCGTTTGGCCAGTAATAGTGAGTTGGTTTTGTGCAGAAACTGCGGTGGTGTCTTTGGCGACCCTTATGCCGGTATTACATTAAAAGATACGATTCTCACAATTGATAACTATGGTGGTAGTGCATGGCGCTGGAGTCAACGTCATATATTTCGATATCAACAAAATGAATGGCAACTTATTGGTGCCACTTACGATGCTTACTATAATGCTAAAGATTGTCCGGAGGGCGCCGGTCTGGCAGGTAGACAATTAGAAGATATCAATTTTGCAGCAGCCAAGATGCATATTATCCATACCAATGATGATGACTGTATTCCTTTTGAAGATTACAAAAAATCGTTTAAGAAGAAGGCTTTTATTTCTTTTTCTGATTTTCCAGGAAAACCCAGTCAATGGCCAAGCGGGCACATTATGGATGGTGACGGCAAGGAATAACTTACCAAATTTTCAAGCCAAATTTTTCAGCCCATGCGGTTGCCTTGTCGTAGCCGGCATCAGTATGGCGTAACACACCCATAGCAGGATCGTTGTGCAACACGCGCGAAAGTCGTTTATCCGCATCATCACTTCCATCCGCTACGATAACCATACCCGCGTGCAGGCTATAGCCCATACCAACTCCACCACCATGATGAAAACTAACCCAGCTTGCCCCACCGGCGGTATTGATAAGCGCATTTAATATTGGCCAATCGGCTACTGCATCGCTACCATCTTTCATGGCCTCAGTTTCGCGATTGGGAGATGCCACAGAGCCACAATCCAAATGATCACGACCAATAACGATTGGTGCTTTTAACTCGCCATTGCGAACCATTTCATTGAATTTTCGGCCTGCTATTTCGCGCTCACCCATGCCAAGCCAGCAAATACGACTTGGCAAGCCTTGAAACGCTATTTTCTCTTTTGCCATATCCAACCAACGAATCAAGCCCTTATTGTCAGGAAATAATTCCTTTAATGCTTGGTCGGTTTTATAAATATCTTCCGGATCGCCACTGAGTGCTACCCAACGAAATGGTCCTTTGCCTTCGCAAAATAATGGACGAATGTAAGCCGGCACAAAGCCTGGGAAATCAAATGCATTCTCTACACCACGTTTGTCCTTAGCCTGCCCTCTTAAATTATTGCCATAATCAAAGGTGATAGCCCCCCTATGTTGCAGTTCCAGCATTTGACGAACATGTTTTGCCATCGTATCCAAAGAAAGACTGGCATATTCATCCGGTTTTGTTTCGCGTAATACATTGGCCTCTGCTTCACTTAATCCTTCCGGAAAATAGCCAATTAACTCATCATGTGCTGAAGTTTGGTCTGTGAGCGTATCAGGGGTAATATTTCGGTCTATTAAGCGCTGTAGCAAATCGACAGCATTGCAAACTACACCAATTGAAACTGCCTCCTTATTCTCCTTAGCCAATAGGGCATCATCAATAGCTTCGTCAATATCGTGGTAAATTTTATCAATATATCGGGTATCTACTCTTTTTTGAATCCGCCACTCTTCTACATCAGCAGCCAGACATACACCCTCATTCATGGTAATAGCTAATGGCTGAGCCCCTCCCATACCGCCTAAACCAGCAGTAACATTCAATGTACCCCTTAGTGTGCCATTGAAATGTTGATCGGCAAGTGCTAAATAGGTTTCATAGGTCCCCTGAACAATCCCTTGTGATCCGATATAAATCCAAGAACCTGCGGTCATTTGGCCGTACATCATTAGTCCTTTTTGGTCTAACTCCCGAAAATGCTCCCAAGTAGCCCATTTGCCTACCAAGTTCGAATTAGCAATGATAACTCTCGGTGCGTCTTTATGACTTCTCAATATTCCAACAGGTTTGCCACTTTGCACCAATAATGTTTGATCTTCCTCTAGTTCTTTTAATATTTCAAGAATTTTTTCAAAAGAAGGCCAGTTACGAGCAGCTTTTCCTAAACCACCATAAACGATTAATTCATCCGGTCTTTCTGCTACCTCTGGGTCGAGGTTGTTTTGTATCATTCTATAAACTGCTTCTGTAATCCAATTTTTACAATGCAAGGTTGAACCTTGTGGAGATTTGATAACTCTGGCTTCTTTTAACATGGTGGCAAAAATAGTACGAACAGAAAAATAAACTATCCTCACCCACAGCGACAATCGTTCCCCTTAACTAAATTTTGGCACGAATGCTTAAGGAAGCAAAAAAATAAAAGAAGCTATTTTTCGTCATTGTTGTCAAATAAACATTTTTATGCTTAAAACAATTTCATTATATAGCATTTTCCTGCTAGCCCATTTTTCAAGCTCTTTCGCTCAAAGCCCAAAAGAACATTTCATTTTGGAACCTACCATGTTTATGCAAACCAAAAAAGTTCATTACTCGGTAAGATACGCAGTGGGTCTTACTTATACGTACGTGCCAATAGTCCAAATAGTGCAATGCGTTATGGTATAGGCATTGGTGAACGAGTTCAGAACGTAAGAAATTATCGATACACAAAACAAGATACGATTTATACCATAAGTCAATATGCCAGTGGTGCTGTCCCTCGATTAATTTTGGGTAAAGAATGGCGCAAAACGTTGCACCCTGATGTTCAAATAATAGGTGGTGGTGACATTTCTTTAGGTGGAGGTGCTGCTGCGGATAATGAAATTGTCATCGCAGGACATGAAAAAGGTGAAGAAATTAGGTGGAATGAGGTAAACAATGGTGCTATTCTCTCGGCAAGTATTGCACCTTTTACAGGCATTAGAATTAGTTGGGGCCGCTTGGTTTTAGGTTATAGTGCCAGTTTACCCATCGATTTGGACTTGCTGAAACAACGAAATATTTCACTCATTGGTTTGGAGACCAATTTTAGTCACGATATATCCTTTGGATACCGTTTTGGTAAAGGAAATAAGTCCAAATAAAAAATCGTCGTTCGGTGAATGAACGACGATAATGTCTCTCAAGCTGTATAATCTATTTGTTCATTAGAATACTACAATTTTGAGTAGTATGCATGGCACTGTCCCGTATTACGAGGTTCACACTCAATACATCATTGTACAAATTACCTTCTCCTGAAATCCAATAATCATTGCATGATTGTTGAAATGGAATATCAAAGTGTGTCTTCTCTTTGGTGATATAGGCAGTAATGTAATTAGTGCAAAGCGTCCCTACGCCCTTTAGGATTAATTCATTCACAGGATTAAAATCTGTCGAAATACTGGCGGTATAAGACTCCTGAGCATTTTTATAACAATCATCAAAACAAGTGTAGCTTGACACAAATTTATCGGCAGCCCGCGTTTCACATTTCACCCCTTCAAAACCAATGGCACATTCGCAATTGCCGTCACGACAAATTCCTCCATTTAAACAAATCACATTTTGACATGGCTTGTAGTAAGTGGTTGGGCCATACGTTACGTCTTGCTTTTCGCAAGATGTAAATACAAAACTCAAAATAGCTACAAAAAACAACGCACTAAGCGTTACAAGCTGAATTTGTTCTTTCATCTCTTAAAGGTAAAGTAAAAAACAAGATTTAACCACGAGCCTGGCGCAAATATTCTTCGTTGCCTGGATCTTCATAGTTTGTATATAATGCAGCCCAGTGACCAATTAATGACAAAGCCCAAGCAGCTGTAATCCATGCAGGCCACGCGTATGCGATTCCTTTAGCGGACTCAATGAGCAACGGTTCTTTATCATAAAATAACCACAAGAGCACGTTTACAATTAAAAAAATAATTGCGTGAATCATCAGTTTACTTTTTTGACCAGCTGTTGGTGGAATTTTCTTTGCCATTAATCCAAATTTTGGACAAATTTAATTTAGTATCTTCTAGCAACAAACAAAAAAGCCGACTGATTTAGTCGGCTTTTTTATTTAGCTCTACTGACGGGGGATAGCCTAACGCACCAAGGTTACATTTCCTTGTTTATAAAAGCGTTTCCCTGTGCTCGTTTCAGCCTCAATTACATACACATAAGTGCCTAATGGCTGTGGCTTATTGTTAAATCGTCCATCCCAACCTGCGTCTATATCGTTCGTCGTGAATACCTTCTCTCCCCAACGATTGTAAATATCCCAACGCTTCAAAGTCACTTCACCACGACGACGTATTTGCAATAAATCATTCACACTGGTACCACTGCCGGGCGAAAACGCGTTCGGCAAATCAATCAAACTCTCATTGCTCACGATAACTGTCACGGAGTCAAGCGTAGGACAGCCATTCTCTGTCTGCGCATTTACATAATAACGGGTAGTAGCCGTTGGCTGCGCCACAGGGTTTTTAACCTTCGTATCACTCAAGCCACTCGGCGGAAACCAATCAAACAAACTACAGTTCCCATCAGCATACAGCATCACGGACTCTCCAGGGTAAATCGTCACATCTTCACCGGCATCTACAACCGATCCTGGATACACCACCACATTTGCTGTTGCTGTATCATAACAACCCTTAATATCCCGACCTATCACCTGATACTGCTGACTAACAGGTGGATAGACCAATACGCTCGTGACATTACCGGTATCGCTAATGAAATAATTTGGCGACCATACATAACTCACACCGCCCAACACACTTAAGCCTGTGGTATCGCCAGGGCATATCGCTCGATCGCCGTTCAATTGCAAAAAGTCTACATTGTTTACCGTTATCAGCACATCATCGTCATCTTCACAACCATTCGGGGTAACATATTTTACATTCAACGTCTGAGTCGTTTTGCCGCGGTATACCGGATTACGTGCCGTGTTGTTATCCATATCTGCGCCGGGTAACCAGGTAACCGTGTAGGGTATCGTGTCGGGAAATACTGTAGAATTTAGGTGTATCGTATCTCCTAAACACATCTCACGGTCCTGACCAGCATCTACAACCGGTACAGGATCCATTATGACCGATATCGTTATCATCGAGTCTGGACAACCAGGATAGGAGGCTATCACAGAATAACTACCTCCGGGTACCGTAGGCGTAATCGTCGTATTCAACGTATTACTTGGGTTCACGCCAACCGTTGGTGTCCAGGTATAACTGTACTGACGACCAAAACAAGATGATGGGGCATCTACACCCGTAATGGCCGTATTTTCACCATCACACAATATCGTGTCGTAAGCATTCAAACTAAAGCCGGTCAGCACATCTACTACTACTGTGTCTTGTACCGCACACGCTGCCAACGGACCAGTAGCACCATAAGGCGTCACCGTAACTACATACGTCTGACAGGTAGTTGGGTTTTGCACTACAGGGTTCGATATCGTAGCATTGGATAAAAAGTTCGATGGGCTCCATGAATAATCATAGGTTTGGCCCACAGGGCTTGCCGAAACAGACAACTGCACACTACCATTCACACAGGTAGTGGTATCACGCGTGCTGACCAAGGTGGGCACTGCAGCTATGTCAACAAAGACCGTGTCACGATCACAACCCTCCACAACGTAATATGTCGGTAAAGTAGGTGTTGCTATCGGGTTATTACATGGGTTACATGATAAACTCGATACCGGCGAACCGCCAGGTAAGACAGACCAGTACTTCGTACCGCCACCTATGGCTAACAAAGGCGCCTGTTCTCCAGCACAGATAATCGTATCACCAAAGGCCTTGATACTCGAATCAATAAAGACCGGAATACTGAAAGTGTAGGGATAAAGAATTCCGGGTGGTTTACAGCTGGAATCAATCAAAGTAATTACCAATACATGTAAACCTGCACTTTGTAAGCTCGTTTGCCAGCCAACACAAGCTGTAATAGAATCGGTAAGCGCACCCGTATAGCTGATTACACCGCCTGGCATGGCCGCATTAATATTTGAATACGGCACCAGTACAGCATCAGTATCTGTTGAACCCAGTGTGATACAAAATGCCAGACTATCACCCGAACAGGCTTTTACCTGACCGAGCGAATCCAGATTGGCATTGACCAATGTGTTACTATCTACGGGACTCGGCGGGACGGTACCCGGAGAACAATTTAAAACTACCACCTGAATATCCCGCATTACCGTTCCTATAAGCTGTCCATTCCGGAAAGATTTACACTGAATCGTTATTACCCCTGTACCTTGTGTGGAAGGAGTAAACGACATTGCTCCTGTTTGAGAATTTAAAACAAAAGAATAATTTGTAGGGATAGGATTATTCAATGGATTTGGTGCAGGCGTTTGTTGCCCGGGAGGGAAATTGGCTGTACGATAGGTCACAGGCGTTGGAGTATACGATGCACATGGACCCGTTCTTGGCTGAATCGACTCAAAAACAAGTGAGTCCCCATTAATGTCTACGGCACCATTATTAAAAGTAAACGGTGTATTAATGCAGGTATAGGGTACTGGTTTAACCGAAAAATAAGGTGAATTGTCATTTTGACTGACGGTATTATCGAATGTAGCCTCAATGAACAAATTCCCTCCATTCAAAAAGGTCATATTATTTCGGGCGCCAATAGTCACCCAAAACTTCCAGTTATTACATTGCTGAAAAAGGGTTAGTTGTGTTTCATAGATATACTCTTCATAACCCGGATTGCTACCATTATTACAAGAATTCGGGAAGTTTGGACAACCAGAACTAACTACTGTAGGCCCAGAAACCATCGGCATCGGAATAGATGTTGTAGGTTGAGAACATGAATTATTATAACAAAGAGTCTGAGTCGTTGCTACTGGTATACCCGAACAATCGCGGTAAAACTTGAAGATTATCTTATACGTATTGGTGGTATTCGGAACGAGCTCATATAAAATCTCTCCTCCGGCCGCGTGTGAAGCTTCTGCTTTTTGATTAAAAGCAAAAACACCTACTGTTACCAATAATAGTAGAATAATTTTTTTCATTGTTAAAAATTGTGGCTTAAAAGTACATCCTTTTTTCATAATGTGATTCTAAAGAAATGAATAAATACAACCATTTACTCATTATCTATTTCTAAAGACGTAATGAACGAGCGAATTGGTTTGTGATAACAAGAATTATTGGTAACAAACAAAAAAGCCGACTGATTTAGTCGGCTTTTTTATTTAGCTCTACTGACGGGGGATAGCCTAACGCACCAAGGTTACATTTCCTTGTTTATAAAAGCGTTTCCCTGTGCTCGTTTCAGCCTCAATTACATACACATAAGTGCCTAATGGCTGTGGCTTATTGTTAAATCGTCCATCCCAACCTGCGTCTATATCGTTCGTCGTGAATACCTTCTCTCCCCAACGATTGTAAATATCCCAACGCTTCAAAGTCACTTCACCACGACGACGTATTTGCAATAAATCATTCACACTGGTACCACTGCCGGGCGAAAACGCGTTCGGCAAATCAATCAAACTCTCATTGCTCACGATAACTGTCACGGAGTCAAGCGTAGGACAGCCATTCTCTGTCTGCGCATTTACATAATAACGGGTAGTAGCCGTTGGCTGCGCCACAGGGTTTTTAACCTTCGTATCACTCAAGCCACTCGGCGGAAACCAATCAAACAAACTACAGTTCCCATCAGCATACAGCATCACGGACTCTCCAGGGTAAATCGTCACATCTTCACCGGCATCTACAACCGATCCTGGATACACCACCACATTTGCTGTTGCTGTATCATAACAACCCTTAATATCCCGACCTATCACCTGATACTGCTGACTAACAGGTGGATAGACCAATACGCTCGTGACATTACCGGTATCGCTAATGAAATAATTTGGCGACCATACATAACTCACACCGCCCAACACACTTAAGCCTGTGGTATCGCCAGGGCATATCGCTCGATCGCCGTTCAATTGCAAAAAGTCTACATTGTTTACCGTTATCAGCACATCATCGTCATCTTCACAACCATTCGGGGTAACATATTTTACATTCAACGTCTGAGTCGTTTTGCCGCGGTATACCGGATTACGTGCCGTGTTGTTATCCATATCTGCGCCGGGTAACCAGGTAACCGTGTAGGGTATCGTGTCGGGAAATACTGTAGAATTTAGGTGTATCGTATCTCCTAAACACATCTCACGGTCCTGACCAGCATCTACAACCGGTACAGGATCCATTATGACCGATATCGTTATCATCGAGTCTGGACAACCAGGATAGGAGGCTATCACAGAATAACTACCTCCGGGTACCGTAGGCGTAATCGTCGTATTCAACGTATTACTTGGGTTCACGCCAACCGTTGGTGTCCAGGTATAACTGTACTGACGACCAAAACAAGATGATGGGGCATCTACACCCGTAATGGCCGTATTTTCACCATCACACAATATCGTGTCGTAAGCATTCAAACTAAAGCCGGTCAGCACATCTACTACTACTGTGTCTTGTACCGCACACGCTGCCAACGGACCAGTAGCACCATAAGGCGTCACCGTAACTACATACGTCTGACAGGTAGTTGGGTTTTGCACTACAGGGTTCGATATCGTAGCATTGGATAAAAAGTTCGATGGGCTCCATGAATAATCATAGGTTTGGCCCACAGGGCTTGCCGAAACAGACAACTGCACACTACCATTCACACAGGTAGTGGTATCACGCGTGCTGACCAAGGTGGGCACTGCAGCTATGTCAACAAAGACCGTGTCACGATCACAACCCTCCACAACGTAATATGTCGGTAAAGTAGGTGTTGCTATCGGGTTATTACATGGGTTACATGATAAACTCGATACCGGCGAACCGCCAGGTAAGACAGACCAGTACTTCGTACCGCCACCTATGGCTAACAAAGGCGCCTGTTCTCCAGCACAGATAATCGTATCACCAAAGGCCTTGATACTCGAATCAATAAAGACCGGAATACTGAAAGTGTAGGTATAAAGAATTCCGGGTGGTTTACAGCTGGAATCAATCAAAGTAAGTACCAATACATGCAAACCAGTGCTTTGCAGGCTCGTTTGCCAACCTACACAAGCTGTAATGGAATCAGTAAAAGTCCCTGTATAGTTGATTACGCCACCGGGCATGGCCACAGCAATATTACTATAAGGCACTAAAACCGCTCCGGTATCTGTTGATCCAAGTTTTACACAAAATGCCAGACTATCACCCGAACAAGCTTTTACCTGCCCCAACGAATCCAGATTGGCGTTAACCAATGAAGTAGAATCAACTGGTGCGGGAGGTACAACACCAGGTGAACAGTTGGCAACTACAACTACCTGTATATCCCGTTTCACATGCCCTATTAATTGTCCATTCCGATAGCTGGAACATTTAATAGTGATAACGCCTGTCCCTGCATTGGTAGGAGTGAAGGATATCGCCCCTGTTTGAGAATTTAAGACAAATGTATTGCCTGTAGGAATTGGATTATTCAATGGATTACCTGTTTGTCCAGGAGGGAAACCAGTATAATTTAACAACTGCGGGCTCCATGGGCTGCAAGACATGCTAATAGGTTGCACGGATTCGAAGTATAATGAGTCGCCATTAACATCCACTGCGCCGTTATTAAAAGTAAAAGGAACCCCCACACAGCAATAAGGCACGGGTTTAACCGAAAAATAGGGCGAATTATCCACGGTAGTAACAGATAAATCCAAGGTTGCATCAATAGTTAACAACCCACCTTGCATCCAATCCATTGAGTTTCTGGCACTTACATAAACCCAAAAACGCCATGTTGCATTAGGGTGCGAGGCTAAATTCAAGGTCACTTCATAAATGTGCTCTTCATATCCAGGCACAGGACTATTAGGATTTAAACACGTGTTTTGAAAATTAGGACAACCGTTGCTAACGATATTGGGTCCTGACACTTTGGGCATACTGACGGAAGTCGGATTTAGCCCCATATTGTTTGAATAACACAATTGTGCAGCCGTAGGAGCTGAAATCCCGCCACAATCGCGGTAAAACTTGAATAGTATTCGATAATTCAAACCGGAAATATGTTCATACAAAACCTCACCACCAGCGGCATGAGAAGCCCTTGTTTCCAAGCTACCCAACATACCACAAAGTACGATGAACGTCAAAAATAATTGTCTTAATCGCTTATTTGGGTTTGGTTTATAATGCATCATGTATCAGTTTTTAAAATATATAAGGCTTACGCCAGGGTTAACTTTATCATAGACGTAGTCTTGTACTGCTTTGGTTTGGTTACAAATTGAAAAAATTTCCTTTTTTAATACTCCTTGGCCAATGCCATGTATCACACGTAATGGATTTATTGTTTCGTCAGCAATAGCCAGATCCAGATAGGTGGTAAAAAAATCAAGTTGAATCCGCAGTTTTTGGGCATCGTTCAAGCCTCTATGATTTTTTTCAATTTTCTCAATGTGCAAATCAATTTCAGATTTCGCCTTTAGTCGGGTCTTAGGTGTACCCAAGGTGGTAATGCGCGCTGCCCGCTGGCCAATAATGATATCACCAATTATAGTTTTTTTAATGGCCAGGCTATTGAAAACCGGCACCTCAAACAAGGCTAAATTCTCGTCTTGCAATTGACGCACGCGATCTATCATTTTTTTTCTGGCCAGTTTAATCTGAAAGAAATGTGAGGATAATTGGTCGGCTTTACGCTCGCGAATTTCAAAATCGAACAAGGGGCCATCACTAGCCTCATCGAAAGGCAAAGAATACAGCAACAGTTTTTCTTGAAATCGAATACTCCCTTCAAATGAAAAGACTTTTTTACTCCTTATGGAAATATCCACCAGGTAATCCAGCGTAATCGGCCATTCGCTGAATAAATAAACTTTAAATCGGTTGATAACATCCTCATCGTCTTGCTCCCTATAAATAGGTTGCCAAAGGAGATAGAGGCCAGGCGCAAACAAACTTTCGGCTGTATACTCGCTTTTATCTTTTTTGATATTATCAATATACACGGTCTTCCCTTTTAGTCTTTTCTTCTCCAGCGCTTTTTTTTCGGCACGGTCTTTCAAAAACCAATCCAAGTATGGGAAATCCAGATCAGCCTCTTCTGCCGGAATGACTACGCCATTTACACGAACGCGCAAATATTGTTGTTGGATAATTTCCATCACAACGCCCTCCTCTCCGGTATTGCGCAACTTAATTTTATCTCCTACACTAAATTTCATTTACTTTCGTTGCGAATTTACGAAATTGGGTGTGAAGAACGTACGATGGCAAATAGCGCAATGGGCCGAACGCAGATGGTGGCGACAATACTTGAAAAAAAAATCGGTCACTGAATATTTAAGTTGGAAAAGACAATATTGGCAAGAATTTCTTGTCAAAATTGGTTTAAACAAGAAATCACTTATCGCAACCAATATGATTGATTTGGGGAGTGGTCCCGCAGGAATTTTTATGTTGTTTCCGCAAGCTACAGCGCTTGACCCACTGCTGGATGTGTATGAAAAAGACTTGCACCATTTTAATAAATCAAATTACCCAAGCAACACATTTATTACATCCAGCATAGAAGATTTTGAACCTAACACAACTTACGACACTCTTTTTTGTATAAATGCCATAAATCATGTTTCCAGCATTCAACAAGGAATGGAAAAAATAAATGCATGCGCACATGCTAATAGCACACTGGTTATTTCTATCGATGCGCATAATCACCAATTACTTAAAAAAATATTTCAGCTATTTCCTGGAGATATTTTACACCCACATCAATACAGCTTGATGGAATATCAAGCACTCCTGGAGCAATATGGCTGGAAAACCGTTAAATCATTTTGCCTGGATAAAGGTTTCATATTTAATTACTATGTAATAGTGGCGCAACGCAATTAAAGAGGGTTTACAGAAACACAATCTATCAATAGGGATTAACTTCGCTCTATGCAAAAAGATATCACTTCTACTAAAAAAGCACCAGACCCAGTTGGCGCTTATCCGCATAGCCGTCGCGTTGGCAATTTGCTTTTTTTATCCGGTGTGGGGCCGCGCAAAGCCGCAACTGACGAAATACCAGGATTGGAACTTGACAAAAATGGCAATTTCAAAACATTTGATTTTGAAGCCCAATGCCGAAGTGTGTTTGATAATATTCGCATAATACTGGAGGAAAGTGGAAGCAAATGGGAGAATCTGGTTGATGTGACTGTATTTTTAGTTAATATGAAACGTGACTTTCATATATACAATCGCGTTTATAAAGAATACTTTGAAGACGCCAACCCCTGTCGCACCACGCTCGAAATCAATGCTCTACCGACACCCATTGCTATTGAGCTGAAGTGTATCGCCACAATTGATTAGGTTAACATTCCCAGTTTGGATAGAACTCAAATTGCTTCATAAAAGCATTGACTTCTTTTTTTGTGTTGGCAATAACTGTAGCATCATCAATATTGGTGATAATACTGTCTATCCAATGGACAACTTGCTGCATGTGTTCTTCCTTTAAACCTCTTGTAGTTAAGGCGGCTGTCCCTACACGTATCCCGGATGTAATAAAAGGTGATTTGTCATCAAAAGGCACCATGTTTTTATTGATGGTGATATCTGCCTTGACCAGAGTATTTTCTACTTTTTTACCACTGACATTTTTATTGCGCAGATCGATAAGCAACAAATGATTATCTGTGCCTCCGCTTACAATTTGATAATCTTTGGCTAAGAATGCTTCGGCCATGGCCTGTGCATTGCTTACAACCTGGCTAGCATATGTTTTAAAGCTTGGTTGTAAAATTTCACCAAACGCAACAGCCTTTGCAGCAATGACATGTTGAAGTGGGCCACCTTGTATTCCAGGAAAAACTGCCATATCCAGTAAATTACTCCAACGTTTTGCATCACCATTTTTATCTAACTCACCCAGTGTGTTTGGGCCGTCATGCTTCATCAAAATTATACCTCCTCGCGGGCCACGCAGCGTTTTATGCGTAGTGCTGGTAACAAAATGGCAATGATCAAAGGGTGAGGATAATAAACCAGCAGCAATTAGTCCTGCCGGATGTGAAATATCGGCCAATACAAAAGCATCTACCTCATCCGCCACCTGTCGAATACGGGCATAATCCCAATCACGGCTATAGGCACTTGCACCACATATGATAAGTTTTGGTTTATGTGCGCGAGCTTTTTGCTCCAAATCATCATAATCTATCAAATGATTATCACGGCGAACACCATAGTGAACGGCATTGTACAATTGACCAGAAAAATTGACAGGAGAGCCATGAGTCAGGTGACCACCCATGCTGAGGTCTAAACCTAGTATAGTATCCCCGGCTTTGAGTATAGCCAGCATAACAGCAGCATTGGCCTGTGCACCGGAATGCGGCTGCACATTGGCATATTCTACACCAAAGATTTCCTTGGCTCGGTCGATGGCCAATTGTTCACTCTGATCAACTATTTCACAACCACCGTAATACCTGCGACCAGGATAACCTTCCGCGTATTTATTGGTCATTACATTTCCCATGGCGAGCATTATTTGCTCACTCACAAAGTTTTCAGAGGCGATTAATTCCAAACCGTCTCGCTGGCGTTCAAATTCTTTTCTGATTAATTGAAAGATTTCGCTATCGTTTCTCATGTGGGGTAAATATAATGTTGAAAAATGACTGTGTAAATTTGGTAAGCCAATTTCTGAGGAGAATTATTCTCTTTAATTTTTAATTTTTATACGAAAACAAGAACTTTACACCGGAAGATGAAAATAATTATACCCGTAGCCGGTGCAGGCACGCGCCTCAGACCGCATACGTACACACAACCCAAACCACTCATACCATTAGCTGGTAAAACCATTATTAGTTTTATTATCGATTCTTTCATTGAACAAGGTCAATACGATTTCATTTTTATCATTGGTTACCTGGGCGAAAAAATAAAAAATTATATCACCCAAGAATACCCCCAAATCAACGCTGATTTCATAACACAGGAAGATCGCTCCGGTACAGGGCATGCCGTTTTCTTGACCCAAGAGTTAGTGCATGATGACGAGGATATATTCATTATTTACGGCGATACTATTTGTGATTATCCGATAGCTGATTTCATCAACTCACCAACATCCATCATCGGTGTAAAAAAAGTTGATGACCCAAATGAGTTTGGTGTTGCAGAGATCGACAGCCAAGGGTTTATCAAACATGTCGTTGAAAAGCCAATGATACCAAAGTCTAACATGGCCTTGGTAGGTCTTTATAAGATAAACGAGAGTAGTAAGTTTTTCGAAGTAATGCGTAAAGATATCGACCTGCTTAAAAATCATGAATATTCACTGACTGATGCTATTGAGTCTTTTATTACCGCCGGCACGCGCGTCAAAGCACATGCCGTCAACAGTTGGTATGACTGTGGTAAAAAAGAAATTCTATTGGAAACCAATGCTATTCTGCTGCAAAAAATGGAATATCCATCTGAAGGAATTCCGTTTCACGAGAATACCATCATTATTCATCCGGTCAGTATAGGTCGGGACTGCGAAATAAGTAATTCTATCATTGGGCCTAATGTCACCATTGCTGATCATACCCAAATCAATGGCTCGGTCATTAGCAACTCCATTATCGGTAGCTTTTCGGCAATACACAATGTGCTACTCAAAGAATCAATCATTGGCAGTGATGCTATCATCCGAGGTAAAAATCAGAGTTTAAACATTGGAGACAATACAGAATTAGATTTAAGTTAATATGGAACAATTTGGCGTTTTGAACTCAAGCGGAGATATTGAAAACCGCATTACAAAACTATTTGGCATTCAATATCCGCTGATACAAGCCGGCATGATTTGGGCCTCTGGGTGGAGGCTGGCTGCAGCCGTCTCAAATGCAGGCGGTTTAGGGCTTCTTGGCGCAGGCAGTATGTATCCCGATGTACTAGAACAACATATCATAAACTGCAAGCAGGCAACTCAAAAACCTTTTGGAGTGAATTTGCCACTGTTGTATCCCGATATTGACAAACACATCCAACACATCATTCATCACAAAGTACCTATTGTATTTACATCAGCAGGCAACCCAAAGACTTGGACAAAAACGTTGAAAGATGCCGGTATTACCGTTGTACATGTTGTGTCTAGTACAAAATTTGCCCTCAAAAGTCAAGAGGCCGGTGTAGATGCCGTAGTTGCTGAAGGTTTCGAAGCAGGAGGGCACAATGGTCGCGAAGAGACAACCACACTTTGCCTCATCCCCGCGGTTAAAGAAAAACTCGACATTCCATTATTGGCTGCCGGGGGTATAGCAGACGGCAAATCCATGCTGGCTGCCATGATACTCGGGGCTGACGGAGTGCAAATGGGATCACGCTTTGTGTGCACACCGGAAGCATCCTCCCATCTCAATTTTAAAGAAAAAGTAGTAGCTAGTCAAGAAGGCGAAACAGAATTAGTGCTAAAGCAACTTACTCCAGTGAGATTATTACACAATCCGTTTTATGAATCAGTAAAACAAGCAGAACTCGCATGTGCTTCTAAAGACGAGTTGCAAACGATTTTGGGGCGCGGTCGTGCAAAAAAAGGCATGTTTGAAGGTGACCTAGATTCGGGCGAATTAGAAATAGGACAAGTATCAGGCCGTATAAATAATATTATTCCCGCTGCAGAAGTGGTTGAAAATACGATGATTGAGTTTAAGCAGTCGTTAAGAAGTTTATTTGAATTAGCAAAACTAAAAAGCTAAATTTGGGGCTAATGTTTTGTATGAAAAAGATTCTTCTGTTTTCATTATTGGCACTTGGCTTTTACAGTACGTGGGCGCAATCTAATACTGGCAATAATGACGGTAATAATAATAGTAATCAGGCATCTCCTTATTTTAAAAATCCTTATCGGGATGAGGTAACCCCATTTGTCAGAGATAATAACCGAAATATTTTTGAAAATGATGCAAATGATAACAAAAACAACAACTCAAAAAACAATCCAAAAAATCTGACAACTGAAGAAAAAGAAAAACAAATCCTAGATTTTAGAGATCGGAATCTGACAGATAAAAACAAATCTCCGGAAGAACTTAGAGAACGATATAAAGATGACCCGGAGTATCTCAAATATTTGGGCTTGGATAAAGAAAGCGAGCTCAAAGGTTTTGACAAAGAAGACTTGAACGCAACCGTTGGTATTGATCCAGAAGAAATGCTTTATGGTGCTAACTTTTTGACTTCTGGATTAAATACAGGTCCAAATCGTATTACAACTGTACCGAATGATTATCGCTTAGGTATTGGTGACGAGTTGGTAGTGTCAGTTTGGGGTGCTTCAGAATATCAAAATTCATTCACCATTGCAAATGATGGTTCTATTTTTCCAAATCGAATAGGCAAAATCTTCTTGCAGGGTCTGAGTTTTCAGTCAGCGCGGGATGTCATCAGGTCTCGATTTAGTGCAGTATTGCCACCAGGGTCAAAAGTGGATATTGGACTGGAAAAGGTTCGTACAATCCGTGTGTATGTATACGGCGAGGTAAAACGACCCGGTATGATTACCTTATCAGCGTTAAACACCCCACTCAATGCCCTCCAATTAGTCGGGGGGTTAAACCCATTGGGCAATATGCGTGATATCCAAATACGCCGAAATGGAGTGGTCATTGAACGTATTGATATTTACGAATACATTAAAAAAGGCAGTACCGGCCGAGAGATTTATCTTGAGGATAATGATTATATCACGGTAGGTTTATACGAAAAAATAGCACAAGCCAAAGGTGCATTTAAACGCCCTATGCGTTACCAACTAAAGAAATATGAAGGCCTCAATGATTTGATTGATTTGGCAGGCGGGCTCTCATTTGATGCCAGAAAATCACTAATTCGAATTAAAACTATTTTTAACGAGAAAGAACAATATATAGATATTGATGGCAAAAATTTGTTGGTAGAAGGGGATTACATTCTCAAAGACGGCGATGTGGTTACCACCAACCCAATTAATAAAGGCGTCACAAACGTTGTGCAAATTGAAGGTGCTGTGGCTTACCCGGATCAATATCAAATTGCTGAAGGAGAAAAATTATTTGATATCATAAAAAAAGCCGGCGGACTAAATTCAAATGCTTACAAAGCCCGTGCCTTTGTCATGCGAAATGGAGTAAGCATAAATGATTCTCGTGTGCTGAAATTTGACTTGTACGAAATTGATAATGATTCTTCGGCGAGTAATATTTACCTGGAAAATGGTGATCAAATCCGCATTCTGTCTGAAAACGTTTTCGATAAAGCATTTACCATTGAGGTCAAGGGCTTAGTTGGCAACCCAGGAACGATTCAATACAAACCCAATTTGCGATTAAAAGATATTATCCTACTGGCTGGAGGCCTGCAGTTAAGCGCAGAAAATGGTAGAATAGAAATATCGAATGTAACAGATACCATTACACGGTATTCCATCTCGGGTAGTCTGCCATCTGTGCAAACTGTTTCCATATCTCCAAATCTCGAGATAGATCAGCTTTCAGAAAATATTCAAATCAAACCCTTCGATATTGTTTACGTGCGTCAAAAGAAAGATGTCATAAAACAAAGAGAAGTATATCTTGCAGGTGAAGTTGACTATCCCGGCCCATACTCAATTTTGAGCGAGAAAGAACGTTTATCTTCTTTAGTAAAACGTTCCGGAGGTTTAAAAGAACAAGCCTATGCTGAAGGTGCTCAACTAATACGGCAAGAAATTGGCCCGATTGTAATCAATTTAAAAACAGCATTAAATAATACAGGCGGGGCGGCAGACCTCATCTTGGAAGAGAATGATACCATTTTTGTTCCCAAAAAAATGGAAATAGTAAGTATCCGCGGTAATGTGCAACGTCAAGTAAATTTGAAATATATGCCTTCAATGCAACAAGTTCAGGACTACGTGAACAATGCAGGGGGATTTGGTCATAGGCCTTGGCGTAAAAAAATAACCGTTACCTACCAAAACGGTACCGTCAAAAAGACAAAAAGTTTCTTATTCTTTAAGTTCTACCCAAAAGTTAAACCAGGTAGTTTGATTGCAGTGCCCGTGCGTCCTGAGCCACGCAAAGTTGATTTTGCCTCAGGATTTCAATACGCATTGGGTTCTTTAACGTCAATTGTTTCGGTTTACTTACTGCTTCAAAATTCTAAATAATAGCATAGTGAATGTACTAGATTTAATACTGCGAGTTAAGCAAATCACCATAAAAAGGCTGCCGATAATTTTGGTTGGCTCGGTAATTTTCT
Source organism: uncultured Chitinophagaceae bacterium (assembly GCA_964409905.1). Lineage (GTDB taxonomy): Bacteria > Bacteroidota > Bacteroidia > Chitinophagales > Chitinophagaceae > JAGNRR01. The sequence goes on along the minus strand of CAYPET010000004.1, from coordinate 128,271 downwards.
CAGCCCTGGCGGCATTCTACATAGCTCAAAAACCCACATGGTATACAGCAAGCTCAACCATATTTCCCTTATCAGCTAATTATGCCAGAGGGTCTTCCAGCCCAATTAGTATGCTGCAACAGCAATTTGGTATTGAAGGCGAAGGTGATGCACAAGTGTTTGACATCAAGGAATTAATCACTAGTAAAAGATTATCATTTAAAGTGGTGAACAGCAACCCTGACAATAAAAAATATGACAAACTGTTTAAATGGATAGTCGATGACCACAATAGCGAATTAGGTTGGCGACAAAAGAAAGTGGAATTAACTAAAAACAAAAAAGACTCCATGTCTAATCTCATTACAGCAAGAGGCATCTTGCTGGGCCGTATACAGGTGGAGGATGCTGAAAACGGCTACACAACCGTGAAAGTGAAAGCCTATGATAAAGAATTAGCAAGAGAGCTGAATGACAGATTCCTTACAGCCTTATCCGAATTTTATATTGACTTTGTTACAGAAAAGCCACGTAGTGACCTCAATCGGATTCAAACTATGCGCGATTCACTTAGTATTGAGCTTGATAACGTGGAGCGTGCTATAGCCGGCTTGATTGACCGCAGCGAATTTGCATCCAAAGCTTATGTTGGTTTGCCACAAATCAAACTCAGAAGAAAACAACAAGAAATACAAGCCGTATATTCTACCACGCTCAATGCACTGCAAAATGCTCGATTTAAACTTTTATCAGAGAGTCCAATTTTTCAAATTTTAGATTATCCCGGCGAACCTTACGACATCGAAAAAAAGAGTTGGAAACCAGTGGCCGTCATTGTCTTTTTAGTAAGTTTTATATTATTATGCCTTTGGTTTAGTCGAAAGGTATTTCTTGAAATTATTATTGAAGAACTCAAAAAAGCCTAGGCTTTTTTGAGCCATTTAAATACTTCCTTCCACCCTACTTTCTTTCCGTACAACAATATTCCTATACGATAAATTTTGGCGCTAACCCATGTGGTAAAAATAAAACTCGCTATTAAAAGGATTATAGACAGTAAAATTTGCCACACTGGCGGATCATATGGTAATCTGCCCAGCATCACAATTGGCGAGGTAAGCGGAAAGATGCTACCAAAAACTGCAAGACTGCTATTCGGATCATCTAAAGAAGAAGCCAAAATGATAAATGCCAAAATAATTGGTAAGGTGACAGGCAACGTCATTTGCTGAGCATCTTGCGGATCTTCATTTACTAAACTGCCCACTGCCGCAAACAAAGCAGCATATAAAAAATATCCACCAATGAAGTAAAGAAAAAAGGTTGGTATTATAAGCAACCAATTCTGACTTGCTATTTGGTTAAGTAATTCACTGGCTACATTTTCTTCAGCAGCTATTTGTCCCAGTTCAGGGTTAGAGGCTATTGCGTCTTGCATTCCACCAGCCATTGCCGGCATTAGAACAATACCCAACACTGTTTGTAATACAAACAACAATATACCCCAGATTAAAAATTGTGTAAGCCCAACCAGACCTATGCCAATAATTTTTCCCATCATCAATTCAAACGGGCGTACCGAGCTTATGATAACCTCGGCTATGCGATTAGTCTTTTCTTCCATCACACCACGCATTACACCCACTCCATAAATAAATATCACCATGTACATCAAAAAACCCATACCATAACCCAGCGCAACAGCTGTGCCGGTATTGGTTTCTTTTTCTTCAAACGATTTGCTAATAAAAGGCACGTTAGCATTTTCAAGACTATCAACCAACACCTTGTCTATGCCCGCTTCGCTCAAAAGCTTTTTCCGATAAATTGTTTGTATTTCATCATTCAAAAACTCCTGCGCACTAAGGCTAATAGAACTTGCACTCATAGCCTTTACACTATCAATATTAGGTACCTGCGAAGAAAATATTTGAAAAACAATATCACAACCTGTGCGAGCAGCTAAGGCTTCTATGCTTTCATCATCATTTAGTGAAACCTCTTTTAAGGAGAAAGAGCTTGCATTTTGGCGCATCTCGCCGAAATAGGATTTGCTTTCATCAATCACACCAATTGTAGTATCGCTTTTACTACTTATGGTAACAAACGCCACCAAGGCCACCAATAAAAAAAGGCCAAGCGGGAGCAATATCGTGGTTATCAGAAAACTTTTCTTTTTTACCCGACTTAGATATTCTCTTCGTATGATGACCGGTATTTTATTCATGATGCTTTTGTTGTTTGAAATTGTCTTGCTGCTGAATTTTTAACTAAGGAGATGAAAATTTGGTTTAGGCTGGGTAAAACCTCTGAAAAATGCAAAACCTCGAGCTGATGTTTAAGCATAAAACTCAAAATGTCTCTACTATGTTGTCCTTCGTTCAATTGCAGGATGTACATATTTTGCTCGTGTGATACTACCTCAAATGGCAAATCCAACACTTCATTGGTAGTGGCCAGTGCAAATTGATTTTTTTTGAACTGCTGTTTTATTTCGTGTACACTGCCTTCTAATATCAACCGACCATTATCAAGCAATACGATATCCTCGCACACCTCTTCTACTTGTTCCATTCGATGGGTAGAAAAAATAATGGTGGTGCCACTTTCTGCCAAATGAAAGATTTCGTCTTTTATTATTTTGGCGTTTACAGGGTCCAGCCCACTAAAGGGTTCATCCAGAATTAATAACTGCGGCTTATGCAGCACAGTTGCAACAAATTGTAATTTTTGAGACATGCCTTTGCTCAAATCTTCTACCTTTTTATTGCTCCAGCTCTGCATATCTAAGCGTTCAAACCAATAATCAATATGTTCATTCACCAATACTTTCGATAGCCCTTTTAACTGTCCAAGGTACACCAAATGTTCGCGCACCTTCATTTTTTTATATAAGCCACGCTCCTCAGGCATATAGCCAATTTGCTGCATATGTGTTGCAGCATCAAAAAGTTCATTATTAAAATAGACTTCCCCCTCATCAGGCAGCGTAATACCTGTAATCATTCGTAGCAGACTGGATTTACCAGCTCCGTTTGGACCCAACAATCCAAATATGGACCCTTTCCGAACTTCAAAGCTGACCTGGTCTACGGCCTTTTGTTGATAGTAATTTTTTACAAGCTGATGTATACGTAACATGGCGTTTTTTACTTTTCAAATGTAATTTTTCAATCGCAACTCGTGTTTAGAAAAATTATAAGTGGACAAAATAATGGATAAACGGATTTGATAGATACGCAGCATTCTTGCTTGATAAAAGCAGTTAACTTTATCAAAAAGCCTTTAGACCAATAAACCATTTAGTATGACAACAAAAAGACTTGTACAATTAAATGATACGCGATAATACTTTTTTTGTTTAAAGGCCATTTCTATATTATCCTCTTCCTTAATTACCTTAGCATCCTTAGTCCTAGGCAAACTCAAAATCATGTGGCAACTATCTTGGAAACGATATTTAGAAGCAGTTTCATACTTAAACCCCACCCGGCTGAGTATAATAAAATTACTGAAGTCCAATACACATTTAGGATTCGATGTTGGCTATTTGGATATAGGACATTTCAGCAAAAAAACATATTAAGCACTCCAGAATCACAAACAATCAAAAAACAGTACAAATGAAACTAGGCATAGACATTGGCGGAACGAACACCGAATGGGGTCTGATTGATGATAATGCAAGCATTATATTGCATGGTAAAATACCTACGACGGGGCATGAAAATTTTGATGATTTCATTAATACACTTGCCTTTAATATTAAAAAAAGGTTGAGTTCAGCAGAACTGAATAAACTGGTAGGAATAGGTGTTGGAGCACCAAATGGAAACATTCATAGCGGACAAATAGAATTTGCCCCGAATTTGCCCTGGAAAGGAATGCTACCCCTTGCCGAAAAATTAACACATGTCTTCAATAAACAGGTGGTCATAACCAATGATGCCAACGCCGCAGCCATGGGTGCAATGAAATATGGTGCTGCACAAGGTGTTGACGATTTTATCATGGTGACTTTGGGTACCGGTGTAGGTAGTGGTTTTGTTTGCAATGGGCAATTAATTTATGGCCATGATGGACTTGCAGGCGAATTGGGGCATGTGATTGCTGTGCGAGATGGCCGACCTTGTGGATGTGGTCGAAATGGCTGCCTGGAAGCCTACACTTCGGCCACAGGTATTGTGCGCACTGCAGAGGAGTTTTTAAAAGAACGTAAAACAGGTTCCTTGCTAGAGGCAGAGCCCGTAATCAATAGCCACAAAATTTATTTAGCTGCGCAACAAGGAGATGCTACAGCCTTGCAGATTTTTGAATATACCGGTAAAATATTAGGACAATGCCTGGCTGATGCTGTGGCCATTACTTCTCCAAAACTCATCATCCTTTTTGGTGGATTAGCATTATCAGGAGATTATTTACTAAAACCAACAAGGCACTATTTCGAGCAAAATTTGCTTAAGATTTATCAGAATAAGGTAAAAATTGTGCCATCAACCCTTCCCAATAGCAGCGCTGCTATTCTGGGAGCGGCTGCGCTGATTAACTAAATATGACAAATATCAACTCTTTGTAGTAAAGCGAATATTACCTTTGTGTTTTTGCAAAATGCATCAGGTTAAGTTTAACAATAAGGTAAAACCATTTAAAAATTTATTAGATAGCCGCGTTAAAGAGTTTTTTGAATCAAATAATCTCTCAGAGCGAGGCAATTGGCAGTTATATTCCAAAACAATTATACTATTTAGTGTTTTGCTGGGCTCATTGGCAGTTGTGCTCTTCGTCTTACCCAATTCTTGGTGGGCAATTCCGGTTTTTATGTTTATGGGTTTAACAATGGCCTCCATTGGTTTTAATGTAATGCACGATGCTGCACATGGTAGCTATAGCAATAATACTCGCTTGAATAATTTCATTGCTTTCGTGGGTGGCGATGTCATGGGTGGTGGCACTTTCTTTTGGAAGATAAAGCACAATATTATTCATCACACTTATACTAACATAGATGGTATCGATGATGATATTGCCAAATACCCGATGTATCGTTTTTGTCCTCACCAGAAAAGACTTTGGTTTCATAAATATCAGCATATCTATGGTATTCCGGCCTATATGCTAATATCGTTAAATTGGCTATTGGCTGATGATTTTATTACGCTTTTCAACAAAAAAATTAATACAACACCCATACGCAATATTGCTACTCGTGAGATCGTATTAATGATAGCAGGTAAATTGATAAATATTTTACTCTTCGTGGCCTTGCCATTTATCTTCATGAAATGGCAAATAGCCTTGGTTGGGTTTTTAAGCCTGCATGCCTGTATGGGCATGGCATTGGCAGTAGTGTTTCAATTGGCGCATGTGGTGGAGGATATTGAATTTCCACTAGCCGATGTGCAAACCAACAAAATTGAAAACGAATGGGCCAAACACCAAGTAGCTACAACAGCCAATTTTGCAATGCGCAACAAACTAATTTCATGGTATGTGGGAGGTCTTAACTTTCAGGTAGAGCACCACCTATTCCCTCGTATATCACATATACACTACCCTAGCATAAGTAAAATTGTTCGGCAAACATGCGAAGAATTAGGTATTCAATACAATGCCTTTCCAACTATGCGACAAGCCTTTGTGAGTCATGTGCGCTTGCTAAAAAAGTTGGGCACTGCCTAATACTCCTAACACTTTTTTAAGTCCTTGCCGAAATGCTTTAGTGTACTTTTGCGTCATGCATAAAAAGGTATTTTTATTCACTTTTGCCTTTATGAGCGCCATCTTCATGGCCTTAAGTCCATATGTCTATGGACAAAAAGAAACCCAGCAACTTGACAAGAAAGAAACAGACCCTTATAAGTCTACCTACGTTTGGGCAGAAATCCCGCTAATGCGCCAGGGGTTTCATTCCTATGTTGACAAATCACAAGTAGAAATCGACTTGTTGGATGGATTCCGTGACTCTACCGTACTGTTGAACAATAATATTACCAAAACCAAAAAATTAACAGAGGCAATTATCACAATACCAAACCGAATTCAAATTATCATAGAAAATTTGCCCATTGAAGACCGGGAAAAATTGATTTATTTAAGAGAGTTAAATATTAGTCTTAAAAAATTTATTTCAGACTACAATGCGCAAGGTGCAGATGTAGACGAAGACCTGTATTTGCAGATGTCAAAATCCTTTATAGACATTATGCAAATCCAATTAGAAAAAAAAGACCTTGTAAGCTATATCAACGAAGAGTTTAACCTTGGTATTTACGGGAATATGCATCTTTACTCCAACCAAGCGGTTGCCAGAGAAGCGGTATACAAACAGATGATTGAACGCTACCCTGACAAAATGCTTTTCAAACTGCGTGAGTTCGCCAACACTGAGGCTGCGGATAAGTTGATAACAAACACAGCAAAAAAATCACCTAACATTATTTTGTCTTATGCCAAAAGTACTTCCATCGAACGCGATATAGTAAGGAGGAGTAACGACCCTTTAGTGAAAACAATAGTTGGTTTGGCTGAAAAAACAAGTAATTCATTAAAAGCTTTACCATTTATAAATGACATTTTTTTGGGTAAGATGAGCTACGCTGATGCGAATGTGGCAATCAGTAGTGATGCCGCCTATTACAAACAGCTCGTTCGCACCAAAATATATAATCCTGAAATTGGTGCTGAAGTAGTTAGTCGAGAGCTAAAATTAGAAGCGCTAAAAACCTACGTGCGCGTTGTAAACGAACTGCATGATTCACCGGCACCAGTTCGTTTTAAAGTGACGGATGACCTTAATGCCCGAGAATTATATTATCTCATGGTAATGTGTAGTGATGAAATTTATACAAGTTCTTTCACAGGTTTATACGCCAGAATGCTGGAGCGAATGAAACCGCAAAAAGGCAATGACTTTTTAGATTCGCTAAATAAGGATAAGTTTCGAACATTCATTCGGATGAGTGCCGGCTACAATGTACTAGATACCTTTTTGCGAACCATGAGCGAACAAGATAAGTACAATTTGATGTCGTCTTTTGTTCATGACATCGATAAAAATGTAGAGACTGATTTAGAAGATGCCGTTGATGTAGCAGACGCTTTGGCCAGTATCAACGATGAAAAAACACTCAAGTTCTTAAGGGAGGAGTTAAAAAAAGATTATGAACGCACTTATAAAGAGAACAACAAACGGGGGCTGGTAATTTATTTTTTACTTCACACTTTATCCAATGCGATTCTCAATCCGAATGACACTAGCGATAAATTACAGCAAATATTAAAAGTCCCTCCTATAACTAATGTACCTTATGAAGCCCTGAAAAATGATAGCGGCATTGTTTATCAACAGCATTTTTTCTATGGCGACGAAGATGGTAAAAGTAGCCTAGCTAGTTTCCTTAGCCGATTTCCACCCGCAAACTGGAATATAGAAAAGAAAGAAAAATGGATACGTATTGCATCCAAAACAGGCCAACCCATTGTGATTTATGCCAACCAACCACTACCAGAACCTGAAGATGAAGAGGCGCAGCTAGCGCTCAATAATTATCTGATCTCGCAAGGCATCAAGCCAAGCATCTTGGTTCATCGTGGTCACAGTTATCATTTGCCAGGTACACTAAAATATATAGGTCCCAACCATCGCATCGTGATATTAGGCTCGTGCGGAGGGTACCACAATTTGTCGACCATTTTGGACCAAAGTGAAGATGCACACATTGTGTCGAGCAAACAAACGGGTACCATGTATGTTAACGACCCCATGATGAAACTAATAAATGATCAACTACAAGAAGGTAAATCAATTGAGTGGATTCCACTGTGGAAAAAACTGGCAGGTATGATGCTTGTCCCGGATCATAAAAATAAATTTAACGATTACGTCCCCCCACACAAAAATATGGGTGCGCTTTTCTTGAAGGCATTTAAAATACAAATGGCTGATATGGAAAACGAAGACCCAGACTAACTCCTGATTCGCAAACTTTATTGAATTTTGACATTTGGGTTTTCTCACCAACTGTCGGCTACATTTTTTTACAAAAAGTTACTTAGAGCAGTTCAGGCTTAGCTAAACATTTCCTTCATTTTATCAAAAAAGTTTTTGCTACTATGCGCTTTGCCGGGTTTAAAATTTTCGGCGTTGCGCAATTTCTCAATGGCGTTCTTTTCATCTTTTGTCAACTCTTGAGGTGTCCATACATTTACGTTGATGAGCTGATTACCTTTGTCATAAGAATTCACACTCGGAAATCCCTTTCCTTTCAGTCTGAAAATTTTGCCTGCCTGTGTACCCGCAGGTATTTTAATTTTAGCCTTGCCCGTAATGGTCGGCACTTCTAATTCGGTACCCAACACGGCATCCGGGAATGATATGTGCAGCTCAAATAAGACGTTTAAACCTTCCCTAATTAAGGTTTCATGTTTTTTCTCTTCGATAACCACTAACAAATCACCGGCAGGGCCACCTCGCTCACCAGCGTTCCCTTGGCCACCAACATTCAGTTGCATCCCCTCCTGTACACCGGCTGGTATGTCAATTTCAATTTTTTCTTCTGCATAAACACGACCCTCGCCTTTACAAGAGGTACAATTATTTATAACGGTAGTGCCATCACCGTGGCAGGTAGGACATGTAGTGACGGTTTGCATTTGACCCAAAAAAGTGTTACTGACACGACGCACTTGCCCGCTACCACCGCAAGTGTTACAGGTTTGGATACTATTTCTATCTTTTGCACCATTACCGCCGCAACTGTTGCAACCGACATATTTTTTTACTTTAATGGTTTTATGAACGCCTTGAACAATGTCTTCGTAGGATAATTTCATTTTCACACGCAGGTTGCTACCGCGACGTCCTCTACCTTGCGATTGTCTGCCACCACCAAAAAAGCTACCAAAACCACCGCCGTCGCCGAAAATGTCGCCAAAATGCGAGAATATATCTTCCATATTCATGCCGCCGCCGCCAAAGCCTCCGGCGCCACTCATGCCTGCATGACCAAAACGATCATATTGTGCCTTTTTATCAGGGTTGCTAAGTACATCATAAGCTTCTGCAGCCTCTTTGAATTTAGACTCAGAACTGGCATCATCCGGATTCCGATCCGGATGGTACTGCATGGCTACCTTACGATAGGCCTTTTTTATTTCGTCGGCACTTGCACTTTTTGAGACGCCCAGTACCTCATAATAATCTCTTTTACTCATACTGTATTATTTACCTACAACAACTTTGGCATGGCGAATTAATTTGCCATTGAGCATATAGCCCTTATGAATTTCATCTACTACTTTTCCTTGCATTTTTTTGATGGGTGCTGGTATTTCGGTGATTGCTTCATGTTTCTCAACATCGAAGGGTTCTCCAATACTCTCAAAAGAGTGTAAGCCTTTGTTTTCAAGGGTTTTTCTTAATTTGGCAAAAACCAATTTTACCCCATCTTGCATGGCTTTTTTATCTAGCTGCTCATTTTTAAACATTTCTTCTGTTCGATTCATATCATCCAACACATCTAACAAATCTTTCAATACGTCTAGGCTAGCTGTTTGTATCAAATCCACTCGCTCACGTGCTGTGCGCTTTCTGAAGTTATCAAACTCGGCATTTAATCTCAGATATTTATCATTTGCAACTGCTAGTTGCTCTTGTAGAGCATTTTCGTTAGGCTTATTCTCCTCATTGGTATTTTGATGTTGCCCCTCTGTTGATTGATGATTATTTTCGTCTTGTTGTTCGTTTGCCCTATTTTCAGCCATTTCCTGATCCTGCATCATTTCGTTTTCTTTTTGATTTTCGATAGTCATTTCAATACTTTTTACAACCCAATCTGGTTTGCGAAATTCAAAAGTAAGGTGTCAAAAGTTTTGCCAATAGGAGAATAATTAGACAAAATGACAATTTTTTGCAAAAGACCGACGATTTGTAAGTCCATACGAAATGATTACAGCAATTTTTTCTTGCCAAGGTCTTTATATATTATTTATTACATAAAGAGTATTCGATGATTTCGGCCAATCACCCAGTTTAACTAATTTTGACGCTTATGCGAGAAATAAAACTTTTAGAATCACGAAGCGAAATAGGTGCTGGTACGCGGGGTGCCAGCCTTGGCATAGATGCGCTAAAAGTAGCATCATGGGATTTTAATAGTACCTATTTTGCAGATTTTCCGATTGAAGAAATTCCGAACAGAAATAAAAGACTGTACAATAAAGTAGAATTTAAGTATGCCAAACGCATTAAAGGTGTGGCCAATGTATTGGAAAGGGTGGCAAATGCTGTAAAAAATACCATTCGGGATGGTGTATTCCCGATTGTGCTGGCAGGAGATCACAGTACGGCCGCTGGAACCATCTCTGGTATTAAAATGGCCTACCCGCAAAAACGCATAGGTGTCATATGGTTGGATGCTCATGCGGATTTGCATACACCTTATACTTCACCTTCGGGTAATGTGCATGGCATGCCACTGGCTGTCTGCCTAGCCGAGGACAATTTAGACTGCAAAAAGCATGAGCCGGATAAAAACACCAAGCAACAATGGGAGCGAATGAAAAATCTAGGGAACATTTCGCCCAAAATATTACCTGAGGATGTCGTTTTTATTGCACTTCGTGATTTTGAAAAGGAGGAAGATTATCTTCTTAAAAAATATAACATGAAGGTTATCACCGTAGAGGCCTGCAGAGAAATGGGCAGCACTGCTTGTGTAAATCAGACAATGAACTATTTGCAAGATTGCGATGTAATTTATTTGACCTATGATGTGGACTGTATTGATAGTTCAATCTCGAAAGGGACGGGTACCCCAGTGCCGAATGGCCTCTATGAAAAAGAAATTGAAGCCCTCTTACTTGGTTTTATGAAAGAAAAGAAGTTGTGTTGTTTTGAAATCACGGAGGTGAACCCAACGTTGGATAGCGAAAATAAAATGGCTGAAATCGCGTTCGAAATTTTAGAAAAATGTACCAAAGAGCTAAGAGCTCATTAGAGACTGATAGCTTTTAAGTAAAAGGGCTGCCACCTCCTGATAGGCATATTTTGCTTGGGCATCTGCGGCTATTTGTTCGAGATGATATTGATGATAATGTTGCTTGATAGCTAACATGGCCGTTGATAGAGTAGTGATATTGCCTGCCTCCACCAAAATGCCATTTTGAGGTTGTATTAACTCCTGAACACCACCTACGGCGCTACTGATTACAGGTCGGCCGGAACATAAGGCTTCAAGTGTGACGCAGGACTGCGTCTCCCAATCGCTGAATAATACAAAGCAATGATGTGCCTTCATCAGTTCACTAACATCCTTATAAGTAACCTCATCTATAATCTCAATGGCCTCTTTGCATGGCAAAGCCTTAATTTGGTCGAGAATCGCCTTTGGCATAGCACCAGCCAAATACAAACGTATACTTGAGTCTTGTTGATGAGCCGATGCAAATGCGGTTATGATTTTATCTGTATTTTTTATTGCATACATATTCGATATATGCAGGAAGGAAAATGTATTTTTTTTTGTTATGTTGCTAAAGTAAAAGTTATCAGTATTGACCACATTTGGAACAAGTTGGTAATCAACTCCGAAAAGAGTCTTGATTTCTTCACCCAAACTTTTACTAACTGTAATCACGCTTGCAGCCGATTGAAATATCTTTTCATTTAAATACATTACCAGTTTCGGTTTTGTAAAAATACTATCTGCCACATGCGTGTTATAGATGCCATAATGCTCACTGATGATATACGGAATGTTATATTTTTTTAACCAATATCGCGCTACCAAGCCAACCTTCCATGGTATATGCACATGCACAATATCGGGCTTGCCATGACGACGTGTATACTCCTGCAAGCATTGATTGTAAAACCGCCATTGTTTCCTGAAAGACAATATGTTGTTCTTTGTTACATCATAGCCAATGGTCACGCGGCTAGTATTGTTGATAGTATAGACTTGTAAATCACTTTTGTTTGCATGTGCCACAAAATGAAAAATTTCGATTGGTAGTATTGTACTCAGCGCCTCTGCCTGACGCATGATGAAGTCTCCCCGAAATTGATCCTCATCATTCGGAAACCAGCTACACAACCAAAGCACCTTGGGATTAGACATTTGCAACAATCAAAAATAAGTTTTTTTGACAGGTTCTACCTAAGGAGTATTATATCACCCTTTTTGATATACTCCTTACCGTCTGTAAGGCAATTATATCGATAAATATAATAATAAGTCCCCGCGGGGGCAGGTACACCAATATAGTTACCATCCCAGCCTGCCGTGTAATTATACGTTTGCCAAACTTTTTGTCCCCAACGATTAAATATCTCAAATTGAATTAAATCAATACCCGCAGAAGAAATCATACGGAATTCATCATTTTGCCCATCACCATTAGGGCTAAATGCGTTGGGCAAAAACACTTCTTGGCAGCAAAGTCCTGGTTCGATATAAACCGTATCTGTTTCAATACAACCATTGGCATCTGTAATGTTCACAGAATAATATCCAAATCTTAAGCCACTGGCGCGGGCAGAAAATTGTCTGGGGTTTGTAGACCACTCGTATGAATAAGGGGGAGCTCCACCCTTAATAATTGCTTCAGCCTCTCCTTCATAGCCTGTACCATAGCAACCCAAGTTTCGTTTCGTGATAAAAATGTCCATAGGGTTATTCTCAAACATATTAATCATCGTATCAAAAGAACATTTGGCAACATCTTCTATAGTAAGGTTGTAGCTCCCTGCAGAAAGATTTTTGAAAATCCCACTTCTATTAAATTGAATACCTGGGCGGAGATAATATACATAACTCCCTCTGCCACCGCTCCCATTCAAGATAACACTGCCATCAGTAGCCCCAGTACAATTAATTGGAGTCAATATTAAATTGTCAAGGTTTATAGGCAAAGGTGTTGGCAATACAAAAGTTGTATCGGCCATACAATTCAGCGAATCGCGAAGTACTATCACATAGTTACCAGCCTTTAAATTCAGATAAGATGTAACATTCGTAAAAGGCGAACCATCCAGAGAATAGGTCAACTGGCCATTTCCGCCATTTCCAAAAATATTTAGTGACCCATTATCATCCCCATAGCAGGTCGGTTCGTCAAATAGGATGGAATCAAAATAAGGCAGCGCATTTGCAGAAATTAAAGCTATTGCGGTATCTGTGCAGCCCAAGGAATCTGTTACAATAACCGTGTATGAATTGGCTGTAAGGCCTGTAAAGACATTACTAATTTGATTTCCGCTACCAGCATCATATAGATAGGGTACAGTGCCTCCTTGAGCGCTTACTGCTATGCTACCGTCGTTTCCAGGCGCACAACTTGGCTTTGTAACGAACGAAATAATTTGTAATAATGAAGGTTCCTTAACCTCAATGGTGGTTGTAGTTGTACAATTATTGGCATCTGAAACCGTAATAGAATAGAGCCCCTGACTTAACCCAGCAAATTGTCCATTACTATTAATTACAGCACCGGGATTTAAAGTAAACGAATAGGCAGGTACTGCACCTGATGCACTAATACCAATTGCACCATCATTGCCTCCATGACAACTAACATCTGATGTTAATGGCTGACTCACAGTAAGGGCTGTAGGTTCCTGTATATTTATTGTGGTACTGATACTACAGCTATTAGCATCAGTCGCTATAACGGTATAGGTTTGACTTGTCAGCGAATCAAAAAAACCACTTGTATTGGCAATTGAGCTTAAATTAGTGGCGTATGAGATTGCGGGTGTACCTCCAATTGAGGAAACTTGTATTGCGCCATTTGCGCCTCCAAAACAGCTGACATATGTAGCTAACACTGTATCCCACTGCAATAAGGGCGGCTGAGGTATTGTAACACTAGTACTTACACTGCAACCCGATGCATCGGTAATAGTGATAGTATATAACGCACTTATCAAATTGGTAAATGCCCCTGTCGTATTTATCACTGCACCGGGCTGTAATGCGTAGCTGTTGATGGTTGTGCTACCCATGGCGGCAATAATCATCGAGCCTGTAGCATCACCAAAACAGGCTACAGGATTTATTTGTATGCTATCAATAACAGGCGAAATTGGCGTTGCAATATTGATGCTCAATGTGGCCGTGCAAGCATTCGCATCAGTTATGCTAGCTGTATAAATACCACTGCCTAAATTACTGAAACTACCAGTTAACTGATTAACACTGCCAAGCGTATATTGATAGATAGGGGTTCCGCCGCTTCCGACAAGCTGTATAAAGCCATCATTACCAGGTACACAGGTTGGTATACTCGAGCTTGTAACAGCCAATTGTAATACAGGTGGCTCACTAATGATAACAGTACTGGATTGTGTACAGTTATTAGCATCAGTGACAACTATGGTATAAACAGCAGGAGGTAAATTAAAAAACTGCCCGGTTGTTGATGTTAAATTGGCAGGTGATAATGAATAAGACAGATTTCCAGTTCCGCCATTTGCAAAAACTGTTATAGCCCCATTGGCATTTCCATTACAATCAATATTAGCAGATTGTACTGAATCTATTTTTAAAAGCACCGGATTAGTAATGGTTAAACTGGCAACTGTATCACAAAAGTTTGTATCGGTGGCTGTAATTGTGTATACACCCGCCGCAAGATTAGTAAACATTCCGTTGGAATTGGTTGTATTACCAGGTTGTATGGTGTACAACATTGTCGATGGTAATGAGGGTAATGCCGATACCATTATCTGGCCATTATTCGCATTATAACAGTTGATGTTCGTACTGCTTATTGCAGTCCACGTTGGTTTTGCCGGTTGCTGTAATAAAACATTTATACTATCAGAGCATCCTGCATTATCCGTACCAATAATGGTATAGATACCTGAGGCAAGTGAATTAAACACACCATTGGCATTAGAAAATGCACCGGGATTTAAAAAATAATTAATTGGAGGATTAACGGTACTTCCTGTTAGCAATATCTGGCCATTATTGTTTAAACAATTGGGTTGCTGCATTGATGAAACCTGTATACTAGGATTTGCTGGCATAACAAGCGCGACGGTTGTATCTGCATAGCAATTATTACTATCTGTGGCACGAATTGTATATGTATTGGCAGCTAGGTTAGAAAAAGTACCTGTGAGATTGTTTACCGCTGAAGGCAATATGGCATATTGAATACCGGTAAGACCTGAAGCCTGGGTTTGTATTACACCAGCATTTGAATTGGAACAAGTCGGATGCGTAAAAGATACCGCTGTCCAAATAGGTGGACTTGGCGGCATAAGCGAAACAGTAGAGGATGTTGCGCAAGTATTTGATTGAACGGAAACTATATAACTTCCTGGTCCCAAGTTACTAAATAATCCAGTTGAATTTACTGTATTACTTGGCATCAAAACAAAGGTGGGCGTTCCGGGATAATTCGCCTGAATAAGACCGTTATTTATACCACAATCTGGATTTACAGCACTCACAGCAACATTGCCACTAGGCTTTACAATTATTGTCAATGTAAAAACCTGATTTATTAACACACCTGGCGGTGCGCAGGCAGAATCTGTGGCATTAATAATGATATTGTGCACACCCGTATCATTCATAGTCGGCGTCCACGAAAAACAACCATTCACATTAGACGTTAACAAATTCGAGTATGTCAGACTTGAGCCCAAAGCTTGGGTGGCATGATTGTCTGACACGGTAATAATAGCACTGGGACTTGCTGATGAAATGGAAAAACAAAAATTTAATAATTGATTTGTGCAAGCAGTTATTGCTCCATTGGATAATCCGCCGCCGCTTAAGGATGCAGTATCTAAGGTGTAAACCGGGTTAGGAGCATTACAATTTAAAATAACCAGCTGTATATCACGCATTACATAACCTATCAAAACACCATTCCTATATTCATTGACCCGCACGGAGATGGTTGGCGTTTGAACCAAATTCGGCGTAAAATTGATAGCACCGTTTATTGGGTTTACCGAGAAAGTATTATTTGTATTAAACGGGTTTGTTGAAGGGTTGAACAAGGCATTAGTATAACTACAATTAGTTGGGTTAATAAACGAGCAACCTCCTTGGTTCATTGGAACAATAGACAAATAACTCAACGAGTCATTATCTAACTCAACGGTACCGTTGCTATATGTCGTGGGCTGATTAGCGCAATAATACGGTATTGGCGCAAGCGTAAAAGTTGGCGAATTATTATTGATAGCCGGTTGGCCCGGAAAGGGTCTTCTGTTTAAATATGCTTCTACATAAAAGTTACCGCCATTAATATTGGTACTGCTATTTCGCGCACTAATGTAGGTGCTAAATCGCCACTGGTCACAATTTACACCCGCCGATGGCATGATATATATGCCTTGATACCACCATTCACGATATCCAGGCACTGTACTGGAACCGCTTTGGCACTTCGTTTGAAAGCCCGGGCACCCCGTACTGGTAGGTGTTCCGTTTGAATTATTTGTACCAGGAATATTGCCATTTAGCTTGCTTAATGTAGCGGTGTACTGTAATGTGTTATTACACAAATTGGTAATGCACAATGGGACTGAAGATGGCTCTGAAATTCCAGTACAATCACGAAAAAATTTAAACGTAAATCGATAGGTATTGGCGGAAATATGCTCATAGGTCAACTCTCCACCAGCAGCATGTGAAGCACATGCATCTTTCGTTACAAGAATGGTTATGAAAACTAAGAACAAGAAAATGAACTTTTTCATACTCCCCAAAGATAATTTATTCCGAAGAATAAACATAGCTAATAATTAATACCTTACGCATTACCTAATTAAGGTAATATCACCTTTCCTTATATATTCTTTGCCATCTGTAATACATCGATAACGATAAATATAATAATAAGCACCAGGCACTGCGTCAGCACCCTGATATATTCCGTTCCATTCATCATTATACTTAAATGTCTGCCAAACTAGATTCCCCCAGCGATTATAAATATCAAATTGAATTAAATCGACACCTGCAGTGGTAATAACTCTAAAGACATCGTTTAATCCATCACCATTGGGACTAAAGGCTGTCGGCAGGAACAATTCCTGACAACATGGTCCGGGCTCAATATAAACTGTATCTAGTATTTGACAACCCTTCGCATCGGTAATTGCAACCCAATACAATCCAAATCTCAACCCAGTTACCTTAGCTGTTTGCTGCACAGGATCGGTGCTCCAAGTATAGTTATAGGGCTGCTCACCTCCTATAATAATTACTTCAGCTTCACCTTCATTCCCAAATCCAAGGCAGGATAAATTTCTTTTCTTAATCACTGCCACCAGTGGGTTCGTATTATTATTTATCGTAAAAAAGGAATCAAATCGGCAATTGTTGGTATCAACAATTTTTACCGAGTATTGTCCAAGGTCAAGATTAGTAAAAATACCCGTCCTATTAAATTGGATTCCCGGTCTGATATAAAAAGTATAATAGCCAACACCCCCAATGGTGTTTATTACCACAAAACCATCTTTAGATCCGATACACGTTAAATTGGTTATGTCAAATGATGAAATAGTAATCGGATCCGGTTCGGTCAATGTGATAATGGTGTCTAATCTACAGCCAATGGAATCAATAGCAGACAAGGGATATGTACCAGCAACCAAGTTCCTTTGAAAATTATTGGTGGTGGCGGGTTGATTATTGAATGAATACAAGATATTCCCAACACCTCCAGAAGCAGTAAATTCAATGAACCCATTATCATCACCATGACATAGGGGCGTTGTAATCAATATACTGTCCCACACTATTTGTGGGTTCTGAATTAGTGTCACATTTGTAGTTAACAAACACCCATTAGCATCTGTAACAGCAACTACATAACTTCCGGCCATTAAAGCAATAAATTGACCAGGAGTCGGCTGTAGTCCAGCCATTGGAGTGAGCGAGTATGACAAAGGAGGCGTACCACCTGTCGCAGTAATGGAGATTCGGCCAGTATTTTGACCAAAACAGGCTATATCTGTTTTTTCAAAACTATCAATTTGCAAGGCTGTCGGTTCGGTTATCTCTATGCCATTAATAGTTGTTGAACAATTATTGGCATCCATTACTGTGATAGTATAAAATCCTGCGGTTAGACTTGCGAAACCACCTGTATTATTGGTCACATTATTGGGGGTCAGGGTATATGTATAGCCTGGTGTACCGCCATTCGCTACAGCCGTAATTGTACCGTCATTCCCTCCATTGCAACTCACATTCGTATGCGTATGGGATGCAGTCAACGCTGTCGGTTCAGTTATCAAAACTGAATCCCAGGCTATACAGCCATTCGTATCCACTACTGTGATGTAATACTGCTGTGCTGAAAGATTTGCGAACTGTCCGGTATTATTATTTATATTGATCGGCTGGAGATAATAATTATTGCCTCCATTTCCTCCGCTTGTATTCACGCTTATACTGGCGTCATTTAGTCCGGCACAACTCACCATGGTCACATTCATAGAGTCAATTAACAACGAATCTGGTTCATTCACTATTACCTGTGTTGTCAACGTACAATTGTTGGCATCCGTAATGGTAATTGTGTAGGTTAATCCAGTTAAGTTCGTAAAATTACCCGTAGTATTTGTCAACGAACCAGGCTGTAAGTTAAAACTGAGGGGTGCTACACCGCCGACACCATTTATCTGAATTGTACCATTGCTATCGCCTTTACAAACAACCTCAGTGCTACTCACGTTTGTAATTTGGAGTACAGGTGGTTCATTTATAACAATTGTTGTAGACACTGTACAATTGTTCGCGTCAGTAACCGTTACAGTATAAGTATTGGCAAATAATGCTGAAAAATTACCGGTTGTATTTGTAATATTTCCAGGCTGTAAGTTAAAACTGAAAGGTGATGTCCCTCCTGTTGTACTGATTTGTGCTGTGCCATCATTATTTCCATTACATACAACATCAGTAATTAAAACATTATTCACTACCAATGCTGCAGGCGCTGAAATAAACATGCTGGTTGTAATACTACAACTATTGGCATCAGTAGCCGTGACGGTATAGCTCGTGTTGCCCGCTAAATTGCTGAATGTTCCCGGCGGAGTGAAAATGGCAGCCGGATTTAAGGCAAAAGTTATCAAACCTGTGCCGCCAACCGCAGCAACATTAATTGTCCCATTACTTGAACTGTTACAAGAGCTGCCACTGCCAACTACTGTATCAAACTGAACTGGTGAAGGCTCATTGACTACAACATTCGTGCTCACCAAACACCCATTTCCATCTGTTACTGTCACTATAAAATTGGCTGCAGGTAGATTATTAAATATTCCGTTGGCATTTGTGATATTCCCAGGCATCAAATTATAGCTCATTGGCGGTGATACTGATGATGCCGTAATAGATATACTTCCATCAGAACCTCCATTACAATTTACACTATCTGCTACTAAACTATTAATTGTAGGTCCATTGGCCGTGCTGATAGTAAACTGTGCCGAATCTACACATCCATTACCATCCATTACTACTGCCGTATACAGCCCAGTACATAATGAACCAAAAGCATTACTGCTTTGGAAAGCACTGGCATTCACGCTATACGTATAGGTTGGATTTGTACCGCCTGAGGCAAAAATACTTACTCCACCATCACAACCGGGATTGCAACTAGCCGCAGTAGTATTGAAAGAATCAATAGTTGGTGAAGGCTGATTTAATATTACAGCTGCGGTGCTAACCGTACATCCAACAGCATCGGTAACTGTCACAATATATGATCCGACTCCAACACCAAGAATGCTATTAGAAGGCTGATTAGGGCCGCCATTATTATATTGGTAAGGCGCTATACCGCCACTAGCAGTTATTGTAATACTACCATCATTCCCCGGAGTACAACTAGCATCAACTGTTGAAATATTAGTAATTACGGGGGAATTTGGAACCGCTATCGTCACACTGCTCGTAACCGTGCAGCCGTTTGCATCCGTCACCGTTACC
>CAYPET010000004.1:0-108216 GCA_964409905.1 uncultured Chitinophagaceae bacterium | reverse complement strand
CGTACCATCACTGCCACCATTGCAACTCACATCAGTAGATTGGACACTATCCCAAATCAATGCAGACGGCTCCGTAATCGATACTGTCGTGCTTACACTGCAGCCGACCGCATCCGTAATCGTAATCGTATAACTGTTCGCACTCAAGCCTGTATAACTACCTGTAGCATTCGTCACCGAACCCGGATTTAAGGTGTAACTCAAAGGAGTAGCACCACCACTCGCCATAATACTAATCGTACCATCACTGCCGCCATTGCAGCTCACATTTGTAGACTGTGTATTTGTAATGGCAGGTGCATTCGGTGGCGCTATCGTCACACTGCTCGTAACCGTGCAGCCGTTTGCATCCGTCACCGTTACCGTATAACTACCACTGCCCACACCCGTAAACACATTCCCGGGCTGATTCCCCGAGCCAATATTGTATTGATAAGCCGGCGTACCGCCCGTAGCACTCACCGTTATACTACCATCATTGCCCGGCACACAACTCGGTGTCGTGGTGGCGATATTCGTCAACTGCAATACAGGAGGCTCCGTTATCACCACCGTTGTACTCAGCGTGCAGTTGTTCGCATCGCTCACCACCATCGTATAACTATTTGCTCCCAGACCCGTATAACTGCCCGTAGCATTCGTCACCGCACCCGGATTTAAGGTGTAACTCAACGGACTCGTGCCACCACTAGCCGCTACCGTAATCGTACCATCGCTGCCGCCATTACAACTCACATTAACAGCTTGTACATTTACCCAACTCAAGGCTGCTGGCTGGTTAATCGTAACCGTCGTGCTGATACTGCAATTATTCGCATCAACAGCCGTAATCGTATAAGTCGTAGCCGATAATCCAATGTATGAGCCTGTCGTGTTCGACTGACTGCCCGGGTTTAACGTATACGTTATCGCACCCGTACCGCCCGTAGCTAATAAACTAATCGTACCATCACTGCCACCATTGCAACTCACATCAGTAGATTGGACACTATCCCAATTTAGCGCAGTTGGTTGATTGATTGTAACAGTTGAACTCAATGTGCAATTATTTGCATCAGTGACAGTTATAGTATAGACACCCGCAAGCAATCCTGAAAAACTACCGGTGGTATTGTTCACATTACCGGGCATTAGATTATAACTTATCTGACCTGTACCACCGCTTGCCACAATTTGTAGAGTTCCATCATTCAATCCAAAACAGCTCACATTATTGGTAGTTGACACTCCCCACACCATCGGGCCAGGGATGGAGATATTAAAGGAAGTCGTTGTATCGCAATTATTTGTATCCGTTGCCGATAGTATATAATTCCCTGAACCGAGGTTATTGAATGTACCTGATGTATTCGAAACATTAGTAGGCATTAATGTATACAACATCGGACCACTTGGCGAACTTGCCACAGCACTTATTGCTCCCAGACCAGCGTTACAAGCTGGATTTGAAATTGAAACACTAGTCCAAGTAGGGCGTACAGCATTAATCACATTAACAACAGAAGTACCAGCACAGTTACTAGCATCGGTAACGGTTATCGTATAAGTACCTGTGGCCAAACCGGTAAACTGCCCATTGGCATTTGTAATGTTACCGGGCATTAAATTATACGAAAAAGGTGCAATCCCATTTGTGGAAGTCGTTTGAATACTACCTCCATTTACTGTTGAACAATTGCCTCCTGATGCAGTAGCATTCACAACAACCCCTCCTCCCGGATTCAACACTACCGTGGAACTCGTACCACAACCTGTCACATCTGTAACGGTCACGGTATAGGTGTTGCCGCTTAGTATAAAAAACGAACCATTATTGTTCGAAATGTTCCCAGGCTGTAAGGTGTACGTTAGTGGTCCCGGAAATATAGAGAACGCACTCACAATGATGGATCCGTTGGGTTGCGTGCAGTTTGGCTGCACAACATTGACATTTGAGATAACGGGCAATAAAGGATTATTGACAGAAGTTGAGATTGTACCTGTGCAACCTGCCGCATCGGTAGCCGTAATGGTGTATACACCCGCCGTCAAACCCGTAAAAGCCCCACTTGAGTTAGTAGCCGTACCTGGATTAATAGAAAAAATAACGGGTGGATTATTGGAGTTTAATGCCGAAGTGGTAATAGTACCATTTGACAAGCTAGGGCAAGTGGTGTGCGTTACAGTTGGTGTTTGAAGCTGCAATGGTGCTGGTGCAATGAGGTTTACCTGAGTATTTATCGTACAATTCAAAGCATCCGTTGCAGAAATTGTGTAGAGCCCTGCTGATAAACCGGTAAAACTACCAGTGGTGTTATTGGGCGCTACGGGAGGCGAAATAGAATACACAATTGTTCCAACCCCTCCAGAAACTGTGGCTGAAACAGCACCTCCTCCAGGCGGGGCGCATGGTGGATTAGTAATCGCTACAGGATTCCAGGTCATTGTTGTGGGCGGTACCAGATTGACCGTCTGAGGTATGGCGCAGGCGCCCCCATTTTGAACAGAAACTGTGTAAATGCCCGAACCCAAACCTGTAAATACTCCCGAACTGCTCGTAATATTATTCGGTTGTAATACATACACATTTGTACCTAAAGCAGTCGCTGTAATGCCCCCATTATTCAACCCACAAGTAGGATTGGTAGTCGTTACATTCAATGCAACATTTTTGATGACATTCAGCGCCAGGGTAAACACCTGAGTAATTAAAATACCCGGAGGAGCACAGGTTGAGTCCGTAGCCGTAATGGTGATAATGTTTAGACCGGTATCGGCGATGGTTGGTGTCCAGGAAATACAGCCTGTAATATTACTCGTATTAACTCCAGTATACGTCATCGCCGAACCAGGTGCCTGTGTTGCTGCATTATCGGATACTGTTAAGACGGCATTGGTATTGGGAGAACTAATTGTGAAGCAGGCGTTGAAATTCTGACCCGAGCAAATATTGATACCATTTGCTCCAATCACGCCACCCGAAACAGTCAATGGATTTAGGTTGTAATTGGGGTTCGGTGTAGTACAATTTAAAATCACCATCTGTATATCGCGCATCACATAGCCAATCAACACCCCATTCCGATACTCATTCACCCGAACTGAAATGGTAGGTGTTTGCACCCCAAGTGGAGTGTAATTTATATTCCCGTCGGTTGGATTAATATTAAATGTATTACCTGTGTTAAACGGATTTGTAGTAGGATTGTATGCTGCATTAGTATAAAGGCATTGCGCAGGTGTGATGTGTGTACATCCAGATTGATTGAAGGGTGTAATCGACTGAAAAGTCAGGGAATCACCATCTATTTCAACAGTGCCATTATTAAATATATTGGGTTGGTTAGCACAAGTATAAGGAATGGGTGGCGTGTTAAATCGTGGTGAATTATTATTAATGGCTGCCTGGAATGGAACGGGCCTTCTGTTCAGAAAGGCCTCAACATAAAAGTTTCCTCCATTAATGTTCGTACTTGGATTGCGGGCACTGATGTAAGTACTAAACCGCCACCGATCACAAGAGGAGCCCGGTGCGGGTAAGGTGCAAGTGCCTTGGTACCACCATTCTGCATATCCCTCTACAGGGCTTGACGGGTTTTGACAGCTTGTCTGAAATCCCGGACAACCCGGACTTGTAGGATTTCCATTCGGAGTGCTACCGCCAGGTAAATTCCCGGTGATTCTGGGCAGGTTTATGGTGGTCAAATTTGAATTGGTGCATTGATTGAAAACACATATGGGCACCGTGGTGGGCGCACCGACACCAGTACAATCTCTAAACAGTTTGAATGTTATCCGATAGGTATTACCCGTTACATGCTCATAAATCAATTCGCCACCCGCCGCATGAGTGGCATAAACATTTTGCGTTTTTGCAAAAACAAATACAACAAAAAAAACGAATAAACAAGCAATTCTCTTCATTGCAAATTGAAAAAAAATAAAATTCAATTAAAAATAAAGAATTCTCACCAAAAAGCTTTGGCAAAACGACACCCACAATTAAAACTAAACCACAAAACTCTTGTAATCAAAAGAACAAAAAAACACTACTGCAGAAAATAACGCAATAAATAAGGCTGGATAAGTAGCCCCGCCGGGAATCGAACCCAGATTAACAGTTTAGGAAACTGCGGTTTTATCCATTAAACTACAGGGCCAAAAAATTTTATCGATTATAAATTTTAGCAATGGCTGGGCTATACTTTTCAACGATTTTTCTTCGTTTTAAGCTAAGCTTGGGCGTTAATTCTCCACCATCAACGGTCCATTCCTTGGTCAGCAATTGAAAGCGTTTTACATGTTCATGGGTTGCAAAAAACTGATTGTACTTATTCAACTCCTGACGGATTAGTTTGATGACATCATTATCAATACTAAAATCAATATCATCAGCCATCTGAATGCCGGCACTCTTAAAATATTCTTTCACATTCGAAATAGCCGGCACTATCAATGCGCCAACAAATTTTTCGTTATGACCAATCACCATAATTTGTTCTATGAACGGTGACTCTTTAATTTTATTTTCCAGCGGTAGCGGGGCAATATACTTTCCGCCACTTATTTTAAACAATTCCTTTTTTCGATCGGTTATTTTAAGAAATCCATCTACCGAATACTCGCCAATATCACCGGTATGCAACCAGCCGTCTATAATCATTTCATTGGTAGCCACCGGGTTTTTATAATAACCCTTCATCACATTTTCGCCACGATACAATATTTCGCCATCGGCTGCAATTTTTACTTCGCCACCATCAATTACCTTACCTACGGTGCCAAACCGTCTACCATCAGCTTCATAACGGTTCACGCTGATAACAGGCGAAGACTCTGTAAGTCCGTAGCCCTCCATTACGACAATTTTTGCAGCCGTAAATATTTTCAACAACTTAACCTGACAAGCTGCAGAGCCTGTCACTATGGCCCGAACGTTTCCACCAATGGCTTCTCGCCATTTGGAAAAAACAAGTTTATCCGCAATGGCAAACTGTATTTTTTCGCTCAAAGATTGTTTTTTTTCCAAGTCATATTGCATGGCGAGTTGCAGTGCCCAATCAAATATTTTACGCTTAAAGCCGGATAACTCCAGACCTTTCTTTTCAATTTTTTCATACACCTTTTCCAGCAACCTTGGCACAGTGGTAAATACAGCAGGTTTCACCTCCCGTAAATTATCACCAATTTTCTCCATAGCCTCAGCGTAGTAAATACTGACACCTTTGTAAATGTATAAATAGGTCACCATCCGTTCAAAAATGTGATTTAGCGGCAAAAAACTTAATACATTGCTGTGCTCATCACACATACTAAAACAAGCAATGGTATTTTGAATATTCGAAATAATGTTATGGTGCGTCAGCATTACACCTTTGGGATTGCCCGTGGTGCCGGAGGTATAAATAATGGTGGCAACATGCTCTGGGGTTATATCCCGTTTTATCGCCTCAGTTTCTTCTTTTTCATCATCGGTTATGGGCACCAACAGCTCTGTCCAATGCGTAACACCGGGCACTTCATCAAAAACATAGACATGTTCCAATGTGGGTACATCTGCCATGATTTGTTTGACACGTCTGTACAATTTTTCATCTTCCACAAACAATACTTTCGCCTCTGCTTCTATTAATATAAACTTCAGGTCGATGGTGCTTACTGAGGGGTAAATCGGCACTAAAATGGCACCTGTTTTTTGTACTGCAAAATCCGTAATGACCCATTCCGGCCTGTTAGACGATATTATCGCTACCTTATCCTGCCCTACTACTGTGCCATCGTAATACAGGACGCCCTTTTTTCTTAGCGATACGGCCAACTCATTGACCTGTTTTCGCAAGTCATTGATAAAAGTAGCCTGCCAGGCATTATTTCGCTTGGCATAGAGCAAACCCTTGTCTCCAAATTTTTGGTTGTAATAGGGTAAAAGGTCAAAAAGTCTTGTTACTTCCATATGTTTTTATTTATAGTACTGCCCTGCAACTATATTATAGTTCAGTTCGGCAAAATAGGTTTCAAAGTCGGTATAGGCAGCCTTATTATCCTGCACCCATTCCAGAAACCGTTTTTCGTTTGCAGCCTTACCAAACAACCACTGATTGTAGGCCTCAAAATGGCCATCGGCTAATATAGTGTTTAAGTGTGAGAACAAGGCATAGGGATAATCTTTGCTTTGGGTGTGTGCCCACTCCAGCAAAAATCTGGTGCGGAGCATCACAATGTTGTCAATGTCCACCCCACCCAGCACCAGGCTTGACAAATTGGTATAGATTGAATTTACCCTATTTTCAAATGCTCCATGTTTTCTGCTTTTTCGGTGTGCTCTGGCTACATTTTTCAACCTTGTCATTTGATTGTTGGCAATGAGCTGCTTGTAAGCGTCAAAAAGCAGGCGCTTCATTTCATCCGTTCGGCTCGAAAAGCGCTCCTTATTGATAAAAGTTTCGCTATAAATAATGGCCCAAAGGAGTTTCTTGGCACGGAAATAACGCTTAGCGAGGTGGTAATAGTTTAAGTGATAATTGGGGTCTTTTTTTATACCTGTTTCCCAGGCCTGTTGCGCTTTCGATATTTTTTTAGCCTTCAGATAAAGACTGCCATACTCTGCATATAGCTCGCCCGAATTTGGGTAACGCCGCAGCCCGCGCTCAATAGCTTCGTAAGCCTGATTCACAAATCCCCGACCATCATATATTTTCGAAGCAACCAAAAAGGTAGTTTCATCTGCCCGCTTTGATTTGATTAGCGGGGCTACTACTTGTATGGCCCGGTTGAAATCTCTATTTAGGTAATAGGTATAGGCCAGCTCCCGACGGTAAACCAGATTATTGGGCTCCAACTTTGCCAATTGATTGTAAACCAATATAGAATTAGGGTAATCGCGTTGCGCCACAAATGCCTTTGCTTTGGTATACAAATCGCGAGCCAGCTCGGTTTTGCCAACCAACGATTGAGATTGTACTTGTTGCCAACATATCAACCCCATTACAAACACCACAATTTTCTTAGGCATAGCTTTTCAGTGGCTCACAAATTTAACCGAGAAAATCAAAAGATAGTGTTAGCACGTAAATTTGTTGGCATGACCAAAAAAGAACGCTACGCAGGCATCCTGTCTTTTTTTGAAGAAAACATGCCCGAAGCCGAGACCGAGCTGATGTATGATACTCCGTACCAATTGCTGGTGGCCGTCATTCTCTCGGCGCAATGTACCGATAAGCGTGTCAACATGACAACCCCCTACATTTTTGCCAAATATCCAACGGTGTATGATTTGGCCAAGGCCACCTTCGACGAGCTGTTTCCTATCATCAAAAGCATCAGCTACCCGAATAATAAAACCAAGCACCTCATTGGCATGGCCAATATGCTGGTGAACGATTTTAATGGCGAGGTGCCCATGACGGTGCCGGCACTCATCAAGCTGCCCGGCGTAGGGCGCAAAACCGCCAATGTAGTTACCAGCGTAATTGATGGCCAACCGAACATGGCAGTAGATACCCACGTTTTTCGTGTGAGCGCCCGCATTGGCCTTACGACCAATGCCAAAAACGTGCTGCAAGCCGAGCAGCAACTCATCAAACACATACCCGACGAGCTCATCCATAAAGCGCACCACTGGCTGATATTGCATGGACGCTACACCTGCCCGGCACGCAAGCCCAAATGTGATGCTTGTGGCATTACCAAATGGTGTAAATACTATAGTAAACTGAAGTAAAAAGTGGGTTGCCGGAATTCACTGGTCACACCCATAAACGCAAGCTGTTTGAATAGAACAAAAGTTGGTAAACTTTATTGTTTAGCATGCCCCACTAGGGATAAATGAAGGCAAGTTTGCGCTCAAATACCAAGATCCAAGAATCTGCGCCTTCACATAAAGAAGCTGTGTGTAATCGACTATAATCGGTTATAAACGGATAACACGTTTAGATAGCTGATAACATTCGTTTGTAGCTATTTTTTGACATAATTTGTTTCGCTAAAGCAGGCTGTTTGTAATGGTGTATATTTACGTGTTGTAAGGCATTAAAATAAACTTCAAAAAATTACGTTTGAAAGAATTAAATCAAAATTTAAATAAATATGAGACAAGTATCAATTTTAATCATTGCCCTATTTTTCCTTAGTTCTTGTGAAAAGGAAACCTTTGTGAGATACTCTGTAGAAAACCAATCTTCCAGTTTTATAAAAATTGTAGGTTCAGACATTATTCACTCATTCAGCATAGATGAAACCATAGAACAGAATGAAAAAAAGGATGTTGCCAATTGGAGTAAACTTGGAAAGGAAACAGGATATTTTGAGCCAACTTCTATGTTTGGAGATAGCTTGATAATCACAAATGCTTCAGGAGACACTCTGACAAAAGATTACAGATTGTTATCTAATTGGACTTCTACAGTAGATAACCAAAGAGCAGTTGCAAATCACGAGTATATTTTGGTAATTACTGACGCTGATTTTTAAAAAAAAAGAAAACGCCTTACAACAACGCATATAGCTTATGGCGGTGAAAGGCTACCAGCAAGACTTTTGCTCCGTAGCCAAGTTTGGTTTCGGGGGACAGGAAAGTACTCCGAAACCGCCACAAGCCATATGCAAACCGTTGTGCGTCAGCTTAGAAAACAGACACCCGATAAAATCACCAAAAATATTGTTTCTATATTTGGAAACTTTCATTATCTTTGTGACGTTTAACAAAACAATATTGAATGAGATTTTTCGAGACAAAATTTCTAGAAGAAGCGGAGGAGTTTATTTCACAGCTCGACACTAAGACGATAAAGAAAATCTTTTACAATATTGACCTTGCTGAACAGACCAATGACCCAAAACTTTTTAAGAAACTTCAAAATGACATTTGGGAGTTTCGGACAAAGTTCGCAGGACTTCAAATCAGACTTCTAGCGTTCTAGGACAAGACAGATAACAAAGAAACTTTGGTAATAGCAACCCACGGTTTCGTAAAGAAAGTTGATAAAGTTCCGGCAAACGAAATTGACCGTGCAGTAAGACTGAGAGATAAATATTTTAACAACAAACAAAAAAAGTAATCATATGGCAACTAAAGAATTAAAGACTTACTCACTTGCTGAGATGAAAGACAAGTATATCGGCAAAGTCGGGACACAAGAGCGTGACGAATACGAACTTCGTATGGACGTTTTGGGTAAAATGATTAAAGCCGCAAGACAAGAAAGAAACTTGACACAAGAAGAACTTGGAAGACTTGTTGGAGTTCAGAAAGCTCAAATTTCAAAACTTGAAAGCAGTGCGAACAGTGCGACTATTGATACCATTATTAGAGTGTTTAGAGCATTAAAAGCAGAAATCAACTTTAATGTAAAACTTGAAGACAACTTTGTCAAACTCGCCTGACAGAAAAGAAAGCCGAACGCACAACACGGGTTTTGCGTCAGGCGGGGTGACGTGCAAACTTGTAGCTTTATGTCCGCCTCAGGCGGATTCAGTGCAGGTTGATAGTTTTGTGCTCCAAAATCCGCCACTACGCCAAGCCGCCAAACGTTAAGCCGCTTTTATCATTGAAAACAAACGATAGCATTGAGTCTTCGGCTTTTGTATTTCCACCATTAACCCCTCATTACCCAATATCAACTACACCTTATCAATTATCCACTACCTTTGCCCCTCAATAACGCATCACAGATGGAAAATCTGAGACATTTATCAACCGAAGAAATAGAGGCAGCCGTTCTGGCCCTTGGCGAAAAACGTTTTCGCGCCGCGCAAATAGAAGATTGGATCTGGAAAAAAAATGTAAGTAGCATAGACGATATGCTTAACCTCTCCAAACCCTTCCGCGAGGCCCTCAAAGAAAAATATACCATCAACAAAGTGCGCGTTGACCACGAGCAGTTCTCTACCGACGGCACCATCAAAAGCCGATTTCAATTACACGATGGTCACTTCATCGAGGGGGTGCTTATCCCCACCGAAAAACGTATGACGGCCTGCGTGAGCTCGCAGGTAGGTTGCAGCCTCAGTTGCAAATTCTGCGCTACCGGTTTTATCGACCGCAAACGCAATATCGATTTCGACGAAATTTACGACCAAGTAGCCATCATAAACGAGCAGGCACTCAAACATTTCGGAAAGCCGCTCAGCAATATTGTCTTTATGGGCATGGGCGAGCCCTTGTTGAATTTTGGCAATGTGTTGCGCTCGGTAGAATATATCACATCAGAAAAAGGCATGGGCATGTCACCCAAGCGCATTACCATTTCTACGGCAGGCATTGCCAAAATGATCAAGCGCATGGCCGACGAAAACCCGAAGGTGAATCTGGCGCTGAGCTTGCATGCCGCTACCGACGAAAAGCGCAATTCCATTATGCCGATTAACGAAACCAATAATTTGCAAGTACTGGTGGAAGCGCTCGACTATTATTACAACACGACCAAAAACGCCGTCACCTTCGAATATATTTTGTTTTCCAACATCAACGACTCTTACGAGGATGCTGATGCGCTGATTAAAATTTGCCGTCGCATACCGAGTAAGGTGAACATTATTGAATACAACCCCATTGCATTTGCCAACTTCACCAAACCCGACGAAGAACGCACCGATGCCTTTATGGAATACCTGGCTAAACACCGCGTAAATGCCCGCCTAAGAAGAAGCCGTGGTAAAGATATTGATGCGGCATGCGGCCAATTAGCCAACGTAAACAAGTAACAAATTTTATGAAAAAACAAAGAAAAAATACTATCTCGCGCGAAGCCGTTTCGAAACAACAGCCGCAAGAAGCACCTCAAAAAAGCTTCAAAAAACCGGCCAGTGAAAGCGGCAACAAAACGAGTCGTGCACCACGCAGTTACGATAGTACAGAAAAGTCTAAAAGAAAAAATGTCTTTTCGGCTAAAGAGCGGAACGCGAGTTCGACTGCTACTGCCAGCAAACCAAAGAAAACCGAGCAGGATTACTTCAGCAATTTTAAAGAAAGCAAATTCAAAAAGAAGAAGGAAGATTTTAAAATTCGTAAAAATGATGTTGACGTGCTACCCCCAAGCACCAATCCTCGTAAAGACGAGTACAAACCCAATCGGACTTCTACCGGCAAACGAACGTTTAAGGAAAAATTTGTTGCTCCCGAAAAACGATTTACCGAGAAAGAATTGATTGAGGAAAAAATGCCGTTAAACAAATTCATTTCCCGAGCCGGTATATGCTCGCGGCGTGAAGCGGCTGATTTAATCAAAAATGGTGAAGTGTTAGTCAATGGCGTGGTGAATAAAGAGCCGGGCTACAAGGTAGCAGAAAATGATATCGTTACCTATCAAGGAAACGATGTAGCCACGCAAGAGAAGCAAGTATATTTTCTACTCAATAAAGCAAAAGATTATATCACCACCACTGATGACCCTGAAGGACGTAAAACAGTCATGGATTTATTTAAGGACGTTAAGGAGCGCATTTTCCCTGTAGGTCGATTAGACAGAAATACTACTGGTTTATTACTACTCACCAATGACGGGCATTTGGCACAGAAACTCTCACACCCCAGTTTTAAAAATAAAAAAGTTTATCAAGTCAAATTAGACAAAGCACTTACACAGGCGCATTTTGACAATATTTTGCAAGGCCTAAAACTCGAGGATGGCATTGCCAAAGTTGACACACTGGCCTACACAAACCTGGAGAATAAAAAAGAAGTTGGCATAGAAATTCACATAGGAAAGAACCGCATCGTGCGCCGCATTTTTGAGCATCTGGGCTACGAAGTAAAACATCTTGACCGTGTGATGTATGCCGGACTTACCAAGAAAAACCTACCTCGGGGCAAATGGCGAGCGCTGAGCGATAGAGAAATCCTTTTTCTAAAACATTTTAAATAAGCCAACGAAACAAGACGCGTAATTCGGCTATACTGATATCGTTTTAACCTTGTAGTAATATTAATTGTATGAAATTTCCGGAAATCCTTTTTGAAAATAATGATTACGTCATTCTGAACAAACCGAGTGGATTGTTGAGCATACCGGATCATTACGGAAATCCGAACAACCTGACAGATTTATTGCGCAGAAGGTATAATGAAATTTTTATCGTGCACCGCATTGATAAGGACACTAGTGGTTGTATTGTATTTGCAAAGAATGCCGCCGCGCATCGGTTTGCATCCATGGCCTTCGAAAATCATGAAGTTGCGAAAGAGTATTTGGTAATTGCCCATGGTCAGTTTGAACAGCAAAGCGGCACCATAGAGGAAAAACTACTTGGCCACCCGAGTAAACAACACTTGGTAGTGGTCAACAACACCTACGGTAAAGAAGCCAAAACTGTTTACAACGTATTGGAACAGTATCAACATTATGCGCTGCTGTCGTGTGTCATTTATACCGGCCGCATGCACCAAATTCGTGTGCATCTGGAGCATATTGGCCATCCGGTTTTATGTGACCCTTTCTACAGTTCATCCAATGAGTTTTTAGTTTCCAGCATCAAGCGTCGTTACAATTTGGCGCAGGATGAAGAGCAAGAACGCCCAATATTATCAAGACTAGCCTTGCATGCACACCGGATAGCTTTTGCTGATGCATCTGGCAAAACAGTTGTAGCAGAAGCTAAATTATTCAAGGATATGCGCGCCACACTGCAGCAATTGCGTAAGTGGGACAAATAATTCTTAGCGTATTTCAATCTTGCCGCTATACCATTGCTGCGTATTCTCAAATACAGCCTTGTAACTATACACGCCCGATGGCAAAGCGCTCAAATCAATATATTCGGTGAGCGGTATTGTTTTTACATGTTGCCCTAAAAAGTTAAATACATAAAATTGTCCGGTGATATAAGTACTAGGAAAATCGATATAAAATTTTCCTCCTATACCTGGATTGGGATAAATAGGCAAGGTATTATTTTGATAATCTCGAACAGCGCCGAAAGCAGCCGGTGTCCGGAATCGAATTTTATCAATTACCCATCCCGGTTTATTATTTTGAATGGTGTCACTTTTGAATAAAAAGCGATACCCTATCGGCCAATTGATGTTGCGTGTGGGTTTCAACAAAAAATAGTTGAAACAAATTTTAACTTGTTGCCATCCATTACTCTTCCCAGTCCATAGGAATTTACCAGAATTATAGGGCATAATAGCATTCGGAGCCTGATAGTCATAATCCAGATGCGGAAGTTGCATAACATCAGCATAATGAAGCCATGTCTTGCCGGAATCTAGACTTATCTGCACCAGGCAAGAATCCCCTACAGAGTCAACATCATAGTAATGCCAGAAATGAATAGAAAATACTGAATCGGGGCCAAGCTGTGCAGCACTATCAGTCCAAACATAAAAAATGCTCACATTGCTAGTGTCATAGGCATTTGCTGTATCGGTTTGCATGGCTTGGCTGCCAAACGTATTGGCCGGAAAACCATTTTTTCCTACAGCCCCCACCTGCCACAAATTCGAAGTCAAGGTTGTATCTACTTTGTAATAAAAATTACTTCCTTGACCGCCAGAGAAGTCACTGCTATCTATGAGGTAAGGCCCACCCAAACCGATATAATCACACACTTGAGCAGATACCACATTCGCCAGCAGCATCAAAACAAGCCCACTCAATAATTTTTTCATACCTTAAGTTTGTTTAAAATTACACCCAAATCATCACAATGATTCTTGAACATAACCTTATTGACCTCCATCATAAAACCATTTTTCCAGCTAGGATAACGATTGATAATGGCAGCATCAGCTCGATTGAAGAAATAGATACCCCCTGCACAGGCTACCTATTACCCGGGCTTGTTGATGCTCACATTCATATTGAAAGTTCCATGCTACTCCCGGCCGAGTTTGCCCGCATTGCGGTTCAACATGGCACCATAGCCACTGTTAGTGACCCGCACGAGATAGCCAATGTTTGTGGCATTGATGGCATTGATTATATGATAGAAAACGGTAAAAAAGTTCCGTTCTATTTTTTTTTCGGTGCACCCAGTTGCGTGCCAGCTACTCAATTTGAAACAACCGGTGCTACTATCGATGCCGACCAAATCGATCAATTACTTGCCCGAAAAGAAATTCTTTATCTCAGCGAGATGATGAACTATCCCGGCGTATTACAAGAAGATGAGGAAGTGATGAAAAAAATTGCTGCTGCCAAAAAGTATCGCAAACCTATTGATGGCCATGCACCGGGGCTGATGGGCGAGGATGCAAAAAAATATATAGCCGCAGGCATTAGCACGGACCATGAATGTTTTACGAAAGAAGAGGCATTGGGCAAACTGCAGTTGGGCATGAAAATCCTAATCCGTGAAGGAAGCGCTGCCAAAAACTTTGATGCATTGATCGATTTACTGCATGATTATCCCAACGATATTATGTTTTGCTGCGACGATAAACATCCTGACGCTTTATTACTGCATCATATTAATCACCATGTCAAACGGACAATTGAAAAGGGGTTTGATTTATTTGCAGTATTGCGTGCCGCATCCATCAATGCGATAGAACATTACCAATTGCCCATCGGACAAGTTCGGGTAGGCGACAGTGCAGATTTTATTATCGTTGACCACCCGAGCACGTTTAATATAGTAGCCACCTACATAAAGGGTCAAAGTGTTTATGAAAATAACCAATGCAGCATCCCTCAATTCCAACAAGCGCCTATCAATCGATTTGAGACCCAAAAGATTAGCGTTACGGATTTAGCATTTGAAGCCTTCGATACCCAAAGCATTCGGGTGATAGAAGCATTAGATGGCCAGTTGATTACAAACATGATTTTTGAAAAGCCCAAAATACATGCAGGCAGAATAGTACAAGATACAGAAAACGATATACTGAAAATTGCCGTTATCAATCGATACAAAACAGCGCCGCCGGCAATTGCGTTTATTAAAAATTTCGGATTGA
This sequence comes from uncultured Chitinophagaceae bacterium, assembly GCA_964409905.1. Taxonomy (GTDB): domain Bacteria; phylum Bacteroidota; class Bacteroidia; order Chitinophagales; family Chitinophagaceae; genus JAGNRR01. The sequence goes on along the minus strand of CAYPET010000004.1, from coordinate 93,341 downwards.
AAAAAGGAGCCATTGCATCTACCGTTGCGCACGATTGTCACAATATTATTTGTGTTGGTGCAAGTGATGAAGAAATGGTTTCGGCCATAAATACCTTGGTTGAAAATAAAGGTGGTATCTGTGTAGTGAATCATGACGAACTAGATGTATTACCATTGCCCATAGCAGGATTAATGAGCACAATGTCTGCTAAAGAAGTAGGTATTGCATACAGTAGGCTGGATCAAAAGGCAAAAGCATTAGGCAGTAATTTATCAGCGCCCTTTATGACATTGAGCTTTATGGCATTGCTGGTGATACCAAACCTTAAGCTTAGCGACAAAGGATTATTTGATGGCAAGAAGTTTGAGTTTACCAGCACGGCAACCAATTAACTCATTTGTTCTAAGGTGAAAAAATCGGATCGTGTTTATACGAGCTCCATATAATAACCGTATAGTTAGTGACAAGTTTTTTATCTTTATACTTTTCTAATCCATGGCAAAAAAACTAATTTTCTTTGTTTTCTTTTTGGGCTTTGTTGTACTGACCGCTCATGGGCAGCTACCCAAAACAGCCATTTGGCTTTTTGAAGTACAATATCAGGCGGGTGGATATAAACTAAACAATCCGCGAAAAATAAATGTAGGTAATGGTTATAACAACCAACCTTATTTCACCCGTGATGGAGAAACCTTATATTTTGTGAGTAATGGAAAAAAAGAAGGCAAGACAGACATTTATAAATACACGATTAAATCAAAAAAAATCAAACACATCACCCATACTAAGTATGAGTCAGAATATTCGCCAATGCTAACACCTGATGGCAATCGTATTTCTTGTGTGCGTGTGGATCGTGATACAGTCACTCAACATCTTTGTACCTATAATATGAAAGGTAAAAAACCAACCATCTTATTCCCTGAACAAAAAACCTTCGGTTATTATTGCTGGAAGAATATGGTGGACCTGCTAGCCTTTCATGTGCCAGAACCATTTACATTAAAAAAGCATAACATTCCTTTTGGCAAGAGCCAGGAGCTGCAAAGCCATATCGGCAGATGCATATTAAACAACCGAGGTAGTATTCTTTATGTTGACAAAACGGATACAGTCAATTGGACTATTCGAATTCTAAACCCAAAACGCATTGGTACACGGAAGTACGACAGCATTCCACCAGACCAGATTTTGACAAAGTGTCTTGAGGGCGCTGAAGACTTTGCGCTGTTGCGTGGCAAGGATTTGTTGATGGGAAAAGATGGTTTCATCTACCGAAAACAAAACATTTTTAGATCAAGCACATCAGAATGGGAAGCCTTTCTGGACTTACATCCGTTTGGTATTTATAGTTTTTACCGCATCGTCGTTTCGCCCATTGGCAATCAACTTGCCCTAGTGACTTATGCAGGTGAAAAACCTTAGCAAAAAAAATTATTAAAATATTTTATGGAAAATGTAGCAGCCCTGCATCTCTATTAAAACTATAAAATATTTTAATTATGAAACGTTCAATTGCAGCTATCTTTTTATCATTTCTGGGTTTAGTAGGCATAATGGCCCTATCCTCATTCTATCAGCCTAATCCCGAAGCCAAGCCCGATATCAAATATCGAGGGCAATCAAAACAAACAAGCTCATCGGGCTTAATCAAGCTTTCGGTAGGCCTTCAAAATGACTATTATACCGCCAACAATACGGAGGGATACTACTATGTAGAAATCGTGGCAGACCAATATCGAAACCAGCATTATCAAAGACCACCCCTGAATTTATCTATTGTATTGGACAGAAGTGGCTCTATGAGTGGCGATAAAATACGAAATGCAAAAAAAGCAGCGAGTTATCTTGTCGATCAATTAAATGAAAATGATTTTATATCAGTAATTGTCTACGACCAAGAAGTAACAACACTGCATCACCAATCGCCAGTAAGTAACAAAGCCGAGATAAAACGCAAAATTGACAATATCTATGATCGTGGATCTACCAATTTAATGGGCGGTGCCATGCGGGGTTACGAAGAAGTTCAGCAGTACTATCGCAGCGGCTACATTAATCGCGTATTATTGTTGAGCGATGGCTTGGCCAATGAAGGCATTACAGATCCGCAACGAATAAATCGTATTGTTCAGGATAAATTTCGCCAGCAAAATATTGCCATTTCAACTTTCGGTGTGGGTAGCGACTATAACGAAGACCTTATGACCAGTATGGCCGAAAATGGTAATGGCAACTATTATTTCATTCAACGCCCTAGTGATATAGCTGATATTTTCCGCAAGGAACTCAATGGGATTATGGAGGTAGTAGCCCAAAACAGTCAGTTGCAAATAACAATTCCAAACAATGTTCAGGTATTAAAAGTTTATGGATATTCTCACATCCAGCAAGGAAATCAGGTAAGTATTAAGCTAAACGATATTTTTTCTAATGAAACTAAAGGCATTTTGATGAAGTACAGAATCAATAATACGCAACTACCAAACCAATTACCATTCTATACAAGACTTGACTATCGGAATACCACAAATGAAAAAAATGCTGTGTTGGCTGTAAGAAATATTCAGCAGTTTACGAACAGTGAAACCATTTACAACGAATATTTCAGCGAGTGGGTTGAAGCGCAAGTTGTACTACAAGAAACCAATCATAAGATGGAGGTAGCCATGCAGGCCATTGACCGCGGGGAATATGATAAGGGTAAAAACATTGTCAAGGAGACACAAGAATTTCTATCATCAAGACCGGCGCTTATAAAACAATCAGCAGAGTTACAACGTGCGCAATCGGCAAATCAACTTTATGACACGGAAATCCAAAACATTGAATCAATAAGCGAGGATCAGAAGAAGATTATTCAAAAATCAAATAAAAGCGTGAATTATCAAATTCGAAGAAAAAAATAGGGCTTTACAGAATCATCGTAAATAACTTTGCATTGAACTCTCTGGATTATTTTCCAGAGAGTTCTTTTTTTAACGCATATTTTTTGACTCTTCAATAAATTTAAGGATGTCCTCCTTTCGTAAAATCATAATGACAATACTGGAAACAAAAACAAAGACAGCCAGTATGAATAGGGAATAATCGCCCTGGTACTGGATACCTAAGGAACTTAAGTGCGCAATGATTGCACCCCCCATTATTCCGAATGACAATAAAGCCCCATGGAACGATACACTGCGAAACAATAATACCAAAGCTGCAATACTTTCCAAAATGCCCACTGTCCAACGACCCCAAGGCTCAACACAAAGTGCAGAAAACAACTCGATACTCGTTGGTTGGGCTGTTAGCTTAAAGTAAACGGTCCAAAATAATATTGTGGCTGATACAACTGACAGACCACGCTCCAACAAATACTTCCAATCTTTTTTCATAGTTCAGGTTTTATAATTCCTTACGCAATCGCGCCACCGGAATGTTCAGTTGTTCACGATATTTAGCTACAGTGCGACGTGCAATGTTGTACCCCTTCTCGAGTAACAATTTTGTTAACTTTTCATCGCTATGCGGTTTCTTTTTGTTTTCTTCCGCAATAATATCCTGCAAAATCTTTTTCACCTCCTTCGTTGAAACATCATCACCATCAACAGTACTGAGGCTTTCTGAAAAAAAGAATTTCAATTTAAACGTACCAAACTCAGTCTGAACAAACTTACTGTTTACCACACGCGAAATAGTAGAAATATCAAAGCCAGTACGATCAGCAATATCCTTTAATATCATAGGCTTAATGGTGGTTTCATCGCCTGTTAAAAAAAATGCTTCTTGCAGCCGCATGATGGTATCCATGGTCATAGTAAGCGTTTGCTGACGCTGTTTAATTGCATCAATAAACCACTTGGCAGCGTCTATTTTTTGTTTAATGAAAAGTACAGCTTCTTTTTGTTGTTTTGTTTTGTGCTTACTTTCTTGATAAGATTCAAGCATGTTTCTATAAGTACCGGATACACGCAACTCAGGTGCATTTTTTGAATTCAATAGCAATTCCAACTCGCCATTATCATTGATAACAGTAAAGTCGGGTATCAGAAAGTTGGCAACCTTGTTGTTCGGCGACACCACGCCACCCGGCTTCGGGTTCAACCGAATAATTTCATCAACAATTGCTTTCATTGTTTCTTCATCAATATGAAGCGCCTTAATTATTTTTTTGTAATGCTTTTTCGAAAACTCATCAAAATAATCCTGAATGGTTTTAATAGCCAGTTTTCGTTCTTTAGTTTCCTTTTTTCGTTTCAACTGCAGGAGCAAGCATTCCTGCAAGTTAACTGCAAAAACACCTGCCGGTTCCATCTCTTTAGCCTGATCTAAAATATAGCGCAAGCTTGGTTCGTCAATATGAATGTTTTGTCTGAAGGCCAAATCATCGCGCAATGCAGTAATATCTCGCCTTAGATACCCATCGTCATCCACGCTACCAACTAGAAATTCTGCTACTAATTTTTCTGCGTCTGTTAAAGGCAGCATTTCAATTTGCGAACTTAGATTTTCTCTAAAAGTTTTTTCCAGTGCATGTTGGACGATTGGTGCCTTCTCATCATCCTCATCTTGATCATAATAATTATCAGCATATTGATAAGCCGGTGCTAAATCTGGCTCTCCAAGGTATGTAGTAACATCTACAGCACCGTATTCGTCAAAATCATTGGCATAATCCTGCTCATCGTTATTAAATTCTTTTTGAACTTCTTCCTCGGTTTTTTCTTCTAAGGTTTTATCGTCTTTTTCTTCTTCCTGATATTCTAAGGCAGGATTATCTTGTATTTCAATATCAATACGTTCTTCTAGGCTCACGGTAGGCACTTGCAAAAGCTTCATCAGTTGTATTTGCTGAGGAGAAAGCTTCAACGTTTGCGTTTGTACTTGTCTGAGCGATTGTGCCATTGTCCAAAACAAATGTAAAAATTAGTACCGAATATTCTTGATGAAAAAAAAAGAACCGAAAGGTTCGGTTCTTAAACTTTTGATTAATAATGATGATTTAGTCTGCCTCTGCAACTACATTGTTCACCTCCGGAATCATACGCTTCATCATACCTTCTATACCCGCCTTCAAGGTAACGGTAGAAGAAGGACAACCACTACAAGAGCCTTGTAGTAAAAGGGTCACCGTGCCGGAAGCTTCATCAAAACGTTTGAACGATATAGCGCCACCATCCATTTCTACAGCCGGGCGCACATAATTTTCAAGTAGTTCTTTTATTCGTTTTATAACGTCGGTATCCCCGTCTTTTATTTCGTTGTTGTCGTTATTACTTACTGCTGGTATTAAATCGGCATTGACAATCTCTTTTTCTTCCTGGAGGTATTTTTTTAGGAAATCACGTAGCTCCGGTATTACCTCATTCCAGTCGGTCTCTTTATTTTTTGTAATCGTTACAAAATTGCTAGCTATAAAGATCCCTTTCACATACTCAAAACCGAATAATTCGCGAGCCAAAGCTGATGACGCTGCTTCCTCAAGACTCAAAAATTCAATGCTTTTGCCAGGGTATAATAACTTGTTGGCAACAAACTTCAACGTTTCCGGATTCGGCGTCATTTCGGTATATATACTAATAGCTAACTTGTTTGAATTTGCTGTTTCCATGGTTGCAAAACTACTACTGAAACCATCGATTACTCCTAATTCGCATGAATTTTACAGGTCAGATTAATATGACAATGGCATAAACATTTGTTAAGGAAAAATAGTATATTTATCAATCTAAAGAGTTTTTTAAATGCAGCGCAGTATACTCATTGTTGTTTTGGTATTTGTTGGTTTAAATGCGATTGCACAAAATGTTCTTGAGTTTGTAGAGAACAAAGGGCAATGGCAAGAAGACTTTGCCTACCGCAGCCAAACACCCAAAGGAGACATTTTTTTACAAAAAGGGGGCTACGTAATAAAGCTAGCATCGCATCAAAATCACGACTTAGTGCATGACTATAAGCACCACCGTATAAAAACACCCCCTGTCTTAAAATACCACGCTTACAAAGTAGACTTCTTGGGGGCTAGTGAACGTCAAACTTTCGTAGGCCATAAGCAACAAAAACATTACTACAATTACTTTCTAGGAAACGATAGTAGCAAATGGAAATCATTCATTCAACCATATTTGGCCGTAGATTACAAAGATTTGTATGATGGCGTAGATGCCCACATTTACACCGACGCTGGTAATATCAAATATGATTTGATTGTTAAACCCGGTAGCGATGTAAAAAGAATAAAACTGCGTTATACAGGCGTTGATAAACTTACATTAAATAAAGGCAATCTCGTTATTGGTACGAGCCTAGGCGATATGACCGAATTAAAACCATACGCCTACCAAAATATCAACGGCGAACGCAAGAAAGTATTGTGTAATTACCAATTAGAAGGTAATATAGTTGCTTTCAGTTTTCCGGAGGGGTATGATGAGTCCACTACCTTAATAATTGATCCGGTTTTGGTATTTTGCAGTTTCTCTGGTTCTACAGCAGATAATTGGGGCTTTTCAGCGACCTATGATACAGCAGGAAATTTCTACGGAGCCGGTATTACCAATAGTTCTTTTGGTAGCTACCCGGTGACTTTAGGCGCTTACCAGACAACATGGGGAGGAGGCACGGGTATTATGCCTGCTGATATCACCATTTCAAAATTTAACCCTACAGGCACCACATTGATATACGCTACCTACATTGGCGGGTCAAATAATGATCAGCCGCACAGTATCATTTGTGATCAAACTGGCAATTTAGTCATAGCAGGCAGAACGCTCAGCACTAACTATCCAACTACCGCTGGATGTTATGACCCTACAGCCAATGGCGGGTCAGATATATTTGTAACGAAACTGAATGCAACAGGCTCAGCGTTGATAGGCTCTACCTATATTGGTGGTAGTGGCAACGATTGCTTAAATATTTCTGACAACTCCAGCCCACTTTCTAGCCTAAAACACAATTATGGAGATGATGCGCGCTCGGAGGTTATACTTGATGCTAACAACAACATTTACGTTGCAGCCGAAACCTTCTCTACCAATTTTCCTACTACATCCAATGCCCTCTCTTCTACTTTAGGCGGTGCTCAGGATGGCGTGGTGATTCAACTTAACCCGAATTGTTCTGCCCTTCTTTGGAGTACTTATATTGGTGGCACCAATGATGATGCCTGTTATGTATTAAGTTTTGATAAAACAGCCCCAAATGTTTTGTATGTGGCCGGTGGCACCGCGAGTAGTAATTTCCCCACTACACCAGGCACTTTAAACAGCACTTATCAAGGGAATATTGACGGGTTTTTAATGCGGTTTAATGCATCCACCAAAGCATTGGTAGCCTCAACATTTATAGGTACATCTGCATATGATCAAGTGTATGGTGTTCAAACTGATGACAGCAATAGCGTTTATGTAATGGGCCAGACGCAAGGTAATTATCCCGTTACTCCTGGAGTTTATTCCAACCCCGGTTCTGCCCAATTCATCACCAAGTTAAACAACAACCTCAACAACATACAGTTATCAACGGTTTTTGGAAAAGGTTCAACTGCCCAAACAGATATTTCTCCCACAGCCTTTTTGGTGGACCGTTGTGGTAATATATATGTTTCAGGATGGGGTGGCAATGTAATCCCGACGCAACCGGGTAATACAACAGGACTGCCGCTTAGCGTGGCGCCTGCAACACCGTTACAATCCACAACTGATGGTAGTGACTTTTATTATTTTGTATTGAGCAAGAACATGAATAGTTTGCTTTATGCCACCTTTTTTGGTTTAAATAACACGCTTACCGGGCATGAACATGTAGATGGTGGCACAAGCCGCTTTGATCCAAATGGTGTTATTTATCAGGCCATTTGTGCGGCGTGTGGTAATACACTTGGCTTCCCTACCACTACAGGTGCCTATGCCACGGTTAATGGAAGTACGAATTGTAATCTGGGTGCTGTGAAAATTGATTTCCAATTGCAAGACCCTGATGCCGACGCCAGCGGAACAGGCAATACAAGTGGTTGTGCGCCACACACCGTAAACTTTATTAATAACAGCGTTAGCGCTACCAATTTCATCTGGGATTTTGGCGATGGAAGCCCAACTACAACAGCCACAAATCCTACCCATACCTACACAGTTGCAGGCACCTATACGGCAAGATTAATTGCCAACAATCCCAATGGTTGCACCCTTGCCAGCGATACTGATTTTATTCAAATCATTGTAATTGACGATTCGGTTAACGCTAATTTCACGGTGACTAAAGTAGATAGTTGCGATCCGTTCTCGGCAAATTTCACCAATACTACAACCTTTAACAATGGCCCGCCCAATAGCAATACAACCTATTTTTGGGACTTTGGTGACGGCACCACCTTTAACGGCTTCAACCCACCTTTGCACGTCTACTCCGCACCACAATCTTATACTGTACGCCTAATTGTGACAGATACTAATGCCTGTAATAACCCTGATACGGCTATAGTCACCATTGACTTTTCGACCAGTACTGTATCAGCAGGCTTTAATTGTCCTGATTCAGTCTGTCTGCCGGCAAATGTTACCTTCACTAATTTGAGTACCAATGCATCCACCTATGCCTGGACATTTGGAGATGGCGGAACGTCTACCAGTGCCGGTCCTACCCATACCTTTACCGCCCCAGGCGTGTATACGATAACGCTTATAACTGCCAACCCCAATAGTTGTAATTTACTGGACACGTTTAGCAAAACAATTAGCGTATTCGGCAATCCTACAGCTGACTTTAGCTACACGCCAAACCCACCGCTTCCAAATAAGGCATTACAATTTCAAAACTTATCAGTTGGTGCTACCAGCTATAAATGGGACTTTGGCGATGGCAACACATCTGTAGATGTAAACCCAAAGCACATTTACAATCGGGATGGTTTATACCAAGTCTGCCTTACCGCTACGAATGATGTAGGTTGTATTGACACAGCTTGTAAAAATGTGCGCGGATATGTAATACCGCTGGTGGATGTACCCTCCGGATTTTCACCTAATGGTGACGGAATTAATGACTTATTGCATGTACTGGGCTATGGTATAGAAACAATGCGTTTTCAAATTTATAATCGATGGGGGCAACTTGTTTTTGAAACCACCGACCGTTTTAAAGGTTGGGACGGCACATTTAAGGGAGAACCACAAGAAATGGACGTATTTGGCTACTTGCTAGATGTCACTTTTTTTGACGGCTCAAAAAGAACAAAAAAAGGCAATATCACTTTATTAAGATAAAACTGTTGAAGATGAAAAAAATATTCATATTGATATGCCAACTGCTACCCATGATTACACTGGGCCAAGGGCTGCATTTCTCGCAGTATTACAATGCACCACTTTTGCTAAACGCGGCCAACACTGGTCTGCACGCCGACGGAGATATGCGTGTTGGATTAAACTACCGCAGCCAATGGCTCACGGTGCCGGTGCCTTATAGCACAAGCAGCGCTTTTGCTGACTTTTCCGTGAATAAAGCCAAAGAAGGCAATTGGTTTGGAATTGGTCTTGCCTTTTGGAATGACAGGGCTGGTGACGGCGACTTAGCACTCACTAAAGTCCAAACCAGTTTGGCTTATCACATGTTGCTAAATGAAAATTCTACCTTATCAGTGGGGATGTCTGGCGCTTACGCGCAACGTAGCGTCAATTTTTCTCAATTAACATTTGAAAGCCAATGGGATGAATTTTCTTTTAATACCAGCATTGATAACCAAGAACAATTCATTACTCAAAAGACAAATTTTGCAGATTTAGGAGTTGGTATCAACTACCTGTATTACAATCAAAATAATTTCTCACTGCGGCTTAGTGCTTCTGCTATCCATATAAACCGCCCGATAGAAAGTTTTTATGGCGAAAGCAATAAATTAGGCATTAGACCCACAGTGCAAGCAGAAGGTATTTACAAGGCATCATCCAGCGTTATGATTACACCTTCAGTAATGTATTCTCAGCAAAAACAGGCCAATGAATTAGTATTTGGCAGTCTGATAACCCTCAACGTTAACTCACCCGGTGCTGTTTCGAGCACAAAAAACGAACTAGTCCTAGGCGCTTTTAACCGTTGGAATGACGCAATTATCGCCGTTATGGGATATCGCTATCAATATTATCAGCTATTGGTAAGCTACGACCATACTATATCAGATTTTCAACGAGCCAACCAGAGTATTGGAGCTTTTGAGTTTTCATTAATCATGGAGCGACCCTACGAAGGCAACAATAATACTTCAGCCTTTTCTTGTCCACGATTTTAGTGTTTCAGACTTATTTATGTTGCAATGCTTACTTTTGTCGGCATGTCAAATGCATCAGAAATAAAAATCAGTGTTGGTCTTGATGAACAAAAAGTACCCGAAAATATACATTGGCAAGCTGCCGACGGAGGAGTTGTAAAGCCAAAAGAAGCTAAAGCATTCATGCTGAGTATTTGGGATGGCGATGAAAATACAGCGCTGCGGATAGATTTATGGACTAAAAAGATGATGGTAGATGAAATGAATGACTTCTTTTTTCAGACCCTCATGACAATGGCCGATACTTATGGCCGAGCAACCAATCATGCTCATCTGGTTGAAGAGATGAAGCAGTTTGCACAAGAAATGCGCAAAAAAATGGAAAACGAAATGAAAAAAAATCAATTGTAATTATCATGAGTTTAGAAAGTATTATAAACGAAAAAATTAAAGACGCTATGCGGGCTAAAGAAGAAGCCGCGTTGCGTGCATTTCGCGCCATTAAATCAGCCATCCTGTTGGAGAAAACATCCGGCAAAGGTGATGGAGCATTGACCGAAGACGTTGAGAATAAATTATTACAGAAGCTGGCAAAACAACGCAAAGAATCCATAGAGGTTTTTGAGGCACAAAACAGAGCAGATTTAGCCGACAAAGAAAAAGAGGAGCTTGCAATCATTGAGCAATTTCTCCCGGAGCAAATGGATGACGCGGCTATAAAAAGCTATTTGGAAAATTTGATAACTGAAGTTGGCGCTTCCTCGGCTGCTGATATTGGTAAAGTAATGGTTCGCGCGAGTAAAGAACTTGCCGGTAAAGCTGATGGGAAAACCATTGCGCAATTGGCTAAATCGCTGCTTGTCGGTTAATGATGCTCGATGCTCTTATCAGTATCACCCTTGTGCTGGCCTTTATACGTGGTTGGAAAAAGGGATTACTTTGGGCTGTTGCCTCTTTTGTAGCAGTGGTGTTGGGTAGTTTAGTAAGTTTAAAACTGGCACACAAACTGTCTGAATACGTTCAGGAGCAAAACATCATCAACAGCCAGTATACGTTGATTGTTTCCTACATCCTGCTCTTTCTTATTGTGATGCTGGGCCTTCGTTTTTTAATAAAATTTGTAGAGAACGTTTTGCAGGGAATGATGCTGGGCTGGACAAATAAATTATCAGGAGGAATATTGTATATCTTTTTTTCTGCCTTCGTGCTGAGTTCCATGTTTTGGATAACCAACAAACTCGATGTCATGAGCCCCGAAACAAAGGCTGAATCAATGCTTTATGAAACTATTGAACCCTTGGCTCCCATGGGGCTGGAAATCGGTGGCGAAGTACTTCCGGTTTTGAAAGATTTGTATAATGAGGTAAGTAATTATCTTGATGCCTACGCCGAGTAGTCGCGCTCGCCAAAAAGCATAGAACCGATTCGCACCATGGTGCTCCCCTCCTCTAATGCAATTCGGTAATCACTGCTCATGCCCATAGAAATTTCGCAAAAAGATTCATCCAACAGATAACTTTCTTTGCAAAAAGTAAATAATTCTTTCAGATTATGAAATTCCTTTCTTATTTGCTTTTCATCATCTGTAAATGTTGCCATTCCCATCAGACCGCAAATTTTCACATGTTTAAATGGAGAGTTGGGCGCTTTGTAATATTCCAAAATTTCTAAAAGCTCTCGTTTGTCCAACCCAAATTTACTTTCTTCCTCAGCTATATGAATTTGTAGTAATACAGAAATTGTTCTGCCAATTTTCGCTGCCTGTTTTTCAACTTCCTTTAGCAACTTTAAACTATCAATGGCATGGATCATAAAAACAAAAGGCACAATATATTTTACCTTATTCGTTTGCAAATGACCAATCATATGCCAATGGATATCTTTCGGTAAGCTTTCATACTTATCTGTGAGCTCCTGAACTTTATTCTCACCAAAATGTCGTTGTCCTAAATGATATAAATCCATCAACTGTTCGTTCGGCTTTGTTTTGGAAACAGCAACCAGTTGGGCATTATATTGCGCAACGATTTGTTGAAGTTCTTGTAATGTCGTCATGATCTATTTTTTTAAAAATGTGATGACCTCTCTTGAATTGTTTATTTCAATCAATAAGGCATACGGCCCAGTAAGTAATTCTTGTATATCCACCGTGGGTGTATTGCCTTGTAATACCCGCTTCCCATCCATTGAAAAAATTGTATACCGAAACTTAGTGGACAATGAAGCGTTGGGCAATTTTATCTGCACGAAATCGCTTGCAGGGTTTGGAAAAATGCCGAGCCGTGCAGTGGTAACATTTTCTGTAGCAAGTGGAGTACAGTCAGCCGTACCCCAAATACAATTTGCAAATATTGGATAATCCACAAAAGGATTCCGATTACCCTGCAGCGCGTAAATGGCATTGTTCCTATCCTGTTCTTTTTGACTTACCGGGTCAGCATTATGCCATTGTAACAAAAGGGCAATGGCATCATTAGTAAGCACTGCCTTATTTGCCATTGGCCAATTTGACCAGTTTGCATCCTCCCCTTCATAGCGTGTGCTCATATAAAAAAAGGCACGGGCAATGTCACCACAATAACCCTCAATGGGCTGAAACACTGCCCCATTATAGGCCGCATAGCTATTTGAAGCTCCCAATTTTGATCCATTACTTGATGTATAGGTTGCGGTGCCTGATACTATGCCAAACGGCAAACTACCTCGTCTGTTATTTACCCACCCATCAACCGGGTATATGTGGTGTAAATCTGCATCCATAGGAGATGCATCATAATAATAGGTTTTAGGCCACAAGTGTTCATGATTATAACAATCACCTTCTTGATTATATTGCCCGCATTGATCTAAACCGATGGTATAAGTATACGGCGGTGTGCCCCCCGGCACATCACTGTAAATATCCCAAAGTACGTTTGCGCCTTTATTATCTGTAGTGCTAAATGCACTCCATAATGGAAAGCCCACATTTGTATGTTGATCAATAATAAAGTGTAGCGCAGTTTTTAGTTGAGCTCCATTTTTACCCAAGGCTGACTGATAATATCCAACAGGCTGGGCATCTAGCTGGGCTACATAAAAAAGCAACACACAGTAAGTAAGAACCTTTTTAGGCATTACGCAGGTTTTAAGACGCGACCTTTTAATTCGGTAAAAATTCCTACGATACTGATATAATTCAATGGAAACTCCAGTAGGACGTGCATGAAACTTAGTAAAAACAACCATTGAAAACCGAGTGAATAATCTACGGCATACAATACCACCGACACCACCCAAGCAACAATAACCATTATAAAACGTGATTTAGGCACTTTGTGCCATTGGATGATTTCTGTTTTGCTAAACCAGTTGAGATAATGATAAGTGTAGGCAAAGGCTATGAAACGCATCACGGCAATACCAGCACGCGACCCATATAGTACATTTTCGATGGTCATGCCGCTAAAGGCAGTTGTGTCAAAATAATTCGATAGAATATAAAAATTCAACCCCTTAAACATACTGCCGTCATAAGCTTGTTTACCACCATCACTTATCCCAAAAAATGTTTCACCCGGAAAAAGATAGTACAGCAAAAAAGGACATAACACATGTAAACCAACCGTCAATACACCAATTTTAGAGCGCGACTTTAATGCCCCATAAAGCATGAACAGCGATGTAAAAAGAAAAACATGAATTAAGGTTGGCAGAAAAACTGTAAAAAAGACCATTGAATTATTTACAACTAATGCCAACAAAATGGTGAGAATAATACCAATAGCACGTATCACAGGCTTTTTAATAAACGCCATAAAAAGTGCACTGCCAAATGCAATAAACGTTAAGCTGGACGTTAAAACATCTCGTTGCTCCACTTCCATAGTATCGTTTAACCATTCAGGAAACTGTTGACCAGCTACGAACAAAAAAGTGAGCGCTAAAGAAATGACCACTAAGAGTATCACATCTTTTTTACTTTGAGAATAATAATTTTTATCATGCAGCCAGGATATTTCAGTCAGATAATGCAAAGGCCCCAACACGGCGTAAACAAATAAAAATAATTCAAATGGTATCACAAAAGCCAATGCCAATGAGAATATCAACAGAGCAACATTAATCAAGTCAATTCTACCAGTTTTTGTAAGTGCCGTCATAGGTTATCAAAGTTAGCACACAATCAAAATTTATTTCTATAATAGCATTGAAGTTATCGCATCAAGGTCAGATTCCCCGTAAACGAATTGCGAAAACCATTTCGCCATTTAGCCTCAATCATATAAACATATACACCCACGGATTGATCTTTCCCACCAAAGGTTCCATCCCAACCACGTCCATCAATTGCACTTGTTTCAAAAATCAGTTCCCCCCAACGATTCATAATTTTCATTTTAAACTCTTGCACACCAGATGAGAGTAATTGTCTTGGTATAAAATAATCATTCATACCATCGCCATTGGGCGAGAAGCTATTGGGTATATTTAAGTAACAATCTCGCATTACCCAAACGCTATCAGTTGTTGTACAACCATTGTCGGTAGCTCGAGCCCAATACCGCCCTGTTTCTTTGGCCAATATTTTATCAGCGCTCATGCCCGTGCTCCATTCCAGAATCTGCGCCGGATTAATTTTATTAAAGATGAGTACTGCGGTATCTATTCCTGGACAATATTTTAATTCCTCTCCCAAATCTATCAACGGATAATCACTTACAGTGATAATAGTATCCTGAACATAAGGCAAGCAAATTTCATAGAGCGCTGTCAAAGTCACATTATACGTACCAGGGTTAGCGAAAGAATATTGCGGATTATGAATATTGATAAGAATATTCCCATCATCAAAATCCCAGGTAAAACTCTTGGCTCCTGCTCCAATACTGTCTGTAAAGAATGCCGGTTCACCAATGCATAACATATCATCACTTAAATGCATACTGGCAAATGGTGTAGGCTCTACAAACACTTGACGTTTGGCTGAATCTATACAACCAATGCTGTCTGTTACATAGAGGGTGACCGTGAAAATGCCGGGCTGCGCATACGTATGCGCCACAACGCTGCTGGTTGAAGTGGTTCCATCACCAAAGTCCCACAGAGTCGTTCGAACACCTTGCCCCAGGGCGGGTTGTGAGCCAAAGTCATCTGCAATTATTTGATCGCCAAAGCAAAGCGAATCTTGCGATAAACTAATGACCGCATCTACTGTATGTGAAATAAAAATAGGGATATCAATAGTATCAAAACATGGCATATTGCCTGCTACCAAACGCACATTATAGGCACCCTGTGCACCATATATATGCATTGGGTTTGTGACTGATGAGGTGCTGCCGTCACCAAAAAACCAGACATAATTTACAGCTCCAACCGAAGTATTGGTAAAATATACCGTATCGCTTGAGCAACCATAATCAAAAGTATAGGTAAACCCGGCTGTCAAAGTAGTATCAATAAATACATTAATGGTGTCAGAGCCTGTACAGCCATCATTCCCTACCACAAAAACATAATATGTACCTGGGTTGGTGATTTGTCTGGTTTGATTGGTTGAATTATCGTCCCAAAGATATGAGGCATATCCCGCACCGGCGTCTAGGGTTAATGTTTGGCCAATGCATAGGGGCTGATCAGGCCCTAAGTTTACCGCAATCGGATTTGATGTATAACATACAAAATTATGAAGCGTGCTACCGGCACTGCCGGCCACAGCACCGTAGGTAGTATTATAACACGAACTTGCAGGATTCAATACAATTCCGGCCGCGCCACCCACTCGTGAAACGGTCACACCTGCCGGCGTTGTTGCTTGTGGAAAAGCAACTAAGCCGCCGCCACCACCACCGCCCGGACCATGACATTGTGCGCTGAATAATGTATTGAAATTATTTGAACCATGACCGCCGTCGGCTCGCACAGTTAGATTACCGGTAAAACTTGGACTCACCAAATAAATACTACCACCAGCACCGCCGCCTGAACCGCCCTCGTCACCAAAAGTTTGCACTGTATCGCCATTGGAAATGATTGAATTACCATTGCCAACAATATTATTAGCTGTTATATATATCAATCCGCCACCTGCTCCGCCCGGATATATTGTTTGGCTATTATCACGCTCCGGGCCACCACCGCCACCGCCGAGATACAGTTGATTATTCGTTCGAGCAAGGGCTAAGCCGCCAATACCATTTTTGTTAATTGGATTGCAACCACTGAATTGATTACCTCCCTGACCACCAACACCAGCATTTCCGCCGCCACCGCCGCCAGCATTACCAGCATAAGAACCGCCACCACCGTTGGCCAATTTACCGCCACCACATTCCTGCCCGGCGATGTAATCTGCTACGCCTTCACCTTTTTCGCCATCACTATTTGCTGCAAGGCTTGTAACAAACATAGTGGAGGCACAATTAAAATTACCTCCTAAAAATTGCCCGCCACGAAAACCTCTGCCACTCACGTCAATACTGTCATTCAGCGTTAAAGTGCCGGGCGTTTCAAACACTAACACACCACCTATTGTGCCGTTCCATGGCGTACAAGTAAGGTTACCTACAACGGCAGGATTTGGATATATTGGCACGCGTATCATTTGAATGTAGGCAGTGCCATCATAAATATTGCAAAAAGGGAAAAGGGTTAACTGATTGCCATTAATACTGGTAATGGTAGAAAACTGATAGCGCCCAGCACCATTCATTGCGATAGTGTCGCCATAATTCGCTGTGTTCGTCTGGTTAATAGTTGCGCCTTTCATTTTTATTACCAATACTTTATCACCAACAGCGAAACCATTTGTGGAACCCACAGTTACATTGAGTTGTGATATGGCTGTTACAGGGGTATAGATATTAATTACACCTTGAATATTTTGTGCTAACGCACTCCCTCCAAAAACGCAAATAACAGCTAAAAAGAAATACTTTTTCATGAGTAAATTTTAGTATTCATTGAACCCCCTAAATGTAACACAAAAGAAAGTACAATAAATAAAAAAAATGCACTTACAACAGCATAAGCAAAGGTTGTTCGATACACTCTTTGAGTGTTTGCAGGAAGCGCGCGCCAACGGCACCATCTACAACCCGATGATCACAACTGAGGGTAAGACGCATCATATTGCGCACGACCACCTCTCCCGCCTCATTTACAATGGGCGTTGGTGTAGTTTTACCAACCGCTAATATGCAGGCATCTGGCGGGTTAATTATTGCCGTAAAGTCTTCAATACCCATCATACCTAGATTTGATATGGTGAACGTATTTCCCGTAAACTCCTGTGGTTGCAGTTTGCCCGATTTTGCTTTTTCATACAGTGTATTAGCTTCGGTGGCAATTTGTCCCAGGTTTTTTTGGCGGGCAAATTTTATAACTGGTACAATCAACCCTTCTTCGATAGCTACTGCACTGCCAATGTGAATATGATGGTTATTACGGATTTTATCTCCCAGCCAAGAGCTATTCACTGCCGGATGTTTCTCCAGGGCCATTGCACAGGCCTTGATAATCATATCGTTTACGGATATTTTGGGTTCCGAAAGGGCATTGATTTTTTTCCTCATATCCAGCAAGGCATCCATTTCCACCGAAATTTTCAGGTAAAAATGTGGCGCTGAAAATTTACTCTCACCCAATCGTCTGGCTATCACCTCGCGCATTTGTGAAACCGGCGTATCGGTGAAAGACTCTGAAGCCGCAGGTGCTGACGACGTTTGAGCAACGGGACGTTGTACTTCCTTATAGTTGTCTATATCTCGCTTGATAATTCTGCCACCATCACCACTACCTTGTATGCCTGCCAGTGAAATTCCCTTGTCCTCAGCCATTTTTCTGGCAAGCGGCGATGCCTTTACCCGTATGTTTTCTGTGTTGGTCATCTGCTCGGGCATAGCTTTGGTCTTAATTGGCTGCACTGGCGCAACTGAATGTGCTGTTTGGGTATCAGAAACTTCTTGAGCCTTATCGTTTTCTCCTGGCTGTTCGGCCAAAATGGTCGGTAAATACTTGTTTATATCAGTTGATTTATTTCCGACAATAGCCAGCACACCATTAACTTCTACAGAATCGCCAGCATCAACGCCTTTGTATAACAAAGTGCCATCAGCATAACCTACAACTTCCATGGTGGCTTTATCTGTTTCAACCTCGGCCAATACATCATCGGCCCCAACGCTATCTCCTACTTCCTTTAACCAGGCAACAATTTTCCCTTGTTTCATGGTGTCACTTAGCAACGGCATACGGACGATTTCCAAGTCATCAGGTAATGCAATAGACGCAGTTTGGTTATTATCAGTATTTGCTGTATTCAGTTTGTTATCATTTGTATCCGGCATTTGAACCTCAGTCGGATTACTTGAAGTTGCATTTGCTTCTAACAATGAGGAAAAATCCTCACCTTGATCACCAATAATTGCAATAATCTGATTGACAGCTGCAACCTCCCCTTCAGGCACACCAATATAGAGTAATGTACCATCCACATAAGGTACTACTTCCATCGTCGCCTTGTCGGTTTGCACCTCCGCCAATACATCGTCGCTCGCTACATCGTCGCCAACTTTTTTAAGCCACTGAACGATTTTTCCTTCTTTCATGGTGTCGCTCAGTAGGGGCATTCTTATCACTTCTGCCATGGAGTCAATTTTGGCATCAAAAGTAAGGCATATGGCCGTGAATTGGCAAAATGTAAATAACAAACCTCAATAAGCCTTGATGACTAATCTGATTGAGAAGCTAACACCCATAATTCGATTTGCCCTTTGCTAATTGGATTTGTCATTTCTGCAACATTTGTCGGTCAGCTTTTGTACATGCTTTTTGGTTTTCACTACCTTTGCGCCCCTATGGACGTAAAAAAATTCTCTATCGGCACTAAATTGATTCATGCGGGGGTAGAGCCTGACCCTAGTACAGGTGCAATTATGACACCCATTTATCAAACCTCAACCTATGTGCAGGAAGCCCCGGGGGTGCACAAAGGCTATGAATACTCACGAACACAAAACCCAACAAGGCATGCCCTAGAAAATGCCTTAGCGGCCATAGAAAACGGAAAGCATGGTTTGTGTTTCGGTAGTGGTTTGGCTGCAAGTGATGCCATTATTAAATTATTAAAACCTGGCGATGAGGTTGTAAGTACAAATGATTTGTACGGAGGTACTTACCGCATTTTCACAAAAATATTTCAGCCTTACGGTATCAATTTTAATTTCATTGGTATGAGTGATGCCGAAAAAATTGAGGCCGCCATTACACCAAATACAAAAATGCTTTGGGTGGAAACACCAACCAACCCTATGCTCAATATTATAGATATTGAGGCTTGTGCAGCCATTGCAAAAAAACACAACCTATTATTGGTAGTGGATAACACTTTTGCCTCACCTTATTTGCAAAATCCGTTGGATTGGGGAGCAGATATCGTAATGCACTCGGCCACCAAATATCTTGGCGGACACTCGGATGTGGTACATGGTTGCATTATTGTGAATGATGATGCCTTACACGAGCGTTTGTCTTTTATTCAAAACTCTTGTGGTGCGGTACCTGGCCCGCAGGATTGTTTTTTAATCTTGCGCGGGATAAAAACACTTCACGTGCGTATGCGGCAACATTGTGCCAACGGTAAAGTAATTGCCCAATGGTTAAAAACACATGACAAAGTAGATCAGGTATTATGGTGCGGTTTTGAAGACCACCCAAATCATGATGTAGCAAAAAAACAAATGCGTGACTTTGGAGGAATGCTGTCATTTACACTAAAAGAAGATACTGTAGAAGCTGCGAACCGTATTTTGAGCGGTACAAAATTATTTGCCCTAGCCGAAAGTTTAGGAGGCGTAGAAAGCCTGATTGGCCACCCAGCAAGTATGACTCATGCCGCTATTCCACGTGAAGAGCGGATTGCCAACGGACTCAAAGATTCATTGATTCGATTGTCAGTAGGGATAGAAGATGTGGAAGATTTGATAGCCGATTTGGAGGCGGCACTGAAATAATGCAAACAGATGCACTCAAAGAATTATTAGACAATAAGGTCGATTATTTTAATCGACCTTCTTTTATTGCCAATGATCCCATTTGCATTCCGCATCGGTTTACCAAAAAGCAGGACATTGAAATTAGCGGATTTTTTGCCGCTATTTTTGCCTGGGGCCAACGAAAGACCATTATAAATAAAGCAACGGAATTGCTTCAACTCATGGACCACGCCCCTTACGATTTTATACTGCATCATCAGGCCAAGGATTTAAAGCCATTTGTAGGTTTTAAGCATCGCACATTTATGGATGCAGATCTCTTCTTTATATTATCATTTCTTCAACAGCATTATTTACTTCATGATAGTTTAGAAAATGCTTTTTTGCCTCTTGAAAAGGCTCGGTCGCCTTTGCTTCCTTTCGAAATACAAGCCTGTCGGTTGAGTCATTTTTACAACTACATATTCTCTTTTGAACACCTAAAGCGAACCGAAAAACATATTGCCACACCAGCCAAAAACTCGGCCTGTAAGCGCATCAATATGTATCTGCGGTGGATGGTACGGCAAGATAAAAAAGGTGTAGACTTTGGTCTTTGGCAGCACATTCCGATGACAGATTTGGTTATCCCCCTTGATTTGCATGTATGCCGAATAGCACAACGATTGGGACTTATGCCAAATACCAAAGCAAACTGGTCTGAGGCGGTAAACCTAAGTTTGCGCCTAAGTGAATTTGCACCCCACGATCCTGCACGATACGATTTTGCTCTTTTTGGCATGGGGGTTGTTGAAAATAAGCCCTAATACATATTATTGGCTATATTTCCATTTATTAGCTGTAAAGTTTAACTTAGCACACATATTTCTATGGATTATCAACTAAAGAAAATAGGTAAAATCAAATTCATTGAGGAAGGAAATGGTGAAGACCTAGTATTGCTTCATGGCTTGTTTGGTGCGCTCAGTAATTTTCGTGATCTCATAGACCACTTTAAAGAAACGCACCGTGTCTTCATTCCCATGTTACCACTTTATGAATTAACTAATTTGGATACGACAGTAAATGGTTTAGCTAAATTTGTTGAAAAATTTGTAGAAGCCCGCGGATTGAAAAAATTTCACATTTTAGGAAACTCTTTAGGCGGACATATCGCCTTGGTTTATGCACTTAAGTATCCGCAACATATCAAATCCATCATCCTCACCGGCAGTAGTGGCTTATTCGAGCATGGCATGGGAGAAACATATCCGAAACGTGGCGACTATGATTACATTAAGAAAAAAACAGAACTAACATTTTACGATCCTAACGTGGCCTCTAAGGAATTGGTGGATGAAGTGTATGAAATAACCAATAACCGCCTAAAGGCACTAAAAATTATTCAACTTGCCCGCTCTGCAATCAAGCATAACCTAGGGAGTGAGTTGAAAAATATCACCTCGCCTGTGTGCTTAATTTGGGGTAAAAATGACACCATTACACCTCCGATGGTAGCGGAAGAGTTTAAAAAACTGCTTGTCAACTCTGAACTGCATTGGATAGACAAATGCGGCCACGCTCCCATGATGGAAGTGCCTGATAAATTCAATGAGATTTTAGCGGTATTTTTAGAAAAACACACTGCCAAGACGGTTGTCGCTTAACATGACTATTAGGGATTTAGTTTTATACGAACTGCCTGTTCTGCATTTGCAGGATAGTGGCAACAAGGCGCTGGCATTGATGCGCGACTTTCACGTCTATCACTTACCCATTATCGAACGTGATGACTATTTGGCCTTAATCAGCGAGGATGATTTATTAGATTGGGATACGCCGGAAGAACCATTGGCAAAAGCGGAGTTTTTGAACTTTCGGCCGGCCGTTTTTGATCATATGCATCCGATAGAGGCCATTAAAGTTGTTAAGGAATTTAATCTTTCAGTTATTCCGTTATTGGATAATGAAAAAAAATACATTGGTGGCATTACGGTTGAAAACCTTTTTAATTTCATCACCAATACCAATTCATTCGAACAAGAAGGAGCCATCATTCTACTGGAAGTAAGCCCACTGGCTTATAGTCTGGCCGAAATAGCCCGCCTGGCCGAAAGTGACAATATTAGTCTTCAGGGAGTATTGGTGCGGCAAAAGAAAGATGAAAACAAACTGAGTATTACACTCAAAACCAACAAAACGGATATTCGGGGCTTTGTTGCTACACTTGAGCGCTATGAATATGACATAAAAGACACCTACAATGCCTTGCTAGATAAAGAGGCATTAAAAGATAATTACGATTTATTGATGCGATACTTGGACCTGTAAAAGCTGCTAGATATGCTTAGCTTTTTTTATCAGCGTCTTTTTTAGTTGCCGGGTTTTTGTATGCCTTGGTGGCACGAAACTTACCTCGAGAACCATTCGCAATTTTTCCTCTTTTTGTTTTTAAATCTCCTTTTCCCATAATATTCATTTGAACCCTAAAATTAAAAAGAAATATTATTCTGCCGAAAAATCACTGCGGCGCATTTTCTTTTTTATTGATAAGCGCTGCTTATTCTCATGCCGTTTGCGTTTGGCCGCCAGGGGGATGACGGTCTTCTTTCGCAACTTTTTTTCGGTAAAGGCAGTGCTGAGCAATTGATAAAATGCTTTTACCACAATTTCTTTATTCTTTAATTGTGAACGGGTGCTATCGTTGACCAATATTAAAACGCCCTCCTTATTGACCCGATTCCTAAGCCGTAGGAGCAACTTTTCCTTTTGTTCGATACTCAGCAATCGAGAATGGACGATATCAAAACGCAACTGCACTTTGGTTTCTACCTTATTGACATGCTGCCCACCCTTGCCGCCACTGCGCGAAAAGCGATATTCAATCTCACTACTTAGGTCCAATGTATTATTTTTAGCTTTCAAAACTAAATCATTTGAAAGTAGTAATACAGCGGGTAAGCGAAGCAAGCGTTTGCGTGGAAGGACAAGTAGTTGGTAGTATACAAACCGGGTTGCTGATATTGCTGGGTGTAGAAAATGATGATACGAGCGAGGATATTGAATGGCTTTGTAAAAAAACAGTGCAGCTGCGCATTTTTAATGATGCCGATGGCAAAATGAATTTGTCCTTACAGGATGTAGGCGGAAGATTGTTGGTGATAAGCCAGTTCACCCTGCACGCCAGCACCAAAAAAGGCAACAGACCTTCCTACATCAAATCTGCCAGGCCCGAAATTTCGGAACCTTTGTACGAACAATTTGTACAAACGCTGCAACAAGCATCCCAAACAAAAATCGAACAGGGCATCTTTGGGGCCGACATGCAAGTAGCCCTGATAAACAACGGGCCCGTAACGATTATTATAGATTCAAAAAACAAGGAATAGCATGACGATAAAACAATACCAAGCCGATGTAGATCAATGGATAAAAACCGTGGGCGTGCGCTACTTTAGCGAGCTCACCAACCTGGGTATCCTCATGGAAGAAGTGGGTGAACTATCCCGAATCATGGTGCGCCGCTATGGCGACCAAAGTTTTAAGCAAGAGGAACCCGATAAGGCGCTGGCTGATGAATTTGCCGATGTGCTTTGGGTGCTAACAGCCCTTGCCAACCAATGTGGAGTTGATTTGACCACGGCGGCAAAAAACAATTTTGACAAGAAGAATACACGCGATGGGGAAAGACACAAGAATAACCCTAAGCTGAAGTAGGAAACCATACATCCTTGGTGGCATCAGCATCGCCCATATAATTAATCGTCATTTCTTCGCCGGCCTTTACAGGTCCTACCGTGCGGATTTCGATAAGCCCCTCTTCATAATGCTGAAAATATTCGCAATTGCTCGGGGCCGCATGGTTAAACACCGGCACATACCCCATGGCCATGCAGCAGCCATCATTTTCCCAATGAAAAATATAATCGTGCAGCTTGGTTTGATTGAGCAGCTTCATTTCTTCAGCGCTCATAACAATTACCGGAGCGCTTTCCACAAGTTCATCGGCTTCAAAATTGCGCAGGGCAAAAATCCCCCAACCTTTATCTTTTGTAAGCCGCACCTCAAAATCAGCCATTCTTAAGGATTAAACTTTGGTTTGCTGTAAAAAATAAACTGCCCAATGATAATCATCGCTACACTAAGTATACCGGAAACGATGGTTTTATATAAAATGATCAGCAAATTGCTAAAACTCCAAATTTGCAAGCCAAAAAAGAAAAGGTGGTGCGCAAAAATTCCGAAACCGATATAAAACAGAAAAGGCATAAAGCCTAAACGATAAACCGTTGGCCTTGCCCAGACCAGTTTTTTCTCATCTTGCTGAAAAAATAAGCCTAACAATTTTGGCCTTAAAAAAGCAAGCAGCACCAATGCAGATGCATGCAAACCGGGGGTATTGCTAAAAAAATCAAGCACAAAACCAATCAACATGGCGTATAATATCCCGACGTAATAATCGGCCCGTATCGGAAGTAACAAAATCAACACAGGGTATAACAAGGGTATAAAAGTAGGGATGCCCAAAACAGCGATGCTACTATTCAAATGCATATCGTTCAGTATGATGATTTGGAACACCATCACAAACAAGAACTGACCAATATAGTAAACTGCTTTATTCATCACCTTGCTCTAATTGTTTAATAGTATCTTCCAGTGCTTTTCTTTCTGTGTCAATTTTATCTTGGATAATATAGACAAAGTCTAATTTTTTAAATTCTGTTGCCAACTGTATTTTGTATCGGCCTCCGCCCGATGTTGCACCACGCAATTTACCTACCACCCTGCCAATTAATATATTCGGTGGGAACTGTGAAAATCCACTAGTCAGTATACTGTCACCTTTCTTTAGTTTTTCAGATTCCGGTATGCCAGTCAATACGGCATGATAAGGACTGCGCAAACTTTCCCACGCTACTTTACTCAATGTACCATTTGGCGTAACTGAGCTGACACCAAACTCATTACTCAACACGCTGGCAGCTAAAGAGTAATTGGGCGTAACCTGAATTATTTTGCCCACAATACCCTTTGGCCCTACCACATTCATATTCTTTTTCACACCTGCAGTAGCACCTTTATCCAGTGTAATAAAATTATTCTTTTTGTCCACCGAATTGTTCAATACACGTGCCGGCAAATAGGTATAGCGCAGGTTTATGACATTATCATCCCGCAATACGGCCAATGAAAAACTTGTATCTTTTAAAGGGTTGGACTTGATATTAATTCCTAAGCGTGATTTTAAAATGGCATTCTCGCGATGCAATTGTTTATTCTTCTCTTGCAAATTAAAATAAGAGGTAATTTGTTTTTTCTCTTTGTATACAGCACCACTTATGCCCCTGGCATTGTGCAAGTATGACTGAAACTGATAATTATTATTGCGCACAAACACAACAATACAGAAAAGTTGAATGGCGAAATAAAAGAGGAACTTTTGATATCGCTGTATGATGAATAACAGATTCCGCACTGAGTCAGGATCAACTTATTGCATTAAAAATGGATACTTGTCAATATGTTTCAAGGCCATTCCTGTGCCCCGCACAACAGAACGAAGTGGATCTTCGGCTATGTGTACGGGCATTTTAATCTTGGAAGAAATTCTTTTATCCAACCCGCGCAGCAACGCACCACCACCTGTAAGGTATAAGCCTCTCCTAAAAATATCCGATGCTAACTCTGGTGGTGTTTTTTCCAACGCACGCAGTACGCCTTCTTCTATTTTAAATATTGATTTATCTAGGGCATCAGCTATTTCTGTGTAGCTCACGGATATTTGTTTTGGGATACCAGTCACCAAATCGCGCCCATTTACAGCCACATCATCCGGCGGGTTATCCAACTCTTTCAATGCGCTACCTACCTGAATTTTTATTTGTTCGGCTGTACGTTCACCAATAAGCAAACTATGATAGCGTCGCATAGCCTCAATCACATCACCGGTAAACTCGTCACCGGCCACACGTATACTTTCGTCACATACAATACCAGAAAGTGATATCACAGAAATACCGGTTGTTCCACCCCCAATATCAATCACCATATTACCTGTAGGCTCTTCTACATCAATCCCTATACCCAAGGCAGCAGCCATTGGCTCGTGTATCATGTACACCTCCTTGGCTCCGGCTTGCTCCGCACTATCTCGCACAGCCCTTTTTTCTACCTCTGTAATAGAAGATGGGATACATATTACCATCCGCCAACTAGGCGAGAAAAATGATTTTTTTGTTACCGAAATCAGCTTAATCATCTCGCGAATCATCCCCTCGGCCGCATTAAAATCTGCTATCACGCCATCCTTCAGCGGTCTGATTGTTTTTAAATTTTCGTGCACTTTCCCATCCATCATCATTGCACGTTTACCCACGGCAATAATTTTATTCGTTTGTCTGTCAACTGTTACGATAGATGGTTCATCCACAACAACTTCA
Organism: uncultured Chitinophagaceae bacterium; assembly: GCA_964409905.1. GTDB lineage: Bacteria > Bacteroidota > Bacteroidia > Chitinophagales > Chitinophagaceae > JAGNRR01. The sequence goes on along the minus strand of CAYPET010000004.1, from coordinate 66,705 downwards.
TCGTTATGTATAATTAATGTGTTTGCAGTGCCCAAATCGATTGCAATGTCCTTAGTAAAAAAGTCAAATAATCCCATTAATACTTCATTATAGAGTGGTAAGGTGCGAAAATATTGGAAAATCCACAATAAAAGAAATTAAACTTGGCGCTAGAGGGCCGTTTCTCAAATAATTATGAAAAATCATAGCCAAGATTGGATTTGCTTAATCGTGCAATATAAATAGTGCCAACTTTTCCAGTTCGAGGGCGATTTGTTTTGTTATACTGCGATGGAATAGGCGTTCGAAAAACTTATGATGCCGGGCTACCATCACCAGCATATCAATCTTGTGCTCGCTCACAAATGTCTCAATGCCTTCAACCACATCCGATTCGTTGACAATTACAAACCGCTGTGGAATTCCTTGTAAGGCCGGATGTTCCAAATTTGCCATGTTGGTAGCATTTATTGTTGCCGAAGTGGCATCTGACTGAATATTAAAAATCAATAGTTCGGCATTTGTGATGTCTAAAAGATGTCGCAAGGGTAAGACTATTTTGTCTGTAAGCCCAGTGTAATCAGCTGCAAATGCCAATTGTTTTGGGGTAGTAAATTGCAAATCATTTGGCACAGCAATGGTCGGGCAATTTACACGCTGTATGACCTTAGCGGCATTCGAACCAACGAAAACTTTGTCCAAACCACTGGCCCCTTTAGTCCCCATTACGATATAGTCAGCTTGCATTTCATCAACTAGAGCCCGCAGACTGTCAGAAAATTCACCGTATTTTGAATAAACTGTTATCTCAGCATCCAAAAAAGGATATAAATCTCTGCAATAGGCTAGTTCAACTTCTAACCCGTCCCTTGAGATATCAGCCAGCACATCCTCAAATTTGGTTATCATATCCATACGACTGTATGGCACATCATAAGCATTAAATAATACATACCGCACACCATCTGCCCCAAATAGTGAAAACGCATAATGATAGGCGTTGCGTGCATTATCCGAAAAATCTGTTGGCAGTAAAATCGTTTTTCTCATCATCCCTCTGTTTAACTAATTGGAAGTTAGGCACAGCGCGCTAAAATTTAAAATAAAGCGGATTGACATTTATCAAGTTGAAAAACAAGTAGGATAGGCTTACATTTATTTTGAATTATCAATTAGCATTATTACGCAATACTATTCTTTTTTCTTTGTCTAATGAACATTTCGAAAAATAGCATCTTATTATGCCTTGGTCTTTTACTCAGCGTGATGGTGCAGGCTCAACGAAAAGACACCCTGACCGAAGACAGTCAGTATCAATACAAAGTCTTTGCAGACAATGCAGCTGCAAAGAAATATTATAAAAATCTCGACAGCACGCAACAACATATTTTATGCACGATTAACCGGCAAAATCAAACCCGGATACTGCGCAAATCGGCCTATTGGGTGCCGACAATTTTTTCTGATGAAGCGTTGCAGTATGCTCCTTTCCCGAAAAGTATCGATGATCTTAGCGGCATTAAAAAAGTCATACTAATTTCCATAAGGTTGCAGGCATTTGGTTTGTATGAAAACGGCAATTTGACTTATTGGGGAGCAGTATCTACAGGTAAAAAATCTACGCCGACACCCAACGGACTCCATTTCATGACCTTTAAGAAAAAAGTAAAAGTGAGTACCATCAACGAGGATTGGATTATGCCCTGGTACTTCAACATTGATATTTATCGAGGGATTGCATTGCATGAATACGACCTGCCGGGTTACCCGGCTAGTCACGGTTGTATCCGCATGCAAGAGCGTGATGCAATGTATGTATATGATTGGGGCGACCAATGGAAATATAGTGGCAATACCCTAATCAAACGTGGTACACCGGTTATTTTATTTGGAAAATATGATTACGATTTGCCAAAATCCAACTACTTTACCCCAACCAATATCACAAACGAAGAGCTTCAAGAACTTAAGATTGCTTTTTCACAGCTGCAAATCCCGTAACTGGTATGCAGCCTTTTTAAGCCTATCCCATTCAACAGCAGTCGCTTGCAATTCAGGATATTGAAGCACCCCTCTTCGGCCTATCTTTACTGGCATACTCATGTAAACCTCACTTTCCAGCTGCCATTTTACACTGAGTGAACTAGGCAGCACAACACTTAGTGGAATGATTTTTTTGGTATCATGTTGGATAGCGAAAACAATTCCACCAACACATTTTGCTACAGCATAATATGAAGCACCTTGTGTTTTTTTAATTTCTTGAGCTGCCCTTATAGTTTCCTGCATGCACGTTTCCAGTAAGCGTGTATAGGCATCATGTTGCGGAAAAAGGTTGCTTAAGTTGTCATATGCTGACATGTAAACTATCGCTTCGCCGTGTTCTCCTAATAACATTGAGGTCGCCTGATAATTTGCCCCTGCCTGTTTAGTTGCAAAATATCGAAATCGTATACTGTCTATATACGTACCTACTCCAAAAACCTGATGAGCAGGTAAGCCGGAGTAATAATACACTGCGTGACTGATGGCATCTACAGGATTGGAAACCACAATAATCTTTGTATCAGCCTTAAAAGTTGTTTGAGAAAAGATTGATCTGCAAATCTCAATATTCGCATTTCTCGTCACCCGACGCGATGCACCGGCCGGAACAGATGTTCCAGCACAATGAATAATAATATCAGATGTTTTAAATAGTTGTTGATTATTTATAAATAGTTCACAACCTGTATCGAACAAAAAAAGGCTCTGCCCAAAGTCCAGCAAACTACCCCTTACGGTGTCTTCAAAGTCAAGAATATTCAAATGTAATTTTGCGCCAACGTTTTGCTGCAATAGCAATAAAGCAACCGTTCGGCCAACATGGCCAAAGCCCACTATCGTAATAGTAACAGTTGAATGCATGGTATAAATTTAACTCGACTTACTCTACTTTATCTTCTTATTTGCCATAATAGCGATTAAAAATTTAAGCAAACTATAAAATCAACGATGAATTCAGAATATTTCCTACAGAGGGGAACAGGATAAATAAGTTTCAAACTTTCTATTTAAGCTATGTGACAAACACCTTAGTTGGCCAATAGATTATTTTTAGAAACTATTGAAGAACTATGAATAAAGTCAACTGACTATTCCATTAATTATTACCTTAGGCTACGAGATACATAAAAAAGACTTAAAATAGTTTTGCTCATAAAAACATCAATACTCCTATTTGGTAAATTAAATGTGTTCAGACAGAATGCATCAACGGTTATTTCCATTGAGAAAAATCAACTTCTGAATTGGTTAATGTCAATTAAGTTACCAATAATTTAGTTGAACTTTACTGCAAAGATTTTGATTATGTTTTCGATACTTGTTCCAACCGATTTTTCTAATTGTTCCAATAACGCAGTGGATTATGCTGCAGCCATGGCAAATGCTTTTGGCGCATCACTAACTATCATGCATGCGGCCGAAAGCGTTGGCTCATCCGATACAATCAATAAAGAAAGCCAGTTACATGACAGTCAGTACAAGATACAAGCAGCCTATCCGGAATTGAAAACAGAAACCCTACTTCTGACAGGCTATGCCTTGGCGGAAATTTATCAAGCGGTTAACAACGGAAATTATGACATCGTCATTATGGGCACACATGGTGTAACCAAAACTGCGGGTTTCGAAGGAGCGCCCATCGTATTTGAAAGTTTATTTGGTTCAGTAACGGCTGGGTTAGTAGGCTACAGCAGTATTCCGATTATGGCTATACACGAAGGAACTGTCTTCACGCCTCCCAAGGAGTTCATCCTACTTTCTGATTTTCATCAAATGCCATCGACAGATAGCTACCGTTTTCTAAGTTTATTAGCATCAAAATTTGAAAGCAAGGTCAATATTGTTTTTGTAGAGGATAAGCCTACCTACCTATCCGAAGCTTTCCAACAAATGAATCGTATCGAAGAAATCTTTGTAGGCATTCCTTTTGAATATACAGTCATTAAAGCTAAAAACGTAGAGCAAACGCTCATAGATATGCCTTTTACACAGGAGCAAATCATTACCGTAATCTCGAAAGAGAAAAGTGGCATCAAAGAGTTTCTCGGACAAAGCACCTCTCAGGATTTAGTTAGTTTCTTAAACGCCACCTTGCTGGTATTGCCAGAGTATATTGCTATATACCCCACAGAATAAAACTGAGCTGTCCCTTCAAAGACAAATTTATTACATTTTCTTTAGCATCATCAAATCACTTAGTGTCACTTTGCACCTAAGTAATTTCGTATTATATTTCCGTTTCAAAATTTATTCATAGCATGAATTCAAGCAAAACAAGTATTCCAACCAACTATGGCGCTTTAAGTACGCTTGTCACTGTTTTCTTTTTCTGGGGTTTTATTGCTGCGGGTAACAGTGTATTTATTCCATTTTGCAAACATTATTTTAGTCTCGATCAGTTTCAGTCGCAGTTGATTGACTTTGCTTTTTACGGCGCTTATTATATTGGTGCCTTGGGCTTGTTTGTATTTGGTGTAAACAGAGGCAACGATGTAGTGGGCCAATGGGGCTATAAAAAAAGTATTATATATGGCTTATGTTTTTCTTCGTTGGGAGCGGCTGCTATGATATTGGCTGTAACCGGAAACACCTTTACCGGAATGCTAGTCGGCTTGTTTATCGTAGCACTGGGTTTTTCGTTACAACAAACCGCAGCCAATCCATTTGCAATTTCTTTAGGCGATCCCAAAACAGGGAATACTCGAGTAAATCTTGGTGGTGGCATTAATTCGTTGGGTACCACCATTGGACCATTGGTCGTAGCCTTAGCCCTTTTTGGTAGCGCTACAGCTATATCAGACAAAGACATTGCCGGCTTACCGCTTAGCAAAGTGATTGTGCTGTACGTATTTGTTGGTTTACTTTTTTTGGCCGCCGCCGCCCTTTTTGGTTTTAGTAAAAAAGTCCCGGCGGGAATTAATAATGAGAAACAAGAAAAAGCGGACAAAGCACTCAGAACCATGTTAATCATAACCGGTTTTTTGATTTTGGTTTTTGTGCCGGTATTCTCCAGTTATCAATCCGATACGGCTTTGGAAATAGTTGCCAAAGAAAAAATGATCTCTGCTCCCGTAGGGCAGATGGCGGAATTGGAGGGAAGCTTGAGTGGCAAAAATGCAGATGAAAAGGAGGTTATTATTAACAAAATAAATAATATAAAGGAAAGCATCAAACCGCAACTGGATGCCATACAAAACATTAAACGTCCCTTAGAACAAAAACGATTAATGTGGTTATTAATAGCCCTTTCCTTTGTAGTGATTGGGTTACCATTGACCAACAGCATCGCTCAAAAAAATAAACAAGGTTGGGGTGCAATGCAATACCCTCAATTAGTTTTGGGTATGCTGGGCATTTTTGTATATGTAGGTGTGGAGGTAGCCATAGGCAGTAATTTGGGCGAGTTGCTCAAGCAGCGTGATTTTGGCGGTTTCCATTCTAGCGAGGTAGCACCTTTTATCGCTATGTATTGGGGTAGTTTGATGATTGGCCGGTGGACAGGTGCCGTGGCTGCATTTAATTTTAGTGCTCAAAAGAAAATGATTTTGAAATTTATAGTTCCGTATTTAGCCCTCGGCCTCATAACAGTATTTACCTATCTGGCAGACCACGATGTCAGTGTATTAAAATGGTATTTTATTTGTGTTACGGTACAAATTTTGGTTGCAACCTGGAGCGGCGATAGCCCCACCAAAACGCTTTTATTCTTTTCCTTATTTGGAATTGCGGCCATGCTCGTTGGGATTTTCACCACGGGTACTGTGGCCATTTATGCGTTTTTAAGCGGCGGCCTAGCATGTTCGATTATGTGGCCTTCTATTTTTACCTTATCCATTGCGGGTTTAGGAAAATACACCACGCAAGGCTCAGCATTTCTAATTATGATGATTTTGGGCGGTGCTATTATTCCACCTATTCAGGGCAAACTCGCAGATATTATTGGCATACATTCGTCATACTGGATACCCGTATTGTGCTTTTCATATTTAGCTTTTTTTGCTTTTGTAGTGAAGGGTATTTTGAGCAAGCAAGGAATAGATTATACCACCGCAGCACCTAGTTCGCATTAAATATTAAAAAAGATTTATTAGAAAATAATATGCAGTATAGTATCGGTATTGACATAGGTGGCACCACCACTGTGATGGGTGTCGTTAATAAATTGGGTGATATTCTTTTTGAAGCCGAATTGTTCACTACAACATTTAATTTATTCGAAGATTTAGTCGAAGCCTGTTATCAAGCTCTCCGGCCGGAAATTGAAAAAAGAGGTCGGCACAGTTTTAAAGGGATTGGCATTGGTGCCCCAAACGCCAATTATATAAAAGGCACTATCGAACATGCGCCCAATCTCAAGTGGAAAGGCGTGGTGCCCCTGGTTGCAACCTTTGAGCAAAAATTTGAGATGGCCGTTGTGGTTACCAATGACGCCAATGCCGCAGCCATAGGCGAAATGATGTACGGAGCTGCCAAAGGCATGACTGATTTTAGCATGATTACACTAGGCACAGGCGTAGGCAGTGGGATTGTTTCCAATGGAAAAATCATTTACGGTCACAATAGTTTTGCCGGTGAAATTGGTCATACCACTGCCGTGCGCGATGGCCGATTGTGTGGTTGTGGTAAAAAAGGTTGTCTGGAAACCTATGCATCAGCTACCGGTATAGTGCGCACAGCGCATGAATTCTTGAACACGAGTCAAGAAGATAGCCTGCTTAGAAAGATGGATAAAATAAGTTCAAAAGCCATCTTCGAGGCTGCAAAACAAAACGATAAACTCGCCCTAGAAATTTTCGACTATACCGGTAAAATTTTAGGACAAAGCCTGGCTGATGCCGTAGCATTTACCGAGCCTGAAGCTATTATACTTTTTGGTGGATTGGCGCAAGCCGGAAAATATTTATTTGAGCCTACTAAAAAATATATGGAAGCTAATTTGCTACCAATTTATAGAGAAAAAGTAAAACTGCTCCACTCTGAACTGAAGGAAAGTGATGCGGCAATTTTAGGTGCAGCTTCCCTTATTTGGACTACGGCCAAACGAGAAAACCCACCACTCCCGGATAGCGCGTTGAATAAAGACTCTCGTAATGAATTGTAATACAGGAATTATTTTTGTAGAAACCTACGACAAGCTTAAAACGAAAAATTGTCAAAGCCCGTCTTGCTCAATTTTATATAATTCCCTTCGTTAAACCGCACATATCGTGATGGTTTGTGAGCCACACCTTGTTGTTTCTCCTTTAAAGTGGTTAAAATATTCAGCTTGGAAATTTTTCTTCTGAAATTTCGTTTGTCAATTTTTTTCTCCAGAATTACCTCATACAATTTATGCAATTGACCTAGTGTAAATTTTTCGGGCAACAAATTAAACCCTACGGGATGCGTATTAAGCTTAGATTTCAACTTCTCTATTGACTCCTGCATAATGTCCATATGATCAAATGCAAGCGTCGTTATTTCATTTATCGGCGTCCATTGTACAGACCTGGCAAAAGAAGCTGCCTCCAGTTTGCATTGCTTCATTGGCACTAAGGCATAATAAGCCACCGTCACCACACGTGCTTCGGGCACCTCACGCACCGAATTTAGCCATTCCTGATCAACAGCTGTTTTCGTTCTGTCTGGCCGTCCAAAGGCTTTTACCTGCTCCAGAAAAATGCCATCCAATCCAGTCAATTCTTTCAAAACCCGATTTGCAGCCATATCAAGATCTTCATTATCATATATCAAATCGCCCGGAAGTGCCATTCGATATCGCTTGCCTTTGCCACCAACCCCACGCTTGATGGTGAGGACGTTTAATTGTTGATAATCAAAACCAAAAATGACGCAATCTACGGATATATGGGGATTCAATAAGGGCTTTGCTTGATTCGTCGGATTGTTGTCAATTATTTGTGACATAAGTCAAAGATAAACCACAGATACTTTTATAAGTGTCTTTTTTACACTAAGTAGTTTTTTCTTATTACATTTATAGCTCCAAACTATTCTCAGATGAGAAAATTTTTATTAGTATGGATATTATTCATTTTTACCGGCACTATCGTATCCGGACAAACGACTATTGCAAAAACCCAAGATGGTTATCAACTCATGCGCAATGGTGTACCATATTATGTCAAAGGAGTAGGTGGGCATGTTCATATGGATGATATTGTGTTAATTGGCGCCAACTCGTTACGCACCTGGGGTATTGAAAATGCTCAGGAGATTTTAGATGAAGCTCATAGTCGCGGCCTAACAGTCATGCTTGGGCTTTGGCTTCAGCAGGAGCGTCATGGTTTTGATTATAATAATCCGGAAAAGGTCAAAAAGCAATTTGAGCATTTCAAAAAAGTTGTAAACCAATTTAAAGATCACCCTGCACTGCTACTCTGGGGCATCGGTAACGAGTTAGATCTTTACTATACGAATCCAAATTGCTGGGATGCCGTGCAGCAAATTGCCCAATACATACATCAGGTAGACCCAAATCATCCAACATCTACCGTTACTGCCGGTTTGGATAGTGCCGATGTTCAACATATCCTAAAACGATGTCTGGATATTGACATTCTTGGCATTAACACCTACGGTGATATAGCTCAAGTGCCAGAATATATTCAACAATATGGTTGGGAAGGGCCATACATGATTACCGAGTGGGGACCAAACGGCTATTGGGAAAGCCCACTAACTTCTTGGAAAGTATCCTTGGAACAAACAAGTACAGAAAAATATCAAGTTTACTTGGACCGTTACAAACAATTTATTGAACCAAACAAGCAACACTGCCTTGGTTCGTATGCATTCCTTTGGGGGGCAAAACAGGAATACACAGAGACCTGGTTTGGCATTTATAGCAAGGACGATAAGCCCACAGAACCTAGAGATGCCTTGCAAAAAATTTTTACAAATAAACCAATAGTCAACCCTGCTCCAACAATTATTGATTTTCGATTAAATGATAAAGTGGCAACAGACAATATTACGTTGAAAGCAGAAGAAAAAAACTATGCTTTTTTCAATGTAAAACTTGGCCAAAACGAAAGTAATCAAATAAAAAAGCCCATATACCGGTGGCGCATTTTGACTGAAAGCACCGACAAAAAAGCCGGCGGCGATGCCGAAAATGAAGCCGGTGAAATTGGCGGATTGATAAAACGAAATGGCCCACCAAACGAGATTGTCTTCCGTGCACCCAAAATACCAGGACAGTATCGCTTATTTGTATCTGTTGAGCACAATGGCAAATTGGCCTACGCCAATATTCCATTTCTGGTAAACGAAAGGGAGAAAGGAGAAAAACAAGCGCGCGCTGTGCAGTTTAAGTACACTGATATGTCTTCATTCGATTAGAAAAAATTTTATTGAAAAAAATAACGACCATATTACTCCTTTTAATCCTATCGAATACTCGGATTATTGCGCAGGATTCAGTTTCGTTTGGTTCCTTAAATGATAAAGCGAATCTGCTACCGGATAGTGTAACTGCTTTCGAAAAGGGCAATTTTCCTAAAGCAGAAAAGGAAACACTATATGGACTCTCTATCGGTGGCTATTATCGCTTTGTGACGAATGTTCGCAAACTGAATGAAAGCTACGCAGCCTTGGAGAATAACAAAATGAACATTTTTGTTGGAGATGACGCCCAAATACCACAACTATCACTCAATATCAACGGTAACTTGACCCCGAATGCCAGCTTTGGTACAGATTTGTTTTTGTGGTCGCGCATGGATGGTCTCGGTCAGGAAGGCAATGTAATGGGGCTGAATCTGGGAGTAAGTCTTTACGGAAACTTCGCCACAAACTTGGGTAATTTTAGTGTACGTACCGGTGGTATTAATTGGAATACGCTATCGCCTTTTACCTTTCAGCAGAACAAAGGTTATAATCGCTACAGCTTGTTTGAACGCAATCCTTGGGATCCCATTACACCGAATATTGACGGGCGATATAAAGATTTTTATTATTCCGGTGCCATTAATCAAGATACTCGCTGGGGGAACCAAGCATTTCAAGGCATTATAGTTGAAGGGGCAGCCATGCCAAACAATTTCTCCTTCACAGGCATGTACGGTAAAACGCAGTTTGATGGAGGCTTATCGGCAAATCCAAATTTCTCTTACGGTGGTAAGCTAAAGAAAACGTATAACTTCAATAAAAACTACGTATCCTTCAACACCTTCAATAATCGTAGTTTGCTTGACAGCCTGACGGAGTCTACAGCAGGCTTTAATATTCATACAATAGAGCTGTTACATCATATTGGGGCCTACAAGATTTGGGCTGAGATCGGCGCCGGACGAAGATTTCGAAATGATGTATTTGACCAATTTGGCGAGGCCATTTCAATTAAAGCTTCCACCAATGTTGCAAAAAAATTCCCGTTGGAATTGCACCTTTTCCGTATCAGTCCGCGCGTATTGAACAATAATTCGGTATTTATTAATTCGGCTATTCAGCAAACCACTAATATCAGCGATTTAACCCAACCCATACTGATACCGGTGACTAGTGCCATTTTGCCGGTGGGACAAATGGCCAATAACCGACAAGGTGTAGAGTTCAATGGACAAATTGATATCGGCCCTGTCAAAACATCTATCGGCTACTCAAATTCTGTAGAACTTGAAAACTTATCCTCGCAAATAACCTATGGCCATCCTTTCAACAATTTTACATTAGCCCGATTTTATCGCTGGACGTTCCCAAGTGAAGTAGGCCCATACCAAAATTTGAATAAAATTTATCGGGCTGTTTTTGAAACAATCAATCTTACAGAGCTGGATCAGAATGGCCGTCCATTAAAAAGAAAATACTTTAATGCTATTGAGGTCAATGCGAAGTATAAAACCAGCCTGGGAAATAAAGACCTCTATATTTTTTACTTAGGCAACTTCAATTCGGTACAAAACAATGCTGCATCGATAACAGTGCTAACCGAAAAAGCCATTTTACGCACCTATGTGCATCAGTTAGAAATCTATTTAAAACTCAGCCCTCGCCTTATATGGACCAACTATGGCAGCTATGAGCGCAACATCGCCAACTATCAAACCGAGGTCGATGCGATTACACGCCGACCCAAGAATCAAACCGGCTATAGCTTTGCTACCGGTTTTGATATTCAGATGAGCCGTAAGGTAGGTTTGTATATCCGGCAGCGCTGGATGGACTATAAAGACAGCAGTTTTCAGCTGGACCGTTATAGCGGTTGGGAAACATCAATTGAACTCAAATCATTTTTCTAAACATGCAAAATGCCAAATAAAAATTACATATTACTACTCACGCTGCTACTGGTTGGCCAACTATCTTTTGCGCAAAACAAACGCAAGGTAAGTTTCGTAGGAGGCGCCCGTTCGGTAATGAGTAACAACCAATTAGGCGTAGCAGATACTTCTGGAATTGCCGATACGGCTACGGCCAAAAGAAACTCCGGCGGATATGCCTTAATTGATCTGGGCGTCAATATTCGGCCCAATGAAAACACTGAAATACTGGGCATGTTCCGCATCCGCAATGACTTTGGTGGATTCTGGGGAGCCGGTGTTAGTTTTGATGTGCGACAACTTTATATTAAAGGCATTGTAGCCAATGCACTGCGCTACCAACTGGGTGATTTAAATCTGAAGCAGACACCCTTCACGCTTTATAATCATCATGCTGATAATGTGGATAGCCTACCGACTATTTTTCGCTTGCAACGCAACATTGTAGATTATGAAAAATTCTATATGGACAATACCTGGCGTATGCAAGGTGCCAATGTTGATTTCGGGCTCACCTTCAAAGATTATATTCAGGAAGTAAACTTCACCGGCTTCTTGACCCGCCTAAACGCCACTAATTTTACCTCTGTCCCAGAGCGCTTGATGGCTGGTGGCTCTGTAGAGTTAAAACAAAGTCAGCATTTCAAAATTGGTTATAACGTCAATTCAGTTTTTGATGTTTTAGGTACAATACCTGACAGTAATACATTCAATAATAGCGTGCACTCTCTGGATGCGCAATTCGTCACAACGGTTGGTGGTCAGCAATTAGAGGTAAAAGCTGAACTTGGTAACAGTCATTATTCCTATCGTTTGGATACATTGGCCCCAACACTACAGGATTATTTTGCACATGCGTATGCTTCAATCGGATTGCCTAAATATCATTTGCGCGCTCGTCTGGGATATCTAAATGTTGGCCCTGAATACAGAAGCATAGGCGCACAAAGCAAAGACATTGATTACAATGCCCAGCCTTTTTACTACGAACGTTATACAAATACTCAAGGTATACGACCCCTTGGTTTGTTGGATGTAATTGCCAGTGACCAATTGTATAATCGTACGTTAAGTAGCAGACTTATGCCCGCCAATAACTTATTCAATAATGCCATGCCTTATGGGTTAGCTACATTCAATCGTTTGGGTGCTTATGGCGAAGTATCGTATCAAAAAGATATCCAGGCCACTGTATCGTATCATAGTTTACGAGAAATAAAAGGCCAGGGAACACTGGCACTGCGCAATTTTTCTATTCTGCGTGCCAATGTAACAGCCCCCTTGCACAACTATCTTGATTTAAAAAATACATTCGAAATTCAGCTAGGTGGCAAGTTGGAAAATGTAAATAGAAGCAGTGTCGATATTGTAGACAATCTCGATTTCAACAATCGACAGCTAACTGCCGGTGTACGACTGGAAGTATTTAAAGATTTTGATATACTTGGTGGTCTTGTTTTGAATAATACAAAAGGAAACGACTTCATTGCTGATCGCAATACTTACACCGAAGTGACTTTTTTCAATGAGCAGCAGTATGACATAAGACAGCAACTGCAGGGTGCGGGCATTCGATATAATTTTTCACCTAAGGTGTATTTGCTGGGCATGTATCAGCAGGGGGTTTTTACCGATGTCCGAAAACAACAAGCCGACTACACATTTAATCAGTTCAATATAATTTACAACATGCTTTTTTAATATGAAGTACACTACCATTATACTATTTTTTCTAAGTCTGTCGGTACTTTCATCTTGTACAAAAAATACTGACGAATTTGATGGACCAAGCATCAAGGAATTGTACAGTGATTTTAAAGTTTTAGAAAACTTTGGGGCTAACAGAGACAGCGTAGACTTTGCCAATGGCGAAACTGTAGTTTTCACAGCTGCATTTAACAAAACTGTTGATTGGACGCTTACCATCACCGGTAACCAAAGCGGTGCAGTAAAAATTATTACGGGTACTAGCCGTAAGCTGGATGCGAGCAATGCTAGTTGGAATGGCACGGTTACTATGTTTCCGATGTTTAAAGAAGAGAACTGCACTGCCCAACTAACCATTGATCAGGTAACGGATACCTTTACCGTTTCCGAAAAAATCATCAGCCGCCGCAAGCTGGATGGTTTTATTATAGCCGATTTTGAAACCGGCTTGTTGCCGGGTTGGACAAAGTTTATTCAAAGTGGAGCCAATATGGACTTTCAGGTAAAAACGGATTCGATCGCACCGGAAGGAAATAGTTACCTAAATATGGCCGGTACTGTGAATTGGGATTATTTAATCGGACTCATTGATTTTAAAGCAACAGCCTATGGCTCAGGTACTAATATTGTTTTCCCACTTAACGCCAACCCCGATGCCGTATATTTCAACTGTCTTATCTATGGCATGCCCAATACAAACACATCTTTGGTGTTGTTTCAATTTACCGAAGACGAAAATGAAGATGGCACCTTTAATGCCAATACTGAAGATCAGTATGACTATCAGGCAACAGTAGATTGGGTTGGTTGGAAACTGATTTCGATAAAATATAGCGATATGACATCTTTGGTCAATGGTCAGCCGGCCACTCCAAAAGGCAACGGTTTGCATGAGCCCAATAAATTGCGACAGATCTCCATGCTGCTACTTGCAAATCCGAGCATGGGCTTTGCAAGTAGCAAACTAGACCTGGTCATCTTTACCGAAAATGGACCCCTCACGCCATGATACAAAAACTACATAGAGCCCTTTTCATTCTGCCCGTATTATTCGGGCTAAATGCATGTAGCTCGTTAGTAGGTATACAGCAAAAAAATCTGTATGACATTGCAAAGGAGAATACCGGCGAGTCTTTCAATGGTTTTAACGCCATTTACATTTTCCGGGATGACTACGACAAAAGTGTTTGGGTTTCGCCGGAGGCGCAATGCGTGACACTGAACAGCGAATACAAAGAAGTGTATGCTGACAAAGCAGCACTGCATGTGAAGTGGGATAAGATAAGTGGCGGATGCAAATGGATTGGTATTGGTTTTGGCTGGAACAATTGGTTGGCAAAAGACATGTTTGATATTGTGAATAATGCTGCAGTTGAAATGCAAGTAAAAGCAGTCAAAGGCTCCTTTAGCAACTTACCCGTGGCTTTTGCCTTTGAAGATTATTCGGGGGTACAAACATTTTATGGTTACAACAACACCTTGAACAAAGGCCAATTCAATGACTCTACCTGGACAACAGTAACCATTCCGTTGTCAAAATTCGACTTTCAAAAAGACAATTTTGACATCGAAAGTGTAAAACAATTTATCATACAGCTAGAGGCTGATGGTGACATTTACCTGGACAATATAAAATTCATTCTACTGAACAGTTGAAAAAACAATACTCCATATTAATATGTTCTTTACTGCTAATAGGTAGCATTCGTCTTTGTGCACAATCGAATATGGATATCGATTCGTTGATTCGCGAGATGAGCATAGAAGAAAAAGCAGGTCAAATGTCGCAAATAGATTTAGGGGTTATTGCAAAAGGTGAAATTTGTCAGTTACAGCAACCACAACAACTGGATATGGCCAAATTGCAGGAAGCAATCAACCGCTATCACATAGGCTCCGTGCTAAATGTTGGCTGTGGCAGCGGCACTATTTCGCTGGAAAACTGGCACACAATTTTGCAGACAATACATGACCAAAATAAAAAGCACAGCCGCCTGAATATCCCAATCATTTATGGTATTGATGCCATTCATGGTGCAAACTATACAATGGGCGCAACCCTTTTCCCACAGCAAATTGCTCAGGCGGCCACCTGGAATCCCAATTTGGTAAAAAAAGGCTACGAAATAACTGCTTACGAAACACGCGCTACCGGCATCCCCTGGAATTTTTCACCGGTCTTGGATTTGGGAAGGCAATCACTTTGGTCACGCTTTTTTGAAACCTTTGGCGAGGATGTCTACCTCGCAAAAAAAATGACTACTGCCGCCATTGACGGTCTCCAGGGCGAAGATGTAAGCAGTCCTTATCATTTGGCAGCTTGCATGAAACACTTTCTCGGCTATAGCATGCCCCTCAGTGGCAAAGACCGCACGCCTGCATGGATTTCTGATAGAGAATTACGTGAATACTTTTTACCTACATTCCGAACGGCCATACAGCAAGGTGCAAAAACGGTCATGATAAATTCCGGTGAGATAAATGGAACGCCAGTGCATGCCAATAAAGATATCCTAACTACCCTATTGCGGGATGAGCTTGGCTTCACCGGCGTTGCCGTCACCGATTGGGAGGACGTCTACAAACTAGTGAACGTACATCGGGTGGCCAAAGACAAAAAAGAAGCCGTGAAAATGGCGGTCATGTCCGGCATTGATATGAGTATGACGCCAAATGATTTTGAGTTTACGAGATTGCTCATAGAATTGGTAAAAGAAGGCAGCATCCCAGAAAGTCGTTTGGATGTGTCGGTAAAACGAATACTACAACTAAAAAAAGAATTAGGCTTATTTGAAGAACAAACGTATCCCTTAAAAATGTACCCATTATTTGGCTCGGAGCGTTTTGCCAATGAAAGCTATCAAGTGGCCAGTGAATGTATGACCTTGCTGAAGAATGAATCAGACATATTACCCTTGAGGGAAAACGAAAAAATATTGGTTTGCGGTCCTGCAGCGAATAGTATGAATTTGCTAAACGGAGCCTGGACGCATACTTGGCAAGGTATTGATACTACTTATAACACCCCTGGTAAAAAAACAATTTTACAAGCCTTGCAACACCTTTCCTCAAATGTGACTTACGTCAATACGGGTAGTGTTGACAGTTCTATGCATCTTGATGCCTGCATGGCAAAAGCGATGGAGGCGGATAAAATTGTCATTGCACTAGGCGAAACTCCGGCCACCGAAATACCTGGTAATATTGATGACCTCACCATTACCAAGGCACAAATCCAATTGGTAGAACAACTTTCACAAACTGGCAAACCGCTCATTCTGATTTGCAATTTTAATAGACCACGCATCATTGAGCGCATCGATCCTTTAGCTTCAGCCATTTTATATACTTATTTGTCGGGTGATGAAGGGGGCCGTGCGATTGCTAACACCCTTTATGGTATAGAAAATCCCAGCGGCAAACTGCCATTCACATACCCACGTCATGTAAATACCTTTGTGCATTATGACCATAAGGCATCGGAAGATCAACACATTGATTTTAGCACCAATGCCTATCAACCGCAATATGATTTTGGGTTTGGGTTAAGCTATACACAATTCCAATATGAAGAAATGACGATTTCGAAAGCAGAACTAAATGCTGAAGACAGCATTGTTGTTCAAATTGCTGTAAAGAATACCGGAAAGCAGGCGGGTAAAGAGGTAGTGCAATTATATTACAATGACTTAGTTGCAAGTATAACTCCTGCGGTAAAAAAACTGGTACGTTTTGAAAAGGTATCGCTAAAACCAAATGAGAAGACAATACTTCGTTTTTCTTTGACAAAAAATGATTTCAATTTTGTAAACAAAGCATTACAAGAAATAACTGAAGCGGGTGACATTGAATTGATGATTAGTAATCAAAAAAAACTTATCCATGTGCAGTAGTTGGCGAAATATAATATTATCCTCAATTGTCGTCCTCATGACGGCCTGCTATCAATCGCCGCCACCCGAAATTGAGCCCGGAGTTATACAAGGCGATTTTGCCTTTTCGGGTTATCAGTGGCGCTATAAAGATGCCAGTTCACCTGTGGGGCCAGGACCTAATCTATTTTCGGGTACCACTGATTTTGCCTGGGTTGATGCCAACGGCCATTTACACTTGAAAATCGCTAAAAAAAATAACCAATGGAATTGTAGCGAGGTAATCTCAACTAAAGTGTTCGGATATGGAACCTACACCATGACCTGCGTTAGTGATATCAGCGATTTTAATGAGAAAGTCGTTTTTGGATTTTTTACCTGGGATAGCTACTCATTCCAAACGCAAGCCAATAGTGAGGTGGATATTGAATTTTCGCGATGGAATAATGCCAATGATACAAACTTAATATCTTATGCCGTTCAGCCCGTAATTTTTAGCAATCCGGTGCCTTATACAGAGCGCACCGAGCGTGGCGTGGTGAATACGGCATTACTAAAAAAACCAATGACACATATGTTTCGTTGGACGCCAGACAGTGTGCTTTGGGAGAGTTATGAAGGCACCACAGCTGGGATAAATAAAGTAGCTGAATGGATCTTTACTAAAAATAACATCACCAGACGTAAGATAGAAGGCAACCGCACATCCGACCCCATCGTATTACCAGCACCCAGTGACTCTACAAATGTGCGGTTTAACTTATGGCTGTTAGACGGTGCAGCACCTAGCAATCAACAGGAACATGAAATTATTATTTCAAATTTTACATACAAACCACTCTAATTTTTTAATTTTAACACACACAAACATGAAACACAAAAACACAAAACAAATGAAAACAATGAAAAGAGCTGTGCTGCTCGCGCTATTTGTGGCTTTTTCAGCCCACATTGGCAAGGCACAAACTACAATTACGGTTGACACCGGTATGAATTGGGTAGCCTACATGAACGTATTTGACTCCGTAGGAGTTAATTACATGTTCGGATCTGCCTGGGCATTACCCGATGTAAAAACCATCGTGGACCCTGGTAATGGCTCGATGAATCTGCACCCAAATTTTAGTACATGGAATACTAATGACCCATACTGGTACAATAGTGTAACGGGCAAGGGCAACAAAACTATGGAAGCCAACACTTTTGTTGAAGACACAACCCTTATGGGCCAAAATCTTACATTCCAAGGCTTTGTGGACACATTCACCCTGGATACGGCATATGTATCCTACGCCTTCATTAAAGTATTGGACAAGAACAATAACTACGCCACAGTCCTGTTCAAACAAGATACAATTACTGCTACAGGAGCGTTCTCAGTTGCTGATTCAATACCCAACTTACCCGGTATGCTAACACAATATGGTTTTGCTGTTTACGGCATAAATGCCGACCCGGCCTTGGAGAGCACCCTAGGTAAAGTGGTAATTCGAGGTAACAATGCCCCCCCTATGCCTATGATAAATGTAACTTTCCGCGTACAAGCCGCAGACTCAATGCCGGTATACGTTTTCGGTAGCTGGACCAATTTTGGTAACTGGCCTGGAGATACTATGGCATCTATAGGTAACGATACTTACGAAAGGACTCTGTCTATCCCTGGTAATCAACCCATCGAGTTTTTATACGTGCACGGCGTAGGCCCGACTAAAGAAGCCATGGATTCGACAGCAGCTTGTACTAATATGAATAGCCAATACACTAACCGTCTGGCTACGCTAGGCACTGCTGACACTACTATTTGTTTCCGTTGGGAAACTTGTGCATCTTGCGTGCCAGTGGGCATTAAGGAAAGAACGAAGTTAGATATGGACGTGCTTGTAAGCACCAACTATATCAATGTGCTATCAGGTAGTTTGGTAAGCGTTGATGGCCTCGAAATTATGGACCTTACAGGACGCACAGTATTCTCGGCAATAGGACCTGTACCAACCAACGAGCGTATCAACTTAAACCTAAAGAAGAATACTTTTTACATTATTCGGGTAACCAAAGAAGGTGTGCAACACACAGTTAAATCCTTGATTGTTGACTAACCCTTGATTTTTTTCTTTTTCATTTATAATGAGCCCGGTTATTTATTAACCGGGTTTATTTTTTTATCATGGCTTGGGAGAGTAACCATTGTCAATTTACCTAATGCAAGAATGAAAAGTGACAATTGGAATATGTTTCTACTCGGTTATCATACGGCTAATCCAAATGCGCGACAAGGTTTACAAAAGCAATATTGTCTTTTATAATGAGGTGGCAAAGCATGATTGACAAATCAGTATTTTTATACTACATTATGTAACAGTAACAAACCCACATGCAAATAAGAAAAGTAAAAAAAGAAGACAATGTGCCCTTAGCCAACATGATAAGAAAAGTCTTCGTAGAATTTGATGCTCCCCGAACAGGCACCGTATTTTCCGACCCCACAACCGATAGATTATATGAATTGTTTCAGACCGAAAATTCCTTATTGTGGGTTGCCGAAATAGACCATGAAGCTGTGGGTTGTTGCGGAATTTATCCTACAATAGGTTTGCCGGAGAATCATGTCGAGCTGGTAAAATTCTATTTATCTGCCCAATGGAGAGGAAGAGGTATTGGCAAATTATTGATGGAGAAAAGCATTGCATCGGCAAGAGCCATAGGGTACTCAGCGCTTTATCTTGAAAGCCTGCCGGATTTTTCTACCGCGGTTCGTATGTATGAAAAGCAGGGATTTGTAACACTCCAACAGCCTTTAGGCGACTCAGGCCATACCTCTTGTAATATTTGGATGTTGAAGCAACTCTAAGCAGAAATATTGCATCGTTTACTTAATCCAGTCGGCAGGAAGCACGACCAAAGTAGAGTAAGAATGGATAATCTAATTACAGGTATCTGAATGAACTTTTCTTCCCCGCAGAGTCTTTCGCAGAGGACGCCGCGCCATATCGATCAATTTATTTTTGCCTCTATTCATTATTAACTCCCCCAATTCTCCCTATCCAAGCTACGATATTGTATCGCCTCGGCAAGGTGTTCTACTTTTATGTCTTCGCTATTTTCCAGGTCGGCTATGGTGCGCGATACTTTGAGGATTCTATCGTAAGCCCGTGCTGATAAGTTTAATCGTTCCATAGCTGTCTTTAATAAATTTTGCCCGGCCTGATTGATTTGACACAACTCGCGCAGCTGCTTGCTGCTCATTTGCGCATTACAATACATGCCTTCATTCGCTGCGTAGCGCTTCCCTTGTATTTCGCGCGCGGTTATCACCCGCGTGCGGATGTCGGCACTTTTTACCTCGCTGCGGTTGTTGGCGTTCAGCTCGGAAAAAGGTACGGGGGTTACCTCCACATGCAGGTCGATACGGTCCAGCAAGGGGCCCGATATTTTGTTTAAATATTTTTGCACTGTACCGGGGGCGCAGGTACACTCCTTTTCGGGATGATTGAAATAGCCACAGGGGCAAGGATTCATGCTGGCCACCAGCATAAAACTACTGGGAAAGTCGATGGATACTTTGGCTCGCGAAATAGTCACACGTCGCTCTTCCATGGGCTGCCGCATTACCTCCAGCACGGTGCGCTTAAATTCGGGAAGCTCGTCCAGAAACAACACACCATTATGCGCCAATGATATTTCGCCCGGCTGCGGAAAACCGCCTCCACCCACCAAAGCCACATCGCTTATGGTATGATGCGGCGAGCGAAACGGCCGCTTGGATATGAGCGTAGCATTTTCGGGCAGCTTGCCGGCTACGGAATGTATTTTGGTAGTTTCCAAAGCCTCCAGCAAACTCAGTGGTGGCAGAATGCCGGGCAGCCGTTTGGCCAGCATGGTTTTGCCTGCACCCGGCGGTCCAATCAAAATCAAGTTGTGCCCGCCTGCGGCAGCAATCTCCATAGCCCGCTTGATGTTCTCCTGCCCTTTTACATCGCTGAAGTCCTGCTCCAAATCATACTGCGAATGAAAGAACTCGTCACGGGTGTCTACTTTGAGTGGTTTCAAATCGCTATTGCCATTAAAAAATTCAATCACTTCTTTGATGTGAGCTACGCCATAAACATCAATATTGTTTACCATGGCGGCCTCGCGCGCATTTTGAGCCGGCACAAACAACCCTTTAAAACCATCCTTCCGTGCCTGAATCGCTATCGGCAGGGCCCCTTTTATGGGCAGTATGCTGCCATCCAAGGCCAATTCGCCCATAAGCTGGTATTGCTCCAAATCGCTTTTTTCTACCTGATTGGTAGCTGCCAATATGCCAATGGCAATGGGCAGGTCGAAGGCGGTGCCCGTCTTGCGAATATCAGCCGGCGACAGGTTCACCACCGTTTTAATTCGCGGCATTTTGTAGCCATTGTTTTTTACGGCACTCTCTATGCGATGCTGGCTTTCTTTTACGGCGCTATCGGGTAGTCCTACTATATGGAAATGGGCCCCTTCCAAGACATCCACTTCTATGGTGATGGTGATAGCATCTACCCCATAAACAGCACTGGCATATAACTTTGAAAGCATGCAGTAAATATAAATTGGATTGCATTATGACCAACAACTGAACGGTATAATCAGCCGTTTTGAAGACATAGCCTGTGAGCGAAATCTAGGATCGCAAACTCAATCCCTCATGTGCTAGTTCCAATTCTTCTATTGCGATGGTGTTGGCGTTTGCCTGTAATCTGGGCCCCGAGTACCGCACAGGAAAAGCATTCTTTACCCCCCAGGTACAAACAGGTTCGTGCCTTTCGTTTAGTAATTGTATAGTAATATCTCGGCGCTCTACGGCATTCATTTCAATAGTATTAATCCAATCAATAAACTCCGTGTCGCCTTCCATCAAACCATGCTTGAGGGTAATGTTGTTATACTTTACTAAACCGGGCATTTTTTGATGCATATGCTCTTTTGAGCTACCATCTCGAAACTGTATGGGTTCAAAAAAAATATCTAAACCAGATACCTCGGTAAAGCCAATGCGCGTGCCGCCCCACTAAACGGTAAAATGAAATGCGGATAAAGGTTGTTGTGCCATAGTTTTAAAATATTTATAAATGGGAAAAATAAAATAAATGAATAATCCTATTAAGAGCAGTAAAATAAACAAGAAGACTATCAACAACTGTTCCATTAACTAAGGACTACTGTCAAATATACTGCGGATATAACTCTAAATACCCATATAGTTGCATTTCAGCATAGAAGTGCAACGGCGCGATGTAACATGGGCTAAGGGGTATCTACCCAGGCATCCTCATATGCCTGCCGTGCAATTTGAGCCAGGCTACGAAAACTACCACCAACTGAGTTCACGGTCATGGCCAGCTCCACTTTGTTCGGAAATTTTCCGACCCAGGTCTGCAAGCCAGCATCACCAAGACTAAGCCCATTATCGTTATTCAAATCAAGAAATAGTGCGCCATCCTTACCATAAACCCGGCCATAATTGGTATTAAATACATCATTGGGGTCCCAGCCATATAGGTTTTGATCCATGGCGTTTTTTTGTGACTGTGTCAGTATACTGGATGTGTTGGCTAAGTAACTCATTACCTGAGCCATTTCAGCAGTGCTGAGGTAAAATCCGCCACCGCCGCTTCTGTTTGTCCAATCGCCAAAACTTTGCGGATTAAAAATGCCATTGGGCGTTTCAGAAAATGCCTGAATGGTTGTAACGTTCGGGTCGATGCTACAGTTTACATTACCAATGCCTGCCGGAGCAAATACCAACTGGTTCATCAATTCGATATAACGCTGATCAATCCAATCCTCGAAATCAGTTGCCGAAAGACTGGCCTCTTGCTGATTAAAAATATTGGCATCCCACAATTTGGGTAGTATGATTCGGAATAGCCCAAAATTGGCATTCGCATAGGAATAGGTTTTGGGCGCCGTGACAGGATTCGCCACTAAAAATTTGAGTGAATCATAGCTTGTAGAGGCCATGCGTATACCTGATGTTTGCGAAAGTAATTGTTCAAAGGTGATGGCTTGTACATCACCGTGCTTGGGCCAGGAATTTGGCAACCATAGGTTTATCGGGAAATTCATTAGCTGCCCTCGGGATTCCATAAGTTTTATAACGGCCATTGCCGTAAATGATTTGGTGACGCTGGCAATATTGATATCATGATAAATGGAAGGTCGGATGGTAGTGCCGGCGGCGGCGTTGATTGCCCCGATGCCAAAAGTAGCTGAATCTGCCAGTTGACCTCCTTGGGCTATGACGATGGTATAACCAACCGGATTACCCAAGCCAATTTGTAAATTCTGTTTGAACAATTCAACATTAAAAACTTTTGAATTGCTCAAGATGCCTTCTCTTTTTTGCAGGCAGATAGAGTTAGTATGACACACAAACATAGGTAGCAAGAAAATCGTTTCATATGTGGATTGTTTAACAGGTTAAAAAAGACGACAAGTCCGAATTTACTCTATTTCCACATCAAATGCAAACAACTACTGCAAAGCTATTCATTAGACCATCAGGCCAACGAGTTCCTCATTGGTCTTAATTTACTGCTGCCATCTGCAAAGATTGCAGGATGAATAATTTATTTACTATCGGTTAAATTGCACACGCTGCCCGGCATTGATATCACATACCTCATTATTGCTGTATACAATCGTTCCATTAACGAAAGTATATTTCACTGACGAAGAAAAACTATGGCCAACAAATGGACTCCACCCACATTTATACAACAAACTTTCCTTTGTTACTTCAGTAGGTTTATTCAAATCCAACAGAACTAGGTCGGCCTGATAGCCTTCGCGTATGTATCCGCGATTAGCCACCTGAAAACATTCGGCCGGCGCATGACACATTTTTTCTACCATTTTTTCTAGACTGATTTTCCCCTGGTTTACATAGTCTAGCATGAGCAATAATGAATGTTGCACCAATGGCACGCCACTCGGTGCTTTAAGATACTCTTGACTTTTTTCTTCCCAGGTATGTGGGGCATGGTCGGTAGCAATAATATCCAAACGATCATCCAACAAAGCATCCCAGATAGCAGCCTTGTTCGATTTTTCTTTGATGGCTGGATTGCATTTTATCTGATGGCCATATTGAGCATAATCGTCTGCTGTAAAATGTAAATGATGTACACAAACTTCTGCGGTAATACGTTTTTCCTTTAAGGGCATCATGTTCGAAAACAAGTCAAGTTCTTTGGCCGTGCTGATATGCAAAATATGTAGACGTGTATCGAACTTTCGGGCTAATTGTATAGCGCCTAAAGAGGATTCGTAGCAAGCTTCTACATCGCGTATTATCGGATGGTAACTGATATCGGGATGGGGATTTTCTTTCAAAACCTTTTCGAGATTGCTTTTTATGATTCCTTCACGTTCGCAATGTGTAGCGATAAGCACTTCACTGCCCCCAAATATTTTCTCAAGAGTTACAATATTGTCTACCAGCATATTGCCGGTGCTACTCCCCATAAATATTTTCAAGCCACACACCTCATTTTTACGCTCGTTTATTTTCAAAGCCTCTTCAGCATTATCATTACTCACTCCCATAAAAAAAGAGTAGTTGGCAGGCGAACATTTTTCGGCGATGGCATATTTATCTTCAAGCAAATCGAAGGTGAGGGCTGGTGGCACCGTGTTTGGCATTTCCATAAAAGTAGTGGTACCTCCTGCCACTGCCGCGCGTGACTCGGTGGCTATTTCGGCTTTATGCGTAAGCCCGGGCTCGCGAAAATGCACCTGATCATCAATTACGCCGGGTATCAATACCAAGTTTTCGGCATTAATTTCCTTGTGCGCCGTTTTTACTTTTAGCGTAGAACCCATGCGATCAATTTTGCCATTTTCGACATAAACATCGGCTCGAAACTGCTTGCCTTCATTAATTACTAAGGCATTTTTAATAAGGTAATTTTCCATGCAATATGTAGCAAAGCTAAAGTGTACGACTTGAAGTGGCAAGGAAAAAAAATCTATTTTAGGGAAGATTTTGGCTATTAGCAGGCTGCCGGTCTTTTTGAAACTGACGAAATCGGAATAATAGTTTAATTAATATACCTTTATTCCACTAATCGGACTATCACATTATGAAAAACATCTTGTTTCTTTTGTTGACAGCCTTGCCATTGACAAGCTGGGCACAATCGGCCTTTTACAACCGCAACGCGGATGATTATTTTCAAGTTGAACGATTTGATATATTAAGAGGACAAGCCAGTGATGGATTGCATACTGCCAAAGGAACAGTGTCCCGAAAAGAAGCCGTCTTATTCTTAAAATCCTATTTGGCCTTTGCTAAAGAAAATGAGATTGTGCTAAGCGAACGAGATAAAGAGGAAATTCAACAAATCATCAATAAAAATTGGGAATGGGACGCGGATGAGGATACAGGCGAGGGTGAATATTCTCTATTTGATGTTTTTTATAAAAAAAGAGCGGATGTTTTTTCGGTTCAGCATCCCGATTATACTATAGCCGTTAACCCAATTGTCAATTATCAGCAAATGATAGAGTTTGGCAATGCGAAACAAAATTTGTTTCAAAACAGAAAGGGTGTAGAAGTTCGTGCCAATATTAAAAATAAAATTGGTATCTATACTTCATTTACAGACAATCAGGAGCGTGGACCGCTTTATCATCAAAGGCGCATTCAGGAAAATGAAGCGGTGCCCAACGGACCAACCTATTACAAAAACTTTAAACCTGAAAAGAGCGGATTAGCCACAGATTATATCTTAGCCAATGGCTATTTTGATGCCGAAGTCATAAAAGATAATCTGAACATTAGCTTCGGGCATGATCGTTTTCATTTAGGTGATGGGTACCGCTCGTTATTCTTGTCAGACCTTGGAAGCAACGCATTATTTTTTCGTATTAATACGCAATTCTGGAAGTTAAATTACCAAAACTTATTTTTAGAACTCACACCACAATTCAATCGCGGTCCTGATATATTATTACCAAAAAAATACGCCGCCCTGCATCACCTTATTATGAATGTAACCAAGTGGTTAAATGTTGGCTTATTTGAAGGCGTGGTTTATGGCCGACAAAACCATTTTGAATTTCAATATCTCAATCCCCTCATCCTGTATCGCTATGTAGAACAAAGTATCGGTAGCCCGGATAATGCGCTAATGGGCATCAACTTTAAAGCAAACCCCAATATTAAGGCATTGATCTATGGGCAATTTCTTCTGGATGAATTTAAATTTAGCGAAATCACAGCTGGTAATGGTTGGTGGGCTAATAAGTATGCTTATCAATTAGGCACTAAAATTGCAGACCCGTTTGGAGTCAATAACCTACTCGTTCAAATCGAGTACAACCGTGTAAGACCGTTTACCTATAGTTATTTTAACACAACGGCTGATTATACTCACAACAACCAACCCCTTGCACATCCTTACGGAGCGAATTTTTCAGAACTGGTACTCAATATAAATTACAAACCACATCAAAAAGTATATTTCAATCTGGAAGCTTTTTATAACAAACAAGGTAGAGACAGCTCTTCAGCCGTTTCCTTTGGTGGCGATATTTTTAAACGTTATACCAACCGAAATGCAGACTATGGCATCAACATGTATAATGGCTTCGTTAGTAATGTATTGTATGCCAATCTGCACCTGGCTTACGAAATCAAACCAAATGTGTTTTTTGACCTTGGAGGTGGCTATAGAATGGAATCCAGTGACTTTAACTATAACCCAGGCGATCGATCTGCTTTTGTTTATAGTGGTGTACGCTGGAATACTGCCCGAAGACGTTATAATTACTAATAGTAAAAACTAACAACCTTCTCGCCAGCAAAACGCTTTAGACCTTTACTTTGTATTTAGCAATACCTTGATTATGAAAAAACTAATGGTTCTTTTGTTTTGCATCTTGTTCGTTACCGAAAGCTGCACACGAGTGCCGCTTACAGGCCGCAGACAAGTAACCTTGATACCTGCACCCAGCATGCAGTCCATGTCTTATACACAATATAGTCAGTTCTTACAACAGAACAAACCCGTTACCGGCACAGCTGAAGCCGAAATGGTCAAACGAGTGGGCTCACGCATCGCCCAGTCTGTAACGGCCTATTTACAGTCAAAAGGTTTGCAAGAACGTGTGAAAGGATTCCAATGGGAGTACAATTTAGTACAGAGTAACGAAGTCAATGCCTGGTGTATGCCTGGTGGTAAAATAGCGGTCTATACCGGCATTTTACCTATCACCGCTACCGAAGCAGGTCTGGCAGCTGTCATGGGGCATGAAATTGCTCATGCAATTGCCAATCATGGCAACGAACGGATGACACAGGCACTAATACTTCAAGGTGCAGCGGCTGTAGGCACTATTGCAATATCCAATCAAAACCCCCAGCACGCACAACTTTTTCAGCAAGCTGTCGGCATTGGAGGACAACTTGGTATGCTAGCCTACTCGCGTAAACATGAATTGGAAGCGGATGAAATGGGAATGATTTTTATGGCCAAAGCTGGTTATCACCCGCAGGAAGCCATAGACCTATGGAAGCGCATGGCGGCTCGCAGCGGACAGAAGCCTCCTGAATTTTTGAGCACACACCCTCACGAAGCAACAAGGATTGCCTCCTTACAAAAAAACCTGAAAAGGGCCATGGTGTATTACCGCCCGCACTAACACATGTTTGACCTGCCATGGTATAAAAAATGTTTAGGGTATTTAATGCCCATTGTGACACAACAGCTGTACACGGACAAGCATGCTGCATTAAAAATAAAATACTACCAAGGACAATGGCAACTTGAAAGTGCCCATGCCCTTTATTCAGATGGCTATCGCTACTCGCCTTTTAAATTAGCATTTGAACGTTTAGATAAAAAAAATAAACTGCAACCCATTCAACACTTTTTACTACTTGGGGCAGGTTTAGGCAGTGCACTTAGCAGGCTACATACCGTGTACCAATTATTTCCCAGAAGTGTTTTGGTAGAGTATGATGAAAAGATTATCGAATTGGCTAAGCAATACCATCAATTGGATCAGGATAAAAATGTATTTTTTGAACATTATGATGCGGCAGATTATATCAGGCAAACGCAGCATACGTTTGATATGATTGGCATTGACCTTTTTAAAGATTTAGAAAATAGCCAAGTTGTACAAGACCCCAATTTCTGGCATCAAATTATTCGGATAAGCAGTTCGGATGCGCGTATCATTATCAATACTATTTTTTTGCACAAAAATGACCGCCGTGTTTTTGAAGATATGCTGTCAACGCATTTTACATTTGACCGGATAGAACGAAGTCCAAATTACATATACCTATTATTCCCAAAAGTTTCCAATGGATAATCCAATTTTACATGAATTAAAACAGAGTATTGGCAAACCGTATCAAAACATACGAAGCGCTGCAGGAGCACATTTGCAGTACACTATCGAAAATATTTGTGCAGGTCAGGTGACGGTTAGCCTTGTGGTTCGCGATGTACTAACAAACCCCTCTAAACAAATGCATGGAGGGATGATTGCCATGCTTATTGATGAAATCGCAGGTTTGGCTTTTTATAGTCAAGCCGTAGAAACCATTTATACCACCCTCAACTTGCATATCGACTATATGCAAAGCGCTTTGCTCAATGAAAAAATTTATGCTACCGCAAACGTTATGAAAACCGGTAAAAAAATTGCGAATATTCATTGCGAAGTACGTAATGCCCAAAATACCTTATTGGCTTATGGTACCACCAATCTAGCTAATACGCTAAAAGAAATTCCAAGCAATTTACTTCCGAAGCCCAATGAATAAATTACCTTAGTAAGTATGTTGTCAAACAAAAAAATTATTGTTGTATTACCTGCTTATAACGCCGGTCTAACATTAAAAAAAACATACGACGAAATTCCATTCGACATTGTAGACGATGTTGTGTTGGTTGATGATAGAAGCTCGGATAATACCTTAGAGGTTGCCCGATCGCTGGGCATACAGCATATTATAGAACACGATAAAAATACCGGCTATGGTGGTAATCAAAAAAGCTGCTATAATAAAGCACTGGCATTGGGTGCGGATATCGTCATCATGTTGCACCCCGACTATCAATACACGCCTAAGTTGATTCCTGCCATGAGCAGTATAATTGCGCAAGGGCTTTATCCTTGTGTATTGGGATCGCGCATATTGGGTAAGGGTGCCTTAAAAGGGGGTATGCCCCTTTACAAATATGTAGCCAACCGCCTCCTGACACTTAGCGAAAATATCATCATCGGACAAAAACTAAGCGAATACCACACCGGCTATCGTGCCTTCTCGCGCGAGGTACTGGAGCGTATAGCATATAATTTGAATGATGATGATTTTATTTTTGACAACGAAATGCTTTCTCAAATCTTTATGGCAGGTTTTGAAATAGCTGAAATCACTTGTCCGACCAAATATTTTGAAGAAGCAAGCAGCATCAATTTTTCTCGAAGCATGAAATATGGATTAGGCGTACTGCGCGTATCTATTCAACATTGGTTGCACAAAAAAGGTATTCGTAAGAATAAAATATACGCTTAGGGCTGCAAACGCGTAATGTCCCATTTGGCATTTTGGTGCCTGTACAGCAAGCGGTCATGCATCCGACCCTCTCTGCCTTGCCAGAATTCTATCTCGTTTGGAACGAGCAAATAACCACCCCAATGAGCTGGCATTTGGGGCCCATTTTCTTTATGTGCATCCAATACTGCGGCATATTGAGCATCTAACTCATCCCGGCTGGCGATTGGCTGGCTTTGTTGAGAAGCTACTGCCCCACATTGACTATCAATGGGGCGCGTATTGAAGTACTCTTCAGAAACAGCTTTTGGTACTTTTTGCACCTCTCCCCGAATCCTTACCTGACGTTCCAAATCCTTCCACAAAAAAACCAGTGCTGCCCTGGGATTGATATCTAGTTCCCTTCCTTTGGCGCTGTTATAATTGGTAAAAAAAACAAATCCCTGATTGGAGAATGACTTTAATAATACAATCCGCGCATCCGGCATATTATTAACGCAGGTAGCCAATGTCATGGCATTATGCTCCACAATTTCCGCCCGGGCAGCTTCCTGAAACCATTGTTCAAATTGCTCAATAGGATTCGCATGAGCTTGATGCTCATCTAATGTGGCATGGCTATAGGATTGTCTTAGTTTACTGATTTCGTCTCGGAGCATAAAAAAACTGAATAGCGCAAAGGTATTCAGTTTTAAAGTATTTACTAGTTCTATTAGGTGTAACTAGTCTCTTTTAAGATAATTTTTCATACAAAATAAGATTCCGCCAGTTATTACAATTGAGTAAAAATAACACCCAAAAGTTCCAATGGCATCCCCAAATGACGTAGCTAGGATTGTATTGATCATTGTATTCCTTTTTTATGCGTTGCGAATATAGGCCTATTCTCGATTTTTGTGACGGAATTTAAAGACAAATCCCGCCTGTACAATAGATTTTCCATAACCAGCTTCAACATAAAAAGCATTCCGCTGACGGAAGTAATAGCGATAACCAAGGGTCAACTCGGCGGCAGTAGCCCCGGGCACTTTGAAGAAAGAATTGAAGGTGCTATCATCAGCCCGCCCTGGCAAAACATCTTCTTCTGTCCACATATTATATCCCATGCCACCACCAATGTATAAATCAGAACGTGGTGTTACGCGATAGTGATAGTTGAAACGTAGCATGATGGCTAAATCCTCGGCAACAGTGCCATAAGTTGTCCATAAATCTCTGTTGTGAAAATCATCAAAACGTAGCTCTTGCCAATCGCTTCGATACTTGATATAGGTTGCAGAAATGCCAACACTCAATTCGCGCGTGAGGCCATATTCTGCTTTGAATATAAAAGGCCCTACACCTACCACACGAAAATTATTTTTATCCTTATGAAAGTCAAACCGACTATTATCCAACCTCGGAAAACCATAGCCATAGCTCATGTGAATCTGACCGCGGTCATGTGCTTTTGTATCCCAGAAATAATCAAACCGATCGGCATACACATTGGTTGTAGAAATTACACCAGCAAGCAACACAAACAGCAATAAAAGCTTTCGCATAGTTTTTATCTTTTAAATAGAAGCACCAAAATAATGAAATAAACGCATATTTCTGAAATACAATCGCCTTTTTCTGGCAACAAATACCTCAACAAGGCGTTTATAAAATAAATAACCGAATAAATGAAGGCTATCTTTTGGTTACTACCAATAGTACTATGCAATATGCTCACCTTGTTATCAGCAAAAAAACATGTTTCATTTCAAAACCATAGCGCATCCTCAACATTCTGTTGAAAGCCCAACTATAATGCCAATATGCCTTTACCCTCTCTCAGTATTTCCAAGTCTTCTCCGGTAAGATCAACTATTGTAGAATTTTCTATACCACCCGACCCAGAGCTGAGCATCGCGTCTATTTGATGCTCATATTTGTGGTAAATGATATCCGGATCCGTTAGTTCATCCAAATTATCTGTTTCGGGCAAGGAAGTACTGATAATTGGATGTCCGAACTTCTCAAGTAATAGCATGCAAATTTTGTTGTCCGGCACACGGATGCCCACGGTTTTTTTATTTTGCATCAATAGGTTGGGCACCTCTTTACTAGCTTCTAATATAAAAGTGAACGGACCGGGTAAATGTGTATTAAGCAAGCGAAATGTAGGCGTTGATATACTTTTTGCAAACTGACTCAAATGGCTTAAATCTTTGCAGATGAAAGAAAAATTAGCCTTTTTAAGAGGAATATTTTTTAGTTGACACAATTTTTCTATTGCCTTCTTGTTGTAAATATCACAACCCACACCATATATAGTATCAGTAGGATAAATCAACAAGCCGCCATTCTGCAATACTTTTACTGCTGAGGCTATTTTTCGTTCATCTATATTGGATTCATATACTTCCAAAAACATTTGGTAAAGGTAACTTATATTTGAGTGCTGTGCCTGCGCTGTGGAATCGTCAGAAAATTTGGTTAATCGTAGTTGGATTTACGCTATGCAGTTTTGCATTTAGTCAGCGTATTAACTCAATAGGTATTCTTGCATTGGTTGCTTTCTTTTTGGTGGATAAAAATCTGCTTCAAAAAATCAGTAAACCCTTGGATGCCAAACTATTGGTACCCTTCATTGGTTTCTTTTTTATTTATTTCATATTTTATTTATTCTCAGAAAAGGATAATGATGCCTTTCAGGCAATGTTTATCAAAATGAGCTTCTTACTGCTCCCCTTGCTGTTTTACTACGAATCATTTTTCACAGCATCAAACGAACAAAAGTTGATGCAATGGTTCAGTGTGTTGCTTTGTATTTCATTCGCCTACAGTATCGGGCATTCGATGTACAAGTATTATTTTCTGGGGGTAGATCCCAGCATTTACGGCGTGTTTAATCGCATGTCTATTTCTGAAGGCATCATGCACCCGGGCTACTTCTCTAATTTTTTCATGTTTGCGTTCTTATGGCATTATTACCATTCATCACGGCATCGGCTGTTTTTTATGAGCGCCTTTATCGTTATACTCTTATTGCTTTTATCCAGGATTGTACTATTATTTTTTATTCTTTTTATATTTTGGCAAATATTCAACTGGATATTATCAACCAGCAAGCCCATACTTTCCGCACTTCTCATTGGCATGGCAACCCTATTGATTTCAGCCGGTCTTTACCAGCTTAAAACAGTTAAATACCGAGTCGATGAGACAATAGCTGGTCTGCGTCAAACAGACAAGAACGTTGCCTATTCAGCCGCAACAGCGTCCAGAAAAGTTGCCTACGAAGAAGAATTCAAACTATGTTTAGATAAACCGCTATTTGGTTATGGACTAGGCAATGCCAATCAAGCATTGCAGCAAGGCTTGCATGCATCAGGATTTAAGACACTTGCTGAAAACATGCATGCTCACAATCAGTTCTTCAATACTTGGCTACAAACGGGTATTATTGGTTTGGCATGGCTAGTTGTATTCCTTCTTACCCTCATAATACGTAGTATCAAAAACGCTAATGTATTGGCCTTTTGGTTTACCATATTAGTCACCATGAATCTCGTAACTGATGATATGCTGGAAATTCAGGCCGGTATTGTATTCTTTGTACTTATCTGGTCGCTATATATAATTGCCAGACCTAACCGTGCCAACTAGGCATCGGTAAACTTATAGCCTACACCGCGAATGCTTTGGAAATACTCAGGATTTCTGGAGTCTTGTTCAAAATATTTTCGAAAGGTCAGCACAAAATTATCGATGGTTCGTGTACTGGGATAAACATTATAACCCCAAACGGTTTTAAGGATACGCTCACGAGTCACTACCTCATTTTTACTTTCTACTAATAGCTTCAACAGCATCAACTCTTTTTTTGTCAAGGTGTGTACCTCACCATTCTTATCCATGCACTCTTGCGCCTGAAAATCAATTCGATTTGGACCAAACGTAATTTCATTTACAATTTTGCCATTACTATGTATTTGCACATTTTTTTCAATCAATTTTTCTACACGTAATAGCAATTCTTCTAGATTAAAAGGCTTGGTAAGATAATCGTCACCACCTCGTTTTAATCCTGCCACACGGTCTGCTCCCGAATTTTTTGCTGAAAGAAACAAAATTGGCACGTCATTGTTTTGCACCCGTATCGTTTCACAAACGGTTAGACCATCAGTTTCAGGTAGCATAATGTCCAAAATAATACAGTCAAAATGTTCGTTGTGAAAAGCTTTTATGGCATCCTTGCCTGTTTCGGCCACTTCCACTTCATAGCCCTCCAATTCAAGATTTAGTTTTAGTGCATCACTCAAACTTTTTTCATCTTCTACAACCAATATAGTAGCTTTAGCATTTTTCATGATCCCTTATTTCGTTTTAACTATGATTTCAAAGATAGAGCCATGGGGTTCATTGTTTCTCACTACAATGTCATATTTAAAAAGCTCTATGACTTTTTTAACAAGGTAGAGACCAACACCGGTGCCTTGTGATTGCCGGGTGTTTTCATTGCCAATACGATAAAACTTTTTAAAGATAAGTTTCTTCTCTTCGTCAGGAATACCCATGCCCTCATCAAGGACTTGCAATTTTAATTTATCGCCTTCAGGAAACAATTTCATGGTAATGGGTTTATCCAAAGGGCTGTATTTATGCGCATTTTGAAGCAGGTTCGAAATAACCAATTGCCACAAACCAGCATCTCCATTTATCATAAGTGATTTCTCCGTTACAAAGTCTACTATGAGTTCACGCTGCTCAATAGTTTCCATAAAATCTTCAGCGGTTTGCATGGCCACTTCGGCCAGATCACATTCGCTGCGGTAAAGTTGACGACCGCCATCTTCTAATTGCGTAGTAACAAGAATATTATTGCACAAACTACTCAACCGCTTTGCTTCTCGTTCGCTGCTTCTTATCAAGCGATCTTGAATTTCTGGCGATACCTTACGCCGCAACATCGTTTGCAAGTTAAGTATTACTCCAGCCAAGGGAGTCTTCAATTCGTGTGTCACACTCATCATAAAATTACGCTGCAACTTAGCCAAACGAAGTTGGCTATGAAAGGCACGATACACAAAATAAGCACTGATTAATATCACAATCATAAAGGTTGCGCCTTCGCCCCAATACTGCTTTGTTCGCCTTTCCTTACGTTCTTTGGATTCTTGTAGCGCCTGTTCATATTGGGCTGTAGTTAATGAGGCCCGTTGCAGTTCGGTAATTTGTTTTTCTAAGTTATAGACCTCAACACTTTTTTTCTGCAACGAATAACCCCAAAACCCTATGGCACTGATGACATACAAAAACAAGACTGTATAGGCAAGGGTAAAGCGCACCGGACAAAAGTAATCTTAAAAGAATTTGCTTCAACCCTTTTTTCAGTCATACATTTGTAAGCTCTTGGCAGATTTGTTTATTGTTCGGCCAAGGAAAATCAAAACTGAACTAATAAACATTTCCCATTTTACATTGTGAAATCATAGTTCAGTTTAATACATATTAAAACTGATAGAGAATGACTTTGCAACAATTACTAGAAAAACAAATTGTAATTATCGACGGTGCTATGGGCACCATGATTCAACGCCACAAACTGAGCGAAGCCGACTATCGCGGTGAGCGATTCAAAGACTGGCACTGTGATGTAAAAGGCAACAACGATTTGCTGAGCATTACACGCCCGGATATTATCAAAAATATTCATCTCGAATATCTGCACGCCGGTGCCCACATTATCGAAACGAACACCTTCAACGGACAAGTAATCTCATTAGCCGATTACGAAATGGAAGCGCTGGCTTTCGAAATCAACGAAGCCGCCGCCAAATGTGCCCGCGCTGCCTGTGAAGAATTTGCACAGGAATCTGATAGACCAACTTTTGTTGCCGGCGCTATTGGACCAACCAATAAAACCTTATCGTTATCACCCGATGTAAACAATCCCGGCTATCGCGCTATCACTTTTGATGAGGTTGAAAGTGCGTATTACGAACAAGTAGCCGGACTCGTTGCCGGCGGTGTGGATATTATTATGATTGAAACGATTTTTGATACCCTCAATGCTAAAGCCGCCATTTTTGCAACCAAGCGCTATTTTGACGAAAATGGTATTGAGCTGCCGATTATGATTTCGGGTACCATAACCGATAATAGTGGCCGCACGCTCAGCGGACAAACACTTGATGCCTTTTACTATTCGGTAGAGCATGCTGACCCCTTATCGGTTGGTTTGAATTGCGCATTAGGCGGCGAACAGATGCGACCATTCATTACGAGTTTATCACGCATTGCTAATTGTTATGTGAGTGCATACCCAAATGCCGGTCTGCCCAATGCTATGGGCGAATATGACGAAACACCCGATTACACTGCCGGTATTATCCGCGAGTGGGCCGAAGAGGGACTTATCAATATTGTAGGCGGTTGCTGCGGTACAACGCCACCACACATTAAAGCAATAGCAGAAGCTGTAAAAAATATTGCACCACGAAAATTACCAACTGTGCATGTGAGTGAATAATTACACGAAACATATTTCTTTTTGATTCCATAAAAACTGAACGAAAACATGAAGCTTAAAATAGCAGGATTAGAACCTTTACAGGTATTTGAGGGCAGCAATTTTATCAATGTGGGCGAGCGCACAAACGTGACGGGTTCCAAAAAATTTGCCCGCCTCATTCGTGAAGACAACTATGAAGAAGCTTTGACTGTAGCGCTACAACAGGTAGAAAACGGAGCTCAAATCATTGATGTCAATATGGATGATGCTCTGTTGGATGGTGTAGAAGCGATGCAAAAATTCCTCAACCTAGTGCAAGCTGAGCCCAGCATTGCCAAGGTGCCTATCATGATAGACAGCAGCAAGTTCGACATCATAGAAGCAGGCTTAAAATGTGTACAAGGCAAATGTGTAGTTAACTCCATCTCATTAAAAGAAGGCGAAGAAAGCTTTAAAAAGCAAGCCCGACTCTGCAAGCGTTATGGCGCTGCTGTAGTTGTAATGGCTTTTGATGAAGAAGGCCAGGCCGATACATTGAACCGCCGCGTGCAAGTTTGTTCACGAGCTTATAAAATACTTACCGAAGAAATTGGCTTTCACCCCAGCGATATCATTTTCGACCCCAACGTCTTTGCTGTGGCCACCGGACTCGAAGAGCATAACAATTATGCCATCGACTTTATTGAAGCGGCCCATCAGCTCAAACAAAAGTTCCCTGAAGTTTCAATTAGCGGCGGTATCAGTAATTTATCATTTTCTTTCCGTGGCAACAATTATGTGCGCGAAGCCATGCATAGTATTTTTCTGTATCATGCTATCAAAAAAGGGCTAAACATGGGCATTATCAATGCCGGCGCTCTGCCGATTTATGATGCCATCGAACCCAAACTGAAAGAGCTGATAGAAGATGTATTGTTCAATAAACATGCGGGTGCAACCGATGCACTGATTGAATTTGCCGAAAGACAAAAAGATAAAAAAGGTACCGAACAGAAAAAAAGCAATCTGGAGTGGCGCGAAAAATCAGTTGCCGAACGCTTATCACATGCCCTGGTCAACGGGATTACAGAGTATATCGAAGAAGACACAGAAGCCGCCCGACAAGAATATGCCAAACCGCTTGACGTCATCGAAGGGCCGCTAATGAACGGTATGAACATCGTAGGTGATTTATTTGGCAGCGGAAAAATGTTTTTACCGCAAGTTGTAAAAAGTGCGCGTGTGATGAAAAAATCGGTGGCCTACCTCACGCCTTTTATTGAGGACGAGAAAATATTGAATACCGATACCAGCAAAGCAAAAAAAATATTGCTCGCTACCGTAAAAGGTGATGTTCACGACATTGGAAAAAATATTGTAGGTGTCGTGTTAGGATGCAATGGCTATGATGTAGTTGATTTAGGTGTGATGGTACCTACCGAAAAAATACTTGACGAAGCAGCCAAACACAATGCAGACGTCATTGGTTTAAGTGGTCTCATAACGCCCTCGCTAGATGAAATGGTAATGGTTGCCCATGAAATGACAAAACGCAAGATGAATTTGCCCTTACTTATCGGTGGTGCTACAACTAGTCGAATGCATACTGCCGTGAAGATTGCACCGGAATATGAGTCTGGTGTATTACACATTCTGGATGCCAGTAAATGTGTCACCACGGTTGGCGAGTTGTTTCAAGAAGGTAAGGGCGAAACATTATTAGCCAACACCAAAAACGAATACGAAAAACTACGGGCTGATTTTTTGAACAAACAGGAAGATAAAAAACTACTGCTCTATGCCGATGCCAAGGCCAATAAATTGCAACTAGATTGGAGCGAATTCGAAGCAAGTGTACCGAATACGAAGCAAGTAAGCAAAGTTGATGTCGACATAGCGACCCTCCGAAAATACATCGACTGGACACCCTTTTTTATTACCTGGGAACTGCACGGTAAATACCCTGCCATTCTGGAGGATGAAGTAGTCGGAAAGGAAGCTGAAAAATTATTCGCCGATGCGAATGCAATGCTGGATAGTATTGAAAAAGAAAACTGGCTACAAGCTCAGGGAACATTTGGTATTTGGTCGGCTACTGCTGATGGTGATGATGTGACATTAGAAAATGGTGTTCGTTTGAATTTCTTACGACAGCAATCCAAAAAAACTGCAACCCAGCCCAACCTCAGTTTGGCAGACTTTATTTGTCCGACCGAAAAAAACAAAACAGATTATATGGGTGCCTTTGCTGTTACCATTCATGGTATCGAGCCGCACATCAAACGCTTTGAAGAAAGTCATGACGACTATAATAAAATCATGTTGCAGGCACTTGCCGATCGGTTGGCAGAGGCCTTTGCCGAATACCTGCACGAACAAGTTCGGAAAAACTATTGGGGCTATGCCGCCGATGAAGATTATGAAAACAACGATTTGATTCGTGAAAAATATCAGGGCATACGGCCTGCACCCGGCTATCCGGCCTGTCCCGATCATACCGAAAAAATAAAACTGTTTGAACTGCTGGGCGGCGAGGCCAATACCGGCATTTCACTTACAGAAAGTCTGGCTATGTATCCCGCAGCCTCAGTCTGTGGTTGGTATTTTGCACATCCCGAGAGCAAATATTTTGGTGTAGGTAAAATAACTGCCGATCAGGTAGAGGATTACGCCCAACGCAAAGGTGCAACTATTGAATATGTGAAGAAGTGGCTGGCGTCTTATCTGGCTCATTAAGAGGCCAGGCAGCTATTGAATGCGAAAGCTTTTCTTGTATATTTGAATTTGTTAGCGCATGCAAAAAATCAACTTCTTCAGCACGCAAGTCATGCAGTTTTTGGCTGTTTGCTTCCTTTCGGCTCTTTTCATCAACCGACCGGAAGCGCTCTTGCAAAATGATTTGGATAGTGCCGTGCGTTGGGCATCGGCACATTTTTTTCATCCCGGCAGCCCGCAGCATTTTTTATATCCGCATACCAATGGCCCCTTATTTTTTCTGAAATTTCCCATACCGGGTGATTACAGCATACTGCTATCTGTGCTGTTCGATGTGGTTACCAAAATATTACTTGGCTATTACCTCATTCAATTAGCACAACTGTTTCACGCAAATAAAGTCTACCTGCCGCTTATCATTCATTTGGGGTTTTGTGTGCTGTTGCCCTTGGATTTTATCATCATAGGCATCGTATTGAGTCAATCGCTATGGGCAATGCATAACGCACCATTGCGGGCCATGCTGCCGGCCATCGTCGTGCTGGTATTAGCTGTTTTCATCAAAGCGTCTATCAGTTTTCCGGCGCTCTTCATTTTTGGCAGTACAGTCTTGGTTTTGCTTTTTCACAAAAAATGGAAAGAAGCTTTGCAATTGTTGTTACCTTTTTTATTTCTACTCCTGTTGGCTGTTTGGCTTTTATACGGCAACTTATTCGAAGGTATTCGTTGGGTGGCCCAAGCTTTTCTGGCGACACTCTCCTATGGCAACGATCAGGCGATTTTTTTCAATAACTTTTTGCCCTACATCCTACTCACCATAGTATGCATTTTGCTCGTGCCTATTTTAGTACCAACCCATAAAAGCTGGTTGTTCATGTTCATATCTGCACTCGCCATTTTTGCTGTGTGGAATTACAGCATCGGGCGCATGGACTTTACGCACTATCGGGCCTGGTATTTTTTATGCATCACCTTAGGCGGCATTTTTCTGCTCATCAACAAAGGCAAGGATGCACTGCTGGGTTTTGCTTGCTTTTTTCTGAGTCTGACATTTTTCAGCAGCAATACGCAGCGTGGGGATTCGCCCAAAGAGATTGCTTACAATCTACCGCGGATAGATTTGCTGCCGCGTGTGTTATTTCGTTATCAAAACCTCAACGAAGAATACAAACAACAATCGATGCAAGGACTGCATTCCGCATATTTATCTGATAGTATGCTAGCCATTATACAAGATAAACCCGTGGATGTATTCCCCTGGGGTGTAGCCTTATTTTATAAATATGCCCAGCTGAATTATCAAGCCCGTCCTGCATTTCATTCTACCATTTTGGGCCAACAAGCCGACAGCGCTGAGGCCAAGTATTTTGGCAGCGAACAAGCACCGCAGTTTTTATTGTGGCATGATAGCGAACCCGGTGCCTATCAACTGAATGCCCACGATCAGGTGTATTTGCCCAATGCCGTACCAAAAGCAGTTGGCTCTCTCCTTACTCACTATGACTTGCGCCTGTATGAACATGGTTATGCTCTTTGGGGAAAAAGCACAGCAAAAAAAAGCGTATCCCAACAGGATACGAGCTATACAATCAAATTCAATACGTGGTGTGATGTACCAACAACCGATAGCGCATCAATAAGCTGGGCAAAATTGAACATCCAACTCAGCAGCATGGACAAACTCATTGCCTTTTTGTATAAAGGACCGTTTTTCAAAATAGCTTACAAACTAGCCGACGGCTCAGAGGCCTGGCACTTTATTTCACTGACATCTTTGCAGCAACAATTCTTATTGCAACCCTATTTTACCAATCCGGCCATGGAGTACAAGACGGTGAAACAAATTTTCATAGAACCCATGTCGGCCAAGTACCACCAAAAAAGCTATACGCTCAGCATGCAACAACAAGTCTTCGACTAGTACATGGGCTGCTCAGGTTTGGTCTGCATGATGCTGTCTATTTTTTCCAGCACCTCAGGAGTCAACTTCGCCATGTCATCCAAAGCTTTCAAGTTTTCTTTAAGCTGTGCTTTTTTTGTAGCGCCTAGTATGGCGGTAGTCACATGCGGATTGCTGATGCACCAGGCAATGCTGAGTCGTGCTGTGCTCATATCCAACTGCTCGGCCAGTTTGCCCAGCTTTTCTACTCGCTTCAGTTTGTCAGTCACCATCCATTGGTCTTTTAGCCAGTCGAAACCTTCGAGACCTAAGCGCGAACCTTTGGGTATTTTACCGCTATTGTACTTTCCCGACAGCAAGCCCGAAGCCAGTGGACTCCAGATAGTCGTGCCCAAACCAACCGTCTCGTAAATCATGCGATATTCTTTTTCAATTTTATCACGCACAAACAAATTGTACTGCGGCTGCTCCATGGTGGGGCCTATCAAATGATACTTTTCGGCTACGCGATGCGCTTCCATGATTTCGACGCCGCTCCATTCGCTCGTGCCCCAATACAAAATTTTACCTTGTTGTATCAGCGTATTCATCGCCCAGACTGTCTCGGCTATAGGGGTATTTTTATCGGGTCGGTGGCAATAGAACAAATCAATATAATCTGTTTGCAGGCGCTGCAAGGCTTCGTGGCATGCCTCTATAATGTGTTTGCGGCTCAGGCCCGTTTGGTTGGGTTTATTTTCTTTACCACGCCAGCCGAAAAATACTTTGGAAGAAAGCACATAGGATGTGCGGTCCCACTTTTTCTTTTTAAACATACGCCCCATCATTTTCTCGCTTTCGCCCAGGGCATACACCTCGGCATTGTCAAAAAAATTGATGCCCGCATCATAAGCCATGCCCATCAGGTCGCCGGCCATTTTATCATCTATTTGTTTATGAAAACTCACCCAGCTGCCAAAGGAAAGAACTGATAGCTGCAGGCCGGATGCGCCTAATCTTCTGTAATGCATATCTAATGTAGTTTGATTTTAGACGGTGAATGTAAGGTCAGGAGTAGCAACTTCAAAAAACGCTTCTTTAAAGTTTCATTAAAGGCTAGTGCCGAATGTATTGCCGCCACTTATCAATTACCGCCTCCATATCCTCGGGCAGCTCACTGTCAAAGTGCATTTCCTGCTTAGTTTGTGGATGCACAAAACCCAGCGTCTTCGCATGCAGGGCTTGTCGGGGGCAGAGCGCAAAAGCATTGTGCACGAACTGCTTGTACTTGGTGTAAATCGTGCCTTTCACAATTTTATCGCCCCCATAATCCTGATCGTTGAATAAGGGATGCCCAATGGATTTCATGTGTACGCGAATTTGGTGGGTACGCCCTGTCTCCAGTTCACACTCCACCAAAGTAGTATAACCAAAACGCTCAATGACTTTGTAATGCGTGATGGCAGCCTTGCCTTCATCACCTTCGGGATAAATTTCGTATTTGGTACGGTAGCGTTTGTCGCGGCCAATGTGCGCATCAATGGTGCCGGTGTCTTCATCCACATCGCCCCACACTAAGGCTACATATTTTCGCTTGGCGGTTTTTTCTTTAAACTGATTGGCCAGAAATTGTACGCTTTCTTCGTCTTTACCAAAGAGCAATAAGCCCGAAGTGAATTTATCAATACGATGCACGAGGCCAATCCGTTGAAGCTCTTCATTACTTTTTTGCCAGTGAAAAGCTACGGCGTTTACCAGCGTGCCATCAGGGTTCCCATTGCCGGGATGCACCACCATGCCCGGTGGCTTATTGATGAGCATGACGTAATCATCTTCATAGATAATATCAAGTGCAATATCCTGCGGAACAATTTCGGTGCTGGGCGGCTCGGTAGCCGAAAAAACTTTGATGTGCTGGCCCGGCTTCACCTTATGGTTGGATTTGACGGGTTGATCATCTACCAAAATCCAGCCATTATCACAGGCATTTTGAATCCGACTGCGGGTAATGTTCAGCAGCCTATCGGCCAGAAACTTATCGATGCGCAAAGGCTTTTGCCCCGCATCAGCAGTAAACTCGCGGAATAATACCAGTTCTTCTTTTTTTTCTTCGTTCACAAGCAGGCTGCAAGATACTACTTATCTTTTTTGATGAAATTGAAATACACAAAGACCAGCACGATGCCTATGAGCAAGAGCAGCCCAAAGGTGGCCACAAAGTGGAGGCCGAGCACCTTCCATTCGGTCATTTCTTCATGCCCACTTTGTTGGTAGCTCAGGTACTTGCGCCCCGTATGCACCAGGGCCATAAAGAGCGCCCACAGGCCGGTGAGCTTGTATGCTTTGTCTTTGGTCATAGGTGGTAAAAGTAAGTTGGCCCTCGGGAAACTTTTTGGAATTTGGGGGGTGAATGCTGACCTTTGTGCGATGCAGGTACGTTTTGAAGATTTGGGCCGGATACGTTATAAAGACGCCTGGGATTATCAGGAGCAATTGCTGGCCGAAAACCTGGAAGTAAAAAAACACAACCGGCAGCTGGAAATAGACGCCGCAGCAGGCGTAGCCACCGATGCCCGGCTGCGCCATACCCAAAGTCATTTTTTGATGTGCGAGCACGAGCCGGTATACACTCTGGGCAAAAGCGGCGCCATGGAAAACCTGCTGGTGGGCAATAAGGTGCTGGAAGAAAAAGGCATCGAATTT
Organism: uncultured Chitinophagaceae bacterium; assembly: GCA_964409905.1. Lineage (GTDB taxonomy): Bacteria > Bacteroidota > Bacteroidia > Chitinophagales > Chitinophagaceae > JAGNRR01. Next base: position 23,537 of record CAYPET010000004.1, on the reverse strand, counting down.
TACAAGACTAACCGTGGCGGCGACATTACCTTTCATGGGCATGAGCAGATTGTGGGCTACCCCATACTGGACCTGGAGCTACTGAAGCCCGACATTGTGCTGTATATGCGCAATCTGGAAGAGGTGATTATCCGCACCCTGGCCGAGTATGGGCTGAAGTGCGAGCGCAGCGCCGGCGAAACAGGCGTATGGCTGGACGTAGCCGACCCTTTTAAGGCCCGTAAGATTTGCGCCATGGGCGTAAAAACGAGCCGCTGGATAACCATACATGGTTTTGCCCTCAACGTAAATACCGACCTGGAGTATTTTAAAATGATTATCCCCTGCGGCATACAAAATAAGCAAGTGACGAGCCTGCAGCAAGAGCTGGGCCGCCACATCCCCCTAGCCGAAGTACAGGAGAAAATTAAAACGCATTTTGAAGCTGTGTTTGGGGTGGAGTTGGTGTAGGGTAGAGGGAGGTGGAAAATGATTATGAAAATCTGTAAATAATTTTTTGTTCGCGATTTGAAAGAAAGAAAAAAGTTTGTAATTATTGGTTTAAAGCAATCATTGGATAATTTAGCTCAGCCTCACAACAAAAAATTAAAGTGTTAACCTATGAGTGTCCTTAATTACTATTACGGAGATAGAATATCAGATTTTCTGAATAAAGATTCCGAGAACATTATCGGAGAAATTTCTGTAAACGGAAGATTAGGACATATAAATACTGAGTTATTCGCATGGGAATCTCAAATAAAAATTTTAAAAGAGATATTACTGGAACATGAAGGATATATATATTTTGAATTTTCTATCCCAAGGATGGGAAAAAGGGTGGATTGTCTATTAATAATTAAAAACGTCGTTTTTGTAATCGAATTCAAGGTTGGTGAGAAAGAATTTTACAATCAACATGTGGAGCAGGTTTGGGATTACGCATTGGATTTAAAAAACTTTCACGAGCCAAGCCATAATCTACTACTTGTACCAATTTTGGTTGCGACAAAAGCAAAAAATAAGCAGTTAGAGATAATATCTACATCTCACAATGATAACTTAGTCAACCCTTTAAAAACAAATTCCGCCAATTTAGGAGGTTTAATCAATGAAGTACTATCCTTCTTCAAAGAAAATGCAGAAATAGATGCGTCCGAATATATCGAAGGTAGATACTCGCCCACTCCAACAATAATTGAAGCCGCCATAAAGCTGTACAATAACCATAATGTTGCAGAAATTACAAGAAACGATGCGGATGCGACCAATTTGAACGTGACAACAAAATATATTTCTGATACAATTGATTACGCAAAAAATAATCATGAAAAAATAATCTGTTTTGTCACGGGCGTTCCGGGAGCTGGTAAAACACTAGTAGGATTAAAAGTTGCTACCGAACACATAGACAAAGAAAAGGGAACTAGTAGTGTTTTTCTTTCAGGGAATAAACCCCTCGTGGATATTTTACAAGAAGCTCTTGCAAGAGATAAAATTGTTCAGGAAAAGCGCAAGGGCAACAAACTAACAAAAAAACAAGCTAGAGAAAGCGTTAAGGCCTTCATACAGATAATACACCATTATAGAGATGAGTATCTGAGAGATAAGTCAGCACCCTTTGATCATGTAGCAATATTTGATGAAGCTCAAAGAGCTTGGAATAAGCAGCAGACGGTGAAATTTATGCAGCAAAAAAAGGGGATTAATAACTTTGAATACTCTGAACCAGAGTTTTTAATTTCTTGCTTAGATAGACATGAAGATTGGGCAGTAATGGTTTGTTTAGTCGGTGGTGGACAGGAAATAAACACAGGTGAGGCTGGAATATCGGCATGGTTAGATGCGATAAAAAATAAATTTCCTCATTGGCAAACAAGAATTTCACCAAACTTGTATGATAGCGAATATGCTGCGCAAACTGCAATTAATGATTTGAATTCTACAAAAGATGGTGTCCTATTCAATCCAAGTCTTCATTTAGCGGTTTCTATGCGCTCTTTTCGTGCTGAAAATTTGTCAAAACTGGTCAAGGAAATATTAGATATCAATGAAAATGTAAAAAATACTTTCTCAAAACTGATTGACAAATATCCTATTGTAATAACACGGGATATTGCAAAAGCTAAGCATTGGCTCAAAGAAAAAGCTCGCGGAAGCGAAAGATATGGAATTGTTGTCTCTTCCCAAGCTTATCGATTAAGACCGTTAGCCATAAATGTAAAAACGCCAATTAATCATGTTCATTGGTTTTTAGATGGCAAGGATGATATTCGTTCTTCTTACTTCTTAGAAGATGTTGCAACCGAATTTCAGGTTCAGGGTTTAGAATTAGACTGGGTGTGCGTGACTTGGGATGGTGATTTACGATTTACACCAAACGGTTGGAAAACATATTCATTCAAAGGAAACAAATGGCAAAACATTTATAAGGATGTTCGAAAAAAATACCTAATCAATGCATATAGGGTATTACTCACAAGAGCAAGACAAGGGATGGTAATTGTAGTTCCGGAGGGAAATATAGAAGACCATACAAGAAAACCAGAATTTTATAATTCTACATATGATTACTTAAGAAGCATTGGATTCCGTACTATATAATTACTCCTAAATAACCCCTCCCCATGCCCAGCCTACTCGCCAAACAACTCACCCACTATAAGCGTTGGGATTTTCTTGTTTTCCTGCTGATAACGGTCTTGTCTATCTTAAACAAGCAGGTAACGGTCTTTTACCTCATCTATTTTTTCTGGTGGAATGAGCTGCTGCGCATCTTGCTGGATAGCCTGCTGATGCGGCAAAACCCCAATGCCGTGGTGGTGAGCACACAAAAAAAAGTAGATTTCGGCGGCTTTTTCTTAATGGGTATCTACCTGGTGTTCATCGTGGTGTTTTTTGGCTTTATTGCCAATAGCAAGCAAACCGACCTCATCATAAAAAATATGGAAGTGCTCTTTTTTCATAATTGGTTCTTCAATGCTAATCTGCTCTTCGTGTTGCTGGAGCGCATCATCCTGCACAAAACCCATCAGCCCCTGCAGGTGCATTTTGGGGGCTTTACGCCCAATATGATTGTGATGCACATTGCCATTATTCTGGGCGGCATCCTCATCTTTTTTGTGGTGAACAACTACCCCACCGTTTTCACACCGGAGAATGTGTGGGGCTCGGTGGTGATAGCCATGCCGTTTTTGCTGTTGCGTGCTATCGCTTGGCGCTTGAGCATATAAAAAAACTGCATACCCTAAGCATATGCAGTCAATTTTTACTGAATGTATGATAACTATACCGCTACCCCACTCTTTTTATCAAGGTATTCTTCGTAAGTACCAATATTATCGCTCATGCCATCCGGGCGCAATTCTATCACGCGGTTACAGGTGGTATTCGCAAAAGTCTGGTCATGCGTAGCCATGAGGATGTTGCTCGGAAAATCTTTACATCCATTATTAAAGGCCGTAATGCTCTCCAGGTCAAGGTGAGCGGTTGGTTCATCCAGTATCACTACATTGGGGTTCATGAGCATCATGCGGCTTATCATACAACGCACTTTTTCGCCCCCGCTGAGCACCGTACATTTTTTGTTTACCTCATCCCCACGGAAGAGCATGCGTCCAAAAAACTGACGGAGGAAATCTTCATCCACGTCTTGCGTACCCTCGGGTACGTACTGATGCAACCAATCTAATAAGTTGAGTTCCTTTTGGAAATACTGCTCATTATTTACCGGCAAATAGGCCGTTGTAATGGTCGTACCCCAGGTATAAGTACCGGCATCGGCTTGCATTTCGCCATTAATAATTTCGAAAAAGGCCGTCACGGCGCGCTTGTCTTCGGCTACAAATAGAATTTTATCGTTTTTAGCCATCTCAAAACTCACATCGCTAAACAAGGTTTCGCCATCGACCGAGGCGCTGAGTTTTTCAACTTTTAAAATATCATTCCCCACTTGCCGGCTGGGCGTAAAAAAGATACCCGGATAACGGCGGTTGCTTGGCTTGATATCTTCAATAACCAATTTTTCCAATGCTTTCTTGCGGCTGGTGGCTTGACGGCTTTTACTGGCGTTTGCGCTAAAGCGGGCAATAAAGTCTTGCAAGTCTTTGCGTTTTTCCTCCATCTTTTTATTCTTGTCGGTCAGTTGTCGTGCCGCTAGCTGACTACTCTCATACCAAAAAGTATAGTTGCCGGTATAAATATTGATTTTGCCTTTATCCACGTCGGCCACATGCGTACACACCGTATCTAAAAAGTGTCTGTCGTGACTTACCACAATGGCAATGTGCGGATAATCAGCCAGAAAATCTTCCAGCCAGCGCACTGTTTTCAGGTCGATATCATTGGTAGGCTCATCCAGCAATAGTATTTCCGGGTTGCCAAAAAGTGCTTGTGCCAATAACACCTTAATTTTTACCTCACCGGCCACGTCTTTCATCAGGCTGTGATGCGCCTCTTCTTTCACGCCCAGGTTAACCAATAATTGCGCCGCATCGCTCTCAGCTGTGTAACCGCCCATTTCGCCAAACTTTTCTTCCAGCTCACCAGCCTTGATACCATCAGCCTCGCTGAAATCTTCTTTCATATACAGCGCATCTTTTTCCTGTTGAATGGCAAACAAATCTCGATTGCCCATCAACACAGTATTCAGCACCGTTTCTTCGTTGAAGGCGTAATGATCCTGCCGCAAAAAACTCATACGCTGCCCCGGAGTAATGGATACACTGCCTTTATTCGGCTCTATATCACCCGACAATATCTTGAGGAAAGTACTTTTTCCGGCACCGTTCGCACCGATAATGCCGTAGCAGTTGCCCTCGGTAAAGTTGATGTTGACTTCGTCGAATAAAGTTCGCTTGCCAAAGGATAAGGATATATTGTTGGTTGATAACACAGTACGTAAATTTTTAGATGCGCAAAGGTAATGGCTTTTTGGGCGTCATTAGCGCTTTGGATTTGAATAATACGTTATTGAGTGGCTGGTAACAAGTGGCATTTGCAGCGCGAAAGACTTTGAAAGAACAAATTAGGATATAAATTTGGCACTTGGCCCACATTTAAAAAACATGGACTCATCATACTACGAAATTTTTCATTACCTGTCACCTATACATCCTGCAACGCAGCTGGATTTGCCCCTGACAGAGAAGCACATTGGCAAAAATATCATCGTTGCCACACGGGAAAACCCTGACATTGACGAGGCACATGTGGTGTTGGTAGGTTGTGGCGAATTTCGAAATCAATATCCAAACAATAAATACAGCAATGGCCCGGATTTGATTCGAGCCGCTTTTTATCAGGCCTACTACTGGCATACCGATATAAAAATTGCCGACCTGGGCAACATTATTGAAGGCGCAAAACCAGAGGATACCTACGCCGCATTACAAACCGTGTTGGAGGAGTTGTATGCCTTGGACAAAAAGGTGATTATACTGGGAGGGTCGCATGACATCACCTTACAACAGTATCAAGTGTTTAAACAAAAGGGCGAGGTGATTGATCTGTGCGTATTGGATATGCTGGCCGACATAGATTCGAGCAGCATACTGAAATATGAAAATCACCTGCTCGAAGCGTTGACGACCACACCAAATTTCATCCGCAACTTCAGTTTGATAGGGTTTCAATCGTATTACGTGAATCCGCAGGTCATAGAAACCCTTGACAATTTTGGGTTTGATTGCCTGCGGGTTGGTAAAGCTCGCAAAAAAATAAATGATATTGAACCCATGATGCGCGCCAGCGCTATGTGTAGTATCGACATCAATGCCGTTCGGTATTCTGATGCTCCGGCCAATCGAACAGGTTCGCCCAATGGCTTCTATGGCGACGAAATGTGTCGTATTACGCGCTATGCCGGTATGAGTCAAAAAATGAAATCACTTGGCATCTACGGCTATCAGCCAAAATTTGATGCGGATAATATAACGGCAAAACTCATTGCCCAAATGCTGTGGTATTATATCGATGGTATGTTGCAGGTGATAGGTGAAGCACCCGTTGAAAATCAGGAAGCGTATCTGGAATACAACATCTCCTTTACCGACCAAAACATCCTATTTAAAAAAAGTAAGAAAACAAACCGCTGGTGGATGTATATGCCCGAAGGATATTTTGCACCTTGCACCTATGATGACTATCTGGAAGCATGTAATAACGAAATTCCCGAACGGTGGCTGAAAGAATTAGAGCGCGGCGGTTTTTAGGCATTGGCATTGCTCTTTTTTGACCAAGGCATGACACAAATTAAACAATACCTTAAGGGTTTAATACGGCGGTGCAGCAACAACCGGCCTAACTTTGCCGCTCATGAAAAATCTAATTTTATTAACTGCTATGCTATCATTCCTATTTCCAAAAAAAGAACTTCAAGCACAATACAAGTCTATTTATGATTTTAAAGTAGCAGCCCTGGATGGCGGCACCATTGATTTTTCGAAATTCAAAGGCAAAAAAATATTGATTGTCAATACCGCATCGAAATGTGGGCTAACACCACAGTACGAAGAACTGGAAAAACTGCACCAGCAATACAAAAACAAACTGGTGATTGTAGGATTCCCGGCAAATAACTTTTTGGGCCAAGAGCCAGGCTCCAATAAAGAGATTGCCTCGTTTTGTCAAAAAAATTATGGAGTGAGTTTCCTTATGGCGGCAAAGATATCGGTAAAAGGGAATGACCAGGCGCCTATATATACTTGGCTTACCCAAAAGCGCTATAACAATTTGCAGGATAGTAAAGTGAAGTGGAATTTTCAGAAATACCTGATTGATGAAAAAGGTAAACTGATTGCAGTTATCCCCCCTACCACCAAGCCGCTTAGCGATGACGTGATAAAACTGCTGTAAAAAATAACCTGCCATCCCTCCTTCAACATTAACTTTACGCCATTGGAACTAGAACAACTTTATCAAAAAGCACTCAATTTTGAATTTCTTAGCCAAGAAGAGGGCTTGTATTTATATCATCATGCGCCACTGGCAAACTTGCAATTTGTGGCCAATGAAATGCGTAAAAAGCATGTGCCACATGGCAAGGTGACCTGGCAAATAGACCGGAATGTAAACACAACCAATGTTTGCATTGCCAATTGCAAGTTTTGTAATTTCTATCGTGTGACGGGCCACCCCGAATCGTACATTACAGATATTGCCACCTACAAACAAAAGATTGAAGAAACCATTGCATACGGAGGCGACCAGCTGTTGCTGCAAGGTGGGCATCATCCTGCTTTGGGCCTGTCATTCTATGTAGATCTTTTCAAAGAACTGAAATCCCTTTATCCCAACATTCGTTTGCATGCCTTGGGACCTCCCGAAATTGCGCACATAACCAAATTAGAAGGCTCGAATCATACCGCCGTTTTAAAAGCCCTGAAAGAAGCCGGTATGGATTCACTGCCCGGGGCTGGCGCCGAAATACTGAATGATCGCGTAAGGCGGCTCATATCAAAAGGTAAATGTGGTGGTCAGGAGTGGCTTGATGTCATGCGCGCAGCTCATCAATTAGGCATTACCACCAGCGCTACCATGATGTTTGGCCATGTAGAAACATTAGAAGAACGTTTTGAACATCTCATTTGGATCAGACAAGTACAAAGCGAAAAACCCGCAGATGCAAAAGGCTTTCTGGCATTTATCCCCTGGACATTTCAGGATGTCGATACCATTCTGAAAAAAATAAAACGTGCCAAAAATGATACGACAGGTCAGGAATATATCCGCATGATTGCACTAAGCCGCATCATGCTGCCCAACATCAAAAACATTCAAGCCAGTTGGCTAACTGTCGGAAAAGAAATTGCACAAGCATGCCTCTATAGCGGAGCCAATGATTTTGGCAGTATCATGCTGGAAGAAAATGTAGTAAGTGCTGCCGGTGCACCGCATCGCTTCACATACAAAAGCATTCAAGATGCAATTCGGGATGCCGGTTTTGAACCTCAGTTGCGCAATCAGGAGTATGATTTTCGTGAAATACCCGAAACCATACAAGAGCAGCTCATTACCTATTAGATTTAGATAATTTTTACACATTGTCTCCATGCTTTCTTATACATTTGTAAGAACGACCTGACCCGTGCGTAAATTCATTTTTTCCATATTATTACTATCATTGATAGGCATCGGATGGGCGCAAAAGAAAAAAACATCTAGTACCAACCTTGAGAAGCAGCGTATCAATTTGCTGCAAGAAATTTCCAAAACAGAAAAACAGCTGGAAACCCTAAGCAAAACAAAAACAACGTCCATTGAAGCATTGAAGGTGTTGCAACGAAAAATGGACGCCCGAAACAAACTTGTGAATACACTTGACAGACAAGTGGCATCCATTGACAACAATATCGGCAAAACGAACGAGCAAATTCTGGCATTACAAGCCGAGCTAAATCAGTTAAAAAAACACTATGCGGAGCTGGTTCGTTTTTCATACAAAAACAGAACTGCTCAAAATTTTGTCCTGTTTCTATTTTCAGCCAAATCTTTTAATGATGCCAACCGGCGATTATCCTATGTAAAACAATATCGGAACTATCGGGCTAAGCAAGCAAAAAAAATCGAATTGGCCAACCTCAAATTAGAAAAAACTATTGACTATCTAAAAGTAAAAAAAGAGGATAAGGCATCCACCCTTTTGGCCCAGCGCAAGCAAAATGCAGCCCTGGAAAAAGAAACCATTCAACAAAATAAAATGGTAGAAAAACTGAAAGGTCAAGAGGCTGTACTCAAAAAACAACTAGCTGCAAAGCGCAAAACCGCCCTGGAGTTAAACAATGCTATCGCCAATGCCATTCAGCGCGAAGTAGAAGAAGCTCGAAAACGAGCCATTGCAGAGCAACTGGCCAAACAAAAAGCCGCAGAAGAAAAGAAATTTAAGGAAGAACAACAAGCGTTACTCGAAAAACGCAAAGCTGAAGCCTCCGCCCGCGAACGCGAGCGTATAGAGCGGATGGAAAAAGAAAACAAGCGCATTGCCGAGGAAAAAGCACGGCAAGAGGAAGAAGAAAAACAAGCACGCGAACGCGAGCGCATAGCCGAAGAAGAGCGTAATAAACGCATAGAGCAAGAGCGCGCTTTGGCACTAGAAAAGAAAAAAGCCGAAAATGAAGCCAAAAGGCTGGAAGAATTAAAACGCGAGCGTGAAGAAGAGGAACGCAAGGCAAAGCAACTAGCTGAAGAGCAACGTAAAAAACGTGAGGCTGAATTGGCTTTACAGCGAAAAGCTGAAGAAGACAGAGCCAACAAACTGGCAGAAGAAAAAAAGCGGCAAGTAGAATTGCAAAAAAAGCTGGAAATCGAAAAGAAAAAACAGCGAGAATACGAACGAAAGCTGGCAAGAGAGAAAAAACAACGTAGGAAAGAACGCGAAAAACTGGAGGCAGAAAAAGAAGCAAATGCCAAGAAAGGTGGCGAATACCTCAATCCCCGATATGTGCCTAGTGAAGCTGAAAAAGAGGAAGCAGAAAAACGAAAAAAAGAACTGGCGGAACGAGCAAAAATGCAGGTCAACAACAACTATACCATAGCCTTGACAGAGGAAGAACGAAATTTATCCTCCAATTTTGCGGCTAATCAAGGACGGCTTCCTTGGCCCGTTTCAAGCGGTTATATCAGTGATCGTTTTGGAAAAAATAAGCATCCCGTTTTTAATGTTTATACCGAAAACTATGGCATAGACATACAAACAAAAAAAGGTGCTCCGGCATATGCTGTATTTCCCGGCGAGGTTTCTTCAGTAATATTTATACCCGGTGCAGGACAAACGGTGCTGATTAATCATGGATCGTTTTATACTGTTTATTCCAAACTGGCAAACGTGAGTGTGCGAAAGGGGCAAAAAATCGCATTGAAACAAGTGTTAGGAAATGTAATAACCGATGAATCAGGTGTAACGAAAGTGCATTTTGAAATTTGGCGTGTTGGCGAAAATGGTACACCCAACAAAGAGAACCCAGAAAACTGGGTACGCCAGCCTTAAACTATCAACTTTTTTTTATCGATTATTTTACGCATGTTGATGAGTCCATAGCGCATTCTGCCCAATACGGTATTGAGGCTTGTGTTGGTCAACTCTGCTATTTGCTTAAAACTCATTTCTCCATATATGCGCATGACAACCACCTCACGCTGCTCGTAGGGAATATTGCATAATAATTGTCTAACTGTTTTACAAGCTTGCTCATGTTCCATTTGCTCTTCCCGATTTCGCTGACCACTATCGAGAAAAGTAAAAATATCCATACCATTCGCCAAAGTGACTTTCGTTTGTTTTTTGGCTTGTCTGATATAATCAATCGCTAAATTTCTTACAATGCGTGCAACCCATGGCACAAACTTGCCTTCCTCGGCATAATTACCATTCCGAAACGAACGCAATACTCTAATGCAGGCTTCTTGAAAAATATCCTCGGCAATGTACTGATCTTTCACAAGTAGGTATGCCGCATAATACAGTTTGTCCTTGTGTTGATTGAGAGTGTAGGCAATTTCAGTTTCCTTTGCCGATACATCTTGTTGGTGGGCACTTAAGTGCTCGCTAATGAATTGTTTACGCATAATCTTTTACTTAGTGGATTGATTGATACCAATCAGTTATTAATTAAAAAAGTAAAAGTTCTCTATACGCGATACTTTAGATAGTGTTTATCGGTTGGTTAACCGTTTGTGATTTAAAGATAAGAGCACTAACTCTTAAAGAAATTCTAAATACTGTGAATCTATTGATTTTAGTCTTTTTTTATGAAATGCATTGACCACACTAATTTTGAATTACAAAAAACTCAAAGGCACGCAGTTTATCCTCCTTTATTTTATTCGAAATTGCGCGTGTGGAAGTTTGAATCTTATTTGAATAAAGGTTGATGATGCTCATGGGGACTTGCGGGTCATTCGACTCATGCTCTATCATCAATTGAATTATTTTCTTAGCGTCTTGTGCATTTTTTTTAATAAACTCATTTCGGCTCGATCTATTAAAAAGTATTTGGTTTGTACTTTTTTCCATATTGCTATCATTTTCTATTTAACGATAGACAGAATGCGTGCCAAACTTATTACGATTTTTTATATATTTGAAGTATAAACGCTTACACATTACATTTTATACAATATTTCTAAAAAAACGGATCGGGGCAACATCAGCGTTGTATTATTTTCTCCTCCATGCGGTGATGTATTCATCCCTGCTCCGCCATCATTCAAAAAATTATTCTGGATATTAAATACGTTTTTCACGCCCAACCTTAAGCGAATTTTGCTTTCCAGAATATTTTTTGAAACGGATACATTGGCCAGGTTTAGGGACTTACTTAAGGCAAAACTTCCATCAACAAAATAGATTGGCTGATTTGCCGTGTAGCGATAAAATAAGTTAATCCGTGTGTCTATTTTGGGAACACTTACGGACAGAGAAGACAATACGTCAGCGAATGTATTAGCAGGCAAACCAGTACTTTGCAAAATTTGAGTGCGGGATAAGCCTAATGAAGTGGAAATGTATTTCGTGTTCAATCTGAATTTTATGTACGCGATAAAATTCTCAAAAGCATCAATATTAAAATAACGCAGTTCGTTGGTTGTAATATTGACTGTATTCAATGCGATTTTGTTTTTCAGCAGATTGTACATGGCATTTCCTTCCACATAGAAATCTGTATTCGAGCTAAGTTGCCATTTTTTTTCACCTGAAATTTCAGCATGAAGCCCCTCTTCTTGACGCAAATTTTCATTACCCAAAATGCGATGGTTATTGTCAATAAATTCTAAATAGAGCTCCTTAATTGTAGGCGTACGATATCCTTGTGCTACAGAGATGCGATAGTGTTCGGCAGTGCTTGGGCTGTATTTTAGGTGTAATCCATAAGATACATTTTGTCGGAAATAGGAATGCACATTAAACCGAAAAGAAGGCATAATGCTAAGTTTTTTGTATGAATAGTTCATGGAAGAAAACAGGCCGAGCTCAAACATGTTTTTTAAACCGTCCTGTACTTTGGTGCTTTGTGAAGTTTCGTAATTTGCCTCATAGCCTAGCATCAAGTCAGCATTACGTATCCGGTTGGAACTTACAGCACCACGAAAATGATACTGATTAAAAACTGATGTATCATGATCCTGAATGTCATTCGTCAGTTGACTTTCCATCGATACCAGATCTTTTAAATAACGATTCTTTTTTCTATCGTATATGGAAAAAGTACTCTGTGACTTAAAATATTCATTCTTGCTCAACTGATAATCAAAATCAACGGTATTTCGTAATCTATTGGTTACATAATATTCATCGAAGGCAAAAGCCTTAAAAGGTGTAACGGAGGGTACTCCTTTATTTTCAATTTCTTCGTTCAGAAAGAAAGTATAGAGACTTAATTTTCCTTTGGGTAATGTATAGCGGTAGGTCAAATCGGCATTATGCTGAATTTTTGGTTTCCACAATAGCCAACGACTAAGCGTATCGTAAGGTGTCCAGCCCTGAAAAAGATTTCGACCAACGGATGCTTTCAAATTATGTCGATTTTTTTTGATCCCCACATCAGCGCCTACATTGAAACGGAAGATATTATCCATATAGGTTCGGAGTCCGACTTCTGTATTCGTTTCTGCTTCTTTAGTAATGATATTGATAACCCCTCCCAGGGCGTTTGAGCCGTACATAACACTCATAGGTCCTTGTACGGTTTCAATACGCTTTACGTTATTGATATTGATTTGATTTAAGTCTATAAAGCCGGCCTCAGATCCATTTAGTGGTACACCATTCAATAAAATTTTGACGTTTTGAGCACCAATACCTGATATATTGTTTGAAGCTCCCAGTATATTATCATTACTTACAAATTGGTTCATTTCAAGTTGTAAAACATCAGTAAGATTTACGGCGGCACGTTCTGCAATTTCAGATTCAGTTATGGCATTAACCTTATAAATGGAATTGCTACCCAGAACCGGCACCAATTGTCCGGTGACTACTGTTTTTTTCAACATGGAATTCCGCGGGTTCAATAATATGGTGTGGTAGTAAGCATAATTACGCCATTGGGTGTTAGCTGGCGTTAGACTAATGGTATCCCTATCATAGCCAATCATACTAACCGCTACCTTCATCGGAAACTGCAGGCCAGTGAGCACTGCAGTACCATTATCCGCAGAGCGAATGGCGCTTTTTTGACCCCCCTCATCCGTACAGAATATGTTGGCCCCAGCAACAGGTGTCAAACTAACGGCGTCAATTAATTTTAACTGAACATCCTGTGCTGCTAAATTGCTCAATACGCAAGTGAGCAACAACAGATGAAAAATGCCTAAAAATTTTCTCGCCACTTTATTTTCCAACTTCAATGTATAAAGTTAGCGCTTAGCAGAGTATTCGCTACGAACAGTTTATCTAGTTACTGTCAATTTATAAGATACGGCCGACACTTTATCCTGCAATTGAACAATATAGGTTCCGGCAGGCAAGTTGTGAATATCAACCGCCATCACATTTAAACCAGGCTGAACATTGTATGGCTGCTGATAAACCCGCTGACCATTTAAGCCTGTGATGCTGAGATTTGCCACACTATTTTGTTTCGCATTAAACATAATATGCGTGCTGCTGGCAGCCGGATTCGGATAAAGACTTAAAGCTCCTAAGTTGTTCAAATCACTTACCTGTAATGGGCTTGAACCCATTGGACGGTACTGAAACTTAATATCTCCATTCGCACCACCACCAAATGATAGAAATTGTAATTGATAGACTGTATCATTTTTGGCACTAATAAAATAGGATAGAGAGTCGGGTAAAATGTACACGTTATTGATATAATCAAAATTCTTCCAATCATAGCCTATAGTGGTGTAGGGGGCTTTTTCCCAGTTTGCCGGCCACCATGTAGGTGCAGATGCGCCACCTACCATTTGGGTATAATTATTCATGGCAGTGTCAACATGCACCATAGCTGCCTTTGCAACTGCAGTACCGCGGTTTACCAGGGCACCGGTTACACCTCGCCATGCAGATTGCGGACCAGCCTGAAGATATTGAGGGTAATTTAAAAACTGAAAATCCCAACTACTTATGGCAGGCTCGCGATCTAGAGCCAAGCCGCTATCTAAGTTGAAATATGCAAATAATCTATTCGTAAAATTTGACTTGTTGATAGTGTATGACTGCACGGTAGCTGTCGCGCTAATCTCCTCCACACGAATATGCCATACATAGGGAATGGCATCCAACGAATCGATGGCGAACTTGTAAAATTTAGGACCGGATTGCAATAGAAACATCGAATCCCCACGAATGACGTGAGTCGCTAAATCATAAGTGCCCCATCCAAAATTAAAAATGTTTGCACTTGGTATTTGGTTAAACGCGCCTTCATACCAACCATTATTTCCACTATATAGGGTATCAGCACCTGTTGTATCATTGATTGATACACTGGTCCAGGCAGAAATTGGTTTATGAATGTTAAAGACTTTTACTAAAGCTGCCTGGCCTTGAAAGTGATTGGCAAAGACAGATGCGCTATCTAAAATATTTAATGAAAATGCCAAATGCCAGTTCGCACTAGGTGATGTTTGTTGTATCCCATTGCCCAAGGCATAAAACACACTATTTGAGTAGCCGGGGGCCATGGATACAGAATCAACAGTCCATTGAGCAGAAATCGAACTAGATAAAACACATAAAATCGTTACAATTTGAAAAACTTTTTTCATTTCTATATTTTAAATTTATTAAGAGGGGCAAATTTAATGGTTTTATTGAGGCATTACACCCTAAAACATCAGGTATATCTCAAGTTCTGACAACAAGATGATATTAATCCTATATAAACTGTTGACTTTTTAGGTATTCTACAATTTGAACAGCGTTAGTTGCAGCTCCCTTTCGCAAATTATCAGCTACAACCCAGCAGTTGATAGTATTAGGCTGTGACTCATCGTAGCGGATACGACCCACAAAAACGGCATCCTTATCGTGTGCTGCTAATGGCATGGGATACAATGCCGCAGCTGGTTCATCCTGAAGTACCACACCTTCAAATGCGGTTAACGCATGTCTTACTTCATCCAAGGTGCACGGTTTTTCAAATTCAATATTCAATGATTCACTGTGGCCACCCATTACTGGTATGCGTACGGCAGTGGCTGTAACCCTTATCGTATCATCGCCCATTATTTTTTTTGTTTCTAATATCATTTTCATTTCCTCTTTGGTATAGCCATTCTCTACGAAAACGTCAATTTGTGGAATAAGGTTTAAATCTATGGTATGGGCATAGGCTTTTTCGCCCGCTATTCCGGCCCGTTCATTCTCTAGTTGTTTTACAGCCTTGACACCTGACCCCGTAACCGATTGATAGGTAGATACCACAACTCTATTTACCCGAAAAAGATCATGAAGGGGTTTCAATACCATCACCATCTGAATAGTAGAGCAATTGGGGTTGGCAATGATAAAATCTTTATCCGTTAGGGTATTCCCATTAATCTCAGGGACAATTAGCTTATGATCGGGGTGCATGCGCCATGCTGAGGAATTATCCACCACTCGGATACCCGCCGCAGCAAATAATGGTGCTAAACGGAGCGATGTTTCACCACCCGCCGAAAATATAGCTACATCTGGCTTATGTGCAATAGCATCTTCATAACCCACCACGGTATAGCGATTCCCTTTAAACGCGATTTGCTTACCAATGGACTTTTCTGATGCGACCGGTATTATTGCATCAATTGGCAAATCACGCTCAGCCAACACCTGCAATATTTTACTACCAACCAAGCCTGTGGCCCCAACAACAGCAATTTTCATATGTTACGATATTAATTGGCAAATCTAATTTGCCAAAAGTTCTTTCACTTGCTTGTCACCAGCTAAATTTCGCATTTGACGTAATATCCATCGTTGTTTCGATCGAATCCGCCCGGTATTTTTGTTCGGATTGGTTTTTTTGGGGCTGGGTAAACTAGCTACAATAAGGGCTGCTTGTTCTGCAGATAAATGCTTGGCTGATTTGCCAAAGTAATGCTGAGCAGCTGCCTCAACACCATAAATACCTTCACCCATTTCGGCCACATTTGCATAGTGCGTCAAGATTCTCTTTTTGCCCCAAACAATTTCTGTCAAAATGCTTGTATATGCCTCAAGGGCCTTTCGTATCCAATCTCTACCTTGCCAAAAGAAAACGTTCTTAGCCGTTTGCTGCGTGATTGTACTGCCACCGCGAATCTTACCTCCTTTTTTGTTTTTTTTATAAGCCCCCTTTATCGCATCAAAGTCTAAACCAAAATGGTTCGCAAATTTTTGATCTTCACCGGCTATGGCTGCCAAATGTATTTGATACCCTTGCCGTTCAAATGAAACAGGCTGATAGTGAATAGGCTGACCGCTAATAAAATTAGAAATCATAGTAATCGTAATGGGCGGATGTACAATCAATAGGAGTAATAAATAGAATAAATGCAATAAAAAAGCGATTAGTATTAATCGCCTTATTTTTTTCCAGATTGCCGAAACTTGATTTTTCAAAACCTTAAAAACGATATCCCATGGCTAAGGTAAACTGAAATAGCACATTCGCAGATTCATTGACCGAAGTTTGTCCATTCCAGCCAACAAATTCATTCTTGAAATCATTGATATAATTAATGCCTAAACCCATTTCAGCACCAATATAAATATTGCGCTGAATGGTGATATTCAATGAGCTATTCAGAATAAACCCAACCTGTGTTAAAGGGTTTTCTACCTCACGGGTAAACCAAATGTTATTAATGGAATCAAAATCTGAGATATAATGAATAGGCGTAGACCGTGTAAACATTAGCGTTGGCGCTACGGCATACTTTACAGGACGACTATGCCCCCCTGGGTAAAACTTCAAGCCGATGCCGGTAGAAATCATATTAGTAGAAAGGCCATAATTAAAAGGCACCTTTGCACTGATATAATCATTCAGGAAATGTTCGTAGCCGATACCGATGCCCAAATCGCTAACCTCTGGAGTGGCATATCCAACAAATGGACTCACTGTAATTAACTTTTTACCATAACCATTTGCTTCAGCATTATTTTTTTGGGCACTTGCCATTGAAACAAACAGTATACAAACCGCAAAAAGAGAAATGTACTTTTTCATGAAGTAAATGTAACGAAAGTGTACAACTTAAACGTTGACAATAAAGTGTTAAAAAAATATTTGCCAAGTCTTTACAGGCCGACAATCTTTTATCATTGTAGAAGAATGCCCAACTGTTTTTTAAAGTACACCAAGCTGTTCATCTTTTCGATTCTACTTTGTTGTAGTGCGCCCGGCATAGGCCTTGCTCAAACAGATAAAAATTGGGTAGACAGCGTCTATAACAAACTATCCATAGAGCAAAAAATTGGTCAGCTCTTTATGGTAGCCGCCTATTCGGGCACAGAAAAATATAACGAAAACGAGATTAAAGTTCTGATACGCAATCATCACATAGGTGGACTGATTTTTATGCAAGGCACGGCAAAAAAACAAGCGGAACTCACCAATGTTTATCAAGGCATCAGCAAAACCCCATTACTCATTGCTATGGATGCTGAATGGGGACTTGGCATGCGTCTCACCGGAATTCAAGATTTGCCCCAACAATTGTTCTTGGGAGCTGCGAATGATACTGCGCTTATGAAAAAATATGGTGAAGCTGTAGCAGCACAATGCAAACGATTGGGTGTCCATATCAATTTTGCACCTGTTGTTGACGTAAATAATAACCCCCGAAATCCGGTAATAAACGCACGCGCTTTTGGCGAACAAAAAGAACTGGTAAGCAACTTAGGTAATATCTACATGAGGGCCTTACAAGACAACGGGATTATGGCTTGTGCGAAACACTTCCCTGGCCATGGTGATACAGATGTAGACTCGCACGAAGATTTGCCCACCATAAAAAAATCCCGCGAGGAATTAGAAAAACTCGAATTCCAGCCTTTTAAGGAACTTATAAAAAATGGTGTACAAAGCATCATGGTTGCCCATCTGAATATTCCTGCACTGGAAGATCAAGCTCATTTACCGACAACGCTGTCAAAAAAAGTGGTAACTGATTTGCTGAAACGCGACCTAACCTTTGGAGGACTTGTTTTTACCGATGCGCTGAATATGCAGGGCGTAAGCAAATACTACAAAGCGGGCGAGGCAGACTATCTGGCCTTAAAGGCTGGCAATGATGTGCTTCTTTTTTCAGAGGATGTAGCCCAAGGGATACGGCGAATTAAAGCAGCCATTGACAATAACGAGATTCCCCTATCGCAACTTGAAAAGAGCGTGAAAAAAATATTGATGGCAAAATTCAGGGCTGGCCTTGGTCAGTACAACCCTATTTCGACCATCGATATTGATGAAGAGATCAATGCAGTGACAGCAGCCATTCGTTCTCAAACTGCTCAAAAAGGCATTACACTACTAAGCGACCCCTACAATGTTTTGGATAAAATAAAAAACAAAGCCAATCATCGTATAGCATATGTTGTAGTGGGTGCCACACAGCACAGTGATTTAGCCAGCGCACTCAATCGAATACGATTTGGTGATATATATTTTGCCGCTACCAATACTGCGCAGGAAATTAACACACTGAAAAAGAAGCTTAAACAGTATGATGCCGTTGTAATAGGTGTACATGATTTGAACCGATATGCCACGCGGAATTACGGTTTAGATTTTGGAGAGCAGAAGGCAATTAAAGAATTTGGTTACAACAAAAATGCCATCACCGTTTTATTCGGAAATCCCTATGCAATTTCTTACATTGATAATGATGCGGGTTTCTTGGTTTGTTATGATGAGCAGCCGGAAACAATAGAAGTAGCAATTCAGATACTAAACGGCGAACTTGGTACCTATGGCAAACTGCCCATCAGCAGCAATCATCATTATAAAGCCGGGGATGGTATTGTACGGTCCACCAACATTTTAGGTGAACCAAAAATAGATGCTTCTGGCAAACGCGTATATACCCTTGATAACAATTCAGAACTCGCTAAAAAATATCGCGAACGAAACAATGAAGTGTTATTACCCAGCGTATCCACTCCATCAGTTATGGTCACATGTTGTGTAAGCCCAATGGCGGTAGGCGCAAAAGAAGAATTCATCAACAAGGTAGATGACCTTATTCAGCAAGCCATAGCTCAAAAGGTCTTTCCGGGTTGCAGAATTATGGCGCTAAAGGACGGCAAGGTTTTTTATGATCGATCCTTTGGTCACCTAACCTATAGTAATAATGTACCGGTAACGGCTAATACCATTTATGATTTGGCATCAGTCACCAAAATAGCAGCTACAACCATTGCCGTAATGAAGTTATATGAACAAGGCAAGATAGATTTAGACGCTACACTAGGCACTTATCTGCCCAAAGCGCGGGGCACGAATAAAGAGCACGTACTCATAAAAAACTTACTACTGCATCAGGCTGGCCTGCATGCCTGGATACCATTTTACAAGGAAACAATTGACGAAAACGGCTACCCAAATCCTACTATATATCAAACAAACCCCAGCGCCTTATACAGCATTAAAGTGGCCAATGGTTTGTACATGAATCGCCATTGGGTTGATACAATGTGGAAGCGAATTTACGATAGTGACCTTACTAATCTAGGACGTTACAAATACAGCGACCTGGATTTCATTTTTTTGCAAAAAGTTGTAGAACGGGTCGCCGGCATGTCGCTGGATCAGTATGTATACCGAAACTTCTATCAGCCTTTGGGTATGTTGGATACCAAATTTAACCCAAGGCAAATCATGAATAACAAGCCAATTGCACCTACAGAATTGGATGATTACTTCCGACATAAAAAAGTACAAGGCTACGTTCACGATATGGGCGCAGCTATGTTTGGCGGAGTAAGCGGTCATGCCGGATTATTTTCTACAGCACAAGACATTAGTATTCTGATGCAAATGTTATTAAATGGAGGCGTTTATAACGGAAAACGTTATTTGGAGGCATCTACTGTAGAATTATTCACGGCAAAAAATTCCTTTATTAGCCGTCGGGCATTAGGCTTTGATAAACCCGAGCCGCAACTCGATCGCTCTCAACCGACCGCTACCAATTGTTCGCTAAGTACTTTTGGCCATACTGGCTTTACCGGCACCTGCGTTTGGGCTGACCCAACACATAATATTCAATTCATTTTCCTGAGCAATCGCACCTTCCCCTCGTCGCGTTTTAATAAATTGGCAAAGCTTAATATTCGCGAAAAAGCACAGCAATATATCTATCAAGCTTTTGGTATCAGAAGTCGTTAAAAATGCTTTTATCTTTGGTGATAAATTTCCCATGAAAAAATTCATCCCCCTTTTGCTGGCAGTATTTGTATCCACCAAACTTTTTGCTCAAGCCGACTCAAACCATCAAGCACAAAATGGCATCAAAATCAATACAAGCTCATTATTGCTAGGGCACGTCGCCTTACAATACGAGCGTATAATTGGCAAACACTTTACGGCCTGTATGGGTTTGCGGGTACGCCCTAATATTAATCTTGCCGGGGCTGGCAGCCTGGATAATCAAAATAACAATACTGATGTAATCTTTACTGATGTGCGCTATTCATCATTAGCTATCACTCCCGAAGTACGCTATTATGTCAAAGAAGCCATGCGGGGATTCTACATTGCACCATATTTCAGGCTACGACGTACTCCTTTTGAAGTTGGATTTCAATATCGCGATGCGGCCAATAATCTTCGAACAGATGTATTTGGGGGGAATATCAACGCCATGGTAGGAGGCTTGATGATTGGTACGAATGTCTATATCAGCTCAAATATTTCGTTGGATGTATTTATTATCGGAGGGCATTTTGGTTCAAATGTCTTCAAACTAGACTGGAATGCCAGCCAACCACTATCGCAAAGCGAGCAAAGTGAATTCATTCAACGATTCCAAAATTTTGAAGAAGATTTTCCTACGGTTAAGTTAGATTACAATGTCAATAGCAGCGGATTTAATATGGATACCCAATTTAGCACAATAGGCCTACGCGGTCTGGGGCTCAATTTTGTATATAAATTCTAACGCAGGGGTTTTATGCTTGGGCTGTAATTTTTAATAAAGAATTGTTACCTTCGGAGCTACATTACAGCATCATGAAAAAAATACTTGGTATCGTAACGCTTTTGGTTCTTTCGTGTTCGGCATTTGCCCAGAATGATTACAACGGAAGCGGTGCTTTTAGCTATGTTTTTAATGGCGACGGTTGGTTAAGGCCAGGAGGTGGAAGCAATGACAATCCTAGTAAAGGTATTTTCAAGATTCGTTTGGATGGGTTGCCGGCATTGAAAATTGGGCTCGGCTATGAACGCGTACTTACTGATAAAATCACTTTTAGTGTCGATGGGCTATATCAAGTACCAACAACGAATTCCGGCGATTTCTTAGACTTGGATTTACTATATGACCAGGTGGTGAGTGGTGCTCCAGGCTTGGGTGATACCATTTCAGCACTATTTCCCAGCGGAAATTTTGGTCTTGAAGGCGCCGAGGTTTCGCGCTATTACATTATGCCTGAGGTGAGATTTTATTATGGAAACGCACCGCGTGGCTTTTATAGTGGATTGTTTTTTAAATACCGCGCCTATGATTACGGAAACAAATTTTTGTATACTGACAGCCCAAGTGCCACATTCTATAATTATGATGTAAATGTAGAAATGAACACGGCTAGCATTGGTTTGAGTCTTGGCTTTCAAACCTTCCTTACCAAAACAATTTCATTAGATGTATTACTTTTTGGCCTACAATATAGCTCAAACATTGGCAGTATAAAAATCAATGCAACTACAGGATCGCCGATTACACAAGGCATTCAAAGCAATACCAGTGCAGCTGTAGATTTTATCAATACTGAATTGCCTGTGGCAAGTGACTTGCTGCGCATTGTAGAAATAAATAATGACATTATCAATTTAGAATCACGTTTTAACTCACCAAGTATTCGACTGCCCTCAATTCGATTGGGCATTCGCTTGTAATCAATAACCGTATTTATCTTTCCAAAGCGCGCGAAGTCTTTCGCGCGTTTTGCTTTCCGCGGTATTCTCTCCGGGTTCATAAAAGGTTGTGCCACTAATATCTTCCGGCAACAACTCCTGGCCTGAAAAACTTTTTTCAGCATTGTGGTCATACTGATAACCTTTACCGTAATTCAGGTCTTTCATCAGTTTTGTTGGCGCATTCCGTATGTGCAATGGCACAGACAAATCACCGGTTTGACGTACTGTTGCTATGGCTTTTTCAATGGCTTGATAACTGGCATTGCTTTTTACGGAAGATGCGAGATAAACCGCGCATTGACTAAGTATGATACGCGCCTCGGGATAACCTATTTTACTAACGGCATCAAAAGTGGTATTAGCCAGCAGTAGCGCATTTGGGTTGGCGTTGCCAATATCTTCGCTCGCAAAAATGATCATTCTGCGCGCGATGAATTTAACGTCTTCGCCACATTGAATCATTCTGGCCAGATAATAAACAGCCGCATTTGGATCGCTACCACGCATACTTTTGATAAATGCCGAAATAATATCATAGTGTTGCTCACCTGTTTTATCATATAGCGCCATTTTTTGGTTAACAGTTTTGCTGACCAATTCATTCGTAATGCTTATTTCTCCGACATTATCCGTTTGCGATAATACAAGTTCAAGCACGTTTAATAGCTTGCGCGCATCCCCGCCTGACAATCGTAATAATGCTTCTGTTTCTTCAAGTTGTATATGTAATTTTTGTAATTCTTCATCGGTAGCAATGGCTTTATCCAATACCGCCTCCAACTCATCTTTACCCAAAGCCTTTAGTACAAACACCTGACAACGACTGAGCAATGCTGCATTCACCTCAAAACTGGGGTTTTCTGTTGTAGCACCTATCAGCGCGATGATACCCTTCTCCACTGCGTGGAGCAATGCATCTTGCTGGCTTTTATTGAATCGATGAATTTCATCGATAAAAAGAATACACGCATCTAATTTTTCGGCCGTCTTCAAAATTTCTCGCACATCTTTTACCCCAGCCGAAACAGCACTCAGCTGAAAGAAAGGCACATCCAAAGACTGAGCTATAACGTTGGCTATACTGGTTTTGCCAGTACCGGGCGGACCCCATAATATCATGGAATGCAACTGATTATTTTGTATGGCCTTAGCCAGTACACTATCCTTACCTGTTATATGCTCTTGACCGATTATATCGGCCAACGTTTGTGGGCGTTGTCTTTCTGCTAGGGGCTTCATAACAATTTATAATAATACAGGCCTCCCTTTTAATAAATCACGCAAATCGTCCGGAATCAGATACTGATCCATAAAATCGTCCATCGCTTGCTTGGTTTCGGCTGAAAGCAAATCTTGTATTTCCTCCATTATCTCACCACTGATGGCGTAGGGCATTGTAGCATATATCATCCAATTCCCTCTGCAGTAGCCATATAATTGATGCTCTTGTTCTTTATCAATGGCTTTGCCTGATACAAGACAATTACTAACATACTCTTGCACATCATTACT